>CANQMO010000005.1 GCA_947624985.1 uncultured Oscillospiraceae bacterium | reverse complement strand
GACAGGATGGGCGCCACCACGATGGAGTCGCCGGTGTGCACGCCCACCGGGTCCACGTTCTCCATGCCGCAGATGGTGATGGTGTGGTCGTAGCAGTCGCGCATGACCTCAAACTCGATCTCCTTATACCCCTTCACGCTCTTCTCCACCAGCACCTGATGGACCGGCGAGAGCTTAAAGGCGTTGAGGCCGATCTCGACGAGCTCCTCCTCATCGTTGGCGAAGCCGCCGCCGGTGCCGCCCAGGGTGAACGCGGGCCGCAGCACCACCGGGTAGCCGATCTCCGCCGCCGCTTTCTTCGCTTCCTCGATACCGTAGGTGATCTCGGAGGGGATCACGGGCTCCCCGATGGACTGGCACATCTCCTTGAAAAGCTCCCGGTCCTCCGCCCGTTCAATGCTCTGGCTGGGGGTACCCAGCAGCTCCACCCGGCACTCCCGCAGCACGCCCTTCTTCTCCAGCTGCATGGCCAAGTTCAGCCCGGTCTGGCCGCCGATACCGGGGATGATGGCGTCGGGCCGCTCGTAGCGGAGGATCTTCGCGACGTATTCCAGCGTCAGCGGCTCCATGTACACCTTGTCAGCGATGGCCGTGTCGGTCATGATGGTGGCGGGGTTGGAGTTGCAAAGTATGACCTCATACCCCTCCTCCTTCAGCGCCAGACACGCCTGTGTCCCGGCGTAGTCGAACTCCGCCGCCTGACCGATGACGATGGGGCCGGAGCCGATGATGAGCACTTTTTTGATGTCTGTTCTCTTTGCCATGATTGTCCTCCGAAATATAGCTGATGATCTATTGCCCGCTCTGATAAACGACCCTGCCGTCACAGACGGTGAGGCGGCAGGACCCGTACGCCCGGCGCCCGGCGAAGGGCGTGGCCCGCCCCCTGGAGGCGAACGCCGCCGGGTCGACGGTGTACGGCCTGCTCAGCTCCCACACAGAGAAGTCCTCTCCAATGGGTATGCCGAACCGCCTGCGGGGATTTTCCGCCAAAAGCGCCACGAGCTTTTCCAGCGTGATGACGCCGGGTCTTACAAGGTATGTGTACAGCATGGGGAACGCCGTCTCCAGCCCCACCACGCCCATGGCGCTGCCGGCCAGGCCCCGGGACTTCTCCGGCTCGCTGTGGGGGGCGTGGTCCGTGGCGATCATGTCAACGGTACCGTCGCACAGGCCCTCCAGCAAAGCCTCCCGGTCCTCCTTCGCGCGCAGGGGCGGGTTCATCTTGAACCGTCCGTCCTCCTGCATGTCGTTTTCATCCAGCAGCAGATAGTGCGGGGCCGTCTCGCATGTGACGTCCACGCCCTCCGCTTTGGCCCGGCGGATGAGGGCGACGCTCTCTCTGGTAGAGATATGGCACACATGATAGGCGCAGCCGGTCTCCCTGGCCAGGCGCAGATCGCGCTCGATCTGCCGCCACTCGCTCTCGGATGGGATGCCCCGGTGTCCGTGGGCCCTGGCGTAGTCCCCGGCGTGGATATAACCGCCGTCCAGCAGGGCGTTGTCCTCACAGTGCGCGGCGATGATCTTGCCCAGGCTCTTCGCCTTTACCATGGCCGCGCGCATCATATCCTCGGACTGGACGCCGCGCCCGTCGTCGGAGAAGGCCGCCACATACGGGGCCATGGCCTCCATTTCGGCCAGCCGTTCCCCCTTCTCCCCGGCGGTGATGGCGCCGTATGGGTACACATGTACGCGGGCGTCCCGGCGGATGATCTCCCGCTGGACAGCGAGGGTCCCGGCGCTGTCCGGCACCGGGTCCAGATTGGGCATGGCGCACACGGCGGTATAGCCGCCCCGGGCCGCCGCGGCGGAGCCGGTGGCGATGGTCTCTTTATAAGAAAATCCCGGTTCGCGAAAATGCACATGCACATCGCAAAAACCGGGAAATAAAACATATTCACCTTTGTCACACTCCCAAAAAGGAGCAACTGACCCGCCGGAACGGGTGATGAAACGGGAAAACGTGTCCGGCGTCCATCCGCTCATGCCAATGCTCCGCAAGACGTCTCCCTCCCTTCAGGACATTGCACACGGCGTTCCGTCTCCGGACCGCCGTTTGCGCGATTATAACACGCCCTCCGGGCCTTGTCAATGGCGAAAACACATTTTGTGGAGAAAAAACGCCCGCGGGACACAATATCTACAGTTGCGTGTCAAACGTTCTCATAGGCGTCGCAGACCGGCGTCGTCTCCCCCAGCATCACCGTTTTGCCGTGGTCGAGCCAGAGCACCTTGTCGCACATCTCCCGGATCTGATCCAGCGAGTGGGAGACGAAGAGCACCGTCGTGCCCCCGCCCATCAGCTCCAGCATGCGCTGCTTGCTCTTCTCCTGAAACGCCGCGTCGCCCACGGCCAGGATCTCGTCCACGATGAGGATATCCGGGTTGACCACCGTGGCCACGGAGAAGGCCAGACGCATGATCATGCCGGAGGAATAGTTCCGCAGCGGCACGTTGATGAACGGACCGAGTTCCGAGAAGGCCACGATCTCATCATACTTCTCTTTCAGGAAATCCTCCGAATAGCCGAGAATGGCCCCGTTGAGAAAGATATTCTCCCGTCCGGTCAGATCGAAATCGAATCCGCTGCCCAGTTCCAGCATGGGCACTACCGTACCGTTGACCGTCACGCTGCCGCCCGTTGGCTTCAGGATACCGGATATCACCTTCAAAAGCGTGGATTTACCGGCGCCGTTGCGGCCAATGATACCAAGCACTTCGCCTTTTTCCACGTCAAAGCTCACATCATTCAGCGCCCAGAAGTCTTTGTATTTGATTTTGCCCTTTACGAGCTGTACCAGGTATTCCTTCAAACCGCTGATCCGGTCCGTCGTCATACGATACCGCATGGACACGTTATTTGCCTGGATCATCATAAGCACCCGTCATCCTTTGCACGCTCAGATATACAGGACGAAGCGGTCCTGCGTCTTTTTGAATACCAGCACGCCGATGGCCAGCGGCACAAGACAGGCGACGATCATCAGCAGGAATGCCTTCGGCTCCGGCGTCACCCCGTCCATAATGATGGCGCGGACGAATCGGAGGATATGGTACAGGGGATTGCATTTATAGATCGGCATAAGACCCGCGGGTATGATCGTCTCCGGGTAGAAAATGGGGGTAAGGTACATCAAAAGCATGCTGGCCACGCCCCACAAGAACTGGGTGTCCCGGAAAAAGACCATGGCCGACGCCAGAAACATGCCCACGCCCAGCGACAGCGCGAACAGGCACAGCACCGGCAGCGGCAGCAGCAGGATCGAGAGCCGCACCGGCGTATGGGTGACCAGCATCACGCCGAAAAGCGGGATCAGCGACAGCAGGAAGTTGATCATGGAGCTCATGACCCGGGTCAGCGGATAGATATACTTCGGCACATAGACCTTCATGATCAGCGAGGCGTTGCCCACGATGGAGCTCAGCGCCATGTTGGTGGCCTCGTTGAAAAGGCTGAAGCACACCGTACCGGACAGCAGATAGAGCGCGAAATTGGGGATATCTGAGCGGAACAGCGTGGAAAAGACCACATACTGCACCATCATGGTCAGCAGCGGGTTCAAAAAGCTCCACAGCACGCCCAGCACGGAGCGCTTGTACTTCGTCTTGAAGTCACGGGCAACAAGCTGTTTTATCAGGAAGCGGTAGCGGGAAAAGGCGATGAACAGGTTCAGCACCGCCAGCGGCTTTCCCTTCCTGTTCCGATCCAGGATATACAGACAGTACCCCGCGAGCAGCGCCAGTCCCCCGGCGGCAAAGTACCAGAAATACTGGCCGAACCAGATCTGTTCGCGCAAATGCAGACTGACGCAAAGCGCGGAATCGAGCGCCTCCCCGTTCACATGCGCCCGCTCCTCTTCCGCCAGCTCCACCTTCACGGAAGCCCTGGCAGCCGAAATGGAGTCGCCGCAGTAGATCGTCACCGCGTTGCCCTCCCGGCCCTTCGGCGCGGTCACGCGCAGCGTGACGCTCCCGTCCGGCACCTCCACGGGCTCGTCCAGTTCAAGGTAGGTGACGGCGTTGTTCTGTATGTCGCGGGCGGCTATGTCCGTCTCCGCCAGAAGCGCGCCGTCCGTCAATATCTCCACACGCAGATCGCCGCTGTTCCGGCGGTCATAGCACCCGGTCCGCATGGATATGCCCGTAAGCAGCCCGCGGCTCACGGAGACCGCCTGGGTGACCTCCTTGTCCGAGGTGATCTCGCCGATCACACCGCTGCCGGAAAGCATGGCGGTCTGCCTGTCCCGGTAGTACAGACTGTCGCCGCTGATACAGAAATACAGCAGCATTAGCAAAACGTAGAGGCAAACGGCGATCGCGCAGCCCTTTTTTACTGTCTTTTGGTCCATATCTCGCGTAAACGCTCCTTAGCCCTGCCACACGGAAAAGTCACCGTGTTCCAAAACGATGACATTTTAACATACTTGCCACGATATTACAAGTTTGTGTTTCGCGGCCTCCGCCCCGCAAAGCGCCAGCGCACCATTCGGCGCGCTGGCGGCGATGTTCAGATAAGCTGGCTGTCATACTGCTCCATGACCTGGGGAAACGCCTGCTCAAGCAGATATGGCTCCACGGCCGCGCGTGCCCGGTCCCCCATGCGCTTTCGGAGCGGGCCGTCGCCCAGCATCCTCTCGACGGCGGCGGCAAAGGCCGCGTCGTCTCCGTAAGGGCAGAGAAGCCCCGTCTCCCCGTCTTTTACAAGGTCGTTGTTCCCCTTCACATCGCTGGCGATCACCGGCAGACCGCAACACATGGCCTCCATAATGTTGAAAGGCAGCCCCTCCGAGCGGCTGGATGAGACCGCCGCGTCCGCCGCGGCGTACCAGTCGCGCATATCCGCCACCTGTCCCGGAAACAGGACCCTCTCTCCAAGACGGAGCTCCTCCGCCAGAGCGCGGCACTGGCCGAAAAGCTCCCCGCTGCCCGGCAGCGCCAGCACGACGCGCTCCGGCAACCTCGCCATGGCCCGGATCAGAACGGCCTGGCTCTTGCGCCCGGAAAACTCCGCCGCGTAAACGAGCAGGAAGGCGTCCTCCCCTATGCCCTTTTCCCGCCGGAACGCGGCCCGCCGGGCTTCGTCCGCCGCCGCGAACCGGGAAGCGTCCACACCCACGCCGGGAACGAGCGCGACGCGCCTGCCCAGCTTATACCGGCGGGCAAGGTCGTAGTCCCAGCGATTCATAACGAGCAGCAGATCGGTCACGCCCGCCGTCAGACGCTCCGCCATGAGCAGCACCGTGCGCCTGAGCGCGCCCGTCTCATCATCGAAAAGGTAACCGTGTACCATATTTATGACCCGGGGCCGCCGCTTCATCCCCATGACCGCGAGCCGGGTAAAGAACGCCGCCAGCGACGTGTGGACGATCACAAGATCGTACCGCTCCGTTTTCACCGCGCGCCGCAGCATGGCCGCCGCCCGAAAGTTCGCCGGGGCGGTCATCTTCTTTTTAAAGGGCAGGCAGATCACCCGGTCCGCGCCGGGAATAGGACCGTCCGCGCCGGCGCAGGCCGCGTGGACCGTGTGTCCCTGATCGTGGAGGGCGCGAAGATACGGCAGATGAAAGTTCATGATGTGCGACGCCACCGACGCGACCACAAGCACTTTCTTTCGCACAGCGCTCCCTCCTTTCCGCATTCAGGTCTGGTGCAGTATAGCACATTCGGCCGGATACATCAAGGCGCGCCTATTCGTTTCGTTCCGACAGGAACCGCCGGGCGTCTATCAGAAAGCTGGCCGTTATCAGCACGATCACGGCGCCGATAGGGAACGCGGCGATGATACTCACCGACTGGAGGTTGCTCATGGAGCTGTCCGAGAACACCAGCGCGATGGGAAGCAGGATCAGCAAAACGCACCACATCAGTTCCACCATCTTGTGGGGCGTCTCGTCCTCTGCGAGCCGGTGGTAGCTGTAGCAGGAGGCGATCAGGGCGATGGAGTCGAAGCTGGTGGCATAAAAGGCCGTCATGGTGACGAGCACCAGCGCCAGCACCAGCGGCGCACAGGGCAAAGAGCGGATCATGGCGATGATCGTGCCGTACAGGTCCCCCCCGGCCATGTACTGGGCGAGAAAGTCCGCCTTGCCGGACATCTGCATGCCCAAAGAGTAGTTGCCGAGGATGATAAAGCTCACGACGGTGGAGCCTACGCCGAACACATACCCGCCCAGCAGCGTCTGCCGCACGGTGCGGCCGCGGGAAATGCTGCCGATGAAAAACGGCGCCGCCACGCACCACACCATCCAGTATGCCCAGTAGAAGATCGTCCAGTTCTGGGGGAAGGACGTGGTCCGCCCCGGGTCGGTGAAGGTCGCCAGTTCAAAAAAATGCTGGACCATCCGCCCCAGAGCGGAAAAACCCGTCTCGACGATGTACCGCGCCTGCCCGCCAAAGAGGAGGACGAAGGCCAAAAGGCCGAAAAACAGATATATGCAGGAATTGGCCAGTATGCCGATCCCCTTGAAGCCGTGCAGCAGCGAGTATGTATACACCGCGCAGGTGATCAGCAGGATACAGATGGTGACGGCGGCGCGGTCGAGCTGCACATGAAACAGCTCGTTGATGATACTGGCCATCAGCGGCGTCGCCAGACTGAAGGTGGTGGCGGTACCGGCCAGCAGCGCAAAGACGGCAAGCAGATCGATGAGCCGGCCGGCCAGGCCGTCGGTATGCTTCCCCAGCAGGGGCCGGCAGGCCTCCGAATACTTCTGCCGCTCCCGCTTGCGCACATGCAGCATAAAGCCGAAGGCCACCGCCAGCACCAGGTAGAACCCCCAGGGGATCAGGCTCCAGTGAAAGAGCGGGTATACGCTGGCCCAGTCCTCGACGGCGCCAAGCTCCGGGATGTGCGGGTCCGTGGCGTACAGCATCCACTCCGAGAAAGAGTAAAACAGGATGTCCGCCGCCAGGCCGGCCGTGAACATCATAGAGCCCCAGGCGAAAAAGGAGTACCGGGGCTTTTCGTCCTGGCCGCCCAGCACGATCTTCCCGTACCTGGAGGCGGCCAGATAGATCGATAGCAGGAATATGCCGAGCCCAATGGCCAGATAGTACACGCCAAACGTGTCGCCAAGCACGAACCGTATCTGGCTGACGACGCGGTTTGACTGCTCCGGCGCCAGGAAAAACAGCACGCTCAGCGCCACGACGATCCCCAGCGGTACAAGCGTGATGAGCCAGTCTATCCTATGTGTCTGCTTATTCTTCATTCCCCTCCGCTCCTTTCAAAAAGGCCGCATATGACCCGTCCAGCCGGACGAGCTCTTCAAGTTCGTCGATCTCCACCACATCGTCCCGGTCCATGCGCCGGACGCCCAGGCGGTACTCTGACCGGTGGCAGAAAAGCGCCACATCGTCCCAGTATATCTGCCGGTTCTCCCGGCTGATGAACTCTTCCTCCAGATGGGTCCGCAGCCGCCGGGCGTCCTCCCGGCTCCACCGGGAGATACTGTAAAGCTGCCATCCCCCGCTGCCGCCCTCCCGGCTGCAGCCGGTCACGACGCCGTCCTCCACCGTGAGCAGCCACTCCCGGGTGGGTCCCCCGGTCCATACCGCGTTATAGCCGGACCGGTCGAATTCCGGCGACAGTACGCGGCTGTTGCGGATGATCTGATCTCCGTCCAGGATCATCGCGTCCTCCAGGTGGTCCCGGGCCACATAGAGCGAGGAGATATTGTTGCACGCGGCGTACCACGGGTTTTCGATCAGGGTCACGCCGGGATACTCCTCTGGCAAGTGTCGGAATTCCTCTTTCCTGTAGCCGACGACCACATATATCTCCGCAATGCCGTTTTCGTGCAGCGCCCGAAGGATGGTGTCGATCATTCGCTCGCCCCGGACCCTGATCAGCGGCTTCGGCGTGGTGAGCGTCACCGGCCGCAGCCGCTTCCCCTCCCCGGCGGCCAGAATGACCGCGCGCCGGACCTTATACATCCTTCATCGCCTCCCGCGCATACCGGCAGTATTCCTTGGCATATCGGTACTGCCGCATGGAATACGCCCCGAATTCCACGCCCAGCGTGCGTTTATACTCGCACCAGTTGCTCCACAAAAGACCGCACGCGGCGATGTAGCAATAGATCTTGGCTCTGGTCTCCGTCGGACAGCCGCCCTCAAAATAGATGTCGATGAGCCGGTCTACACGGTCTTTGTCGTACATCGCGTATATGCAGAACATGGCCACGTCCACATGGGGGTCCTGCATCCCCGCGTATTCCCAGTCGATCAGCTGCACGCTGCCGTCGGGCGCGAAAAGAAAATTGTCGGGTACGGCGTCGATGTGGGTCAGCGCCCGCTTTCCGGCGTGGGCGTCGATATAGGGCCGCAGGGCGAACACGCTTTCTTTCGTCTGGTCATAGTCCCGGTACGCGGACGGCGCGCCGCCCCACAGAGACTCATAAAAGTCGATGGAGCCGAATATGTCGAAAGAATGGTCCGCTTGCAGGGCCAGCCGATGAAACTGCCGCAGCTTCTCCATGCACCGCTCCAGATCTTTCTCGTTGGCCGGATCGCAGCAACGGGCGTTTTCAACGTACCGGGTCAGCTTGTAGCCGTTGGCCGCGTCCAGATACACCGGATCGTCGCAAAGCCCCCTGCCCTCGATCAGCTTATAGACCGACGCCTCCTGGGCCCTGTCGATCATCCGCTCCGTTCCTTCCCCGGGAACACGCATGATGTACCGCTTGCCGCCACAGGAAAAGATGAACGACCGGTTGGTCATCCCCTTCTTCAAAATGGATATATCCGTGATGTCGCCCGTGCCCACGCCAAGAGCCGCGGCGGCGGCGTCAATGGCGTCCGAGCGCAGATGGCTGGAACCGCTGTCCAGCTCCCGAAGCTGCTCGTAGGTGTTGATCTCCACGGCGCCCGACGCCGGCCAGAGCCGGGCGGGCACCATGAGCCGGTCCTTTTCATAGAGGGCCATTTCCCAGAACAGCAGCGCATCGTCATACCGTGGATCGGCCTTCATGCGCTCCAGCCGCTGCCTGACGACGGCCGCCTCCGCCTCCGGCAGATAGCATATGCCCATCATGGCGTTGCCGCCGGTGGACGGCGGCACCAGCATGAGGTCCATCTTCCGATTCACCCGCACGACGCTGCTGGCGCCCGGCTCGTCCGTGACCATATACCAGCCGTACACCTCATGGGCGGAAAAGGGATCGCTCTCACACCACACGTCGCAGGGCATTATATAGGTGTTGGAGAGCCTGTCGGCGACCAGCGCCAGCGAATGCAGATTGCTCTTGCAAGCGTATTCCGTGTTCACGACGAGCTTCACGCCGTATCTGTCTATGAGAAACTCATAGCTCTCCTTCATGAAGCCCACCACCACGGTGATGTCCTGAACGCCCGCCTTATGCAGCTGGCCGATGAGCCGCTCGATGAGGGTCTCGCCGTGCACCTCCAGCAGGCCCTTGGGCGTCATGGTATTGATAGGCACCATCCGCATGCCGGTGCCCGCCGCCAGGATGACCGCGTTTTTCGGCGCGCGCTCCGCCAGAAGCGCGCGGGCCTTGTCCGTCAGGTCCGCCCCGCCGTCCAGATACCCCGCATCCGTCAGCGCCCGCAGACCGGCGTTTACCGTGCCAAGGCTCAGGCCGCACCGCTCCGCCAGTATCCGCTGATTCTCATAGGGATGATCCGCCAGGTCGTTCAGAAGATCGTAAAACTTGATGTTCATGTACTCGTAAATATCACCTTTCGTGAACATTCCGGGGTGTAAAAGCACCGCTCACAGGGGCGATGCTTTTATCAATATAATCCCAATGGGGCATTTTGTCAATAGCAGGCTCAGATCTTTTCGTCGTTGACGAATTTTCCCCGGAACAGGGTCATGAAAAGGATCTTTATATCGAACCACAGGCTCCAGTGCTCGATGTAATACACGTCGCACTCCACGCGCTCTTTGATGGAGGTATCCCCCCGCAGGCCGTTCACCTGCGCCCAGCCCGTGATACCGGGCCGGACCTGGTGCTTGACCATGTACAGCGGAACATCCTGCTTGAACTGCTCCACATAGTAGGGCACCTCCGGCCTGGGGCCCACAAGGCTCATGTCCCCTCTCAGCACGTTCCAGAACTGGGGCAGCTCGTCCAGGGAGAACTTGCGGATGAACGCGCCAAAGGGCGTGCGCCGGTCGTCCTCCGTGCCGCTCCAGCCCGTATCCTCGGCCGCGTTGATACGCATGGAGCGGAACTTGTACATATAAAACGGCTCCTTCTCCCGCCCGATACGCTTCTGTTTGAAGATGATCGGCCCCGGCGAGGAAAGGCGCACGCCAATGGCGCAAAAGAGCATGAGCGGCGACGTCAGCACCAGCAGCAGCGCCGAGCCGACCACGTCCATGGTCCGCTTGAGAAAGGCGTTGCTCCAGTTGTCCAGCGGGATCGTGCGGATATTCATGAGCGGTATGCCGTTGAGGTCGTCAAACTGCGGGTGGGCCGGCATATAGTCGGCGTAGAACGGAATGATTGCCAGACGCACGCCCGCCTGCTCGCACTCCTCCACGATATCGCCGACGTGTTCAAAGTCGTCCAGATCGATGGCCGCCACCACCTCGTCCGGCCGGTAGCGCTCCAGCACCTGCTCCATGGCCTGGTAGCCGCCCAGGTAGGTCAGCCCGTCCATATCGTCGGACGCCTTGCCGGCGAGATAGCCCAGGGCGCGGTAGCCGAAGTCCGGATTGCGGCGTATCTCCTGTAGATACCGCTGGGCCATAACGCCGCTGCCGAGCACCAGGACATGCTTCTGGTTGAAGTCCTTTCCCCTGGCCCAGCGCAGAAAGCGGCGCAGCACATACCGCTTCACCCCCAGCGCACCCATGGTCAGCGCGCAGTAGATCGCCAGGGTCAGCCGGGAATAGTACATCTCGTGGATGATGTACAGCCCGCTGACCAGGATCAGCATATCCAGCAAAATGGCGGTCAGCAGCCGCTTGATCTCTCTGCGCAGCGAGGCGATACGGTATGACCGGTACAGGCCGATCCCCGCGAAGGTAAAAAGCTGGAACGCGGTATAGAACACGCCCAGACGCAGGTAGTTGCCGAACGGGATCGAGCTCACCGCGTTCAGGACGTAAAAACGCACCCAGTACGCCAGGGGCAGCATCGCGTATACGATGACCCCGTCGCTGATGACATTGATCTGATTGAGCAGTTTTTGATTCTCTTTTATCATATCTCTCTGCTTCCTCTACAGGGTCCGCGCAGACGCGGGCCGCCAAAACAGACTCACGCCGTCTCCTCCGGGTCGAAGTTGATGCGCTCCTCCTCCACCACCAGGGGCCGGTCCATCACACGGGTATTGATGGCCATGATGTACTCCCCCAGAAAGCCCAGGAACGCCAGCTGCACGCCGCCCATGAAAAACACCGCGATCATCGTCGGCGCGTAGCCCGCGGCGAACTTGTCCCAGAAGAGCAGCTTCGCCACCAGGAAGAACAGCCCGAACAGGAAGCTCACAAAGGCCACGCCGAAGCCGAAAAACTCCGCCACACGCATGCCGACCTTCGTGTAGCTGGTGAAGCTGAGCATAGCCGCGTCAAAGAGGGTGTACCAGTTGTTGTGGGTCTTTCCGGCCCGGCGCCGGGGCTGTTCATACTCGATCTCCTTTCGCTCCGGCCCCAGTTCCGCCACGATGCCGCGGATGAACGGCGTGGGATCGTGGAGCTGGCGCATGGTATCCACAAAGCTGCGGTCATAAAGGCCGAAGCCGGTGAACTGTTCGATCATCTCCACCGTGCTCATCTTGCGGATGATACGGTAATAGCAGCCCCGCAGGAAGTATACGAGGCGGTTTTCACGGCTTTTCGTCTTTCTGCCGATGACGATCTTATAGCCCTTCTCCCACTCCTCCACGAACCGGGGGATGAGCTCTACCGGGTCCTGGAAATCCGCGCAAATGGTGATGGTACAGTCCCCACCGGTGTGGATGAGGCCGTAAAAGGGGCTGTTGAACTGGCCGAAATTCTTCGTATTGAAAATGGCCTTCACCCGCTTGTCCTCCGCGCAGATACCACGGATGATCTCGCGGGTCCCGTCCGTTGACTTATTGTCGATGAACAGGATCTCGTAGTCGTAGGCCGGGCAGCTTTTCTTGAGCTCGTCCCGCACGGCCTCATAGATGGGACGGGCGTTCATCCGCTCGTTATAGGTAGGGATCATCACCGATATGACTTTTTTCGGCTCAGTCATGGTATTCCCTCCTTATCCATTCAACAGTCTTTTTGATACCCTCGGAAAACGCCGTCCGCGGTGAAAAGCCGGTGTCACGCGCGAGAGCGGAGATGTCCGCCTGCAAATGCATGACCTGCCCGGGCCCATATGGGACCTCGCCGAATCCGAGAGGCAGCGCCGGGTCCACGGCGTCCCGCAGCTGCCGCACATAGCTCCGCAGCGGACGGGCCTCGCCGCTGCCAAGCGGATAGACCGCGCCGTCCGCCCCACGCACAGCCATCCGGTAGAGCGCCTCCGCCGCGTCATCCGCATACAGATAATCCCATATCTGCTCCCCCGCCGTCAGGGACGGTCTCTCCCCGGCCAGAAGCTGCCGGGTCACGGAGGATATCATCGATCTCTCCCCGTCTCCGGGGCCGTAGACCGACAGGATACGGGGCCACACATGCTCCATGCCCAGCCGGTGTGCCTCCTGGCGGCTCATCTGACCGGCGCAGAGCTTCGCCATACCGTAACCGGTCCGGGGAAAGACCGGCGTGTCCGGCCTAAGGGGCCCGTCCACAGGACCGTACTCCGCCTGACTGCCGGCGCCGATGAACACCCCGCACCCCAGTTCGGCCGCCGCGCGGACCGCATCGACGGTGTAGCGGATGTTCCCGATCTGCGCGGGCATATCGTCGCGTCCGGGGCCGGCGGTGTGGGCCCAGGCAAGGTGGTAAAACACGTCGCACTTCCCGCCGATCTGCCGCCCCAGCTCCTGTAAGGAGGCCATATCGCAGTACACGGCCCTCACCCGTTCATGTACCGGCAGGGCCGAGGCCCGGGCGCTGCCCGGCCTGCACACCGCGTACACGCTACAGCCCGCGTCGGCGAGCCGGCGGCAGAGCGCCGTGCCGACAGCGCCGGTGGGGCCGGTCACGACGGCAGTATGAATGCTCCGTTCCATCATGTCTCCGACTCCTCCGGCAGCGGGATGAACATATTCTCTCTCAATTCCTCCCGGGGCAGGAACGGCGCCAGATCCTCCAGCGGCGGGCTCACGAGAGTGCCGTCCGCCAGGCGCTTCGTGCTGCTCTTCGGCTCCCATACCTGCTCCGTGTCGGTAAACACCTCGCAAAAGACGAAGCCGGGCCGGGCCAGCACCTGGCCGATGACCCCCTCCATCTCCTCATTGGCGCGGACCGCGAAATACGGGTACCCAAAGGCCTCCGCGATCTTTGCGAAGCTGGGGAACGACAGGTCACCGGATTCCTCTCCGATCCCCACCTTGCTGTGATGGCCGAACAGATTGTTCTGGGTGATACGGATGGAGTGATACCCCCGGTTGTTTATCAGAAACAGCTTGACCGGCAGCTTATTGGTGACGACGGTCTGCAGCTCCTGTAAATTCATCATGATGGACCCGTCGCCCTCCAGGCATACGGTGTCCCGCCGTCCGCCGGCGATGCAAAGGCCGATGGCCGCCGGCAGACCGTAGCCCATGCTGGCGATGGCGTTGTTGATGATGAACCGCGTCCCGTTTTTCACATGCCACGCCTGGTGCCCGACCACGCAGCACGCGCCGTTGGACACCGCTGTCAGGCTCCCCTCCGGCAGCTTGTCGCTGAGGCGGCGGATGAATGCGTACACGTTTGCGCCGTCCGCCCCGGACCGCCAGTTACGCTCCGAGACGACGGGGTATCTCTCCTTCCAGCGCCGGCAGGCGGCCAGCCATGTCTCGCCCCGGAAGAGCCTCTCCCCCGCCGGCAGCGCCGCCGCCATCCGGCCGCAGAAGTCCTTTGCGTCCGCCCAAATGGGCATGTCCACATGGAGCGTGTGCTTTTTCATCTCCGCCCGGTCGATGTCCACCATGACGACCCTGGCCGCTCTGGCCCAGGTATTCCAGTCGTAACCGGTCTGCCGGATGGAGATACGGGTGCCGACGGCCAGCACAAAATCGGCGTTTTGCACGGCAAAGTTGCCGGGCCGGTCTCCCATATTCCCGGCGCGGCCCACATACAGCGGGTGCTCGTCCTCGATAAGATCGATAGAGTTCCAGTAAGTGACCACCGGCACGTTCAGCTTTTCCACCATCTCCCGGAAGGCCGCGAAGCCGCCGGAGAGACGCACGCCGCCCCCGGCATAGATCACCGGGCGCTCCGCCCCGCGCACCATGTCCAGCACCGTCCTGACGGTATCGTCCCCCAGATCGGGGGGCAAAAGCCCCTCATCCGCCGCCGGGTCATACCCTTCCAGGTCGTCCGTCTCTATCTCCATGCCCTGATAGTTCACCGGCACGTCTATCCACGCAGGCCCCGGACGGCCCGTTGTGGCCAGGTGCCACGCCTTTTCCAGCATATACCGTATCCGCGACGGCTCCTCCAGCATGGCCGCGTACTTGGTCATGGGCTCCACAGACCTGACGATATCGTATTCCTGATCCCCCACCGAGCGCAGCGGAAGGCCCTGGGTATATCTCATGCCGTAGCGGGCCGTGGTGTCATAGCGCACCTGCCCGGAGACGATGAACATGGGAATACTGTCCAGCCACCCGCCTACCACGCCCGTAAGGGCGTTGGTGCCGCCCGGGCCCGTGGTCACGCACACCGCCGCTATGCGGCCCTCCAGCCGGGCATATGCCTCCGCCGCTATGGCGCAGGCCTGTTCGTGGTGGTCATAGGTGACGCGCAGCCGCGGGTGATGGCCAAAGGCGTCGTTCAGGTGCATGGCGCCGCCGCCCACCACGGAGAACACGTCCGTTACACCGTGGGCTGCAAGAAAATCCGCTATATAATCCGCCAAACGCTGACGCATGATGATCCGTCCTTTCTCCGGTCAAAGTAAGCGACCGTCCTATTCCGCCGCCACAGGCTCGGTGAAGATGAAATCCTCAGCCGCGAGCAGGTTCCGCCCCCAGTGCGGGAGGCGCTCCTCCTCCGGCGGGAGTTTTCTGTAATCCCCATAATACGCACGGAGGACCGTATCGGCGTCAGAGGGGATCGGCGCCGTTATGTCCTCGAACGCCGCGCGCACCGGTTTGCCAAAAGCCTTAACCGGCATGAGCCGAAACAGGCAGGTAAGGTCGTCGTTGCTGTCAAAGCAGTATTCAGCGTCCGCCCGTTCGTCAAAGCGCGTCGCCACCTTCTCCGCCCGGGCCAAAAGCCAGTTATACGGCAAACAGCGGCCCACGGCGCGCAGGATGACGTTGACGCATTTCATCTTGGCGCTGTAATCGGCAAAAAAGCTTTTGTGCCTGTAAGCGTTCAAAAGCCCGTAAATCAGCGCAAGCTCCGTCCGTTGCAGCTTGCCGCGCCAGTCGTCATAGGTCTTGTCCAGAAAGAAGAAATCCAGACCCAGCCGGTCGTTATGGTCGTTGTAATACCGGCAGGCGTCTGGGTCCATTTTGATGAGCATATGCCGGTACATCATGCGGGGAACACTGTCCAGATACCGCTTCTCGCCGTGTTCCGTGGGCAGGACCAGAGGATAATCCTCCGGAAACTCATCCCGGTGCCGGACAAGCTTCTGAAAATTCTCCCGGGAGATCATGACGTCGATATCGTTGTCCCAGGGGATGAAGCCGCGATGACGCACGGTGCCGATCAGCGCCCCGTAGGCCACATAGAACACGATACCGTACTTCGCGCACACCTCGTCCAGCGCCTGTAGCATTGCAAGACTGTGACGGTGGATCTTTTGCAAAACGTCCTCGCTGGTCATCGTTTCTCTCCCTTCCTCCGTATCGCCGGAAAACGGCTCTATCGCTCCGTCTGAAAATGTCTCCTGCATGAGATCACGATATCGACCGTCTGGATGATCTGGCTGAGGCCAAAGGCGTCTTTAGGTGCATGGCGCCGCCGCCCACCACGGAGAACACGTCCGTCACACCGTGGGCCACGAGAAAATCCGCTATATAATCCGCCAAACGCTGACGCATACGAGCGCCTCCTTTTCTCTCACTTATCGACGGTGGTCTTCCTCCCGGTCCTGCTCATCTATATGTTGGATATAGAAGCCGGTATCTTTATGAGGGGTCATATAGTCGCCGTACAGGGAGCGCAGTTCCGCGTCGAACGCCGCCGGCAGCGGGAAGTTCCTGCCCCGTATCTCTCCGGCGCAGGCCGTTTGGTACCCATCGGCGGGGAAAAAGCGGAACCAGCCGACGGGATAGTTCGCGGTAAAGAGCACCCCCGTGCCCTTCCCCTGCCAGCGCCAGACGGCCTTCTTCCACCGGGCGAAAATGCTTTCGGCAGAAAAGAAGCGTCCCACGCTTCGCAGCACAGCCACCTGCGCCTTTTGCAGCGCCGTGTATTTTGCGTCCTTCACCGTATAGCGGTGGGCCATCGCCATGCCGTACAGGACCTTGCTCTTGAAAACCAGCAACTTTTGGGCCAGCGCTCCGGCCGGGGCCTCAGTGTAGATGAAAACGTCCGTACCCACATGGTTTTGCAGATCATCATAAAACCGATCCTCCGCCGTCTCCCGGCGCAGGAGCCAGCGGTCGTCATAAATGCGGACATTGAAGTCGTAAAAATGCGGGGCGAAGGCGTCCGGCTCCACCAGATGGATATGCTCCGGCAGATACTTCTCCATAGCCGCCTTGAACGCCGGGTAGTCCTCCGCCAGGACTTTGATGTCCATGTCGTCGTCCCAGGGGATGAAGTCCTTCTCCCGGGCGGCGCCGATGGCCGTGCCGCCGTCCAGAAAATATCGCACGTTCTCCCGCCGGCATATATCGTCCACCGTGCACAGCAATTCGAACAGCCTGTCATGTAATTCCGGCAGTTTCATGCCCGCTCTCCTTTCACCCTTCTTTCCGCCGCCTTTTACGCTTTCAGCGCCGCGCGGTAACACAGTCCAAGCGCGAAGCAGAGCCGGAATAGATTGATCCCCAGCAGTCCTGCGCAAAATCCCGGCAGCCCCCACAGGATCGTCACGGGAATACATACCACGCAGAAGCTCAGCGCAAAAAGCACGTTGACGACCATCTGATAGCGGGCCTCGGAAAACCGCAGCAGCAAAAGCGTGACGACGTTGGCAAGGAAATAGGCGACCTGCGCGGCGTTCGCCACAAAGAAATAGCTGTGCGCCTGATCGTATTCCAGGGGATACAGCAACCGTATGAGTACCACAGACGCCACCGTGCAGCACCCGGCCAACGCAAACACAGCCACCATACAGCCCAGCGTGACGGCGTTCATCATGCGCACTGTCAGCCTTCCCTTATAGCGGGCCAGGTACCCCATGATCACACTGTTGAGAGGCGTCGTGATGAGGGAGATGGTCTTCCCGAGCAGGGAGGCAAGGTAATAGACCGTGACGGCCGTGCCGTCTACCAGCGTGCGCAGCAAAATGCGGTCCCCGTTAAAGATCAGCGACGAGAGCAGATCCGCTCCCACCAGCAGGGAAAAAAGCCGCAGCACGGCACGCTGCTCTGTCCGGTCCGGCGCTCCGTCAGGCCGCAGTACGCTCCCCCGCGCCAGCACATAGACAAAGCCCAGCGCCTCGCCCAGCAACAGTGCCACCGGCCAGGTCCCCGTAAAACGGAGCAGTGCGATCCCCGCAAGATACCCGGCCCCCATGAGGACATAAAACCGGAAGCTGCCCTTATAGTTGAGCGTGAGCCGGTACTCCACATCGATATAATACCGCCACATGGTGGCGACGGCCAGCAACATATAGCAGACCGTCTCCGCCCCGGTGGAGCGCACGCCCGCACATCGGGCCGCCACAGCCGCCAGCGGCAGCAGCAGCACCGACAGAGCCGCCAGCAGCAGCAGATAGGGCGTGTTGCGGGTATGGCCCCGGGAGCTTTCACGCATTCTGGCATAGTTACAACTGGAGCCCATCGACACGGCCACGATGTTCATCAGCGAAAGCAGGTACAGAATGTCCCCATATCGCTCGCTGCCATAGGCCCTGTTCCAGGCGGGATAGAGGATGAACTGGGCTGCCATGTTCATCGTCATCATTCCGACGATGTTCCACAGCGAATCGGTGAACAGCTTTTTTGCCCGTTCTCTCATGCCATATGTCGGACCGCCTCGGCGATCACCTGCGCCATATAGTCGATCATCTCATCGGTCATGCCGGGGTACACGCCCACCCAGAAGCTGTTCGCCATGATGAAGTCGGTGTTGGCGAGGCCCCCCACCACACGGTAGGCGGCCGTGCCCCGGATGTCGTCAAAGCACGGGTGCCGGATCAGATTGCCGCTGAACAGCAGCCTTGTCTGGATGTTGCGCTGCTCGATATACCGGGTCACGGCGTTCCGGTCCAGACCGCTGTCCGGCCGCACCGACAGAAGGAAGCCGAACCAGCTGGGCACGCTGTTCGGCGCCGCCTCCGGCAGGATCAGCTTGTCTGCGGCGGGACTGGCCGCCAGCGCGTCGCGCAGCCGCTGCCAGTTGTCGCGGCGGCGCTGGATGAACGACGGGAATTTTTTCAGCTGCTCGCAGCCCACGGCGGCCTGCATGTCCGTCACCTTCAGGTTATACCCCAGGTGGCTGTAGACATATTTGTGATCGTACCCCGCCGGAAGCTGTCCATACTGCCCGTCAAAGCGGTGGCCGCAGTAATTGTCATGGCCGGAGGGGCACACGCAGTCCCGGCCCCAGTCCCGGTAGGACAGGATCAGCCGGTGCAGCAGCCCGTCGCTGGTGTACACACATCCGCCCTCGCCCATGGTCATGTGATGGGGCGGATAAAAGCTGCTGGTGCCGATATGGCCCCAGGCTCCCGTGTAGCGGGTCTCGCCGTCGATGGTATAGGTGGTGCCCAGGGCGTCGCAGTTGTCCTCCACCAGCCAGAGTTCGTGCTCATCGCAGAAGGTCCGCACGGCGGCCAGATCGAAGGGATTGCCCAGGGTGTGGGCCAGCATGACCGCCTTCGTCCTGTCGGACAGGGCGGCCTCCAGCTTTGAAACGTCGATATTGTACTGGGGCACGGTCATATCCACGAACACCGGCACCGCGCCATACTGCAATATGGGCGCCACCGTAGTGGGGAAGCCGCAGGCCACGGTGATGACCTCGTCGCCCTTTTTGATGCGCCGCTGCCCCAGCTCCGGCGCCGTCAGGGCCGTAAAGGCGATGAGATTCGCCGACGAGCCGCTGTTCACAAGATGGGCGTACTTCACCCCCAGCCACGCGGCGAACTGTTGTTCAAACTGCTCCGCGAACCGCCCGGTGGTCAGCCAGAAATCCAGCATGGCGTCCGTCAGGGCGCACATCTCCCTGTCGTCATACACGCGGGAGGCGTACGCGATCCGGTCACCCGGCTGAAAGGGCTTTTTATTCTCCTTGAATTGCCGGTAATAGGCGCTGACCATCTCTTTGATCTCTTCCCGGGCCTGCGCCTCACTGGTCCACGCCGACATACTCACTCATCCTCCAAATATGCTTTGATCTGCCGGTCCATCTCCGCCGGCACGTCCCCGCCGGAGAGCCACACCTTCGTCCACTCCACCGTCTTTTCCACGGCGTCCTCGATATGCCAGCGGGGCCGCCAGCCGAATACCCGCCTGATCTTGCCGCAGTCCAGCTGTAGGAGCCCGGCCTCATGGGGGGCGTTGGCCTCCGCCCCGTATTCGCTTGCCAATCCTCCCCATTTCTCGGAAAACAGGTCCACCAGCCGCTGAGTGGTCACCACATCGCGCTCGTCCGGCCCTACGTTGTACCAGCCCGCCAGCGAGCGGTCCTCATACTGCCGGGCGGCGATCATCAGATAGGCCGTCACCGGCTCCAGCACATGCTGGAAAGGCCGGGTCGAACGGGGATTGCGTATCACCAGAGGTTTTCCGGCCATCGCGGCGCGGACGCAGTCCGGTATGATCCGGTCATGGGCAAAATCCCCGCCGCCGATCACGTTCCCGGCCCGGGCCGTGGAGACGGCCACGTTCCGGTCCCGGAAAAAGCTGTTGTAGTAGCTGTGGGTGACAAGCTCCGAGCAGCTTTTGGAATTGGAATAGGGGTCATAGCCGTCCAGCGGCTCGTCCTCCCGGTAGCCCTGCATCCGCTCGGTGTTCAGGTACACCTTGTCCGTGGTCACGTTCAGAAAGCTCCTGACGCAGGGGCTCAGCCGCACACACTCCAGCACGTTCACCGTGCCCATCACATTCGTCTCATAGGTGTATACCGGCCGGGCGTAGCTGTCCCGGACGATGGGCTGGGCCGCCATATGGATCACGATCTCCGGCTGTGTCTCGTCGAACACCTGTTTCAGATGGTCCAGATCGCGCACGTCGCCGGTCACATGGCGCAGTTTCCCTTCCAGTCCCGCCAGCGCAAAGAGGCTGGGGTCCTTTTCCGAGCCCAGGGAATAGCCGGTAAGCGCCGCTCCGGCGCCGGTCAGCATACGGCTCATCCAGGCGCCTTTGAAGCCGGTGTGCCCCGTCAGCAGCACGCGCCTGCCGCGGTAAAAATCCAGATCGAACTCCATCAGTCTGTCCACACCTTCCAGGGGGCTTTCCCGCCGTTCCAGAGCTTTTCCAGCGTCTCCCGCTCCCGGGCCGTATCCATGCACTGCCAGTAGCCCCGGTGCATATAGCTCATGAGCTCCCCCTGCTCCGCCAGTTCTGTGAGCGTCTCGCGTTCAAACACCGTGTCGTCCCCGTCGATGTAGTCAAAGACGGAGGGCTCCAACACCATGAATCCCGCGTTGATCGGCGCGCCGTCGCCCGCGCTCTTTTCCCGGAAGGAGTGCACGGCGTTGTCGCCGCCGATATCCAGGACGCCCTTTTCCTGCTCCCGGATGACCGCCGTCAGCGTGGCGATATGGCCGTGGGACCGGTGGAAGCGTAATAGCTCCGAAACGTCCACGTCGCACACCCCGTCGCCATAGGTCATCATGAAGGTCTCTTCGCCGATATAAGGCCGCACCCGCCGGATACGCCCGCCGGTCATGGTGTCAAGACCCGTATCGACCACCGTCACCCGCCAGGGCTCCACATGCTGGCTGTGCACGATCATCTCTCCGCCCCGGGTAAAGTCGAAGGTCACGTCGCTGGTGTTGAGGAAGTAGTCGGCGAACCACTCCTTGACCACCTGCTGCTTATAACCCGCGCAGATGATGAAATCATTGAAACCATAGTGGGAATAGCCCTTCATGATATGCCAGAGTATGGGCATGCCGCCGATCTCGATCATGGGCTTCGGTTTGAACTGCGACTCCTCGCTGATACGGGTGCCATAGCCGCCGGCCAGCAATACGACTTTCATGCTCTTCCCTCCTTACGCCTCAGGCAGCCGGCTGCGAAGCGGCTGTCATCTGTGTCACGCGCAGCGTGTCGATCTTCAAAAGCGTCGTGAGATCGCCGGTGAACAGTCTGATGTTGCCGTCAATGGAGCCTGCCGGGATATTGCCGGAATCTATATAAAAGCTATACTGATATCTTCCTTCCGACACGAAGTATTCCACCTGCTGCTCCTGCCGGTCATAGCCATCCGCGTAGAGGTCCGCCATCAGGCGGCACGCCGCGTCAAGATCGGTGTCCTCATCCAGCGTCAGATCCACCCGATAGCAGGTGTCGCCCTCAATGGCAAAGGGGAAAGATGCGATCTGAACATCATCGGCCGGCGAAAGGGAAAAATCATGCTCCTCCACCACCGTGGCGGCGGCAGTCATCTCTCCCCTGTCCTCCGGCGTCGCGAACCGCAGCTCGCACCCCTCCGGGAGGGCGATGGTATGCCTCTGGCCGTCCGTGCCTTCGCTTTGCAGCGCGTTTTGCAAATAGGTCACCGCGCTCTCGTCCCCGGCTAGATCCTCCCCGACGACCCGGACGACGTCCTCGTCCGCCTGATAGTCTATCCCCCGCACGCCGCCGGTCGCCGGATCGAGCTGATAGACCAGCGAATGGGACAGCGGTATATAGATCGTGTGTCCGTCGCCGCAGCGGATCGGCTCGTCACAAAACGCGGCGGCGCACAGGTCCGCTTCCGTCCGGGCCCTTTCCTCCGGCGCGTAGCCGGCCAGATTGAGCCATATCCCCGCAAAGCCCTTGTCGTAAAGCTCCGCCACCAGCGCGCTGGGCTCCAGACGGCTCGTGCGCGCATACCAGCGGTCGTTCTCCGTGCCGTCCGTGGCGCCATAGCTCCAGCGCAGCGTGTCGCTGTTCACCTCGCCGCGCATATGGTCATAGTCATTTATGTCATAAATGGCGCCGTTTTCAAAAGAGCGCATGTATGGCAGCTGATAGACCAGCGCGTCCTCGCCGGACGCCGCCTCGATCTGGCCGACGAACGCCTGGTCGTCTTTCACACGCTGGCTGATGTCCCGGGTATACTCCTCGGTAAGGTAATTATAGCATCCCTGCTGCTCCCAGAGCGCGTAGCAGAACAGCCCCGCTACCAGCAGCGCCGCCCCCGCGTATGCCGCCTTCCGCCGGGCGGACAGCTTTTGCAGCAGCGCCTCGGCCAGCAGCGTCACCGTCAGCACGCCGCAGAACACAAGAAACGGCGATATACGGTTGTAAGCGCGGATATAGGTAAGGAACGCGCCGATGATGGAGCCGAGACCCGTCTGCACGCCGAGCAGGACGATGGCGATGTTGACGCGGGAGAGGTACCACAGCCGCCGTCCCAGCGCCGTGGGGCTGTCCTTCTCCCGGAAGAAAAGATTTACCAGAAGGAGGAAAAAACCGGCAACGGCGGCCATGCCCATATATGCAAAGACATTCTCATTGACGTTCTGGCCCTCGAGCTGCGCGGACAAATTGAAATAATTTCCGAACCACGAAGCGATCTTTGGTATTCCATATCCATTGGGCGAGAGCAGCAGCGAACTCAGCCGCAGTCCATAGATCAGCGCGCCTTCCGCCGTGCGGACAGCGCCGGCAGCGGCGGCGTTGCCGTATCCTCTTATCATGCCGATCACGACCGGCAAAAAGCCGACGGCCAGCCAGCCGGCGATCTCGGCCACCACCACCAGCGCCGGCACCACGGCCCGCCAGTTCCGCCGCCGCAGCAGCAGGCACAGCGCCACTACGCAGAGGATGAAGCAGGAGAAGAACGGATAGTAGACCATGCCGTTGTTGGCGATCATCCAGGCGAAAAGCAACGCCAGCCAGTTGCGCCCTTTGCGCGCCCATCCCCGACCGGGACGGTTAAAAGAATCGTCCTCTATGCACCAGATGCACATCAAAAACACCAGCGGTATGCACTCCACCGAGGCCAGGGCCATATGGCCGATGAACCGCTGCTGCACATACGGGCAAAAGCCGAAGGCAAGGGCAGCCAGATACGCCAGCCATCCGCGCATTTTCAGCGAGCGCAGCACAAGAAAGCAGACGGCCACATTGGCAAAGGGTATGGCCATCTGATACAGGTCGAACACCGTGCTCGCGTTGCCGCAGAACAGTCCGCACAGCCAGATGAAGACCGTCTTGAGCATGCTGTAGTTGGCGGAATACGCGTAGCTGTCCTGATAATAGGGCCAGCCCAGCAGCGCTCCACTGCCGTGCAGCGCGTTTTTTATGGAGGAAACGCCCGTCAGTCCGTCTCCCTCATAGCGGTTAGGCACGGCCAGGTCGGTGTTGCAGAAGCCGAAATAGTACCACTCTATCAGCGCCGTCAGCGCCAGCACGGCGGCGAGCTCCAGAAAAAGCCTCCGGAACGGCCTTCTGTTTTCAAGGGTCGGATTATCCATGGGTCTCCTTTTCTTGCGCCTGCCGGTCGTCGTCCGCTCCGCGCATGGCGCCATCCGGGTAAAAGGCCGTCTGCCGGACACAGGCTCTTACAGCCCGCAGTCCTCGATAAACTTCAGATAGCTCTGGGCGATCTTCTCATGGGTGAAGTGTTCCATAACATAGGAAAAGCCGTTCTCACCCATAGCCTGACATTGCGCCGGGTGGCTGAGCAGATAGTCAAGGCTCCCTTTGAACTCGCCGTAGTCCGCATACCACAGCCCGCCGTTGGATTCTCTGGCAAAGTTGGCCGTCACGGCGCAGTGGGCGGAGACCATCACGGGGCGTTTTGCAACCCACGCCTCCATGATGACGATGGAAAAGCTCTCAAAATAAGAGGGATTGCAAAACACCGTGCACGCCGCGAAGGCGTCATGCTTGTCCTCCGCCGGGATGAACCCAAGATCGATCACGTCGTTCTGATACCCCTCAGGCACCTCCACCGGCAGCTTGCCGCCGCCGATCAGCACGAGCTTTAAAGTGGACTCCGGCGTCTGCTCTCTGTAGCGGATAAAATATTCGATGAGCTCGTCCGCCTTCTTTCCGGCGTCCTTCCGGCCGGCAAAGAGGATGAAATCATCCCGGAGCCCGTATTTTTCCCGGAACCTGTCTCCGTCGCAGGAAGCGTACCAGTCCGTGTCCAGACTCACGCCCAGCGTAACGGTCTTAACGTTATCCAGTCCGAATATCCGATGGGCCAGATCGTCCTCGGGGCTGGAGTTAAAGATCATGCCCTTGAGCGCGTTCATGGACTTTTGCAGCACCTGCATGTAGGCATAGCTCTCGTCATGCAGGCAGGGAGTCATGATACTCTTGCCCCGGCAGTAGGCGGGGCCGTTGTACGTCACGCCGTACATATACGGCAAAAACAGGAACGCCCTGTAGCCATCCGCGTTTCGGCGTATATAGCGGTACATGTCGTCGCTGTTGATGTCCTCGCGGAAATAGGTCTTCTCGTCCTCAACAGTAAACGGCTCGTTATTGAATATTCGCAGGTTGGAGACATTGTACCGGTCCACATCCCGATCCTCACGGACGAGGAAGCGGCGCACGACGATCCCCTCTTCGATATGCTTTCCGGGCCGCAGCGTGTTCCTGCCCCGATCACTGGCGGCGTCCTTCACACAGGTGGTGAACACCTCCACCGTCTGACCGGCGTTTTGCAGACTGTGGGCAAGGTACCGGCACTCCATCTCCGCGCCGCCCCGGATATCGCTGCCGTACCAGGGGATGACCAGCGCCAGGGGCTTCTCCGCCAGATCCGCTTTTCGCTCCTGATCGGCGCGGATGGCATCATCCACCACGTCCCAGTACATTTTTGCGATCTCGTCCGGCGCGAGAACGCTCTCGGCATACGCCTTCGCGTTGCCGCCCAGCGTGTCACGCACCGCCGGATCGTCTACCAGATACCGGAGCATAGCGGCAAGCATGTCGGCCTCATACTTGTCTACCGGCACCTTCCAGCACACGCTGTCCGGGTACTCCCGGTACTGGTTCACATCGCTTACGATGACCGGCTTGCCGTATTTGAACGCCTCGCAAAGCGTGCCCGACGATTCGCCCATAGAGGGATAGCGCAGATTGACTATGATATCCGACATCTCAAGCGCCGCCTCGTAAGAGGCTTTGTCCAGATAACCGGATATAAAGACCGAATCGCTCATATCCTGTTCAATGATCGCCTCTTCGAGCTCGATAAGATCACAGTTGCCCCAGAATACGAGCTTTACCTTATACCCCTCCATCAGCAGCTTTTTGACGGCCGACAGCAGGACCATCGGTCTCTTATTCGGGTTGACGAAACCCAGAAAGCCGATGATGACCTCTCCGTTATAAGAGATCAGGTCCTTCAAATGGCTCAAACGCTGCTGTTTGACATCCTCTGCCATGACCTCCTTATCAAAGGCGGCATGCGGGATAATGCGCACAGCTGTGTCGTTTATCTGGTCATAGGACCAGTGGTTGTGGACGATCGCCGCCTCGCTGATATTCGCCACGCTGTGGCACATGGGGTATTTTTCGATATCGGGGGCGGTCACCTTATTCAGCACGTCCTGATAATGGGCCTCGCCCTCATGACCGTAGCCGTCGGTCAGGGCCTCTCTATACGTCTCATAGTCCTGCGTCAGGAAAAAAGAACGGTACAAAAAAGGATGGAGGATGTGGTCATGTATCTCGGCGATACCGCCAAGCTCTTTGAGCTTCCGGTAAATTTCGGTGTGGAAATCGCTGCTGTTGCCGAACTCATAGATCACCTTATCGTAGTTATGATACCGCGCCTCAAGGGAATCGAGGGGAAACATCTCTCCCTGATCGTATGGGAGCAGGCCCTCCTCCGTCGCCGGCGCCTGTTCATCCACAAAAATATCGACATCGAAGTATCTCACAAGATACGGGATCATTTTATAAACAAAATTGGCGATCCCCGTCTTTTGTGTGGGCCACGGCGTGGCGAGAGCGATCTTTCTCTTCTCCCGCTTTTTGTGGTCCTCCGTAAACAGCGCCAGCGTCTCTGCCGCCGTCCTGTCCCAGGAAAAACGCCGGGCATACTCCTGCCTGGCGTTTTTCTCCGCCACGCTCTCCTGCTCCGCCGCCCTGAGCGCCTGGGCCAGCTTGTCCGCCATGTCGTTCACATCGTTGGCGTCGCACAGCAGCGCATGCTCTCCGCAGATCTCCGGCAGCGATGAATTGTTCGCGCTCAGCACATAGGCGCCGCCAAGCATCGCCTCCAGGATGGGAAGACCAAAGCCCTCGTACAGAGACGGAAAAAAGAACACGTCGCACGTCTGGTAAAGCGCCGCGAGCTCCTCATCCGGGATGAATCCCGTCAGATGGACGCGCCCGCCGATCTTCAGCTTTTTCGCGTATTTATAGAATTCTTTTTTCTTCTCTTCCCCGGCGCTGCACACCAGATAAAACTCCGCGTTCTGAACGAGGCGGTCTCCCCGATCCTTTTTGCAGGCTCTGGCAAAAGCCTGTAGCGCGCCGTTCATATTCTTGCGGTAGTCGAATCCGCCGGTAAAGACGATACGGGGCTTTTTCTGAACGCCCGCCGTCGTCCGGGGGCGGTAAAACTTGTTTTCATCGGCCGCCAGAAGCGTCACATGGAGCCCGTCACGAGGACGAATATGGTTTTCAAAGTCCGCCTTTGTCGCCTCGGAGATACACAAAAGCTCCATATCCGTGACCCGCAGATAGTCCAGCCGCCGCTGATACTCCGCGCGGACCGCCTCGCTCCACTCCGGGACAGGCATGATAGCCGGGATAAGATCATAGAGCGTGGCAAATATCCGGCAGTTTAGGGCCCTATTCAAAAAAAGGACGTTGACCATCAGCGGATTCGGGCACCAGAAGATATGGATATCCTTCCGGGCCACGACTCGCTCCATCGCCGCGGTGTATTCATCTGTCCGGCCATAGTCCGTACCGGGCGCGAATGCCGGGTCCACGACCGGGTGCAGCCGCTGGGCCACCCACGGATCCAGCGCCTGCAAACAAGCCTTGTCGGAAACGGTGATATACCAGTTGTGGACATAGGAGCGCTTGACCATATTGTTCAGGACATTTTTAAAATATACCCCGATCCCCCGGTCCACCTCCGGTGTCTGGAGGGTCTGTCCGTCGATGAGAATATTCATTCGTCGCTCCCGTATGTCAGTTTTTTTTCAGGTCCAGGCCCGTCACATAAAGATCGTCGCCCGTTTCGTTGCGCACGATAAACTCAACATTCTCTTTTCCTTCGTTCAAACGAAACAGCATATGGTTCTTCCCGGTCTTCAACTGCCGTTTAATCAGCTCTTCCGTACCGTTTTCGGCCGTCACCGTCAGATAGACAGGCGTCCGCAGATCCTTGATGATGACCTCGGCCGAGAGAACATATTCTCCGGGCTCACAGGAAATATACGGGCCGTATACCATCCCGCCGGGCTGCATGCATATACCCTGGGGCCCGCGCCCCGCCAATTCATTCATGCGCATGCCAAACAGACCGTCAACAGCGTCAGATCGTTTCGGATCGCCTCTATGGTTCAATTTAGCGATCACTTCCCTGTCGACAAAAATCGAATTGATGCCGGTAAACGCGTATTCCACATATCCCTTGCTCTGGAGGAACGTGGCTATTTCAACGTTCTTTTTCTCCAGGACGATCCCCAGCTCATAAGGGATCATCTCAGCAATGATAACGAGCGGACGGCACTCGGAAAAATCGATCGCCCGGAGAACATCCATCTCACAGCCTTCAACATCAATGTTGAGCAGAAGCGGAGCGCAGGTGAAATACTGCTCCAATATGGCCTTGACCGTCATAGTCTTGACAGTGGCCGTCCCGGCAAGCGCATTCGTTTTATCAATGCCGGCCGCATGATCAACGGCGTTCTTGTCCATAGACGACAGACCGTCCCTTCCGGATATATAAAACGTTACTTCATCGCCATCATGATCTGAAATGCAGCAGTTTAGAACGGTATCCCTGGAACGGATCAGTTTCAGTTCCGGAATGAGATTCGGGTTCGCCTCCACCAGAACACCGGAAGCCCCGTGCTGATAGAAGTAATAGGTGTTGCTCATATCCCGCGCGTGGTTGGCGCCAAGGTCCAGATAGGATACGTGGTTCGGCTGATACCCCATTATGTTGAAGATAAAGGCCACAATGCTGTCCTCACCGGCCTGGGAATACCGCTCATACTGATGATGATCCCCATGAAGGAATACGGAATTGTCGATCTTTTTGAGGCACTCCATATCCCGGTCCAGTCCATTGACAGACGCGGCGAGCGCATCGGTCGCCACGACCAGTGCCTCCATTTTTTTGGTCAGTATTTCCAGCTTCCTCCGGTCATCTCTCACGCCGTCAAGCTGATCATTCGCATTGACCGCCATATTGGAGAGAGAATTAATACAGCGGACAAAGTTGGCGTTCATCTCATTCTGACGGGCCATAATGGGCGGGATAAGGCACTTCATCACCTTGCGCACCAGGCGTTTCAGAGCAGTTTTCAGCCCGCGCGGACCCATATCCCAATAATACGGGATATCATAGTTTGCGTTTATATACTGCACGGCCTTCGTCAACTCCCGAGGCGCGCCGCGCCTGCCGGTCGCGCCGACAGGCAGGCTCGCCGGGCCGACCGGCTGGCCGTCTCCGCCATTTTTTTGGGCATTCTCCCGGATCTCCTGCATGATCTTTTCCACATTCACATTGGTACCGTTCTCACTCATGTTCCTGCTCTCCCATATAAGATGATTGTCTGTACTTTTATCTGCTTAGTTTAACGAGCACCTGACCGGCGAGGGTCGGTTCGCCCCCGTCCAGCGCGTAATACAGCTCAAAATACGCCGCCTCCATAGCGGTGGGCGCCAGCGCCCTGATGACGGCGCGGCCCTGATCCGTCTGTCCGATATCCTCAGCCCGCTCGGCGCCGTCCCACCGAAAGGCGAGCCGGAGACCCCTGCCGCCGGGGCGCCAGGTCCCCTGCGCGTCCCGTTCCAGAATGACGACGGGCAGGTTGTACGCTTTGCCCTCCAGCATCTCCATCTCCTCCGGGAGATTCACAAAGCCCGGCGCCGTCTGGCCGCCATAGCAGAAAATGAATCCGGGCATTTGACCGTTTTGCGCGCTGTAGTCATCCTCAAAGGCCCGCCAGCACCTTTCCCGGCGCATGTTCTCCTTTGCTAGGGCGCGCCCGTACAGCGCTTTGGCGCCGTCCTCTTCCCGGCTGCCGGTGTACTCGGTGCACATCCCGGCAAAGGGACCGCCCGGCTCATACAAAAAGGCATAGAAGTTTTCAAAGACATACTCCGGCGGATAAACGGTCATATTCCAGCTTGCGGGCCGTTCAGGCCAGGACAGCGCCACATACGGACGCACGTCAAAGGATTCGGGATGCCGCTTCACCGCATAGTTGAAGTAAGTCGACCACTCGTCGCAGCCCATGTTCTCCAGCCCCGGATGCTCCCGCAGCAGATCCTGATACCACTGCTTGCAGATGACCTGGGGCATATGGGCCGCGTATTGCAGCTCGGGATAGCCGTTTGCCTTCAAAAAGGCGTCGGTCCGGCTCATCTGCATGTCGTAGGAGGTGGGCTTCATCACATTGTCCCGCCAGCGGCCGATGTCGTAGAAATAAAAGGCCTGATACCGCCCGCCACGAATGAAAAAGTCCTGGTCCACCTGCCGCATGGGGCGGTAATCGTCGTCGCTCATGATGAACTCGCCGTCCAATTCCGGCCGGTACATGGCAAGACACCGCAGAAGGAAGTTTCTGGCGCCGTGGTCCTCCGGCAGGGGCCTGCCCTGCAAAAGCGTGTCGTCGTCGATACAGGTCATTTCCAGCCCGCCCCGGTATGTCTCCCCCAGGGAAGCCGCCATGGCCTTCGGGCACAGGACCAGCACCTTCCTGATGAAGGGCATGCGTCCTTCCACATAGGCCAGCGTGGAAAGCAGCGCCTCCTCCCGGGCGCTCAGATAGACGATCTGCTCTATCGTGTGCTGTTTCGTCTCCGGCGCGCGAAAAGCCAGGATAGCGTCCAGCATGGTCCCCACACAGTCGTCCCAGGCGGGCGCCCGATAGCCTTTCAGCGCCTCCCGCCTGGCCGCGTACCGGGCGGGGTCCGCCTCATAGCCGCGGATGATGTCCACCAGCTGCTCCGGCGCGTCCGGCCCGAAATAGTCACAGCGCTCCCCGCCGACCTCCCGCATGATGGGCACGTCGGACAGGATCGTCGGCACGCCGTACTGCAATGCCTCCACCGTCGCAAGGCCATAGCCCTCGATATAGCTGGAAAACAGCACGAACGTGGCGTTTTTATAAAGATAGTGAAGCGCGTCGTCGTCAAGCCCCTGTAGGTGGAACAGGCTCTTTCCGTTCTCAGGATGGGCTTCGATACGGGCCATCAGGTCCTCCACCTTCCAGCCCTTTCGCCCGACGAACACCATCTGGTAGCCCATCTCGCACAGACCGGCGTCAAAGGCGTCCAGCAGCACTTTATGGTTTTTTCGGGCTTCCAGCGTGCTCACCGTCAGAAGCACTTTTCCCCGCTCCACGATCCGGCGCACGGTCTCGTCAGCGTTTTCCCCGGAGCGCTCGGAAAAATCCGCCCCGGGCGTGGCGATGACATACCGTATATCCCGGGTGCAGCCCACGTCCTCCGCCAGCTGCCGGATCTGGTCGCGGGTGAACGCCGCCTCCGTAAAAATGTAGTCGGCCCAGTCGAATACCGCGCCCATATACGCCGGAAAGCGCAGATAATTGTCCTCAGAGCAAAACTGCGGATGAGAAAACACGATCACGTCGTACACATATACGCCGATCTGTATGTTCCTCCCGGCAAGCTCCGGATACAGCAGGTTCCGCGGGAGCATATCGTTCCAGACAGCGTCCATGTCCAGCCAGAACGAACTGGGCGCAAGCTGATCCACGGTCAGCGTCCGGTCCGTGACGCAGTTCATCTTGTCGCCGAGGGAGTGTCTGAAATACGCGGCAAAAAGATCGCTGTCGCAGACGGTGAATACCATGTCCCCCTCATGGCGGAGCAGCACGACTTCAAAGCTGCGGGACCGCTGCAACTCGATCATGCGGGTCGCCACTTCGCTCAAAACACGCTGGATGCCGGTCATGTGCGGATACTCGAGCATGCCGGTTATATCTATATAGATCATCTTCATCGGCCGGCCCCCATCAGTGTTTGAAGACAGGTCCCGCGACCCATTTCAGGAAATGGCGGACCGATTCGGGCAAGCGCAGGTACGGGCCGTGAAAATGATCGTACAGCCAGGCGTACAGCTTCCCGGAAAACCCGTTCATATCCTCCGGCGACAGGCAGAAGCAGTTGCGCAGCCGCACATGCCACTGCCCGTACAGGGGCAGACGGGAAAAACCGATGAGGAACCGGCGCTGGAACTCCTCCTTCGGCAGCGTCTCTATGTCGTTTTTCCACTGTTCAAGATAATGGGCGGGCGGATAGATGTTGAAGGCGAGGCAGTAGCAAACATCAAAAAAGCTGCGGTTATCCAGCTCCATCAGCTTCAGATAGTCAAGCTCCTTCCTGCCCTCGGAGGCGTACACCCGCAGAGCGTCCATGGTGCACGGCAGCGTCTCGCCCTGCGCCTTCACCCGCTCCTCCAGCAGCTGATACAGCCGTTCGCTGGTGCCGGGTCCTGTCATGGTCCGCTCCATCTGACCGCTCTCCTTTCGTGCCCGCTTACTCTCTGCCCCGCCAGTATTCCAGCGTATCCCGCAGCATCTCGTCCAGGGTGATCGACGGCTCCCAGCCGGTGTGGGCCGTCAGCTTGCTGTGGTCACAGCAGATCACAGGCGTGTCGCTGGGGCGCATTTTGGCCGGGTCCTGCTCCACCGGGATGGGGCAGTTAGCCATGGCGCAAAGGCCGTCCAGTATCTCCTGCGCGCTGTGGACCGTGCCGGAGCCGACATTGTACACCTCGCCGGGGCGCCCCTTCTCCGCGATCAGGCGGTAGGCCCGCACCACGTCCTTCACATGGGTGAAGTCCCGCTTCGACGTCATGTTCCCCACGCGCAGACAGGTCGCCTGGCCCCGCTCCACCTTCACGATACCGGAGGCAAGATCGGGGATCAGGAACCCGGGCCGCTGGCCGGCGCCGGCGTGGTTGAACGAGCGGGTCATGCAGATGTGCAGCCCGTACACCCCGGCGTATATCTGCGCCATCTCCTCCTGGGCCTTCTTGGATACGGCATAGGGGGTCCGCGGCTTCGTCTCCATGCTCTCGCTGACGCTGCGCCCCGCCGCGCCCAGATCGCCGTACTGGTCGGAGGAGCCGATGATCACCAGCCGCGCTTCCGGCGCGGCGGCGCGCACCGCCTCCATCAGGTTGATGGCCGCGATGAGATTGATCTCCATGGTCTTTTGGGGGATGGTCCAGGACCGGGCCACGTCCGCCTGGCCCGCCAGATGGATGATCACGTCCGGCGCCTGAGAGCGGATGATCTCCGTGAGTCCGGACGGGTCCAGCAGGTCCACCTGCAGCGTCTTCTCCCCGGCTTGCAGATCGAGCCCCACCACGTCGTAGCCGTTGGCCTCAAGCTCTTTGCGCAGATAGCCGCCGACGAATCCCTTGCTGCCCGTTACCAGTGCTTTCATGACAGCACCACCGCCTTTTCCTTTTTGGCGAGCTTCAGGTCATGCTCGGCCATGATGGCGCAAAGCTGTTCGTAGCTCGTCTTTTGGGGGTCCCAGCCAAGAACGGTCCTCGCCTTGGTAGGGTCGCCCAGAAGGTTGTCCACATCCGTAGGCCGGAACCAGGCCGGATTGACGGATACCACCACCCTGCCGGTAGCCTTGTCGATACCCTTCTCCTCTACGCCATGGCCCTGCCACTCCAGTTCAATGCCGTCATGGGCGAAGGCCAGCGTGGTGAATTCCCGGACCGTATGCTGCACGCCGGTGGCGATGACGAAGTCCTCCGGCACGTCGTGCTGGAGCATGAGCCACATGCACTCCACATAGTCTTTGGCATAGCCCCAATCCCGCCGGCTGTCCAGGTTCCCAAGCTCCAGCCGGTCCTGCGATCCGCAGGCGATACGGCCCGCCGCGCGGGTGATCTTCCGGGTCACGAAGGTCTCCCCCCGGCGCTCGGACTCATGGTTGAACAGGATCCCGTTGACGGCGAACATGCCGTAGGCCTCCCGGTATTCCTTCACCGTCCAGAAGCCGAACTGCTTGGCCACGGCGTAGGGGCTGTATGGGTGGAACGGGGTCGTCTCCTTCTGGGGTATCTCCTCCACCTTGCCGTAAAGCTCGGAGGTGGAAGCCTGATAAAACCGGCAGGTCTTTTCCATGCCCAGGATACGGATCCCCTCCAGCATCCGCAGCACGCCCAGCGCGTCCACGTCCCCGGAATACTCCGGCACGTCAAAGCTGACCTGCACATGGCTCTGGGCCGCCAGATTGTATACCTCGTCCGGCCGCACCATGCCAAGGATACGGATAATGCTGCTGGAATCGCTCAGATCGCCGTCGTGGAGCGTCACGCGGTCCAGGATATGGGCGATCCGCTCCGTATTGGGGAGAGACGCCCGCCGCGTCATGCCGTGTACTTCATATCCCTTCTCCAGCAGAAGCTCCGCAAGGTAGGACCCGTCCTGGCCCGTGATCCCCGTAATAAGCGCTCTTTTCATGTCATCCGTTCCCTTTCTTTATAGATACTCCGTGCGGTTGCATATCCGCAGATTTTCCAGCACCTTCTTGATGTCCCCCGCGTGGTCCTTATCGCAGATGAGAAGGGCGTCACGGGTGTCCACGACGATCATGTTCTCCACGCCCACCAGAGCGATGAGCTTGTCCTCGCCCTGGATGATGGAGTTTTTGGTCCCCACGGCGACCACGTTGCCGTTGACCACATTGCCGAACTCGTTGGAGCTTTTTAGCCGCTCCACCGCCAGCCAGGAGCCCACGTCGTCCCAGCCGAAGGAGCCAGAGAGGATATAGATATCCTTCGCCTTTTCCATAACGCCGTAATCGATGGACTCGGACTTGAAAGCCTCGAACTCCTTCTCCAGCACTTCCTCCTGCCGGTCCGTGCCGATGGCCTGTCCGATCCGCTCAAGACCGGCGTAGGTATCCGGCAGAAGCTGGCGGATATTGTCCAGGATAGAGGACGCCTTCCAGATGAACATACCGCTGTTCCAAAGGTACTGCTCCGAGGCCAGGTATTCCTTCGCCGTCTCCCGGTCCGGCTTCTCCACGAACCGCTCCACGGCCAAGGCCCGGCCCACGGAGGCCTCCGGGCGGAACTTGATATAGCCATAGCCGGTCTCCGGCCCATCCGGCGTGATCCCCAGCGTCACGAGGTTCTTCCCCTGCTCCGCCACGTCGCACGCGTCGGAGAGGGTGTTGACGAAAATGGAGGTGTACTTGATAAGGTGGTCGGACGGCAGAACGATCATCACCGCGTCGCCGTATTTTCTCGTCACATGCACAGCCCCCAGCCCGATACAGGGAGCCGTGTTGCGGCCCACCGGCTCGCAGAGGATATTCTCTTCCGGCACGTCCGGCAGCTGCTGGCGGACAAGGGGCTTGTAATCCCGGTTGGTGGAGATATAGATGTCCTCCATATCCACCAGCGGCAAAATACGCTCCACCGTCTGCTGGATCATGGTCTTGCCGTCGTCCGTCAGGGAGAGGAACTGCTTGGGCATATCCCGCCGGCTTCTGGGCCAGAAGCGCTCGCCCCGGCCGCCGGCCATGATGAGAGCCGTTTTTTTCACTTCGATCTTCCTTTCATATCCGGGACAGCAGCATCCGGCACTGCCCCTCTATCTCATAATCCCCCATCGCCGCCGGGAGAAAATAGGAATCTCCCCGCCGGAAGGGGTATGTATCTGCGCCGGTCCGGATGGAGCCGGAGCCCTCCACACAAAGAAGGTGCTGGAAGGACTGCCCGTCGCAGGAAAGCCGCACCCGGCTCTCCACGTCCATCCGGTATGCCCGGAAATACTCGCAGGAAAACATCTCCGCCATGGTGAAGCCGGGAAAGGTCACGCTGCTGTTGGCCCGGCATTCCATGGGTACGATGGGCTCATAGCTGACCACCTCCGACGCCCGCTCCAGGTGCAGCGGCCTGGGTCTGCCGTCAGCGTCCAGCCGGTGGTAATCGTATACCCGGAAGGTGGTGTTGGAGCTCTGCTGCACCTCCGCGATCAGAATGCCCGCGCCGATGGCGTGGATGGTACCGGGCCGTATGCTGAATACGTCCCCCCGGGACACGGGCACCTGGTTGAGGATCTTGCAGACCGTGCCGTCTTTGGCGCGGCGGATGAACTCCTCCGGCGTCACCCGCCGGGAAAAGCCCAGATACAAAAACGCCTTGGGCTTGCAGTCCACGATGTACCACATCTCGGCCTTTCCGTGTTCGCCGGCACGGGCGGTCAGGTCGGAGGGATGGACCTGAATGGACAGGTCCCGGGAAGCGTCGATGAGCTTGACGAGTATGGGGAACGCCTCCGTCGGGCAGTTCTTCCCCAGAAAACCGTCGTGATCCAGCGCGCCCAGCGAGGCGATGTCGCTGCCGTCGTAGGGCCCGCCGTCCACAAGAGAAGGCCCGTCGGGGTGACAGGACAGCTCCCAGCTCTCCGCCGTGACCGGCGGCGCGTCGGTTTTATTGAATTCCTTTTTCAGCCGTTTTCCGCCCCAGAGATAGTCTTTGTAGCACGGCTTCAGCCTAAGCGGTACAAATGTCATGATCCCCTCAGGACCGTCCGGCAGACGTCCGTCAGCTTTTCCGCCGCCGCGGTCCAAGTAAATTTCTTTTTCTGCTCCTGTCCCCGCCGCACCAGCTGCCGGGCATAGTCCTCATCGGACAGCACGCGCCATATGCCGCGGGCGATATCGGTCACGTCCAGCGCTCTGACCATCTCCGCCGCGTCGCCCACTACCTCCGGCAGGGACGCCGCGTCGGCGCAGACGACGGGACAGTCAAAGCTCATGGCCTCCAGAGGCGGGATACCGAAGCCCTCATACAGAGACGGGAACACGAACACCGAAGCGTTTTGATACAGCGCGTATTTCTCGCTCTCCGTGATATAGCCGGTGAATACCACGTCTTCCGCCCCGTCCGCCTCCGCATAGATGGCGTCGTTGGCCCAGCCCTTGCCACCCGCCAGCACGAGTTGATGGGCGATCCCCTGCTCCTTTTTCAGCAGCGTGAAGGCCTGTATGAGCCTTTGCAGGTTCTTGCGGGGCTCGATGGTGCCCACATAGAGGATATAGGGCTTTTTGATCCCGTAGCGCGCCGCGACGGCCCCGTAGTCAGCCGCCTGCGCGCTCAGGGACGGCGCCGGCGGGATCACGTCGATCTTCCCGGCCGGTATGCCCAGAAGCTCCGTGATCTCCCGCTGGGAGAAGGCGGAGATGGTCACGATACGGTCGCCGCGCTCCACGCTGTATTCCATCCCGGCCTGGAGCCGGCGGCGGTTCCTCGCCTCCATGGTCTCCGGGCAGCGCAGGTATGTCATGTCGTAGACCGACGTGATCACCTTTCCGCTCACCCGGGGCGGGACGATGTAGTTGAAAAAGACGCTCAGGTCCGCCTCTCCCGGAAACAGGCTCTGGTACGGGACCGGCACGATGTTCCATATCCGCCGGTAGACCCCGTAAGGGAACGCGCGGCTCTCCCGCAGGGGCATGGAGATACCCGCCAGGGCGGCGCTGTTGTCGTTGCGGCCGAGAAAGTTGAAGAGGTTCCCGCAAAAGGACATGTCCTCCGTGTCCTTCAGACGTCTGGCCAGCTCATAGGTGTATATGCCGATACCGGAGCGCCTGCCGCAGCACGGCTGCAATTCCAGCGCGACCTTCAACTCCTGGCCCACCGCGCGAAATACCCGCTCAGTGCCTCGGCGGTGGCGCGGGCCTCCGCCCGGTCCTTCCCCACCGCGGTCACATAGACCTTCAGCTTCGGCTCCGTACCGGACGGACGCACCGCGATCTCATTGCCGCCGGACAGGAAAAACCGCAGCACATTGGCGGCGGGCAGCCCCGTGGCGGCGCCGTCCAGATAATCCACGGACCGCTCCAGCCTGTGCCCGGCCACCTCCGCCGGAGGCGCGGTGCGCAGGTCCGTCATCAGGCTCTGCATTTTATCGAAACCGGCGGAGCCCTCAAAAACGAAGGATTCCAGCCTGCTCTCAAAGCAGCCGTAGGCGGCGTAAAGCTCCTCCAGCACATCTGCCAGAGAGAGGCCCTGGGACTTGTACCAGGCAAACATCTCGCAGATGATGAGCGAGGCGTTCACCGCGTCTTTGTCCCGGACGAAGCTGCCGCTCAGATAACCGTAGCTCTCCTCAAAGCCGAAGATATACCGGCTGTCCTCGCCCTTCTTCTCCAAAAGGCCGATCTGCTCGCCGATGTACTTGAATCCGGTCAGAACGTCCCGGAGCTCCACGCCGTAATGGTCCGCCACGCGCCGGGCCATCGGGGTGGTGACGATGGTCTTGACCGCCACGGGCCCGGCGGGCATGGTCCCGGCGGCGAGGCGCATTTTGCAGATAAAGTCAAGAAGCAGCACGCCCATCTCGTTGCCGGTTATGAGCCGGTAGCCCTGGGGCGTCTTTACCGCCGTGCCCACCCGGTCGCAGTCCGGGTCGGTGGCCAGCAGCAGATCCGCGCCGGTGCGCTCCGCCCAGGCGAGACCCACCTCCAGCGCCTCCCGGATCTCCGGGTTGGGATAGGGGCAGGTGGGGAAATTCCCGTCCGGCGTGCCCTGCTCCGTGGGGATGGTGATATTGGTAAAGCCGTGCTCGGCAAGGCACCGGGGCACACAGGAGATACCGGCGCCGTTCAGCGGCGTATAGACGATGGCGGCGTCCCGGGGCGTCTCCGCCGGCAGCACGGACGCCGTGCCTACGGCCCGCAGATAGTCGGTCGCCACGTCCTCGCCGATATAGCTGACGGTCCCCTCCGCCAGCGCCTTTTCAAAGTCCAGCCGCTTCACGTCTGTGAAGGGGTCCGTGCCGTCGATCTCTCCCTGGATGGCCTTGGCGGCCTCCGTGGTGATCTGGCAGCCGTCCGCGCCGTAGACTTTGTAGCCGTTGTACTTGGAGGGGTTGTGGCTGGCCGTCACCACGATACCGCCGCTGCAACCCAGGCGGCGCACCGCGAAGGACAGGGCCGGCGTGGGCATGAGCTTCGGATAGATATGCACCCGAATGCCGTTGGCGGCAAATACCTCCGCCGCCGTCCGGGAGAACAGGTCCGAGTGGATACGGCTGTCATAGCCGATGGCCACGGACGGCGCGTCAAAATGCGCTTTCAGATAGTTGCTGTAACCCTGGGTGGCCTTGGAGACGGTGTGGATATTCATCCGGTTCGTCCCGGCGCCCAGCACGCCCCGCAGACCGCCGGTGCCAAACTCCAGTTCCCGGTAGAACCGGTCCTCAATGGCGCTCTCATCCCCGGCGATGGAGGCAAGCTCCGTAGACAGCTCCTCATCCGTGACCACTTCGCTCCAGCGGCAGTAGACGTCCATATAGCTCATGACAACACTTCCCTTTCCATGATCTCATCCAGCAGGGCGGCGGACTCCGCCCAGGAATATCGCTTCGCGTTTTCCCGTCCTTTTTCCACCAGCGCCTCGCTCAGCGCCGGGTCGGACAGCACCCGGGTCATCCCTTCGCAAATGCTTCGCTCGTCCAGAGGATCCACAAAGACCGCTCCGTCCCCCGCCACCTCCGGCAGTGAGGAGCAGTTGCTGGTCACCACCGGCACGCCGCAGCGCTGGGCCTCCAGCACCGGGATGCCAAAGCCCTCGTACAGCGTGGGGAAAACGAACAGCGCCGCCCCGGAATACAGCGCGGGCATGTCCTCATCCGGCACGAAGCCGATGAACCGCACATCCTCCCCGCTTTCCGCTCCCGCGAGGACCCTGTCTCTGTCTACCTTCCAGCCCTGTCCACCGGCGATGACGAGCGTATGGGGCAGATCCGTCTGCCGCTTCATCCGGGCGAAGGCGCGCACCATGCGCTCCAGATTCTTGCGGGGATTGGCGTTGCCCACGAACAGCACATACCGCTCCGGCAGGGCATATTTGTCCCGCACCGCCGCCAGCGCCGCCGGGTCGTCTACCGGCCTGAAGCTGTCCGAGCAGGCGCACGGGACGACGCGCACTTTCTCCTCCGGCACGCCGAAAAGCTCCACGATCTCCTTTTTCGTAAAGGCGGATATGGCCAGAAACAGGCTCGCCCGGCGTCGGACATAGCGGTATTGTATCTTCCACAAAAGGACCCGCGAGCGCTGATATGCCTCCGGCAGCCGGTACAGCGCAAGATCGGTCACCACCGGCGTCAGCCGGCAGCTGCGGGGCAGGAAAAACGGCGTTTTGGAGTCCGTGGTCAAAAGGACCGCGTCCTTGCAGTACAGCCGTCCCATCCGGAACGCCTGGAACGCCATCCGCCGCAATCCCTGTCCGTGGTCCAGCGCGGGACGGATGAACGTAGCGCCGCCCGCCGGAAAAGTGGGACTGTCCTGGGGCAGCACGATCTGGCACGGACGACGGGTCATCCGGCAGTACGCGCCGAACAGGTCCCGGATCATCACGCCGATGCCGGAACTGTTGCGCTTATACTGCAGGGCGTTGATCACTACCTTCATCTGCGCGGGAAGCCTTTCCTTGTTCTGCACCGGCGCACAGCACCGGTTACGCCGTCCGTACCGCATTCCATATCTGGCGGTATATGCCGGTAAAAGCGGCAAATCAAACAATATCTGGTTAATCAGCTTATTTTAACATAACATACAGGATAAAGCAACAGATTTCGCATAAAATGGACTTTTATGGCAGGCCGTGCGGGGCGCGGCAAAAACGCGGAAATGGCCGGGACCACGGGTCCCGGCCGTTTCCGCGCAGACGCGTTCATTCCATATCCTCGTCGGTGATCCGGCCCTTGCAGACGATATTGGTGGGGCCTGTCAGGTACAGGTGCGTCCCGCCGTCGCAGACTACGGCCGCCTCCAGCGTGCCGCCCTTCATGTCCGCCGTGAGCGTGTCGCCCTTCAGCTCACCCCGCGCGGCCAGCGCCAGCGCCACCGCCGCCGTGCCGGTGCCGCAGGCATAGGTGAGATCCTCCACGCCCCGCTCATAGGTGCGGATATAGGCCCGGTCCGGGCCGATCATCTCATAGAGATCCACATTGGCCCCTTTGGGGAAGGCCGGATGATACCGCAGCGCCCGGCCCAGGTCCCGCAGCGTCCTCTCATCCGCCTCCCGCAGCCCCCCATAGGGCACCACCGCGTGGGGCAGGCCGGGGTCGCCCAGTTCCACATAGACGCAGGGCCATGCGGCGCCGTCAAGGTCGACGGAACAGTCCAATTTCAAAACGGTGGGGTCGTTCAGCCGCACGCGGTAGCGCCGCCGGTCCATACGCCGTCCCGTCACCGTGCCCGAGGGCGTCTCCACCCGCTGCACCTCCCCGGCCAAGCCGTTTTCATAGCCGTACCGGCAAATGCACCTGGCGCCGTTTCCGCACATCTCCGCGGCGGAGCCGTCGGCGTTGAAAAAGAGCATTCGGTAGTCGCCGTCCGCCACGGCGGGCCGCACCACCATCAGACCGTCCGCGCCGATGGACATGTGCCTTTCGCAGAGGGTCCTGGCGATATGGCCCAGCTTCCCGTCCGGCAGACGCAGCTGCCTGTCGTCCAGGATAAGGAAGTCGTTCCCCGCGCCGTTCATCTTCCAAAAGTCCATCATCCTTCGCCTCCGTCCCCATGCTCCGCCAGCAAGTCCGGCAGCAGCCGGATATCGTCCAGCACATCGGCGCCGGTCCCGGCCAGGCGCGCTCTGCTCTGATGGCCGGCGGCGATGAGGACGCACCGGCAGCCCAGCTCCCGCGCCTGCTCCCAGTCGTGGACGCTGTCCCCCACAAAGACCACCTCCGCCGGGTCCACGCCGTTGGCCGTCAGGTATTCCGCCGCGAGGCCCGCCTTGCCTCCGCCAAGCTGATCCGTCATGCCCAGCACGGCCTGAAAGCGGCCCGCCAGCCCCCGCTCCGCCACCTGACGCTCCAGATCGTCCTGCCGGGAAGCGGACGCCAGTATCTGCACCGCCCCCATACGGTCCAGGGCGTCCAGCGTCTCCAGAGCGCCGGGCATGAGCCCGCATGTGCCGGCGCCCTCCCGGTAGCCGGTCATGTACTCGTCCGCCAGGTCCGTGAACGGCTCCGCGTCCATGTCCAGGCCCGCCAGGGCGTAATAATCACGCACCGGGAAAGTGAATATCTCCCGGTAACGCTCCATATCTCCGATGGGCGGCAGGCCCCGGCGGACCAGCATCCGGTCCATCACGGCCAGACAGACCTCCGCGTCGTCCAGCAGCGTTCCGTTCCAGTCCCACACGACATACACCATGGCAGGCTCCTCACCTCTTTCGTACCATATCAACATATCACGCCGCCGCCTTCCCTGTCAACGGCGGCAAAAGCGGCATGGCCCGCGCCATGCCGCTATGCCCTATCGTTTCAGACGGCGAACCAGCGTATCTCGCTGGCCGCCAGATCCAGCGGAAAAGACGCGCCGTCGGTGTACACGGTGGTCCGCTGGGGCTCATATGTGTTATTCACCACACAGTAGCGTCCGCTTTCAGGATAGGCGTGGACCTCCACGTTCACGTTGGAGGCGTACCACTTCTCCAAAAGCCGTTCGCTGTGGCTGCTCCACAGCACCGCCCGGTGCAGGAGCCGGCTGTTCTCGCTGGAATAGGGCAGCCCCGATATATACACGGCCCGCCCGCCGCCGAACTCGTTCGCGGCCAGCTGCACTTCCCTGTCCTTCTGGACCAGCACCTCCGTGCCGGGGAGCGCGTACATGCTCTTTTTCCCCTCGCCGAAGTCCACAGCGCCGGCCGCGTCGGCCAGGATGAAGTGGTCGGGATGGTCGTCCCAGTTGTACTTGTCGTAATTGAGGGTGAAGCCGGTCTCCTTCTCCACGCCCAGCACGCCGGCCAGTTGGATATACCGGCCCTGATACTGGTGGCCGGAGGGCTCGCCCACGCCGATGAACCCGCCGCCGCCGCTGACGAATCTCTTCACGGCGGCAGAGATACGCGCGTCCTCCCACACGGCGCCGCCGGTGTGGGCCGTGTCGCCGTCGCCCACGTTGATGAGCACGTCCACCCCCTCCAGTGCCGCCGGGTCGGCCAATATGTCGTCAAAGCTAATGAACCGCACGTCATAGGGCGCGCCGGACAAAGCCTCGATGACGCCCGCGTAAGAGTAATTCTGCTTCTGATACAGGGCGTGATGGACCATGTGGCAGCCCCAGGACCGGGCCTTGCCCCAGCAGTTGAGCACCGCCACGGTCTTGACGCACCAGGGCTTTGCTCCGCCCACGTTGTCGTACAGCTGACGGAACTCGTCGCACACGCTCTGCACATAGTCGATGAATTCCGGAAATTCGCACGCCAGCTTCAAATAGCCCCCGTAGCCGATCCGGTCAACAGGCCGGCGCAGCATCGCCCGGCGGGCGGTGACCCAGTTTTCCTTCGCCGCCCCGACGGGATCGCCGCCGGGATGGAAGGTGTCCGGGAAAAAGTAGGGCAGGAACCGCCCCTCGGTGTATTTCACCCCGGGGATATCGGAGATGAGCCGGAGCGTGGACCCGTTGCCCACGCTGCCCACCACCGCGTCCAGGCCGATGGAGGCGAATTCCTCCATATAGGGCTCCGTGCCGATCCAGTGGTCACCCAGGAACATCATGGCTTCCTTGCCCATCTCGTGGGTGATGTCCACCATCTCTTTGGCCAGAGCGGCCACCTCCCGGCGCTGGAAGGCCATGAAGTCCTTGTATTCCCTGCTCGGCACCCGGTACTGGTTGTTGTAGTACCCCTGGTCGATGATGTACTCCGGCCGGAACGGGTAGCCGGCCTGCTTCTCAAACTTCTCCAGAATATAGGGGCTCACGGAGGCAGAGTAGCCGTACCAGTCCACATACTTCTCCCGTTTCAGTTCGTCGAACACTAGCGTGAACTGGTGGAAAAACGTGGTGTAGCGTATCACGTCCACATAGGGATGCTCCGCGATGAAGCGGCGCAGCCGCTCCATGGAATAGGCGTGGGTCTTAGGCTGGCGCACATCGAAGGTGATCTGGTGCTCAAAGTTCTTCCAGCCGTTGGTGACGGCGTTGTACATATGCACCGGGTCCCAGATGAGGTACGCCAGAAAGCTCACGGTGTAGTCGTGGAACGGCGCGGGCCTTTCGATCACCACGCAGCCGCTCTCCGGCTCATAGCGCCAGCCGTCCGGCGGGACGGGCTCGTCGGCGGACCGGTCCATGACCTCCCACCAGCGCCGGATGTCGTCCCGGTCGTTGACCGCCATCAGCTCTGGGCTCACGCCCTGCATGAGCCGGATGGAGAGAGGCCCTTCGCCGGCGGTGTAAAAGCCCGTCATGATATAGCACTGCTGGACCTCGTCCGGGTTCGCTCTGGCCCAGGCGTTGTCCTTGCGCGTCGTATAATAGGTGGAATAGACCTTGGCGTCTATCCCCCGAAGCTCCTCTGGAAAATCCGTGCCGTCGCAGTCCCGGACGGCATCCGCGCCCCAGCGCTCCATGATCTCCAGGGTGCGCCGGACCACGTCCTCGTCGGTTGGAATGGTCACGCGTCCTTTTTTGTTCGTCATGGATATGTTTCCTCTGGTATGTAAGTCCACGTCAGCCCTTCACGCCGCCGGCGGTGACGCCGGAGATGATACGCCGGCTCATGAACAGGTACAGCAGGAACGTGGGCAGGAACACGATGATCACCGCCGCGAACAGTCCGCCGTAGTTGCCGGAGTATTTCATGGAATTGACGATCTGCAAAAGCCCCACGCCCACAGGGGTCATACTGTTGGAGCTGGTGAAGATCAGGGCCATAAAGAACTCGTTCCAGACGCTGAGGAAGTTGAAGATGGTCACCGTGATGATGGCCGGCTGGATCAGCGGCAGCATGATGACCCAGAATGTTCTGTTGGCCGAGCAGCCGTCGATGGCCGCAGCCTCCTCGTAGTCGTGGCTCAGGGTGGCGAAGAAGTCCAGCATATAGATGGCGGTGTATGGCACGCGCATGAATATATACAGTGCGATAAGGAGTATGCGTCCCTTGATGCCCCACTTCACCGCCAGAGAGTACAGCGGCATGATGATCATGATGGCCGGCACGCTCATGCAGATGACCAGTGCGATACGGATGGTCCGGCTGCCCCGAAACTTCCACCGGCTCAGCACATAGGCCGCCGGCGCCGAGATCAGCAGCACACCCGCGCAGGAGACAACGGAATACAGCAGCGAGTTTCCGAAGAACACGGACACGTTCTGGCTGTCCCAGGCGGTGACGTAGTTCTCCCAGTGAAAGCCGCTCTTGAATTCCAGCACCTTTCCGGTGAATATCTCCCGGGAGGTGGACAGGCTGGCCCCAAAGATCCAGCCCAGCATGATGACCATGAACGCCACATATATGATCACCACCAGGTAGCCGGGAAGCATCTTCAGCTCACGTTTCCAATTGATCCTGCTCTTTGTCTTTTCCATCGCTTCCCCCTCCTGTCAGTATTCCAGATCGCTGCTCTTCAGCAGCTTGTCGGTAATCAGATACACGGCGATGATGATGAGCGTCAGCACCACGCCCACCGCCGCGCCGGCGCCCGCGTCGCGCTCAATGACGCCCTTGCCGCCGAACACGGTGTCATAGAGGTACACCACCGGCACGATGGTGGAGCCCTCCGTCTGGACCGGGCTGAACAGCTTGGACCACAGATAGAAAGTGGCGGCGTTGATGGTCCAGAAGGTGATGGTGGTCTTGACGATGCCCTTCAAAAGAGGCAATGTGATGCTGAAAAACTGCTTGCCCTTGCTGGCGCCGTCGATGGTGGCGGCCTCGTAAAGATCCGTGGGGATGCCCTCGATGCCGCTGATATAGATGAGCATATAGTAGCCGATGCTGCCATAGATGAATGCGGCGATCATGGACCAGAGCTTGGCGTCCGTACTGAGCCAGCGCACCTTTTCAAAGCCGAGGAAGGTGACGAGCTGGTTGAGCAGGCCGTAATCGAAGTTGAATATGTACTGCACCCACATGGTGGCCAGAGCCACGGCTGAAACGATATTGGGTAGATATATGGCCGCCCGGAAGAAGCCCTGAAAACGGATGCCGCTAGTCAGGATCACTGCCATCAGCAGCGACAGAGCCAGGGTGAACACGCCGCCCACTATCCAGATGGCCAGGAAGTTCTTCATGGACGTGATGAAGCCGGCGTTGTGCATGATCTTGAAGTAATTCGCCAGACCGTTAAAGGACCAGTCGCCGGTGCTGGCTGTCAGGCTCTCCACACGGAAGAAGCTCATGATCACCGTCCGGACCACGGGATAGACATACATCAGCAGCAGACATATTACCGTAGGCGCCATGAACAGGAAGATCAATGTCTTGTTTTTCTTCATGAAGGTCCCCCCTCTCTCGCTATTAAAAAACAGGCGGCACCGAAGTGCCGCCTGCCGCAGTTAGGAATTACTCGTACAGCGCGTCCATGGCGGCGCAGAAGTCAGCGCCAGTTTCATACTTGCCCTCGAACAGCTCCGTGAACATGTCCTTCATGGTCTGCCATGCGGGATGGGTGTTCAGCTCGCCGCACCAGGTCATGGGCGCGTCGGCAGCCAGCAGGGTCTCCACAGCCCCGGGCAGAGAAGTGCACTCGTTGGTGGGGTCGGCAGGGATCTGGTGGCAGTCGTCAGCCAGCTTCTGACCCCACTCGCCGGTGGTCAGGAAGATGGCAAAGTCAAAGGCCTCCTGGGCGTGCTCGCTGTAAGCGGGGATAGCCAGGGAGTTGGCGCCCATGTAAGCGGCCGTGGGCGCCGCGCCGCCGTCAACGGCGGGATAGTTGAACAGGCCCCAGTTGACCTCGGTGCCGGTGTTGGCGTCGACCTCGGCGGTCACATAGTCGGCGCAGACGACCATCGCGGCCAGGCCCAGACCGATCTTGTTCTGGCTGGCAGGATACTCGTCGGGCGCGCCCTCGGCCAGATAGCCGGCGTTGACCAGGTCGATGATCTCCTGAGCGGCGGCGACAGCGCCCTCGCTCTCAGCCCAGCCGCCGTTCTCACGCAGCTCGGCGATGCCCTCCTCGCCCAGATGGCGGACCAGCTGGTAGTAGAAGGAGAAGTTGGTGTACGCGCCGTCCTGCGCCAAGGGCGCGATCCCCGCGTCGGTCAGCTTCTGGCAGGCATCCAGGAATTCCTCCCAGGTGGCGGGCTCGGCCTCGATGCCGGCGGCCTCGAAAGCGTCCTTGTCATAGAACACGCCGCCCACGTTGGGCTGCTCCACAATGCTGTTCAGGTAGCCGGCCCACTTAACGGAGAAGTCGTTGAACACGGGATAGCTGTGGTCGGCGTAGCCGGCGGCCTCGGCCATCTCAGTCAGGTCATAGGTGTAGGGAGCGTCGACCTGGCCAATGCGGTTGAAGTCGTCCTCGAACAGGTCGAGGTCTTCCTTCGCCTCAAGGGCGGCGGTGATCAGGGTGTTCAGGTCGCGGCCCTTCCACTCGATGTTCACATGAACGCCGGTCTCGGCCTCATAGGCTTCGGCGGCCTCGGCGATAACATTGGCCTGGGGCTCGCCCTCGTTCCACATGGACCAGAAGGTGATCTCGGCAGCGTCGTCCGCCAGGGCAAAGGCGCCCAGAGACAGGACCATGACCACAGCCAGGATCATGCTGAGAAGCTTCTTCATGGATATTTCCTCCTTTAAAATTTTCATGTGCTTATGTTCCTGTGGCTTCTGTAAGTTTAAGTATATAGTTTTCAGCCGGGAAAACCACAATATTATTGCGCTTCTTTTTATGTTTATTGTTATTTTTATATAATTTAACCCATTGGGGTGCCCTCAAATTACAGCATTTCGTTAAATTACTATAATTTGCAACGCACATATCGCGCCGGCTGTTTTCTGCCACCGCCTGTCGAATCTTGCGTGCCGGGCGAAAAAAAGCTATAATGTAATCAGAGACGCCGGGCGGACAGGAGGTATGGCAGTGAGCACACATCAGTATGTGATGACCCAGGACGATCGCGCTTCACGGCTAGCTGGGGCGCGGCTCCTGTATGTCACCAGCGCCCAGTACAGCGCCGAGTGGGCCTCCGCCCCGCACATCCACGACTGCGCGGAGCTCTTCTTCGTGACGGGCGGGCAAGGCTGTCTGCGGATGCAGGACGCCTCCGTGCCCGTCGCCGCCGGCGATCTCATCGTGGTGAACGCCGGCGTCCCCCACACGGAGGTGAGCCAGACGAAGGACCCCATGGAATACATCGTCCTGGGCGTGGCCGGTCTGGAGACCCTTTCCGGCGCGCTGGGCTACACGGTCATGCACGGCTTTTCCCAGCAGCGGCAGGTGTCCGTCTGTCTGGATATGCTGATAGCGGAGGCGTCCACGCCCCAGAGCGGGCACACGGCCATTTGTCAGGACCTTTTGCATATCATTCTTCAGCTTCTGCTCCGCAACCGGGAGATGGGCCTTTTGCCTGTGACCCGGGCGGCAAAGGGCAGCCGGGAGTGCAACCTTGTGAAGCGGTATATCGACGACCACTTCAAAGAGAACATCACGCTGGATCAGCTGGCGGAGATAGCGCACCTGAACAAATACTATCTCAGCCACGCCTTCCAGCGGGAGTACGGCGTCTCGCCCATTCGCTATATGACCGGCCGGCGCATTGAGGAGAGCCGGTTCCTCCTGGCGGAGACGGACCACTCCCTGTCCCACATCGCCCAGGTGCTGGGCTTCTCCTCCCTGAGCTACTTCTCCCAATGCTTTCGCCGGGTCGAGGGCGTCAGTCCCAAGGAATACCGCCAGCGCCAGCGGAGCGAACCAAGAAAATGAGGTATAAGTTCCTATGATCTGCTTTTTCACCAGCTCTACTATGGTCCCCGATACGCTGAATCTGAACCCGGCCAACGGCTTCATCCACCGGCTGCACCTGGCCGTGCCCTACCCCTGCCGGGCACTGTATGTCTGTTCCGACCCGGATGACTGGGAAAAGACAGACCTTTACGCGGCCGGTACAGCTGAGGCCATGGAGAGGGCAGGCTTTGCCTTTACCGAATTTGAGGTACTGGACGGCCGGAACGCCGAAGACGCGGCGGCGCTTATCCAAAGCGCCCAGTTCATCATCCTCGCCGGCGGCCATGTGCCCACCCAGAACGCCTTTTTCCAGTCCATCGGCCTGCGCCAGCTGCTGCGCCGCTTTGACGGCGTGCTCATGGGCATCAGCGCCGGCAGCATGAACAGCGCGGACACCGTTTATGCCCATCCGGAGCTGGAGGGCGAGGCCGTGGACCCGGATTATGAGCGCTTCCTCCCCGGTCTGGGCTTGACGGAGGTGAACATCATCCCTCACTACAACACCCTCTCCGGCGAAACGCTGGACGGGCTGGACCTGTTCGACGACATCGCCATCCCCGACAGCAACGGAAATGTGTTTTTCGTTCTGCCCGACGGCAGCTATATCCTCTCCGACGATGGTCGGCAGACGCTCTACGGCGAGGCGTACGTCATCGCCGACGGCCAGATGGAGCGGCTATCCGAGGACGGCGACGAGCTTTCGCTGGAGGATCGAGCCAAAACATGATATTCGCCCCGGCGGGATCGACCGCCGGGGCGCGTTTTTATATTCACTTCATCTCACATTCGATGAAATAACAGGTCCCCGCCGGGACGGCCAGCTCCACGCTGTGCTCGTCCAGAGGCCGCCAGTCCAGCGTCTCCCCCAGCACATCTGTGTTCGGGAGCCCCGCCGCGCCAATGGCGCCCAGCGGGAGACGTATGCGCTCCGCCTTCTCCCCGGCGGACAGCACCGCCACGAAAGCATCATCCGCCGTAAAGCGGGCGACGGCGGCCACGCGGCCCCGGGCGTACAGGAACTTCATCCCCCCGTGAGACAGGGCCCGGTGGTCCCGCTTCAGGCGGGCCATAGTGTGATAGACCCGGTACTGCGCGCCGTTTTTGAAATCGCTGTCCCACGGCATAGGATAGCGGCAGCCCTCGTTGGAGCCCAGCGTGCCGTCGATGGCGGCCTCGTCGCCGTAGTAGATACTGGCGGCGCCGGTCAGGATGAACTGGAAGTACACCGCTCCGCGCCAGGCCATAGGCGATATGGCGGGGTCGTTGTGCAGGCGGCTGGCGTCATGGCTGTCAAAGAGATTGAACTGGTTCTCCCACATGACCCAGGGCAGCTTGGCGAGATGTTGCATGACCCGGTTTTCCAAGTCCTCCGCCGTCATCCGGTAGGGCACGTCCCGCAGGACGGGGTTCCGGCTCATAAACAGGTCCGGCTGGCCGAAAAACTGGCGGATAGGCCGCCCGCAGCCGAAGTAATTCATGGGCGAGTCCCACCCATCGCCTTGCAGATATCCGGCGCAGTCGCCCCAGTCCTCCGCCAGGATGTACGCCTGCGGTGCCTCCTCCCGAATGCTCTTTCTGATCTCCGGCCAGAGCTCCTGGGCGAGCTGTATATCGTCGTTGCGGGCAAAGGTGTCCGCCACGTCGAACCGCCAGCCGTCGATGTTGTAGGGGGGCTTCAGCCACTTTTTCAGCACCGAATCCCGCCCGCTGTATATCTCGTCCCGCAGGGCCTGGGAGGTATAGTTAAGCGTCGGCAGATTCTCGTTGCCGTACCAGGCGTGGTAGGCGTTCCCCTCGCCGAAGAAGTAATAGCCCCGCTCTTTGGCCGCCGGGTCGTGATAGGCCCCCTCGGAGATATCGAAGAACATCCCGTCCCGGTTGAACCAGCGGTGGTTTGCACCGGTATGATTGATGGAGATGTCCAGGATGAGCTTCATGCCGTTTTCGTGCAGCGCCGCGGACAGCGCCTCCAGCGCCTCGTCTCCGCCGAAGTGGGGGTCCACATGGAAATAGTCCACACAGTCGTACTTGTGGACGGACGGGGCCCGGAAGATGGGGTTTATGTACAGCGCCGTGACGCCGAGCTCTTTCAGATACGGTATCTTCTGCCGGATCCCCTCCAGATCGCCCCCGAAAAAGTCCAGGCAAAAGCCCTGCTGGTAGTCCAAAGGCGTGTCGTTCCAGCTTTTCATGCGGATGGCCGGGTGGCCGTCCTGACTGTACTCCCCCGGGCGCACGTCATTGGCGGGGTCCCCGTTGCAGAACCGCTCCGGGAATATCTGATAGAACACCGCCTCCTTCACCCACGCCGGCTGCACATAGTCCGTCAGCAGCCTGAAGTCATAGGTGTGGTCCGGCAGATAGGTGGTGATCCCCCGCTGGGTGTAGTAGTATATCACGTCGTCGCAGGCCAGGTAGAAGTGGTACTGCATCCGGCTCTCCGTCACGGGCATGTCCGCCGCATAATAGGCGAGCCCGGCCCTTTCCCCGGCGGGGGCCATCTCCGCGACCTGCTCCAGACCGTTGCGCAGCCAGCGCAAAAACACATGCCGCACCGGCGCGTCCGCGTACATGCGGATACGCACCGTGACCGTCTGCCGCGGCTTTGGCGACGGCGCGCTGACGAACATCGCCGTCCCGTCGCTGTATACGCTCTCCAGCCAGTTATCCATGGATATGCTCCTTTTCCAGATGATCCCAGACCAGTATAACAAACTGTCTCCGTCTTTACAAGCGTTTGCGGACAAAGGTTCGATAGTGGGTCTTCTCAAAAGCGGTCAACGGATATATGATACGTTTGACCGGCCGGTCAACGGAGGTATGTCATGAACGAGAAATTCTTTTCCCTGCCGGAGCAGAAACGGCAGACCATCATCAACGCGGGCTACCGCGTGTTCTCCCAAAATTCCTACAAAAACAGCCCCATGAGCGAGATCGCGGCGGAAGCTGGTATCAGCAAGAGCCTGCTGTTCCACTATTTTCAGAACAAAAAGGACCTGTATCTGTATTTGTGGGACAATTGCGCCCGGATGACCATCGAGGTCCTGACCCGATACGGCTGCTATACGCAGGAGGAGCTTTTCGTGAGCATGGAGCGCGGGATGCGGGCCAAGATGGAGCTTATCCGCCAATACCCCGACATGGCAAATTTCACGATACGGGCCTTCTATGAAAAAGACCCCGAGATCAGCGCCGCCATCCAGGAGAGCTATCACCGGTACTTCAACCTCAAAGCGGACAGGACCCGGCTGAATCTGGACCCGGAGCAGTTCATCCCCGGACTGGATGTGACCATGATGTACCGGGAGATGTACTGGGCATCGGAGGGATACCTGTGGGAGATGGTGCAGCGGGGAGATGTGGACGTGGAGCGTATGGAACAGGACTTCACCCGCCTCATGGTTTTTTGGAAAAGCGTCTATCTGCGAAAGGAGTGAGCGAATGGACGCCATAAGGACCAGCGGCCTGACGAAGTATTATGGCAGGACCCGGGGCGTTGAGCATATCGACCTTGCCGTCGGACAGGGCGACTTTTTTGGCTTCATCGGTCCCAACGGCGCGGGCAAGTCCACCTTCATCCGCACGCTTTTGGGGCTCATCCGCCCAAGCTCCGGCCAGGGGGAGATATTCGGTCTGGACGTCACGAAAGACCGGGAAAAGGTCCTGAAGCGAGTCGGCTATCTGCCGTCGGAGACGGCGTTCTGGCCGGGCATGCGGGTAAAGGATATCCTGAAGCTGTCCGCCGATCTGCGTAGAAAGGATTGCGGTGCTGTGGCCGGGCAGCTATGCGAGCGGCTGCGTCTGGATGCCGGAAGAAAGGCAGACGAGCTGTCCCTCGGCGGCCGGAAAAAGGCGGCGATCGTTTGCGCTTTGCAGCACGAGCCGGACCTGCTCATCCTGGACGAGCCCACCAGCGGCCTTGACCCGCTGATACAGCGGGAATTTTTCGCGCTCCTCCGGGAGCGCAGCGACCGGGGCGCGACCATATTCCTCTCCAGCCACATCCTCTCCGAGGTCCAGCAAAACTGCGCCCACGCCGCCATCATCCGGGATGGGTCCGTCATCGCCAGCGGGAGCATGCAGGACCTTGCCCGCACCGGGGCCAGACGCGTCAGCGTCTTGGGCCGCGTTGAGCTTGACGCGCTCAGCGGCGTGCGCGATCTGCAGACCACGTCGGCGGGCCTGGATTTTCTGTACAGCGGCGACATGCGGGAGCTGCTGACCGCCCTGGCGGGCGGGGACGTCCGGGACGTGACCATCTCCGAACCGGCGCTGGAGGATGTGTTCCTGCACTATTACGGGAAGGGAGACGGGAAACCATGACCATCGTCCGCCATGACCTGCGGCAGGGCCGTACCGCTTTTGCTCTCTGGACGGCCGCCATCGCCTTTCTGCTCGCCATCTGCCTGCTCATGTTCCCGCAGATGAAGGGACAAATGGAGGCGGTGAGCAAGGTGTTCTCGTTGATGGGCAGCTTCACCGCCGCCTTTGGGATGGACAGGCTGAACATCGGGACGCTGATCGGGTTTTACGCCGTCGAGTGCGGAAACGTCTTAGGGCTGGGCGGCGCGTTTTTCGCCTCGCTGACCGGCGTTTCTGCCCTCGCAAAAGAGGAGCGGGACCACACGGCGGAGCTGCTGCTGACCCACCCCCTTTCCAGAGCGCGTATCGTCAGTGAAAAACTGGCGGCGGTCCTGATACAGGTCACCGCCATGGACGTCATCATTCTGGGCGCTGCGCTGGTGTCGGTGAAGCTGATTGGCGAGACCATCCCCTGGAAGGAAATGCTCCTGATACACACAGCGAACTATCTGCTCCAGGTGGAGCTTTCCTGCGTCTGCTTCGGCATATCCGCCTTTCTGCACCGGGGCGGCGCCGGACTCGGTATCGGTCTGGCAGCCGCGATGTATTTTCTGAATCTGATCGCCAACATAGCAGACCGGACCGGGACGTTCAAGGCCCTCAAGTACATCACGCCCTTCGCCTACTGCGAGGGCGCGGACATCGTTGCGGACGGAAAGCTGGACCCCACCCTGCTGATACCGGGGGCGCTCCTCGCCGCCGTATCCGTCGCCGCCGCTTATTGGCGGTATACGACAAAGGATATTCGCTAAAATGCAAACGCCCCGGCGAAATTCGTCGCCGGGGCACTGCTTTTCCAAGGGCTCCCAACGCAAACCAGCGAAGCGTTTGCGGTGGGAAAAGGAGGAGCAAGGGAGGGAGCGGGCGGATGACGCCTTTATCCCCAAAAGATAAAGGCGTCGGAGCAAAGCGGACTTTGCTCCGACGCCTTGGCGGAGAAGGCGGGATTTGAACCCGCGCTGCGCTCATCACGCACTACTCCCTTAGCAGGGGAGCCCCTTCGGCCACTTGGGTACTTCTCCAAGCCGAATCGATCTATTGTGGCGGGCCGCTCCCGTGAGCCGGTATAATTGGCGGAGAGAGAGGGATTCGAACCCCCGGCCCCTTGCGGAGTCACTGGTTTTCAAGACCAGCTCCATAAACCACTCGGACATCTCTCCGCATGCCCGAACATATTATCACACAATGCACTCTCTGTCAATTCCAAACCGGCAAAATTTTCGCCCGGGACTAGGAAGTTGCGGAATTGTATGGTATGATTGTCTCACCCCAGTTTTTCAGGAGGCTGACCCATGATCACTGTTGAGGACCTCTCTTTGCAATACGGCAGCCAGGTGCTGTTTTCCGGTGTGGACCTGCAATTCACCGCCGGTAACTGCTACGGCATCATCGGCGCCAACGGCGCGGGCAAGTCCACGTTTTTGAAGATACTGTCCGGCGCGGAGGAGCCCACCAAAGGGCATGTGTACATCGACCCAAAATGCCGTATGAGCGTTTTACGCCAGGATCAGAACATGTTCGACGCCTATGGCGTGCTGGAGACGGTCATCATGGGCAACCGGCGGCTGTATGACTGCGGCAGGGAGAAGGACGCCATCTATGAAAAGCCGGACTTCTCCGACGAGGACGGTATCCGCGCCGCGGAGCTTGAGGAGGAATACGCCGAGCTCGGCGGCTGGGAGGCGGAGTCCGACGCAGCCCGGCTCCTGCAGGGTCTGGGCCTCCCTGTTGCCCTGTACACCAGACAGATGAGCGAGCTTGAGGGCCGTCAGAAGGTGAAGGTCCTGCTGGCCCAGGCCCTTTTCGGCCACCCGGACATCATCCTGCTGGACGAGCCCACCAATAACCTGGACCTGGCCTCCACCGTCTGGCTGGAGGACTTCCTCATGGACTATGAGGGGACCGTGCTGGTGGTGAGCCATGACCGGTACTTTCTCAACAACATCTGCACCCACATCGTGGACATCGACTATGGCAAGATACGCATGTATGTGGGCAACTACGACTTCTGGTATGAGTCCAGCCAGCTCATGCAAAAACTCGTCAGGGACCAGAACAAAAAGGCGGAGCAGAAGATCGCCGAGCTGCAAAGCTTCATCGCCCGCTTCTCCGCCAACAAGTCCAAGTCCCGCCAGGCCACCAGCCGCCGGAAGCTGCTGGACAAGATCACCGTGGAGCAAATGCCCGCCTCCTCCCGGCGCTATCCCTGGGTGGGCTTCAAGGCCGAGCGGGAACCGGGCAAAGACCGGCTCTTCGTCACCAACGTGTCCAAGACCGTGGACGGCGTGAAGCTGGTGAACAACGTCTCCTTCATCATGGGCAGGGAGGACAAGATCGCTCTTATCGGCGCCAATGAAAACGCCATCACCTGTCTTTTCCAGCTGCTGGCCGGGGAGCTTGAGCCGGACGAGGGCGAGATAAAGTGGGGCGTGTCCACCACCCAGGCGTACTTCCCCCACGACTTCAACAGTTATTTCGACGGCTGCGACCTGGATCTGATGGACTGGATGCGCCAGTTCTCCACGGACAAGCGGGAGAGCTATCTGCGCACGTTTCTGGGGCGCATGCTCTTCTCCGGGGACGACGTTTACAAGAAGGTGAGCGTCCTGTCCGGCGGCGAAAAAATGCGCTGCATGATCTCCAAGACCATGCTGGCGGGGGCCAATGTGCTCATGTTCGACCAGCCGACGAACCACCTGGACCTGGAGAGCATCGCGGCGCTCAACAGTGGCATGGAGGCGTTCCCCTACAATATCATTTTCTACAGCCACGACCACCAGCTGACCCAGACCGTGGCAAACCGGATCATAGAGCTTACCGAGGACGGCTGTATCGACAGAACGTGCACCTACGACGAGTATATGCACATGATGGGCCGGGACAGGAACGAGGTAGACGAGACATGAACTACAGACCCATCCACCTGACAGGCCAGCTTCCGGACCAGTGGCGGCAGGCGCTGGACGCGCTGGCGCCGGACCTGGGCTGCGTCCCCTCGGAGAAGGGGCTGGAGATCGTCTGCGCCAGAGGCGGCTGTCTGGCTGTGGACAGCGACGGCAAGTCTGTGCACATCACCTGGGCGGAGCCGGTGCAGCTGTATCGGGCGCTGAGCCTCATCCCCCAGCCGCTGGCGGCCTGCTCCATCAGCGAGACGCCCCGGTTCAGAACGGCGGGCGTCATGTTCGACTGCTCCCGCAACGGGGTGCTGAGGCCGGAGACGGTGCGCTTCTTCCTGCGGAAGATGGCGCTGATGGGCCTGAATCTGGCCATGCTCTACACCGAGGACACCTACACCGTGCCGGAGCAGCCCTATTTCGGCTACAGGCGGGGACGTTACACCTTCGATGAACTGAAGGCGCTGGACGACTACGGCTTTATGCTGGGGATAGAACTGTGTCCCTGCATACAGACGCTGGGTCATCTGAAACGGGCGCTCCACTGGCCAGCGCTGAGCCATATGCAGGACAACCCCGAGGTGCTGCTGGCGGATCTGGACGAGACCTACACGTTTATCGACCAGATGATCCGCGCCGCCTCCGCCCCCTTCCGCTCCCGGCGTATCCACATCGGCATGGACGAGGCGTATGGCTTCGGTCTGGGCGAACATCTGACCCGCTTCGGGTACGAGGACCCCCGCGCCATCATCGGCCGTCACCTGAGCCGGGTGCTGGACATCACGGACAAGTACGGCTTGCGGCCCATGATGTGGAGCGACATGTATTTCCATCTGGACGGCGGTGGCCGGGCCGGAGGCGGTTACCAGGGGGATGAAATGCCCTCCCAGGCCGCTGTCGCGGCGGTGGATCCCCGGGTGACGCTGGTCTATTGGGATTACTACCACGCCAAAGAGGAGGAGTACGCCCATGTGCTGAAAAAGCACGCCGCCTTCGGCGTGCCCACCGCCTTCGCGGGCGGTATCTGGACCTGGGCGGGGCCTGCGCCGGCCTATCAGCTCACCGTCCCCAATACCGTGGCCGCGCTCTCCGCCTGCGGCAAGGCCGGCGTAGACACCGTGATCGCCGCCTGCTGGGGCGACGACGGCGCGGAGACGAATCTGCTGACCGCGCTGCCGGGCATGCAGCTATATGGGGAGATGACGTACACGGGCGTCTATGACGAGTCGGCTCTTACCGCCCGGTTCCGGCGCTGCTGCGGCGCGGATGTGAAGGCATTTTTCGATCTGAGCCTTCTGAACGCGCTGCCCGGCATGCCCGTGGACCCCGGAGAGCCGGTGAACATCTGCAAATTCATGCTGTACCAGGACCCGCTGTTGGAGCTTTTCCAGGCGGATACGGCGGGCCTGCCTCTGGCGGAGCATTATGCCGGTCTTGTCACCCTCTACGCGAGATATGCACGGGAAAACCAAGACTACCGGCTGCTGTTCGATTTTTACGCGGCGCTGGCCCACGCCCTGAGCCTCAAATGCGCCTGGCACGAGGGCGCCGCGGACGCGGTGCGGCGCGGTGACCGGGAGCGGGCCGCCGCCCTGGCGGAGGGACTGCCCGCGGCCATCGGGGCCGTGGAGGCCCTGCGGCTCATCTGGCGGCAGCTTTGGGAGAGCACCGACCGTCCCCATGGCTTTGAGGTGATCGACGGGCGGCTGGGCGCCGTGGCAGCCCGGCTCTCCACGGCGGAGGAAAAAATGCGCGCGTTTGCCGAAGGCCGTCTGGACGATATCCCAGAGCTATCCGAGCCCTCGCTCATCTTCCGCCGGCGGCCGGACGGCTCCATCCGCTTCACGAACGTCATGGCCGAGATCACCACCGCCGGGGCCCTGGACTGGTGACAAAGTCCCCGCAAATATAATGGGAGCCGCCTTTCGGCGGCTCCACACTTTTTTTAAAGAATGTGCACATACGCCGGATCGAACACCAGCGAGCAGGTCTCCCCCACGTCGTATACGCGCTTGTTTCTGGGGTTGTAGTCCGTCAGCTTCACCAGCGTGTCGCCTACCATCACATGGTAGTTCTGATAAGAGCCCATGAAGCAGCTGAGGACCACCTTGCAGGGCAGACCGCCGCTCTCCGCCAGCTGGGCGGACTCGGGCCGCAGCACCGCCGTATAGGTCTCCCCCGCTGTCATGCCCTCCTTGGGCTGGACGGGGGTCTTGCTGCCCTCGATCTCCAGGATGGCGTGTCCGCCCTCCATGCCGGTCATGGCGCCCTTCAGGAAGTTGGCCTCGCCGATGAAGTCGGCCACGAACTCGCTGTTTGGCTGGTAGTAGATCTGCCGGGGCGTGCCCATCTGGGCGATGACGCCCTGGTTCATGATGATGATGTTGTCGCTGAGGGCCATGGCCTCGCTCTGGTCATGGGTCACATAGATGGCGGTGATACCCACCTCCTGCTGGATACGGCGTATCTCCGTGCGCATGGACACGCGCAGCTTGGCGTCCAGATTGGACAGCGGCTCGTCGAAAAGCAGCACGCTGGGCTCGATCACCAGCGCCCGGGCCAGGGCCACTCGCTGCTGCTGGCCGCCGGAAAGCTGGTTTGTCATCCGCCCCCCCATGCCATTCAGCTCCACCAGGTCCAAAATGTGCATGACCCGGTCCCGGATCTCCTCCTTGGGCACCTTCCGTAGCTTCAGGCCGTAGGCCACGTTGTCGAACACGTTGTAGTGCGGCAGCAGCGCGTAGCTCTGGAACACCATGGCGGTGTCCCGCTTATTGGGGGTCAGGGCGTTGATGGCCTGGTCGCCCAGGTAGATCTCCCCCTCGTCGGGGCTTTCAAAGCCGGCGATCATGCGCAGCGTGGTGGTCTTGCCGCAGCCGGAGGGGCCCAGCAGCGTGACGAAGGAGCCCGGTTCGATATCCAGCGTGACGTCCTTCACCGCGTAGAAATCCTTGCCGGTTTTCGGGTCCTGATAGATCTTGGAAATATGGTCCAGCTTGACGCCCTTTTTCATCTTAGACATCTCACATATCCTCCTTTATCTTTCTGCTTGTGCCGAAGAAGCGGATGAACAGATTCATCAGCAGCACCGCGCCGTAGGTGATGAGTATCAGGATAGTGGCAAAGGCGCAGGCGATGGAGTAAGAGCCCTTCTCCGCGAACTCGTTGATCTGCACGGTGATGAGCAGGAATTGCGGCGTCACCAGCAGGATGATGGCGGAGATGGCGGTGATACTGCGGACGAAGGCCGTCACAAGTCCGCTGAGGAAGGAGTCCTTGATGAGCGGCAGCGTCACGGTCATGAACACCTTGAAGCTGTCCGCGCCCATGTCGTAAGCCGACTCCTCGATGGACTTGTCGATCTGCCGCAGAGCGGAGATACCGCTGCGGGTGCCGGTAGGCAGGGACCGGACCACGAACACGATGATAAGGATGGCCGCGCTGCCGTAAATGCCCTGCAAAATGCCTGTGTGGAAAATGCCGCCGGAGAAGCCGCGGATATATCCCACGCCCAGCACCGTGCCGGGCACGGCCATGGCCAGCATGCTCACCGCTTCGATGAAGCCCTTGCCTTTGAACTTCCGCTTGACCACCAGATAGGAGATGATCATGCTGAGCAGCGCCGTGATGGGCGCCGAGATGAGGCTCAGCACGAAGGAGTCCCGGAACGCCTTGAAGCCCTTGTACCGGGTGAACACCTGCTGGAACCACTTGAAGGTGAGCGGCGTGAACTTATAGCCCCAGGTGGGGAACAGCGCGCCGATGGGCACGCACAGATACATGAGGATGACGAAGGCCGCCGCCAGCGAGCACAGCAGCGTCAGCGGACGGGTCACGCTCTTGTCCTCGATGAGCATACGTCCCCGGGACGCCTTGCCGGTCAGAGTGGCCGCCGTCTTGGCCTCCAGATAGTACTTCTGCACCGCGAACATCAGAAGCGTGATGGTCAGCAGCACCACGGCCATGGCCGCCGCGCCCTGCTTGTCGTAGGCGCCGGTGATCTGCAGATAGATGGTGGTGGCCAGGGTGTCATAGGAGCCGCCGATGATCATGGGGTTGGCAAAATCGGCGATGGACTCGATGAACGTCACAAGGAACGCGTTGCCCAGGCCCGGCAGCAGCAGCGGCATCGTCACGCTGGTGAACACCTTCATCCGCCCCGCGCCCATGTCCCGGGCCGCCTCCTCCAATGAGGGGTCTATGTTCTTCAAAAGGCCCTTGAGCATCATGTAGCACACCGGGAAGAAGGTCAGCGTCTGCACGATGACGATACCCCAGAAGCCGTACACGCTGTTGTCGTATATATGCAGCAAAAACCGGGTGATCAGGCCCGCCTTGCCGAACAGCATGATCATGGAAAGGCTCAGCACGAAGGGCGGCGACACCACCGGCAGCATGGACACAACCTTGAAAAGGCCGCCCACGCCCCTGCCGACCTTGACGTACACCTCCACATAGGCGAACAGCAGGCCCACGGCGGCGGACAAAATGCCCACCAGAAAGCCCACCTTCAGGGTATTTGTGATGGCCTTGCGGAACGTGGGCATGGCCATGACCCGTTTGAAGATGTCCAGCGTCGGGCCGCCGTCTCCATAAAAGCTGTCCACAAGAAGGATCGCCAGGGGGTACAGGATGAACAGGGTCAGAAACGTGATAAGGACCACGATGGTCCCCACCATGACGGGATCGGCCATCAGTTTTTTCCGGTCCAGCGCCGCGCTCTGACTTCTTGCCATGGAAACCCCTCCTCTCTCTTAATACTGTCGATATGCATTGGAAACGGGGGATGGCGTATGCCATCCCCCGCCGTTCGGTCCGTTATTCGTCTGTACAGGAGCGATCACTCGGTCTGGAACCGGCCGGTATCCTCCGTATCGGCGCCGGCGCTGGCCAGAGCCGTCATGACCTCCTCCACATAGGTCTCGATGTTGTTGGTGGCGTCCTCGAAGTCATAGTCCATGACGTTCTCGGGGTCCAGGCCGAACTCAGCGGCCTGCTCGGGCTGCTCGGCGTTGTCGATGACCAGGAACTGATAGGAGCCGTTGTCCTTGGCCAGGTTGACGCACTCGGGGCTCAGAGCATACTCGATCCACAGCTTGGCGGCGTTGGGGTGGGCCGCGCCCTTGAAGATGGCGGTGGCGCCGATCTCAAAGGAGGTGCCGCTGGAGGGGATCACCAGCTGGACATTCTCATAGCCGTTGTCGATGATCTGGGTGATGCCGTCATGCAGGAAGCCGATGCCGATGACGCACTCACCGGTGCCCACGTTCTTGGACGGGCCGGAGCCGGACTTGGTGTAGACCTCGATGTTCTTGTCCAGGTCCACCAGGTACTGGATGCCCTCGTCGTGGCCGTACTTCTGGATCATGGTGTTGATGACCAGCTTGGCGGTGCCGGCGGTGTTGTAGTTGGAAAGCCAGATCAGGCCCTCATACTGGGGGTCGGTCAGGTCGGCCCAGTCCTCGGGCACGGGCAGCTCCATGCGCTCCAGCTCGTCCACATTGACCATGAAGCCCAGAATGCCCTTGTAGATACCGTACCACATGCCGTCGGCATGCTTGTACTGATCGCCAAGCAGATGGGAGGCGTTGACGGCCTCATAGGGCTCCAGCAGGCCCTCGGCAGCCACGACGTTGTATGGGTCGGTGGTGCCGCCGAACCACACGTCGGCGGAGGGGTTGCCGTCCTCTTCCTCGATCTTGGCCTGGACCTCGCCGGTGGACAGGCGCTGATACTGCACATCGATGCCGAACAGCTCCTGGAAGTGCTCGGCGGCAGCGGCCAGATAGGGCTCCTCGCAGGAGCCGTAGACCACCAGCTCGCCCTCCTCCTGGGCGGCGGCGACCAGGTCCTCGTCGAAAACGACTTCTTCCTCGTCGGCCATCGCGGGGATGGCCAGCGCGAAGATCATCGTCAGAGCAAGGAGAAGCGCAAGATACTTTTTCATGGGAAATCCTCCTTATGTCGTATGTTTTGACCGGCGCTTTCAACCCAGCGCCATATCTTGGAATATTATAATTCCATCTTTAACGAATGTCAATATGCGACAAAATAGATTGATGTATTTTTTACCTGTTTATAACTTTTGTCCAATACGCGATACGGAGCCGCTTTTGGCGGCTCCGTATGGTCGACCCGGTCATTCGCCGCTGAAAACGGCGGTATACCCCTCTTCCGCCGTGACAGGCAGGTCGGGGTCAGTGCAGCGCACCTGGCCGTTTTCGCAGCGGACGGTGAATATCCCCTCCCGGGCCAGCGCTTCAAGACCGCCCGTATCCGGCCGCTCCGCCACGAACAGCGGCGCCAGCGCCAGAACGGTCCGGCCGCAGCTTCCGCCCCGGGCATAGGCCAGCAGGTCGTCCCAGGCGGTCTTGCAAAGGCCGTCCGCCGGGTCAAGGTACGCCGACAGGACCGTATTGTCCGCCATCTCGTAAAACCGCCGCCCGTCCATGCCGTTGCCCGGATAGCCGCGCAGATACACAAGGCTCATCTGTCCGGCATACGTCATGCTCCCGGCTGGCACGGCCCGGTCATAAACGTCGATGGCGAAGCTCTCCTCCCCGCCCCCGAGATTGCACATGAATCCGTCGTAGCTGGAGAGGGCGCCCCGGGTATAGCCGTTTTCGATCAGCGTCTGCGCCAAATAGTCGGCGATGAAGGCGTTCTTCATCCAGTAAAGATCGATGAACCGCTCTATCTCCTGCTCCCTGGCGAAGGCCAGATATTCCTCCGAAACGACGAGCTTCACCTTCCCGTCTCCCAAAAGCTCCAGATCGACTGACGACGGGTCCGCGCCATAGGCGGCGCAGCGGGCGAAATACTCTCTCAAAGACGCGTTCTGCCGGGGGTCGAAATCCGCGGTCTGGGCGTCGTCGGCACAGGAGAAAAGGCCGTTGTATATCTCGTACACCGGCCCCAGGTACAGGGACCGGTCCCCGGAGGCGGCCACCTGCTCCAGCGCCTGATACAGCGCCGGATCCACATCGACCGCCTCGTTGGGGTGCCGGTTGATATACCAAATATTATGGACGCCCTCATAGGAAAGAGCGCTGTCAAAAAGCCTGGCAGCCTGCACGGTGGCATCGGTGTATACCGCCGTCAGGCCGCGCTTTTCCGCCGAGACGCTCTCGCCGGAGGCGCCAAGCTCATACAGCAGCACGAAATCGCCTCCGCAGCCGATCTCCCCGTTCTTCGTGTCCGCCTCAATCTCCTGCCAGCCTTTTTTGGCCGCGAAAAGGCCCGTGAACGCATATGCGAGCGCAACAACACCCACCACCAGCAGAATGACCGCCGCTGCCAGCCTCCGCCCGGAGTGGGCGGTGGCCGGCAGCTCGACCTTCTGCACAGGCGGCAGGTGCGGTTCGCTTCCTTTTCGTGCTTTACGTCCCAATCAGATCACCGCGGCGATCAGCAGCAGGGCAAAAATGCCAAGGATGACGGCAAGGGTGACGATGCCGATGATGGCGCCCTTTTTGCAGGCTTTGTAGTTGCGCATGTACCTTTTGCGCCGGAACAGCCACCCGGCGATGAATCCGGGAATGGGCAGCAGGAACGAAAGGAGCGTATACCATATGCTCCCCGTATCGTGGGGCGGCGCCTTCAAAAACTCCGCTTCCGCCGCGGCCTCCGCCGCGTCGATAGCGGCGGCCTGCTCCTGCGCGGCCGTCTCCGGGTCGCCGATGGTGATGGGCTTGACGGGCACACCGGCCTCGCGGATGGCCTTATACTCCTCGATCTCCTTCTTATTGCCGTAGACCCAGTGGTCGTGGCCGATACACACGAACTCCGGCTTATCCTCGCTGTAATCGTGCCGGGACGGGTCGTACACATACTGGACCTTGTTCTTCTCCAGCTGGGGATCGGGAATGGGGATCGCAGAGATGAGCGAGTGGGTGTAGGGGTGCAGCGGGAAGTCGAAAAGCTCCTCCGCGTCCGCCACCTCCACGATACGGCCCTTGTAGATAACGCCGATACGGTCCGAGATGAACCGGACCACGGACAGGTCGTGGGCGATGAAAAGGTAGGTGACATCGTTCTCCCGCTGGAATTTTTTCATCAGGTTCAGCACCTGGGCCCGGATGGAGACGTCCAGCGCGGAGATGGGCTCATCCGCCACCACGAGCTCCGGTTCCATGACCATGGCCCGGGCGATGCCGATACGCTGGCGCTGGCCGCCGGAGAACTCATGGGGATAGCGGGTCAGGTGCTCGGGAAGCAGTCCTACCTCGCGGATCATGTTCTCCACCTTGCGGACCCGGTCCGCCTCGTTCTCAAAAAGGCCGAAGTTGTAAAGGCCCTCGGAGATGATGTAATCCACCGTGGCGCGCTCGTTCAAGGACGCGGCGGGGTCCTGGAACACCATCTGCACATTGCGGATGACCTCCCGGTCCATGGAATGGGAGATCTTGCCGGAAATGCGCACGCCCTTGTAGTCGATCTCGCCCGCGGCAAGGGGGTTGACCCGGATCACGGCTCTGCCGATGGTGGTCTTGCCGGAGCCGGATTCGCCCACCAGAGAAAAGGTCTCGCCCTTGTAGATGTCGAAGGACGCGTCCTGCACGGCGCGGACGGCGCTTTCGCCCTTGCCGAAGGTTATATCCACATTTTTCAGCGACAGGAGTATCTCCCTGCCGTTTTCCGCGACAGGCCCGTGCTCCGGGAAATTGGAGCGGCGGCCTGCTTTCGTTTTCTGTACTTTTGCCATGTCTCCGCCCCCCTTAAATGTTGAATGCCTTCATGAGCTTGCCGTGGATATCGCGGATGATCTCCGGCTTCTCGATCTTGGGCGCCCGCGGGTCCAGGAGCCAGGTCTTGGCAAAGTGGGTCTCGCTCACCTGGAACATAGGCGGCTCTTTGAGGGTATCGATCTTCATGCAATAGGGGTTGCGGGGGGCAAAGGCGTCGCCCACGATGGCGTTATACAGACTGGGGGGCGTGCCGGTGATGGAGTAGAGCGTGGTGTTGCGCTCGGCAAGCTGGGGCAGGCTGGACAGCAGCGCCCAGGTATACGGGTGGCGGGGATCATAAAAGACCTCCTCCACCGTGCCGAGCTCCACGATCTGTCCGGCGTACAGCACGGCCACCCGGTCCGCGATATTGGCCACCACGCCCAGGTCGTGGGTGATGAACACCGTGGTGAAGTTGAATTCCTTCTGCAGGTCCTTGATGAGCTTCAGGATCTGGGCCTGGATGGTCACGTCCAGCGCCGTGGTGGGCTCGTCGCAGATGAGGATCTTAGGCTGGCAGCTCAGGGCGATGGCGATGACGATACGCTGGCGCATACCGCCGGAGTACTGGAAGGGATAGTCGTCGAAGCGGGCCTCCGCGTGGGGTATGCCCACCTTGTGCATAAGCTCCAGAGCGCGGCTGCGCGCCTCCACCTCCGAGCAGCCCTGGTGCTTGATGATGACGGAGGTGATCTGCTTGCCGATGGTGATGATGGGGTTCAGACTGGTCATGGGGTCCTGGAACACCGTGGCGATGCGGCGGCCGCGGACCTGGGTCCAGTCCTTGGAATACTTCACGTTCGCCAGATTCAGCACACAGGTGCCGTGGAGGCTGTCGGCTGTCTCGTCCAGATACCGGACACGGAACACCACCGTGTCGAACACGGCGTTGCGCTGCTCGTCGTCGTCCAGATCAACGCCCATCTTCATGGCCTTTTCCAGCGCCGCCAGCAGCTTTCGGGTAAGCTGGATACGCTTGATCACGTTGTACCGGCCCACGGACAGACGGATCTCCTTGGCAAGGATCTCGTTGCGCCGGCGGGTCTCGTCGCTGATCTGGCCGGCGATCTGCTTTTCATACTGCGCCTTCAGAGCGGCCATATCCTTGGAGTAACGGTCGTTGAAGGCGGTATCCCGGGAGGCCTCCTCCCGGCGCTTTTTCTCCTCGGCGGCCTCCTTCCCCTCCAGAGATTTGATCTGCGCGTCATATTCCTTGAGCTTCAGCTCGGCGGCGCGGATCTTTTCCTTCTCCTTTTTGGGGTCGTAGGTCTGTTTCTCGTTGAAGAGATTGGTGCGGGTGAATTTCAGGTCCCGCAGTTGCTTCTCAATGGCCGCCCTCTCGTCCTCGGAGATGGTGTAGCGGCGCTTCTTCTCCGCCTCCAGCGCCAGTATCTTCTTATAGGTCTCCGCGCCGAACTCATAGCGGCTCATGGCATTCAGCCTGGACAGCGTGTTTTTCATCTGGCTGCGGGCGCCGGAGGTCAGCTTCACATATGTCTCCGCCAGCTCCGGGTCGTCAAAGATGATCTTGCCCTTGTCGATAAAGCCGTTGGAGTCGGTCATGCCGGCAAAGGTCTTTGTGAGCACGCTCTTGCCGGAGCCGGATTCGCCCACGATGGCAATGGACTCGTTTTCGTAGATATCGAGGCTCACGTCCCGGATGGCCGTCAGGATACGGCCGCGGACGCGGAATTTCACCGTCAGATCCTGGATGGACAGCAGTACCTTTTTCTTCTCCTCCATGGTACGCCCTCCTTATTCCATGTGCGTCCGGGGATCGGACGCGTCGCCCAGGTTCTGGCCCACCACATACAGCACCACGGTGATGATGGAGGCGATGGCCACCGGGCTCCAGAACTCAAGCTGCCAGCCGGGGGTCACCATGGCGGGCTCGGCGGAGTAGATCAGCCGGCCCAGGCTCATGTCGCTCATGCCCAGTCCGATGTAGCTGAGGAACACCTCATAGGATATGTACGAGGGTATCTCCGTGGCCAGCATGGTCACGATGACGGAGGTCATGAAGGGCAGGATGTTCTTCATGGCGATCTTGACGGTGGAGGTGCCCAGGCACCGGGAAGCCAGGTTGTATTCCCTGTCCCGGATGATGACCACCTGCGTTCGGATGAAGAACGCGATACCGATCCAGCCCACCACCGTCAGGGCGAACACCATGGTCCAGAAGGTGGGCGCGAAAAGCATGGCCATCACGGAGATGATGAGGATCATGGGCACGTTGCCGATGATGTTGTACACCTCCATCATGATGGCGTCCACCCGCTTGGAAAAGCCCCATATGGCGCCGATGATGACGCCCACGGTCATGTTGATAGCGCCGCAGATGAGGGCCAGGGAGATGGAGATACGCGAGCCGTTCCAGATGGCGTCAAAGGTGGGCTCGCCGGAAGCGCCGGCGCCCAGGATCCAGTGGATACTGGGGCTGAAGTAGCTCATAGCCGCCGCCGGCGTCAGGTGCTTCGCGTTGGCGTCGCGCAGATTGGCGAAGGGGTCGTAATGAATGATGGCCGGGTAGATATACGCGAACAGGATCATGAACACCAGCAGTGAAAGGATGATGATGTTCAGCTTATTGCGGAAGAACACCCGGAACACGCTCTTCCAGTATGAATACCGGGGCGCGGTGATCTTTTCAGACTCCGTCTCGCTGTGGTCCACATGGGAGAAAAGCTCCTCGTCGGTATAGCCAAACTCTTTCAGATCGATCATATCCACGCCTGTCACCTCTCTTTCGTGGAGAAGGAAATTCTCGGGTCAACTGTCGCCATAAGCAGGTCGCCAAGGATCAGCGAGACCACGCTCAGCACCGCGTAGAAGAGCGTGACGCCTACGATGACGCCGTTGTCATACCGGTTGATGGCCTGGGTCAGCAGGTTACCGGCGCCGGGGACCACATACACGCGCTCGGTGATGATGGCGCCCGTCATGGCGAAGATCACGCTGCCGGGAATGCCGTGGACGATGGGGATGAGGGCGTTTTTCCAGATATGCTTGGTGAATATCTCCCCCTCGGAGAGGCCGCCGGACCGGGCGAACTTCACATAATCGGAGTTCATCTGGTCGATCATGTACCGGCGCATCCACTTCATCAGGTTGGCGATGGAGGGCAGCGCCAGAGAGACGATGGGCAGCACATACATGAGCTTGCCGGCGGAGTCCATGTCGAACAGCGTCGGCAGCCCGGCAAGTCCGCCCAGTGCCTTGAACAGGAAGATGTACGCCAGACTGGGTACGGCGATGATGAACATGATATAGATGGTGCCCAGCTTATCCAGCAGCTTATCCTTCCGCAGAGCCATGGCCAGGCCGATGGGCAGGCCCAGAACATAGGCCATGATGACGGAGATGATACCAATCACAAAGGAGTAGCCGAGCTTGGACATGCCGGCCTTGTGGGTCAGCACGTTGGTATAGTCGTCGGTGAACCACTGGGCGTTGGACGCCGTGGCCTCCCGGGAGCCCTGCACATAGGTGGCGGAGTGCAGATCGTCCGCGCGGTCCGCCGTCACGCCGGTGGGATAGGTGATGGTGTCCAGCACATAGGAGCCCTGGGTCTCGGTCATGGTGGTGAACACGTCCACCCCCCGGTTGACCGTGTAGCTCTCGCCCAGATGCAGGGTCAGCATGTTCTGATGTATGTACGGAAACCGCCCGTCAAAGTACAGCAGGTACTTGTGCATGGTGCCGTTTCCTATGATAGCCGGAGAGAACACTTTTTTGGCGGCGCCCTCCGGATTATGGACCGGGTCATACAGGGTAAATTTGATACCCCTCTCCCCTATGTCCACAGTATCGGGGACATAGTGGATGTTGTCGATGAAGAACATATCGGTGAAGTAACTGATCGCCCTCTTGACAAGGGGGATATCCTTGGAGGCAAACAGGACCTGCTGGCCGCCGTCGCGAAGCTGGCCGTTGCGCTTGGTATCCGCGTCCAGCCGCTGCACGGTGTAGCCCTTCGCCTGGTACTCCTCCGTGAATTTGGCCACATACTCGGCGGTGATCTCCGAATCCTTGTCCGCCGTCTTGCCGAGCTTCACCGCCTCGGCACGGGTGGCTTCGTCGATCTGGCCGCTGGCGGCCAGCTTGTTTATGTAGTCGGCGTAAGGCACATAGTCCAGATAGCCGAAATCGTCATACCGGGTCTGCTCGTAAGTGACCCGGTTATTGCTGGCGGTATGGTTATAGTTCGGGTCGCCGGCAAATATTTTGCTTCTGTCCAGAAGCGAATAGATCAGCACCATCACGATCAGTACCACGCAGATGACGGAGAACAGACCGTGTAAAAGGCGCTTGAGTAAGTATTTTCCCATCTTTCCGACCTCGCTCAGCTTTGTGATTGGCACAAGGGGGTGGGGAATCCCCCACCCCCTTGCCGTTATAAGTCTATTATGCGTTGGGTCAGATACCCATCAGAACAGGCCCAGGTTCTTGCACATGTAGCCGTACATCTGAATGGTGTCCAGATAGGACTGCGCATCGCCGTAGTCGGGGCCCCAGCCGGAGCCGGTGGACAGGTCGAAGTTGGCCTCGGTACCGTCGCTGAAGCGGTAGGTGGCGCTCTCCTCGTCGGTGTCCTTATCGAAGGCGATCAGGTTGATGATGACGTTGCCCTCCAGGGCCTCCTCCACGCTCTGCTTCAGGGAGTTGGCCATCTTCGTGGAGGTCTCGTTGTAGGAGCCGTAAGGATAGTCGACGTAGATGGGGTTCTCCGGGGAGACCTCCACACCGACCTCGGCCAGATCGGCGATGGCCTGATCAAGCTCGGCCATGGCGTTCTCCGGGCTGTACCAGCCGTCGAAGCCGTCGCCGGAGCCGGCGCCGCTGTCGCCCTCGGGATCCCAGACCTTCAGAGCCACGCCGTCGGCGTCGATCTGAGCCTGCTCGATCTCGCCGAAGGAAGTGCCGGCGGGGAAGGTGACGGACTCGCCGTTGATGTCAACAGTGACCTCCTCGGCCAGGAAGCCGAAGGTGCCGGGGGTGTAAGAGTTGCGCAGACGAGCATACTTCAGCTCGTCGCCCACGCTCTGGGCGTTGTAGGAGCCGCGGTCGATGGCCTCGCACAGAGCCAGACGGAAGTGCTGGTTGACGATGGCCTCGCGGTAGCGGGCGATGTCGTCCTCGGTCTTGGGGGAGACGCCCACGTCGGGGTTGTCGAAGTTGGCCCAGGTGCCGCGGTTGACGTTCCACCAGCCGCAGTAGGTGGTGCCGGTGCCGGGGGAGACATAGGCGTACAGGTCAAAGTAAGTGCCCTCGGTGCCGTCCACGGAAGTGGCGGTGTCGGTCTTCATCAGCTCCAGAGCGGAGGAGTTGATACCGGCGCCGGAGATGGTGCCTTCCTTGGCCTCATTGTAGGAGCGCAGAACGTCGGAACCGTCGTTGTAGCTGTAGACCAGGTTGGGGGTCGTAACGGCCTCGGCGTTCCAGTAAGTGGGGTTGGCCTCATACTTGGTGGTGTTCTGCGCGGTGTAGTTGGTGATCAGATAGGGGCCGCAGTAAGCGATGTTGGCAGGGGTCTTGCCGTAATCGCCGGGGGTGTACTCCTCGCCCTCGCAGGAGAAGGTGCCGCCCTGAGAGCGATAGAAGTCACGGTTCATGGGAGCGAAGCAGGCATAGCCCAGCATGGTGACGAAGGGGGCAAAGGGAGCCTCCAGAGTGTACTCCAGGGTGTAGTCATCCACAGCCTTCACGCCGACCTCGTTGAAGTCGGTGATATCGCCGTTCAGGTAGTCGGTGAAGCCCTTCAGGCCGCAGCCGTCGGTGTTGGTCAGCAGATAGCCCAGAGCGTCGGCGTTGTCCAGCAGGTGCTCCATGGAGGCTACCCAGTCGTCAGCGGTGACCTCGCCGATCTCGCTGCCCTGCTGATCGACCCACTTCACGCCCTGACGGATGTGGAAGGTGTAGACGGTGCCGTCGTCGGAGACCTCATAGCTCTCCGCCAGACCCGGCTGCTGCACGCCCTTGCAGTCGTACTCCAGCAGGTTGTCGTAGGTGCCGGAGACGAACATGGAGTCGGAGGTGTAGCTCGTGGCGATGGTATCCCAGATGTTCACATTGTAGGGGCTGGACTCAACATAAGTGTCGGAGAAGGTGTAGCCCTTGCCGGTGAGGTACAGCTCGGCCTCTTCGTGGTACTCGTCGGCGCTCTCCGCCTCGTTCCACAGGGCCAGCAGGTTGGTGCGGTCCTCAGCCGTGATGATCTCATTGGTGACCAGCAGCGTGTGATAGCGGTATTCATCCAGGCCCCACAGGGTGGTGGCGGCGTTGGAACGGGGCACCACACGGCTCATGGCGTAGTTTCCGCCCTGGGTGTAGATGGGCAGGAAAGCGCCGGACTCGACCAGCTTGGCCTCGGCAAGAGCCATCATGGCCATACGGGTGGCGCCGGTCTCCTCCTTGGCGGCGGCGTAAGCTTCGCCGAACTCGCCCAGGACCACGTCATAGATGGTCTCGGAAGCCTCGTCGTGATCCATCGCGTCGATGGCCTCCCAATCGGGGCCCTCATACGCGAACGCGGGCGCCGCCAGAGCCACGCACATGACAACGGCTATAACGAGCGCCAAGAGTTTCCTTGCGTTTTTCATTGTTTGACCTCCTTCGTCATATTAAACGCAATCTATTGAACCGGGGCCTTCCGCCCCGCTGTTCAAAAGGTCATTACTTGTATCTCCGATACAAGTACAAAGGGGGCTAGCCCCCTTGAGTGTCCACGGTGCGCGGACATTCTTTCACAATATGTATGAAAATGCCGGTGGCACTACACCATTATTTTAATACGTTACAATAATAATGTCAAGCAAAGCGCGGTTTTTTACGATCATTCCCGTCGAATCTGTCATTTTCTCCAAAGAATCTCCCCGCGCCGGCGGCGGCGTTCATTACATTGACGAACCGGCGGACTGGGATTGGCCGTGACCGTCAGACGATACCGGTCAGGTCGCAGCCGTCCAGCCAGGCGCTGGCCTTCTCGCATACGCTCCGCAGGCAGTCCTCTTCAAAGGGGCTCTCCAGACCGGCGTTTTTGAGAAGCTCCGTGAACACGCGGCTGCCGCCCTGGCGGGTATAGGCCATGTAGCGCTCCCAGGCGTTGGCCCGGTCGTCCTGCAACAGGGCCCAGAACTGGAGGGAAACGGTCTGGGCCAGACAGTAGTCGATGTAATAGAACGGGCTGGAGTAGATGTGGTGCTGGCGCTGCCAGCCCTCGCCGTCGCTGTAGAAGGGTATCTCCCCATCCAGCTTCATCCAGGGCATATACACGCCCAGCAGCCGTTTCCAAACACCGTGGCGCTCCGCCGGGGTCATCTCCGGGTGGTCGTACACCTCGTGCTGGAAGTGGTCAACCATGGTGCCGTAAGGGATAAAGGTCAGCGCCGCGGCCAGGTGGCTGTACCGGAATTTCCGCGCGTCCGAGCCGAAGAAGCCCTCCGCCCAGGGCCAGGCCATGAACTCCATGCTCATGGAGTGGACCTCGCACGCCTCCATGCCCGGCCAGATGTACTCGGCGGGCACCCGGTCCCGGTTGGTCCAGGCGGCGAAGGCGTGACCGGCCTCGTGGGTGACCACCTCCACGTCCCCCTGGGTGCCGTTGAAGTTGGCGAAGATAAAGGGCACGCCGTAATCGTCCAGGCTGGTGCAGTAGCCGCCGGCCTCCTTGCCCTCGGTGGACAGCACGTCCAGAAGCTCCATGTCCAGCATGGTGTCGAAAAACACGCCGGTCTCCGGGCTCAGCTCCTCATAAAACTTTTTGCCCATGGCCAGGATATCGTCCGGCGTGCCCTGGGGCCGGGGGTTGCCGGAGCGAAACTCCAGCGCCGCGTCCGCGAAGCTCAGCGGATAGCTCTTGCCCAGCCGCTCCGCCTGCCGCCGGTAGATCCCGTCCGCCACCGGCACCAGATACTTCACCACCGCGGCGCGGAAGCGCTCCACGTCCTCCCTGCCGTAGCAGTTGCGGCCCATGCGGTAGTAGCCCAGGGTGGTATAGCTGTCATAGCCCATCTTTCTGCCCATGGCGTCACGCAGCTTCACGAGCTGGTCATAGTAGTCGTCCAGCTTCTGCTGGTTGTCCCGGTACCACTGTCCCTCCGCCTTCCAGGCGGCCAGACGGCGCCCGTCGTCCGGGGCGGTCTTGAAGGGGGTCAGCTGGCTGAGGGTGTACACGCCGCCCTCGAAGGGGATACGGGCGGAGGCCAGGAGCTTTTCATACTCCTGGGTCACATCGTTCTCCTTTTGCATTTCCGGGATGATGGCGGGGGAAAAGGCTTTCAGCGCGATCTCCGCGTTGAGGAACATGAGCTCGCCGTACTCCGCCGCGAGATCCGCGCGGAACGGGCTTTGGAGCATGGCCATCGTCCAGTTCTGCCGGTACTCCTCAAGCTCCGGCAGCAACCCGTTCCAAAACTTCATCTCCCCGTCATAAAACGTGTCCCGGGTGTCGATGGAGTGGCGGATATAGGCCAGATTGGAGAGGGTGGAGATGTGCTTCATCTGCTTCTCCTTCTCCAGAAATACCCCTTTGGCGGTCTCGTGATCCGGGGCGTCCTTCAGCCGCCGCGTAAGGGCGGCCAGCGCGGCTTTCACCTGCTCCGGATCGGGGCGTTCGTAAGGCATCTCGGAAAACTTCACAGTGTCTCCTCCTTTGATATAAAGCGGCGTCCGCCGGTTTTCAGATAACGTGATTTTATCATACCGCCCGCCCCGCCGCAAGTGCCGCACGGAACGATTTGTATTTTTCACCAGACCGTGATAAAATCAGGCTATGGCAGACGTGAACGACAGCATCCGATATTTGAAGGGCGTGGGCGAGACCCGGGCCAAAGCCTTTGAAAAGCTGGGCGTGCGCACGCTGGGGGATCTGTTGAGCTTTTTCCCCCGGGCGTACGAGGACCGGCGGCATTTTTATGCCATCGGTCAGGCGCCGCTGGAGACCCCGGTCTGTGTAAAGGGCATGGTGGCCGAGCCGCCCACGGCGTATACCGTCCGCCGGGGGATGGAGCTTTTGCGCCTGCGGGCCGTGGACGAGACCGGCTCGCTGTACATCACCTTCTTCAACCAGACGTATCTGAAAAACAGCTTCGTCACCGGCGAAACATACGTTTTTTACGGCCGGGTCAGCGCCACGGGCCGCCGCCGGACTATGACCAATCCCATCTTTGAGCGGGCCGACCGGCAGGGCACGGTCACGGGCCGTATCCTGCCCGTCTACCGCCTCCGCTCCGGCCTCACCCAAAAGGTGGTGTCCGGGGCCGTCGCCCAGGCGCTGGCGGACTGCGGCGGACAGGTGCCGGACGCGCTCCCCGCCGCCGTCCGGGACCGGCTGCGGCTGGCCCAGGCCCGGTATGCCTACGAGAACATCCACTTCCCCCGGGATGAGCAGGCTCTGGAGCAGGCCCGCCGGCGATTGGTGTTCGAGGAGCTTTTCGTGCTGGCCGCCGCCATGGGCGTCATGCGCAAAAAACGCGCCGCCTTTGAAGGGCGGCGTCTCACGGTATATCCCATGGAGGGATTCTGGTCCAGCCTCCCCTACCGGCCCACGGCGGCCCAGGTCCGGGCCGTGAACGAGGCCCTGGCGGATATGGCCTCCGGCGTGCCCATGAACCGGCTGGTGCAGGGCGATGTGGGCAGCGGCAAGACGCTGGTGGCCGCGGCGCTGCTCTGGCAATGCGCGAAAAACAGGCTACAGGCCGCGTTCATGGCCCCTACGGAGATACTGGCCGACCAGCACTATACCAATCTGACCCAGCTTCTCGCGCCCCACGGTATCCGGGTGGTGAAGCTGACCGGCTCCATGAAGGCGGCGGAGAGACGGAACGTGAACGAGCTGCTTCTTTCCGGTCTGGCGGACGTGGCGGTGGGCACCCACGCCCTTCTGAGCGCGGGCGTCGCCTTCTCCGATCTGGGGCTGGTAATCACGGACGAACAGCACCGCTTCGGCGTGGAGCAGCGCAGCGCCCTGACCGGCAAGGGGACGAGGCCCCATGTGCTGGTCATGTCCGCCACCCCCATCCCCCGGACCCTGGCGCTGATCATCTACGGGGATCTGGACGTGTCCGTGCTGGACGAGCTGCCCCCAGGGCGGCAGAAGGTGGACACCTTCGCCCTGGGCGAGGATATGCGGGAGCGTATCTGGCGCTTCGTGCGCCGTCTGGTGGGCGAGGGGCGGCAGGTGTTCATCGTCTGTCCCATGGTGGAGGAAAACGAAGAACTGCCCCCCGGCGTGAAGAGCGCGGAGCGCTACGCAAAAACGCTGCAAAGCCAGGTCTTTCCCGATCTGCGGGTGGGGTGCGTCCACGGGCGCATGAAAGCAAAGGAAAAAGACGCCGTCATGAGCGCCTTCGCAGCGGGAGAGTATGACATTCTGGTATCCACCACCGTGATCGAGGTGGGCGTAGACGTGCCCAACGCGGCGCTGATGATCGTGGAGAACGCGGACCGGTTCGGCCTGAGCCAATTGCACCAGCTCCGGGGCCGGGTGGGCCGGGGCCGGCACAAGAGCTACTGCGTGCTGTTCTCCGACGCGGACACGCCCGAGGCCCGGGCGCGGCTGGAGATCATGACAAAGACCGGCGACGGTTTCAAAATATCGGAGGAGGACCTGCGGCTCCGGGGCCCCGGCGACTTTTTCGGCTCCCGGCAGCACGGTCTGCCGGAAATGCATGTGGCGGACCTGTCCGGCGACACCCGGGTCCTGAAGCAGGCCCAGACGGAGGCACTGGCGCTGCTGGGGTCGGACCCGGCGCTGGACAGGCCGGAGAACCGGGCGCTGAAAGAACGCATTGAGCGGCTGTTCGACCTACACGCGGATACATTTAATTAAAGCCCATAAAAAAAGTGACCGGAAAGCTCCGGTCACTTTTTTGTAGCCTTGTCTTATTCCTCTGTCTCAGCGGCCTCGTCCGCCTCGGGGGCGATGCCGGTGGCCTCGCCGGTGGCGGAGACCTCATAGACCAGCGCGTCGGCCTCGGGCTCCTCGTCCCGGCGCGCCTGCGCCTTGGGGCGGGCGACGGGCTCCGGCTCGATGAGAGCGCGAATGCTCAGGCTGATCTTCTGCTTCTCCTCGTCGATGGCGGTGATCTTGGCCTCCACCTCCTGGCCCACGCTCAGCACCTCGTCGGGCTTGCCGATACGGCGATTGGCGATCTGGGAGATATGGATGAGACCGTCCACCCCGGGCAGGACCTCGGCGAAAGCGCCGAAGGGCATGAGCTTGACCACCTTCACGGTAGCCACATCGCCGGTCTTGTAGGCGCCGGTGAACTTCAGCCAGGGGTTATCCTCCGCCTTGCGGTAGCCCAGGGAGATCTTTTTCTTCTCAGGATCGAAGCTGATGACATGCACTTCCACTTCCTGGCCGACGCTCAGCACGTCCTCCGGCTTGCGGATACGGTCCCAGCTGATCTCGGACACATGGACCATGCCGTCCACACCGCCGATGTCCACGAACGCGCCGTAGGAGGTCATGCTCTTGACGACGCCCTGATAGACCTTGCCGTTTTCGATCTCGGCCCAGACCTTCTCGGCCTTCTCCCGGCGCTCCCGGGCGGTGACGCTGCGGATGGAACCCACAACGCGCTTGCGGGCCCGGTTCACCTCGGTGATACGGAAACGGACGGTCTTGCCCACCAGCTCGCTCATGGGCTCATCCCGGCCAAGGCCGGTCTGGGAGGCGGGGATGAACACCCGGATCCCTTTGATATTGATGACCACGCCGCCCTTGTTCTCCTCGGACACCTTGCCCTCCAGCACGGTGCCGTCCTCATAGGCGGCCTCCACATCGGTCCAACTCTTGGCCGCGTCCAGACGGCGCTTGGAAAGCTGGACCGTGCCTTCCACATCGTTGACACGCACAACGGAAGCCGTGATCTCATCGCCGATCTTCACCATCTCGTTGATGTCCACGCCGGGCTGATCATTGGTAAACTCGGATACGGATATGTACCCGGAGTGCTTGGTGGGCAGATCGATGGTGATCTCGGTGGAACCGATAGCCGCCACGCGGCCCGTAACGGTATCGCCATTGTGGATGGTGCGGATGGAATCCTCCAGCATCTGGTCGAAGGACTTCTCCGCAGGCTCGGCGGGCGCTTCCTCCGCCGCGGGCGCTTCCTCCGCCACAGGAGCCTCCTCCACAGGAGCGGCCTCCTCCGCCGCAGGGGTCTCCTCCGCCGCAGGGGCCTCTTCCACTGCGGGGGCCTCCTGCACAGGGGCCTCCGCCGCCGCAGGAGCCTCCTCCACGGGAGCGGTCTGCTCCGCCACAGACTCTTCTTTGATGATCTCAGGCTCGTTCATTTTGCTTACTACCTCCTTAATTATCCACGATGGCGTTGAGGCTCCGGCCGTCACACCCACGGACGCACACCCGGTCAGGCCACCCACGGCAAGCTCGTCCGCATTTTCAACGAACGATACGGGCCTGCCGCTCTGTGCACAGATCTCCGCCAGATGGATGCTGTTCGCGCTGTGCCGTCCGCCGACTACCACCATGGCGTCGCACGCTGCGGCAAGGGATCGCGCCTCAGTTTGCCTAATACTCGTAGCGTTACATATTGTATCAAATAATTCAGCGTTTGTATACAGTTTTTTTAACGAATTTATACTTTGTTCACTATTTTCCCGATTGGAAGTGGTCTGGAAAACCACGGTGAGCGGGGAATCTGTCGAAAGGGACGCTTTCTCCGCCCAGCGGAGGAATCCGTCCATGTCCCGCACCACCACGGCGCCGTCGCACCAGCCGCATATCCCCTGTACCTCGGGGTGCTCCGGTTCGCCAAAGACCACCACCTGCCGGCCCTGGCCGCTGGCCCGCTCCACGATCTTATGGATACGGGCGACCTTGGGACAGGTGGCGTCCACGATCCGGCAGCCCTTCGCCTCCAGCGTCCGCCTCTCTGCCCGGGATACGCCGTGGGAGCGGATGACGACGGCGGCGCCGGCGGGGACGTCCTCCGCCCTGTCCGCCGTGCGCAGTCCCCTGGCAGCCAGCCTCTCCACCACGTCACGGTTGTGGATGAGCTCGCCGAGGCACCAGCATGGCCCCTCTCCGGCCAGCATGTCCTCCGTCATGTTCACCGCCCGGTCCACGCCGAAGCAGAACCCGGCGCTGGCCGCCACGCGCACATTCATCGGACCGCCTCCATCCGCTCCCGCACCAGGGCGCATACACGCTCTACGCTCTCGTCCAGCGTCATGTCCGACGTGTCCACCGCCACCGCGTCCGCCGCCGCTCTCAGCGGCGCGGCGGCCCGGGTGGTGTCCTGCTCGTCCCGTCTGACCATATCCGCCAGCACCTCGTCAAAGGTGCTGGGGTCGCCCTTTGCCTTCAGTTCCGCCAGACGGCGCCCGGCCCGCGCCTCGGCCGACGCGGTGAGGAATATCTTCAGATCCGCTTGCGGCAGGACCACCGTGCCGATGTCCCTGCCGTCCATGACCACGCTGCTCCTTCCCGCCGCGTCCCGCTGCATATCCATCAGGTAGGCCCGCACGGCGGGGATGGCGGACACGGCGGAGGCGTACATGGATATCTCCGGCGTGCGGATGGCCCGGGACACGTCCTCCCCATTCAGGTACATCCGCTGCGTCCCGTCCGCGCCATAGTCAAAGCGGATGGACAGTCCCGGCAGGAGCGGCTCCACGGCCCGGGCGCTGTACGGGTCCGCGCCCGCCCGGCGGGCCGCCAGCCCCACCGTGCGGTAGATGGCGCCGGTGTCCACATAGATAAAGCCGAAACGGGCCGCCACCGCCCGGGCGATGGTGCTCTTCCCCGCTCCGGAGGGGCCGTCGATCGCTACGGAAAATCTCCTGTCAGTCATGTCGTTTATCCTTTCCAACGGCCATACCGGCGCAGCGTCCGGTGGCCCAGGCTATCTGTAAGTTGAACCCGCCGGTGTAGCCGTCCACGTCCAGCACCTCCCCGGCAAAAAACAGCCCCGGCGCCAGTCGGGAGCCCATGGTCCGGGGGTCCACCTGCCGCACGTCCACCCCGCCGCCGGTGACGATGGCCTCCGCCACCGGACGGGGCCCGGACAGGGGCACGGGAAACGCCTTCAAAAGCGCTCCCAGCTCTTTTCTCTGCTGCCGGGTCACATCGTGCACCTTCGTCCGGCCCGGTATCCCGGTCAGCTCCACCAGCACGGGGATCATGGACCGGGGGACCAGATCCATAAGGGCGTTGGCAAGGTCCCGGTTGCGGTACTTCTCAAAATCCCGCAGGATACGCTCGTCCAGCTTCCGTTCGTCCAGCGCGGGCTTAAAGTCGATGGCCAGGGCATAGGTCCTCTCCCCCCACCGGCGCATATGGGCGCTGGCGGACAGGACCAGCGGGCCGGTCACGCCGAAGTGGGCAAAGAGCATCTCCCCCCGCTCCGTGCAGATGGCTCTGCCGTCCTCCAGCACCGTCAGGTCCACGTTGCGCGGGGCAAAGCCCGCCAGAGCCGCGCAGTACCCCGCCGGGCTGACCAACGGCACAAGAGACGCCCGGGGCGGTATGATATCGTGCCCTGCCGACGCGGCCAGACCGTAGCCGTCCCCGGTGGAGCCGGTGGCGGGATAGGACAGTCCGCCCGTACACAGCACCGCGCCGCCGCAGGCGATCTCGCCCCTGTCCGACAAAACGGCCCGCACCGCGCCGTCCCCGTCGAAGGCCAGTCCCCGTGCCCGGCCGCGCACATGGCGCACGCCAAGCTCCTTCAGCCGCCGGGCCAGGGCGTCCGCCACATCGTTGGCGTCGTCCGACCGGGGAAAGACCCGGCCGCCCCGCTCCGTTTTCAGCGTCACGCCCAGATCCTCAAAGCAGCGCTTGACCGCCTCCGGCGGGAACGCCGTAAGGCAGCTGTAGAGAAACTTCGGATTGGTGGGAACGTTTGCCAGCACCGTGCGCACGTCGCAGTCGTTCGTCAGATTGCAACGGCCCTTGCCGGTGATACGCACCTTTCGCCCATACCGCTCGTTGGGCTCCAGCACCGCCACGTCCAGCCCCCGCTCCGCCGCCGTCATGGCGGCCATCATCCCGGCGGCGCCGCCGCCGACAATCAAAACGTCAGCTTTCAACGCCGGTAAAGATCCCGTACTCGCTCCAGAGCTTTTCCAGATACCCGAACGTCTCGTCCAGCGTATCCCGCCGCCGGGCCGCCACGGATACGATCAGGGCGTTGATAAGGCTCATGGGCGCCACCAGAGAGTCCAAAAACGACACCATGTCGCTCTTGGCGTAAAGCCTGATGTCCGCCAGCCGGGCAAAGGGGGAATTCTCGTTGTCGGTCAGGGCGATGACCGAGGCGCCCTGGCGCTTGGCAAATTCCATGGCCTTCAGGGAGCTGGCCGAATACCGGGGATAGCTTATCCCCACATACACGTCCCCGGGGCCGATGTGCATGATCTGCTCATAGACCTCGTTGGCGGTGGTGTTGTGGATCAGGCGCACGTTCTCCACCAGCAAATTCATGTAAAAACCCATAAAGCTGGCCAGAGACGCGGACGAGCGCATGCCCACGATGTAAAGATGTTTCGCCCCGTCGATGGCGTCCACCGCCTGGGCAAAGGCATCCCGGTCCATCTCCTCCAGCGTGGCCTGCAATTTCTCCACGTCGGAGGTCATGACGGATTTGAGCACGTCCGCCCCGTCCAGCATGTCCTTGGCCACGGCGATACGCTGCACGCTGGTGAGGCGGCTGCGCACCATCTCCTGCATGGCCCGGCGCATGCCGGGGTAGCCGTCAAAGCCCAGCTCCGTCGCGAAGCGCACCACCGTGGACTCGCTCACGCCCACGGTCCTGCCCAGCTTCCCCGCGGTCATAAAGGCCGCCTTATCATAGTTCTCCGTGATGAACCGGGCGATCTGACGCTGGCCCTTGCTGAGCCGCCTGTCCCCGGAATTGATCAGGGTCAGTATATCTTTTTCCATCTATGTCTCTCCGTTTCCGCCCAAAGGAATTGACGTCAACAATAATACTTGCAATTATGAATAATTGCAAGTATTTCATGCAAATTTTTATTTGTCTTGCATGAAAGGCAGATTTTAGCCTTTTAAATGCCCGATTTTAGCACTTTTGTATATAGGAAATTTCATCCGCCGTCATAAACCGCCACTTGCCCACCGGCAGAGAGCCCAGGGTGACCGGCCCCTCGGCGATACGGATCAGGCGGGTGACCTGCAGCCCGCATGCGGCGCACATACGCCGGATCTGACGGTTCTTCCCCTCGTGGATAACGATCTGCAATTCCGCGGCCTCTCCCTTCCTCTCGATGAGGGACACGTTCGGCCGGGCGATAGGCTCCCCTTCCAGCGAATCCATGCTCCGCAGGCCGGCAATGGCGCCCGGGATGTCCCCGCCCCGGACAAACACGGTGTAGACCTTGTCCACCTGGTGGGACGGGTGCATGAGGGCGTTGGCCGCGTCTCCGTCGTCGGTGAGGATCAAAAGCCCTTCGGAGTCCTTGTCCAGCCGTCCCACGGGATAGAGCCTCCCGCCCGCGTCCGCCACCAGCTCCGCCACGGCGGGCCGGCCCCGGTCGTCCTTCATGGTGGTCACATATCCCCGGGGCTTATTCAAAACTATGTACCGCCGGCGGCGGGGCTGGCGCAGGCTCTGGCCGTCCAGACGCACGTCGTCCGTATCCGGGTCCGCGCTGTCCCCGAGGCGCGCCGTCATGCCGTTTACCGTCACCCGCCCGGCTTTGATGATCTCCTCCGCCGCCCGGCGCGAGGCCATCCCGGCGCCGGAGATCAGTTTTTGCAGTCTCTGTCTCATCTGAGGGTATCTCCGCTCCCTTCCGCAAGGCCCGTCAGCTGTTCCTTATGAAAACACCCGTTCCCAGAAAGTGGGCTTCTCCGGCTGCGCCTGGGCCACGTCCTGCATATACACGAGGGCCGCCCGGCCCGCCTCCGCGCCGGTGACATAGGCCACCGCCTCGCCGGCCCGCTGCCCCGCCCGCACGTCCGCGTAGACGAAGGCGGGCAGGTGATATTCGATGGTTATCTCCTCATCGCCCCTGTGGAAAACGGACAGCCCGCTCTCCGGCGCCACGGCCACCGTCTCCGCCACGCCGCCGATCACCGGCACGGACCAGCTCACCCCCGCCAGCACATCGTCTCTGGAATACAGGCTGTAAGCCCAGTCGTAGAGGGACTTGTGGTCATCCCAGTCGTCCGGCGCGGAGAGGGTCACGCACAGCAGGGTGAGGCCATTGCGTTCGCAGGCCGTCACCAGCGCACGCCCCGCCGCCATGGTGTAGCCGGTCTTGACGCCGAATACCCCCTCGCACTCCCGCAGCAGTCGGTTGTGGTTGACGAAGGTATTGGCGCCGATGGTCCTGGAGGTGGTGGAGACGATCTGGCGAAACGCATCGTAGTTGAGCGCTTCCCGGGTGATCAGCGCCAGGTCCCGGGCGCTGGAAAAATGAGCCGGGTCGTCGAGGCCGTTGGCGTTGGCAAAGTGGGTGTTGACGCACCCCAGCGCCTGGGCCTTCTCGTTCATCAGCCCGGCGAACGCCTCCACCGAGCCCGCCGCCGTACAGGCCAGCGCCACCGCCGCGTCGTTGCCGGAGGCCAGCATCAGGCCATACAGCAGATCCCGGATCGTCAGCGTCTGGCCGGGCTTCAGATACATACTGGAGCCCTCAATGCCCGTCCAGGCCGCGTCCACCGTCACTGTCGCGTCCAGGTCGCAGTGTTCCAGCACCACCAGGGCCGTCATGATCTTGGTGGTACTGGCGATGAGCATGGGTTCGTCGGCATTCCGCTCATAGAGCGCCTGGCCGCTCTCCGCCTCCATCACCAGCGCCGCCCGGGCGGAGATCTCCGGCGCGGGCACGTCCGCCGCGCCCGCGTCGACGGGAAACGACAGCAGCAATATCGCGGCCAGCATGGCCGCCGTCAATACTCTCATAATAAGCACCGCCTTTCAGCAGTGCTTATTATTGCCGGTTATGCCGATTTTAGCCTTGCGCGGCGTCCTTTTTTGCGTACTTTGCGTAGTAGCTCTCAAGCTTCTCCAGCAGGTCCGGCGCCATGTCGATGAGCCGGTCCATCGCCGTGAAGGCCGGCGGCTGGATGGCCAGCATCCGGGCCCCGCCGTCCTTGCTCAGCAGAAAGCCCACCGGCTCCACCTTCACCGCCGCGCCGCCGCCGCCCCAGATACCGGGCTTGGCGGACGAGGCTGTCTTGTCGCTGCCCCCGGAGGCAAAGCCGAAGGTCAGCCGGGAGATGGGTATGAGGGTGGTCCCGTCCAGCGTGGTGATGGGCGAGCCGACGACGGCATTGGGATCGACCATGGAGCGGATCTTGTCCATGGCCCCCTCCATCAGGTCGCCTACCGCTTGATTTGCCATATACGATCATTCCTTTTCGCGTTTATACTGGTAGTATCTCCGCAAAAAGCCGATCCCAAAACAAAAAAACGCGGCCAAGACCGTTCCCAGCCGCACCGTTACGCCGATCCGCCCGGAAAAAGAGGACGGTCCGCCCTCCAGATCGACCGCCGCGCGCAGGTCCGCCCCATCTATCGCCGCCGCGAGCCCCTCCATGGCTATGCCGGCTCTGGCGTAGTTCATGACCGCTCTGTAGGGGTCCGGGCCCGCCGCCGTGTAGCGCAGCCGGAGCCCGCTCACCCGGGCGCGGCTCAGAAGCCGTCCCAGCCCGTCGGACCCGCTCTCGGCCAGTATCCGCAGCACCGGCAGCGGCAGGCGGGCCAGCTTTTTCACGCTCTTGCTCCCGCCCCTCTTCCGCCGCCTCTTCCCCGCTCTCCGCCGGGGAAAGATCTCCACCGGCAGGGGGCCCGCCCGGCCGGACAGGGTGAAAACGCCGTCTTGATAGGCGGCGTTCAGCCGCAGGGGCAGCAGCGGCAGCAAAGCCGCCGCCAGAATGACGGTCAAAAGGATGGACAAGACAGTCAACGCTCCGTGACACGCTCCGTTTCATCGGAAAGTTCAGCGCCTTCTTCCTCAGCCTCCCGTACGGATTCCTCCGCCGCGCGCAGGGCCTCTACCTTCTGCTGCAGCTGCCGGGCGGCGTCGCTGCCGGATATGGCCGGCAGAGGCGGTAGCTCCTCCAGACTGGACACGCCCATGGTCCGCAGGAACAGGTCCGTGGTCCTGTAGAGCGTGGGCCGGCCCACGGCCTCCAGATGGCCGCATGGCTCGATCAGGCCCCGCTCCGCCAGCACGCCCACGGTGTAGGAGCTGTCCACGCCCCGCATTTGCTCGATGTAGGCCCTGGTCACCGGCTGGAAATAGGCCACGATGGCCAGCACCTCCAGCGACGCGGGCGAGAGCCTGGGGGCCCGGCGCTGCTCCAGCGCCCGGGTGATGGCCGCGGCGTGCTCCGGGGCGCTGTGCAGCTGCAAAGAGTCGTTCAGCCGCACAAGGCGAATGCCCCGCTTCCCGGCCTCATACTCCTCCGCCAGGGCCAGGCCCGCCTCCAGCACCGCCTCGGTGTCGGAGGCGGTGACCACCGCGATACGCTCGGCCCGCACGGGCTCGCCGGAGGCGAACAGGATGGCTTCGATGGCGCTTTTCAGTTCTATCTTATCCATAATCTATGCTCTCCAAAATGGCCTCCGTATCGCCGCCGGTGAACCGGACGGTATACTCCCCATCCTCCCGGTCGATGGTCACGCTGCCCATGGAACACATGGTCAGCAGCGACAGAAACGTGGCGACCACCTCCGAGCGGCTGTCCGCCATGGCGTACAGGGACCGAAGGGTGGCGTGCTTTTTCTTCCGCAGAAGGCCGATCAGCTGCCGGCTCTTGTCCTGTACGCTGTAGACGATGGGCCGGGGGATGGGGACGGCCGCCGCCTCCTCTTTGGCGGGCACGCCCTTTTGCATCGTGCGCGCCAGAGCCGCCAGAAGCTCCCAGGGCTCGTGGCGGTAATCGTACTGGCCGTACCTTTCCATGGGCTCGCCGGGGGTGGAACACAAAAGCGCGCCGGCCTCCAGCGCCGTGCTCAGCGCGGGGATGTTCTCCTTCACCGCCGCAAAGGCGTCCCGGCTCTGAAGCTGCTCCAGGCTGGTCATGAGAAGCTCCAGCTCCGAGACCTCCTCCGTACCGGCCAGCAGCGTCTTCGTCTTGATGTACACCAGATGGGAGGCCATCTGCACGAACTCGCTGGCCACCTCCAGGTCCATTTGCTGCATACGGGCGAGCCACTCCAGATACTGGTCCAGTATCTCCGCGATCCTGATGTCCCGGATCTCTATTTTGTTTTTTGAAAGGAGCATCAATATAAGGGTCAGCGGGCCTTCAAAGTCCTGCATCTCCTCTTTCGTTTTGATGACTCCCTCCAGATGAAAGGTAGGATTTTCCATATCAGCGGTATACCAGCCCAAAACCAAACTCGGCGATGAAAGACAACCTGTCGTACGCCCATCCGGTCACGCTGCCCAGCACCCCGGACAGAGACCCGGACACCACCAGCAGCATGAGAAGGATCATGCCATAGCGCTCGTAGCGCATGAGCCTGTCATAGGCGCTGTCGCTGAGAAAGGCGAACAGCACCTTGGACCCGTCCAGAGGCGAGATAGGCAGAAGATTGAACACAGCCAGCGAGAGCGACAGATACGCGGTGGTCTGCGCCATCTCCAGCGCCACACCCACCGCCGGGAGCCAGCGGCTGGTGGTCACCGCAACCCACCGCGCCGCGTATATGCCATACAGGACGCCGTACAGGAGCAGAAACACCGCCGCGATGACCAGGTTGGACAAAGGCCCCGCCAGCGCGGTAACGGCCATGCCCATCTTTGGCTTTTTGAATTTGTACATGTTCACCGGCACGGGCTTGGCCCAGCCGAAGCGGAACAGCACCATCATCACCAGGCCCCAGGGGTCGATGTGTCGGATGGGGTTGAGGGTGAGCCGCCCGGCGTTTTTCGCCGTGTCGTCCCCCAGCGCATAGGCCACCGCCCCGTGGCTCAGCTCGTGGAGGGTGATACACACCAGGGCCGGCAGCACGGACATGAGGATATCCGTCAGCACCGACCAGTCCAGATTGCGCAGTATGTTCCCAAAGCCCATATCTCACACCCGGGCGTCGATCGCCCCCAGCAATATCTCGCGCCCGGTCCGCTTCTCCGCCGAAAACGGCAACAGCGGCACGTTCTCTCCCAGCTCCAGCGTCTGACGGATCAGAGCCAGATTGGGCTCCATCTCGGACTTTTTCAGCTTATCCCACTTGTTGGCCACCACGACGCGCTCACAGCCGCAGCGGTCAAAGAGCCGGCTCATTTGGACGTCCAGCGCCGTGGGGCTGTGCCGTCCGTCCACGATCTGCACGCCCAGGGTGATACGCTCCCCCTCGGCGAAAAAGTCCTCCATGAGCGCGCCCCACCGGTCCCGCTCCGCCTGGGAGACTCTGGCATAGCCGTAGCCGGGCAGGTCGACGAACCAGACCCGGTCCGCCACGAGAAAGTAGTTGATATTGGTGGTCTTGCCGGGGACGGAGCCCACCCGGGCCAGATCCTTCCGCCCCAGCAGACAGTTGATGACGGAGCTCTTGCCCACGTTGGATTTGCCCGCGAACACCACACAGGGCCTTTCGTCCCGGATAAAGTCCGCCTTTCTCCCGGCGGACTTCACGAATCGCGCCGGCTCAAACCGCATGGGTCCTGTCCTCCCGGCACAGAGCGGCGTCCAGCACCGTCTCCACCCGGCTGGCGGTGATAAAGTTCAGCGCCGAACGGACGGCGGGGTCTATGTCCGCCAGATCCGGCTCGTTCTCCGCCGGGATGATGACCGTGTGCACCCCGGCCCGAAGAGCCGCCATGGTCTTTTCCCTCAGGCCCCCGATGGGCAGCACCCGCCCCAGCAGCGTGATCTCCCCGGTCATGGCCACGTCCTGCCGCACGGGCACGCCCGACAGAGCGGACACGAGCCCCGTGCAGATGGTCACGCCCGCCGAGGGCCCGTCCTTGGGCACGGCCCCCTCCGGGAAGTGGATGTGGATGTCCCTGTTCTTGTAAAACTCCGGCTCTACCCCCAGTTCCCCGGCGTGGGCCCGGATATAGGTCAGGGCGGCCCGGGCGGACTCCTTCATCACGTCGCCCAGATTGCCGGTGAGCTCCAGCTTGCCGGAGCCCTCCATGACGCCCACCTCGGCGTCCAGTATCTCGCCGCCCACGCTGGTCCAGGCAAGGCCCCGCACCAGGCCCACCTCCGCCGTTCCGGCGGAACGGGCGTCCCGGTACTTGGCCGGACCCAGCACGTCCTCCAGACCGCCGGCCCGCAGGTAGCGGCACTTGAATTCGCCCGCCACGATACCCGCCGCCGTCTTGCGGCATATGGCGGCCAGCTGCTGCTCCAGCCGGCGCACGCCGGACTCCCGTGTATAGCGGGAGATGATCTCCCGCATGGCCCCGTCGTTGATACGCAGCTGGTTGCCGTTGAGCCCGTGCTTTTTCCGCTGCTTGGGCAGCAGATGGTCCCGGGCGATGGCCAGCTTCTCCTCGTCCGTATAGCTGGGAAATTCCACTACCTCCATCCGGTCCAGCAGCGCCGGCGGGATGGTGTCGGCGGAGTTGGCGGTGGTGATGAAAAACACGTCGGACAGGTCGAAGGGCAGCTCCAGGAAATGGTCCCGGAACTGGCTGTTCTGCTCCGGGTCAAGGGCCTCCAGCAGCGCCGCGGAGGGGTCGCCCCGGTAGTCCGAGCCCAGCTTGTCTATCTCGTCCAGCACCATGACCGGATTGCGGCTGCCCGCCTGCTGGATACCGGCCATGATCCGGCCCGGCATGGCCCCCACATAGGTCTTGCGGTGGCCCCGTATCTCCGCCTCGTCGTGGACACCGCCCAGGGAGATACGGCACAGCTTCCGGCCCATGGCCCGGGCCACGGACAGGGCGATACTGGTCTTGCCGGTGCCCGGAGGGCCCAGCAGGCACAGTATGGAGCCCTTCTGCTCCGGGGCCAGCTTGCGCACGGACACATACTCCACCACCCGGTCCTTGATCTTCTCAAGACCATAATGGTCGTTGTCCAGCGCCCTGCGCACCGCCGCCGCGTCCAGAACATCCTCCGTTTCCGTCTTCCAGGGTATCTCCAGACAGATATCCAGGTAGGTGCGCAGCACCGCGGATTCCGCGCTGCCGAAAGGCTGCTTGGCAAGGCGCCCGATCTCCTTGTAGAGCTTGGCCTCCACCTCTTTCGGCAGATCGGCCCGGGCCACGGCGGCACGGTACTCCTCCGTATCTTCTCCGTAGCCCTCTTCCTCGCCCAGTTCGGCCTGGATGGTGCGAAGCTGCTCCCGCAGGAACATCTCCCGCTGCATCTGCTTCATCCGCTTGGCGGCTTCCTCATGGATGGACTGTTCCATATCCAGAATATCCAGCTCCCAGCGGATGAGCCGGTTCACCAGGGCCAGACGCCGCATGGGGCGCAGTTCCTCCAGCACCAGCTGCTTCTGCTCGTGGCGCATGTAGATGTTCTGGGTGACGTAATCGGCCACATAGCCGGCGTCGCCGCTGTCCAAAATGTCCCGCAGGATATCCTCCAGGTCCAGACCGGATGCCTGGGCATATTTCTCCAGAAGCCCGTAGCACTGGCGGATCAGGGCCTCGGCCTTCACCGCCGTGCGGGGATTCGTCTCGCTCTCCACCGGCTCCACCTGGGCGGTGAGATAGGGCTTCGTGCCGGTGATCTTCGCCAGATACCCCCGGTGCAGGCCCTCCACCATCACCTTGGCGCCCTCCTCGTCGGGCACCCGCAGCACCTGGTGGATACGGCAGACCGTGCCGATCCTGAAAAGGCCGTCCAGCGTGGAGACCGATTCGGCGGAGGCATCCCGCTGGGCAATCAGATACAGGGTCTGGTCCGCCTCCAGCGCCGCGTTCACCGCGGCCATAGCCTCGGGCCGGTCGACATCGAATATGAGCCGCATGCCCGGAAATACGGAAATGGCCCGCATGGTGACCACCGGGTAGATCTGATAACGGGAAACGGTTGTAGCTTCAGTATCCATACCTATGACCTCAATGGGCCGCACATGGTGTGCGGCCCGGTTATTTTATGACGCGTCCAGATCGGCCTTTCGCCTTCTGTATATCACAGGGCGCGAGCCGTTTTTCACACTGTCGGGGGTGATGATGACCGTCTCGATGGTGTGGTCCGAGGGGACCTCGAACATGACGGCCGTCATGACCCGCTCCATGATACTGCGCAGGCCCCGGGCGCCGATGTCCATCTCAATGGCCTCGTCGGCGACCGCCTCCAGCGCCCTGGGATCGAACTCCAGCTTCACGTCGTCGTAGCCCAGCATGGCCTGGTACTGCTTCACCAGGGCGTTTTTCGGCTCCGTCAGGATACGGATAAGGTCCGCCCTGTCCAGGCTGTCCAGCGTGGTGATCACCGGCAGACGGCCAATGAGCTCCGGGATGATGCCAAACTTCAGCAGGTCGTGGGACTGGACATGGCTCAGGATCTCCCCCACGTCCTTCTCCCGCCGGGACGCTATCTCCGCGCCAAAGCCCAGGCTCCTGCGGTCCATACGGTTTTCGATGATCTTCTCCAGACCGTCGAAGGCGCCGCCGCAGATGAACAGGATGTTGGAGGTGTCGATGTGGATGAACTCCTGGTGCGGGTGCTTGCGCCCGCCCTGGGGCGGGACGGCGGCGACGGTCCCCTCCAGTATCTTCAGAAGGGCCTGCTGCACCCCCTCGCCGGACACGTCCCGGGTGATGGAGGTGTTCTCGCTCTTGCGGGAGATCTTGTCGATCTCGTCAATGTAGATGATACCCTGCTGGGCCCGCTCCACGTCGAAATCCGCCGCCTGCAAAAGCCGCAGGAGGATATTCTCCACGTCCTCGCCCACATAGCCCGCCTCGGTCAGGGTGGTGGCGTCCGCGATGGCGAAGGGCACGTTCAAAAGCCGGGCCAGGGTCTGGGCGAACAGAGTCTTGCCGCTGCCGGTGGGACCCACCAGCAGGATATTGGACTTTTGCAGGTCCACATCGCTCTGTTCCCTGTGGAGGATACGCTTGTAGTGGTTGTACACCGCCACGGCCAGGGATATCTTGGCCCGGTCCTGGCCGATGACATACTCGTCCAGCGCCGCTTTGATCCGGCGGGGGGACGGCACGTCCTTGGGGTCCATGAGTTTCTCGGCGGTCTCCCCCTCCCGGGTGAATTCCGGGTAATCGTCCTCAAACTCGTCCCCCAGAATGCTCAGGCAGAGATGTACGCACTCGTCGCAAATATAAGCGTCGTTGCCGGCGATGAGCCGCTGTACCTGGGCCTGGCTCTTGCCGCAGAAGCTGCATCGGAGCGTTTTTCTGTCGCCTTCTCTGGGCATGGGTCTTACCTCTTTGTGATGATCTTATCGATGAGGCCGTATGCCTTGGCCTCCTCGGCGGTCATGAAGTTGTCCCGCTCGCAGTCGGCCACGATCTGCTCATAGTCCTTGCCGGTGTTGTCCGCGAGGATATGGTTGAGCCGCTCCTTGATGACCTGCATGCGCTTGATGTGGATGGTCATGTCCGTGACCTGGCCCTGGGTGCCGGCGGAAGGCTGGTGGATCATGATCTCGGCGTTGGGCAGGGCGATACGCTTGCCCTTGGCGCCGCTGCTGAGCAGGAACGCACCCATGCTGGCGGCCAGACCCACGCAGATGGTGGACACGTCGCACTTGATGTACTGCATGGTGTCATAGATGGCCATGCCCGCCGTGACGCTGCCGCCGGGGCTGTTGATGTAAAACTGGATGTCCTTGTCCGGATCCTGGCCCTCCAGATAGAGCATCTGGGCCACGACCAGAGAGGCGGTGGTGTCGTTCACTTCCTCCGACAGCATGATGATGCGGTCGTTCAAAAGCCGGGAGAAAATGTCATAAGACCGCTCACCCCGTGAGGTCTGTTCCACAACATACGGTACCAAACTCATGCTCTGCACTCCTTTCCAGGCACTGAAAGCCTATCCAAAATCTTCCCCGCTTATTCCGCCTTGGACTCGTCCTTCGGGCTCTTTGCGGTCCTCCCGGCGGCGGGCTTTTTGGCGGTGGCCTTCTTGGCCGCAGGCTTCTCCTCCGCAGGGGCCTCTTCAGTCCCGGTCTTTTTGGCCGCCGGCTTTTTCGCGGCGGGCTTCTTGGCGGCGGGCTTCTTCTCCTCTGCGGGAGCCTCTTCGGTCCCGGTCTTTTTGGCCGTGGTCTTCTTGGCCGCCGGCTTCTTGGCGGCGGGCTTCTTCGCTTTGGCCTTGGGTTCCTCCTCGGGCGCGGTGGGCACGCCGCTGTCGAAGATGATCTGGGCGGCCTTGCGGGTCTTCACGTCCCCGGCGATCACGTCCTGGGAGAGGGCGTTTTTCACCTGATCGGCGGTCATGTTGTACTGGCCGGCCAGCTTATCATACTCCGCCTCGATCTCCTCGTCGGAGGCCTCGATCTTCTCCACCTCCACGATCTTGTCCAGCAGGAGATCGGTCTTGACCCGGCGCTCCGCCGTGGGGCGGCACTGCTCCCGGAATGCCTTGGCGTCCTGGCCCAGATATTTCAGATAGAGCTCCAGATTCAGGCCGTTCATTTGCAGGTTCTGGTCATACTCCCGCATCATGTTGTCCATCTGCTCTTCCACCATGGCGTCGGGGATATCGGCCTCGATGTCATCACCGGCCTTCTCGATCAGCGCGGACTGATAAGCGCTGTCGGCCTCCTCCTGGGCGGACTTCTCCAGCCGCTCGCGGATAGAAGCCTTATACTCGGCCAGCGTGTCGAACTCGGACACGTCCTTGGCAAACTCGTCGTCCAGATCGGGCAGCTGGTTCTCCTTGACCTCGTTGCACCGGACATGGAACACGGCGGCTTTGCCCGCCAGAGACTTCTCATGGTAATCCTCAGGGAAGGTCACGTTCACGTCCTTCTCCTGGCCGGCGGACATGCCCACCACCTGATCCTCGAAGCCGGGGATGAACGTGCCGGAGCCCAGGACCAGATTCTGCCCCTCGGCCTTGCCGCCGTCGAAGGGAACGCCGTCCACGCTGCCCTCGTAGTCGATGACCGCGGTATCCTCCAGCTTGGCGGGCCGCTCCACGGTGACGATACGGCTGTTGCGCCGGCGGATCTTATCGACCTCCGCATCCACCTGCTCGTCGGTCACGTCCACCTTGGCCTTGGGGGCCTCCAGGCCCTTGTAAGCGCCCAGCTTTACCTCCGGCCACACAGCCGTCACAAAGGAGAGGGTCAGCTCCCTGTCGTCGGACACGTCCACAGCCTTGACGGCGGGGTTGCCCACCGTGCGCAGGCTCTCCTGCTCCACGGCGAAAGCGAAAGCGACGGGCGCGAGATCGTCCGCGGCGTCGTCATAGAACACGTCCTTGCCGTACATGCCCTCGATGACCATGCGGGGGGCCTTGCCCTTGCGGAAGCCCTGAACAAAGATCTTGCTCCTGTTTTTGAGGTAGGCCCCGTTCACGGCCTTCTCAAACTCCGCGGCGTCGCACAGCACGTCGAAAGCGACCGTGCTCTTTTCCTTCTTTTCTACGTTCTTTACGATCATGGGTGACTTCTCCTTCCAATATTACGGGGAAATGCTCTTAACAAATTGATCTGAAAACGACATAGGAATTTATTTTACCAAATATTATAGGATTTTACAAGGCCTAAAATCGACGGCGTCGGCGGAGACGCAGATATGCCGGGTATTCTCATACCAGCCGTTGAAGGCCATGCGCAGGCTGTCCGCGTGCAGATGGCCGCTGCAACAGGTCTTTACGTCATACGAGCGGAACAGATCCAGTATCTCCCGGCATGCATAACCGCCGTATTTGGGCGGATAATGGAGAAAGACATACTTATCCCGCTCCCCCGCCGCTTTCAGCGACGCCTCCAGACGCAGTATCTCCCGGGCGATGAGCTTTTTGTCGTGCTCCGTGCCGCGGCTCTGCTCGTAAAACCAGCCCTTGGTGCCGCAGATGGCGGCGCTGTCCCCATAGGGCCAGGCGTTATTGTGGAGGATGGAGACGGTGGAGATCCCATTTTTTTCAAAAAAAGCGTTCATCTTGGCGCCGGAGGTCCACCAGTAATCATGGTTGCCCTTGAGGATGATCTTCCTGCCCGGCAGAGCGTCGATGAACCGGAAGTCCTCCAGCGCTCCGTCCAGATCCATCGCCCAGCTGCTGTCGCCGCACAGCACGCACACGTCCTCCTCCGTCAGGGCCCGGAACCCGGCCCGCAGCTTCTCCACATGATCCTTCCACCTGGGTCCGAACACATCCATGGGCTTATCCGCCGACAGGGACAAATGCAGATCGCCTATGGCATAAAGTGACATCGAATAAACCCCTTTCGGCAGGCAGATACTATCCAGCGAGGTGATAGCGATGGATGAGAAAAAGAATTGCGGAGACCGGGACTGCATAAGCGGCGTGTGCTGCACTGTGGAGAACTGCAAGCACCACACCATCGGCGACCAGTGCACCGCTACGCACATCAACGTCAAGAGCGAGGAAGCCACCACGAAGGCGGATACCTTCTGCGGCACCTTCGCGCCTGTGGACACCTGGCAGTATGTGTGACCTCATGGGCGGCCGCCGGGCCGCCCGATACATAGCGTGGGACAGGCTCCACATCCATCGCTCCGGCGGCAAGCGTCAGAGCGCTTTCGTGGGGCCGCCCTCCTTCTGCCCATGAGACCCGCTTCGCCGGGCTCTCATGGGGACCCTATCAAGCCAAAAACTCCGAAACGGCCTGTTCCATATCCTCTTTGGCCACCCATTTTGTAAAGCGCACGGACTTTTCACCGAGGCCGGCGAGGGGCTTCGGAGCAGCCACGCCGGTGAGGGCGGACAGCTCGTCCACCAGCGCCGGACCGGTCTCGCTGGTCACGGCCCCCAGGGCCTCCAGCACGGCGGCGCCGAACTTGAAGGGGCTGGCGGTGGACACGACCACGGTGGGCCGGCGAAGGCCCTCTTTTTCCTGCGCGTCCCGCAGGACCCGGCTGGCCACGGCGGTGTGGGTATCCACCAGATACCCCCGCTCCCGCCAGAGCCTGCCGATCTCCGCTTTCGCGTCCGCGTCCCGGCAGAAGCCGCCGGTGAACTCCGCCCGTACCATGTCCCCCAGAGCCGGGCCCACGTCGTAGCGGCCCTCGCCGCTCAGAGCGTCCATGAAGCCCCGGACTGCCCCGGCGTCTCCCGTCAGACAGTACAGCAGCCGCTCCAGATTGGACGAAACCAGAATGTCCATGGACGGCGAGTTCGTCAGATGGAAGGGCCGGTTTTTATCATAAACGCCCGTGGCGATGAAGTCCGTCAGAACATTGTTGTCGTTGGACGCGCACAGCAGCCGTCCCACGGGCAGGCCCATCCGCTTGGCGTACCACCCGGCAAGGATGTTGCCGAAATTGCCGGTGGGCACGCAGAAGTCCACGGTCCCGCCCATCTGCACAAGTCCCGCGTTCACCATGTCGCAGTAGGCGGAGAAGTAATAGGCGATCTGCGGCGCGAGCCGTCCCCAGTTGATGGAGTTGGCGGAGCTGAGAAAGTATCCCCTGCCGTCCAGCGTCTTTTCAAACTGTCGGTCCGCGAATATTTTCTTCACGCCGGTCTGGGCGTCGTCAAAGTTGCCGTCCACGGCCACCACGTTCACGTTCCCGCCCTCCTGGGTGGCCATTTGCAGCTTCTGCACCTGGCTGACCCCGTCCCGGGGATAGAACACCATGATCCGGGTGCCCGGCACGTCCCTGAATCCCTCCAGAGCCGCCTTACCGGTATCGCCGCTGGTGGCCACCAGGATGCTGACCGTGCGCCGCTCGCCGTTTTTGCGAAGGCTGGCCGTCAGAAGCCTCGGCATGATCTGCAGCGCCATGTCCTTAAAAGCGCAGGTGGGGCCGTGCCAGAGCTCCAGGCAGGCCGTCTCATCGTCCAGCACATGCAGCGGCGCGACAGACGCGGCGTCGAAGTTGGCGCCGTAGGACTCCCTGGCGATGGCCTCCAGCTCCCCGGCGGAGAACTCCTCCAGATACAGTCCCAGCACCGCCGCTGCCCGGGCGGGGTAATCCATGCCGCACAGCGCGCGTATAAGATCCCCGTCCACGGCGGGGATGGTCTGCGGTACATACAGCCCCCCGTCCGGCGCGATCCCCCGGATGATGGCCTGGGAGGCGGTGACGGGGGTCTTTCCCTCTCTGGTGCTGACATACTTCATAGCGAATAGGCATCCTCCAAGTGGTGTATCTCCGGTCTTTTGGTATCCAGACCGTCCGGGGCATAGACTTCGATCACGTCGAATCGGGGTTGCAGGTCCGTGGGGTTTTGCTGGAGCCACCGCTCCGCGGTCAGGATCACCCGCCGCTGCTTGGCCGCCGTCACGAACTCCGCCGCCGCGCCATGGTCGGCGTTTTTCCGCAGCTTGACCTCCACAAAGGCCACATACCGCCCCCGGCGGGCAATGACGTCGATCTCGCCGAACCGGCAGGAGAAGTTGCGCCCCAGGATACGGTAGCCCCGGCGCTTCAAATACCGGCAGGCCGCGTCCTCTCCGAACGCGCCCAGTGATCTCTTATCGTTTGGCATAGAATTTCTTTAAAAACGACATCCGGTGCACCGGCGAGGGGCCGTACTTTTCGATGGCCGCGTAGTGAGCCGCCGTGCCGTAGCCCTTGTGCCTTTCAAAACCGTACTGGGGGTACTGCCGCGCCAGCTCCCCCATGAGCCGGTCCCGGGTCACCTTGGCCAGGACCGACGCCGCCGCGATACAGGCGCATTTCCCGTCGCCGCCCACCACGCCGCGGGCGGGCACGGATATGCCTCTGACCGTGTTGCCGTCAACGAGGGCCAAGGCCGGAGCGGGCGAAAGCTGTCCGATGGCCCGGTCCATGGCCAGCAGCGACGCGGCCAGGATGTTCAGCCGTTCGATCTCCTCCACCGTGGCGAAGGCGATACCCCAGGCGACCGCCCGCTCCCGGATGAGCGGGAAAAGCGCCTCCCGCCTTTTCTCCGTCAGCTTTTTCGAGTCGTTGAGGCCCGGCAGACAGCAGTCCTCGGGCAGGATCACCGCCGCGGCGCACACCGGCCCGGCCAGCGGTCCCCGTCCGGCCTCGTCCACGCCGCACACCAGCTCCAGCCCCTCCCGGTGAAGGGCCCGTTCCGTCTGCCACAGATCGACGGCCATTTTATCGGGGCGGTCTTTCAAGACTGATCCTCCCCAGCTTACCGCCGCGAAATTCGTCCAGCAGCACCGCCGCCATCCGCTCTGTATCTACGGCCCCGCCCGCCATGAGAAAGCCGCGCTTCCTGGCGCAGGTCTCCAATAGCTCCCAGCCCTGGGCGTCCGGGTCCGGGTCGAACTTATACCGCTCCGCCAGGGCCCCGGGGTAATCCGCGCGCAGCGTCACGAGCAGCTTTGCCGCCAGGTCCTCGCTGTCCAGCACCTCGGCCTTCACCGCGCCGGTGAAGGCAAGCCTGTCGCCGGTGACCGGGTCGTCGAACCGGGGCCAGAGGATACCCGGGGTATCCAGCAGCTCCAGCTGCGCGTCCACGGCGATCCACTGCTTGCCCCGGGTGACGCCGGGTCTGTCGGAGGCTGCGGCGGTCTTGCGTCCGCTGACCTTATTGATAAAGGTGGACTTGCCCACGTTGGGCACGCCCGCCACCATGGCCCGCATGGGCCCCTGCCTGTCCCGTAGCGCCCGCAGGGCCCGGGGCAGGTCCTTCACGCCCCGGCCGGATCTGGCGTCGCACTCTAAAAAGGGCACGCCGTTTTCCCTGTAGTACGCCCGCCAGAGGGCCGTCACGCCGGGGTCCGCCTGATCCGCCCGGTTGAGGATGAGCAGCCGGGGCTTGCGTCCGGCGACGATCCGGTCCAGATCCGGGTTCCGGCTGGCGGCGGGGATACGGGCGTCCACCACCTCGCACACCGCGTCCACCAGCTTCAGACTGTCGGTCATCATCCGCTCGGCCTTTTTCATGTGGCCGGGGAACCACTGCACGTCAGCCATTGCCGCTTCCCGCGCCGTAAAGGGCGCCCAGTTTATGGAACGGATAGAGGCGGAACACCGCCTTTCCCATCACGTCCCGCAGGTCCACGAAGTTAATGGTGGACACACGGCTGTCGCTGGAGTTGTTGCGGTTGTCGCCCATGACGAATATGCACCCCTCCGGCACGGTGACGCGCACCCAGTCCTCTCCTACGTCCTCCTTGGGGTCGATGCCGTATACCTCGTAGTACTCCGGGTCCATGATGTGATAGCGGTCATAGGTCTTTTCCCGGACATAGGGCTCGTTCAGCCTCTGGCCGTCTACGGACACCACGCCCTCGGTGAAGTCGATCTCCACGGTCTGACCGGCGGTGCCGATGACCCGCTTGACGATGGGCTCGTTGCGGAACTCATCTTTTTTCAGCACCACGATGTCGCCATATTCATAATCCCCCGCCAGACGGGTGATGACGATCCGGTCATTCTCCTCCAGCGTGGGCAGCATGGACTCCCCCCGGACAGTGATGACCCGGGCCAGCAGCACGAACACCAGCACGCAGGCGATGATCGCGACGATGATGCAGTGTATCCACTCGTAGGCGTCCTTATAGGGATTTTCAGGCTGTTCGTCCTCCTCGGCCTGCTCCGCCCGGACAGGCTCCTCCACGGGGCCCTCCATGGCCACCGTCTGCGCGGTATGTCTTCCCTTTCTCGGCATTTACGTTTGCCTCCTTGCTCGCGTGTATCCTTCGGCGCCGGGGATCGCCGGCGCCCATGAAATATTTTCCTGTTCTCCAAACAACTTATTATACAACAGTTTTGCCCCTAAACGCAACAAAAAAGAGGCTTTCGCCTCTTTTTTGTTGCGTTTGCGCACGCTTTACAGCTTCTCCCGGACCTTGGCGGCCTTGCCCACGCGGTCGCGCAGGTAATACAGCTTCGCCCGCCGGACCTTGCCCTTGCGGACGGTGTCCACGCTCACGATGGTGGGCGAATGGACCGGGAAGACCTTCTCGCAGCCCACGCCGTAGGAGATACGGCGTACGGTGATGGTCTCGTTGATACCGCCGTGCTTTTTGGCGATCAGGGTGCCCTCGAACGCCTGGTTGCGCTCCCGGTTGCCCTCCTTGATCCGGACGGTGACGCGGACCGTGTCGCCCACGTTCATCTCCGGCAGCTCCGGCTTCATGTACTGCTGGGTCAGCGTATTGATGAGATCCATGGCAATAACCTTCCTTTGACAGACGTTCTTACCGGGAATCCCTCTCATCCGGCAGCGGACCGCCTTATTAGACGCATTAACATGCTCGGGTATCATATCATAGTTTTTCCGATTATGCAAGCATTTTTGCAAAATTTTCCGCCGTCACCGGAAGGGCGTCATATCCTCTTTGAACGCCTCCAGACGGGTGAAGCGGAAATAGGCCGGCGCGTCCGGCCCCAGAGCGGCCATCATCAGCTCCGGGCTCACGGTGGGCTCCTGGGCGTGGAGGATGAGCTTCGCGGCCACCCCGTCCGGGATATCGTCGAACTGTACCGCCTGAATGGCCGGGGCGATGTCGTCGGTGCGCACGCCCCGTTTGGCCCGGTGCTCCACCGGGATGGACGGCCGGGTGAAAAAGTCCGTGTAAAAGGCCGCGTCCCGTCCCGCCCGCATGACCCCTTCCAGCCGCAGCCAGCGGAGCTCCGACCCTTTGCAGGGGGCCTCATACGCCTCCAGAGCCCTGATCCCCTCGGGCAGATAGGGATCGAGGACCTCCGGCAGCGACCCCGGGTCCCGGTCCTCCGCCAGGGCGAAGTCCATGTATTCGCAGAGGCTGGCCGTGCCCACGCCAAGGGGCAGGATGATGGATATCTTCGCGTGGGGGTTGAAGCCCTCGCTGTATCGCAGGGCCACGCCCGCCCGGGCAAATGCCCGCTGCATGGTCCGCATCAGGTCCAGGTGGGAGATATACACCGCCCGCCCGGTCTTTGAAAATCTCAGTCGCAGCTTATCCACGGCACACGCCCTCCTTCAGAAGGCTTGCCGCGCCGCACCCGGCGCAGCCCGCCCGGCAGTCCGGCGTGAGCACGCCCTCGTAGGCCCGGCGCCGCTCCCGCTCCAGATGGCGGCGGCTCACGGCGCAGTCCATGTGTTCCCAGGGCTGCAATTCCTCCACAGGGCGCTCCCGGGTGGCGTAAAAATCGATGTCCAGCCCGCAGGCGGGAAAGGCCTCCAGCCAGCGGTCCAGGTCAAAGTACTCACTCCAGCTCTCCAGCCGGCCCCCGGCCCGCCAGACCCGCTCGATCACATCTCCCACCCGGCGGTCTCCCCTGGCCAGCGCCGCCTCCACCAGGCTCATTTGCGCGTCGTGCCAGTTATAGGTGACGCTCTTGGCCCTGGCCAGCGCGTCCGTCAGAAGGGACACCCGGCGCATATACTCCTCCCGGCTCACCTGGGCCTCCCACTGGAAGGGCGTGTGGGGCTTGGGGATGAATTCCGAGGTGCTCACCGTGATACGCACGCCCCGGCTCTTGTTAGCCGCGTGCTGCTTCCAGGTCCAGAACACCTTTTTGGCGAGCTCCGCGATGCCAAGCACGTCCTCGTCCGTCTCCGTGGGTAGGCCCAGCATGAAATAGAGCTTCACGTTGTTCCACCCGCCCTCGAAGGCGATACGGCAGGAATTGAGCAGGTCCTCCTCCGAGACGTTCTTGTTTATCACGTCCCGCAGCCGCTGGGTCCCGGCCTCCGGCGCGAAGGTGAGCCCGCTCTTGCGCACCTGCTGGACCCGCTGCATGATGTCCATGGAGAAGTTGTCCGCCCGCAGAGACGGCAGACTCAGGCTGACGCCCCGGGGACGGCAGTAGTCCAGAAGCCCGTCGCACAGGGGACCCAGGTCCCGGTAATCGCTGGTGCTGAGGCTGGACAGGTTCAGCTCCTGATAGCCGGTGTTCTCCAGCGTCTCGCGCCCCAGACGCAGAAGCGTCTGCGCACTCCGGGAGCGGACGGGGCGGTTGGTGTGGCCCGCCTGACAGAACCGGCAGCCCCGGATACACCCCCGGAACACCTCCAGGCTCACCCGGTCGTGGACCACCTCCGTGGAGGGCACCACCGGCTTTGTGGGATAGTAACAGCCGTCAAAGTCCTCCACTATGCGCTTGCGGACCTTCTCGGGCGCGCCGTCCTTCGCCGTGACGGACGCCACGGTGCCGTCGGCGTTATAGGACACGTCGTAAAGGCTGGGGACGTATACGCCCTGTATCTGGGCCGCCGCCCGGAGGAACCGGGGCTTGTCCCAGCCCTCGGTCTTGGCCTTCTGATAGAGTTCCAGCACCTCCCGGTCCATGTCCTCGCCCTCGCCCAGAAAGCACAGGTCGAAAAACGCCGCCATGGGCTCGATGTTGCACATGCACCCGCCGCCGGCCATCACCAGAGGCTTCAGTCCCGGCCGGTCCGCGGCCCGCAGGGGGATGCCGCCCATATCCAGCATGTCCAGCACGGTGGTATAGGCCATCTCATAGCCGATGGACACGGCGATCACGTCAAAGTCGCTGAGCGGGTCGCCGCTCTCCAGCGCCCACAGCGGTATCCCCTCCCGGCGCATGGCCAGGGCCATATCCCCCCAGGGGGCGAACGCCCGCTCGCACCAGACGCCGGGCATGTCGTTCATCACGCCGTAGAGGATCTTCATCCCCAGATTGGACATGCCGATCTCATAGGTGTCGGGAAAGCAGAACGCCACGCGCACGTCCACGTCCGCCTTGTCCTTCACCACCTGGTTATACTCGCCGCCCACATACCGGGCGGGACGCTGTACCTGCCGGAGCAGGGCGTCGATCTTCTCGTTTATTTCCATAGGCGGTATTGTATCATGACTTGCGGTCCGGCGCAAGCGGACGGTAGGCGGTCCGGCGCAAAAAAAGGCCGAACACCTACCGCAACTCCGGGAAATTGGCCAGCGCCCCCATCCAGAGCCCGATCGCCGCCGCCGCGACGGAGCGGATATATATCCCCGTGGCCAGTACGCCCAGGGCGCAGAGCGTGCCCGTTATCCGCAGGATGACCGCCGCCGCCCGCCGGGGCATGACCGTCTCCAGCGTATACTGGGCCAGCCGTCCCCCGTCCATGGGCAGCACCGGCAGCAGATTGAACATGGCCGCCAGCAGCGCGATGGCCCCGGTGTAGCAGAGGAACGGTATGTCCGTGATAAAGCACAGAACCGCGAAAAAAATGCCGGCCAGCGGGCCGGCAGCCAGAATGCCCATCTCCTCCCGGCGGCTGGACACGCCGCCGTAGTCGATCACCGGCCCGCAGGCCGTGATCCGTATGCCGCGTACCGAGGCCCCGACCAAAAACATCGCCGTGAGATGTCCCAGCTCATGGACCAGCGCCGCCGCTCCGAAGGCCGCCAGCGCGCCGGCGCCGCCCACAAAGTACAGGCAGGCCGCCAGCAGCACGAACCCCGGGCTTACCGTCAGCGCCAGTCCAGCCAATCCAGCGCCTCCCGCGGCAGCGGCACCGCGAAGCTGTCCTCGTCGATCAACTCCTGCACGGCAGGCAGCGCCGCCTGCGCCGCCTCCGGCAGATATATCCGCAGGCAGACCGCCGCCAGAAACAGCGCCGCCGCGATCATGAGCCGGTGAAATGTCATGCGAACCCCTCCCGTACAAGCTATGAGCGGCGGAGAATTTTATGCTTGCAATATGTCCGGACGGGTGCTATAATCTTAGAGCCTTGCAGGTGTAGTTCAATGGCAGAACATCAGCTTCCCAAGCTGAATACGAGGGTTCGATTCCCTTCACCTGCTCCACGTCGGAAGTTTTTTGAGGATGTCGCGGCCGCGCAAGCGCGTCCTCTCCATCGGTCAAAAAACTTCCTCCTTCTCCCCACGAGAACAGCGTTCTCGTGGGGCCCCAATGGGGGAGCAATGTATCGGGGTGTAGCGCAGTTGGTAGCGCGCCTGGTTCGGGACCAGGAGGTCGGGTGTTCAAGTCACCTCACTCCGACCAGAACAGCAAAGTCCTGCAACTCCAGTGTTTTCAAGGATTGCAGGGCTTTTTGTCGGCCAAAAAACAGAGAGTAGAAAAGGCAGAAAATAGCGTTTTAGTACATTTTATATCGGTTTAAGGTGCGACTTGAGGTGCGACCTATTTTTCCTCCAGCAGTTCAATCACTCTTGCCAGCATCGCCTTGATTTCCTCGAACTGATCCGATATCTCGTCCAGCAACAATGCGGCCTGTTTCTCATTGGCGGCGTTCACGTCGTTGTGTGCAGACTGTTCACGGTTCTCGCGGAGGTTTTCAAGGCCGAGCCAGAACGCAAGCACGTTCAGGATGTCCAGAGCATCCAGTTGATTGCGATAATTCAAAGTGATTTGCCTCAAACTTTCATTTTTGACGGTAATTATTATAAGTACACTTTACAAAATGCCGGGACGATTGCTCGCCCCGGCTTGATTTTACTTCACGACGTACTCGTAGTACCGGGCCAGTTTTTCATCGCCAGCGTCCGGGTCGTCCAGGAACGCTTTGGCCATGCAGACATAGAAGTCCATGGTGTTGACGTTCATCTTTTTGGCTACGGCACCATAGTCCGAATAGACCATGTTAAGGGCCGCATAAAACTCATACGGGTCACACTGTATCTTGTGCTGTGCCATAACGGTTTTTACCTGGTCCATCGTCCAGTGCGGACCTTTCGTGCCGTCTGCGTTCTCCATCTGGCTGGTCCACTCCATAGCCATTTCTTTGTTGAACGGCATGACGCCATCGCCAGAAGCGCGTCCGCTCATGTTCATCTTCCCCTTTCTGGTCGCCATCTCGTCCATGTTCTCGTAACCGGCCATGGTGCGGTAGTCCGTTTGTACCTCGTCGGGAATCCGCTCCATCTCGCCGTCAACGGAGAAACCGATCTTGTGCATCGCCTGCGGGAAGTACACACGCTTCGGATAGCGCATCTCCATGTCGTCGTCCTCGCCCATCCAAGGCTCATCGTATCCGCCCATACGGGCCGAAGTGTACCTGCCACGGCTGTCACGGCGGCGGCGCATCTCAGGCTCATAGCCTCCCATGTACGGGCCGCGTAACTCGTCAGGATAGTACCTGGTACCACCCATGCGCATATAGTCCTCGTCGCGTCCGCCCATGCGCGTATCTTCGCGACGATAGTCGTCACGACCGCCCATTCTCGGTTCAGTGCGCCGATAGTCATCACGCCTTCCCGTGCGCATTTCCGCGTCACGGTACATCTCGGAGCGGCGCTCGATCTCACGGCCCATATCGCCTTCATACTCCACAGGATGATAAGGCGGCATGATAAGAAGTTTTCTACCCATAGTGTAACCTCCTTACGCCGTCGGAGCCGTGCCGTCGATGGCGGTCAAGTCATTGTTCGGCATGCAGCATGGTTTACCGATCATCTTAAACGTGCCTCCAGTTGCGCTGGTGGAGACGACAGTGCTGTACCGGGTACGGGTGCGGATGCCGCAAGCGGTCACCTGGGCGCAGCAGGAAGTGGTCAGGGGATAGCGTTCTGTGCCGGTACCGATGGAAAATACTACAGGTGCGTTGACGGTCGCAGCGGTCGGGATAGCCTGCGCGATCACGATGCAATACTTACAGCCGTTCTGATAACTCCCGGCGGGAAGGCCAATGATTACGTTTGTGCCGTCAAAGTTGACCGCCGTGCTGATGACAAGGCGGGGGCAAAGCTGGCAAACGGGTTTACAGGCCATAGTTCGCACCTCCAAGCACATCAACGAGCTTGTCCCGGAACTGCTTCTGCTGTTCCTCCATCTGCTTCTTGGATTCGGCCTGGGTAGCCTCAAACTCAAGCTTGGAAAGATACCCGGCGATCAGCATGTACTCCTGGTCGGTGATGATCGGCTTTTCGATAATAGACTTTACATGCGCTTCCATCTTGGCGCGGATTTTTTCTTTCATAGTAGTCCTCCTAATAATCAGGGGCGGAGTATATGCCCCGCCCCGAAATAGTCACCCTTGCTGGGGAAGTCTTGGTTACGCTTGGTTAAAACCTTGGTTAAATCTTGGTTTAACCTTGGTTAGCAGCCACAGCCAGTGTTGCAGCCGCAGCCGTTACCGGTCAGCCCGATACCATAGGAAGATGTATAAGGGTTGCAGGTTATGTAAGCAGGAACGGGGCAAGGCCGAAGCTGGGAGATGAGGTACTGGTTCTGGGCGCTCTGGGAAGCAGCCAAGCGCAGACCCTGATTCTCGCTCTGAAGGTCGGCGATCTTCTCCTGGCACAGGTAGTCCAGAATCGCCCGGGTTCCTGCGTTGGTCGCATCGATGCTGTCACGGAAACCGTTCTGGATGATGTTACGGGTCGCACAGTCCTCGGAGGCGATGGTGTACTTCAGGTCGGCCAAAGCCGCTTTCTCGTTGCAGAAGGACTGAGCGATCTGTGCCTGGGTCGAATTCTGGTTCTGGAGCGCCACGACGTTGGCCGCGTTGAAGCCCTGAAGCAGAGTAGTGTTCAGACCGTTGACCATCTGGGCGGTGTCATATTGCTGGTTGCAGATGGTGGAGTTCAGGTTGCTGAAGCCCAGAGCCACCGCGTCGCTCACACCGGCCACGCCGTTCTTGACCTCCTGGAAGTTCATGTCCTGACACAGGTCGGCCCGCGTCAAAGCGCCAGAGGCGTTGAACCCGCCGATGCTGGACATGGGATAGGGAATGTAAGTCGGCACAGCATTTCCACCTCCGTTGTTGCCGCCGTTGTTGCCGTTGTTGCCCCAGCGGTCGCCGAAGATGAGGGCGATGATCAGGAAGGCAAAGATCCAGCTGCCGTCGCCGCCCCACATACTGTTGCCACAGCCACCGCCGTTGCCGCCGGAACCGCCGTCCAGGTTGTAGACAATGGGAGTTTCGTAAGCCATGAAAAAAATCTCCTTTCAAAATTCACACCGGGCGCGCGCTTCCCGGACGTGTACGTTGGGAAGCCGTTTTAATCAGGACCGGCAGAACCGAAAAGAGAAAAGGTTGCCATATTCAGTTGTTTGTGCTATACTCTTATTGAACCAGTGAACACCTGAATGGGCCGTAGCTGGTGTTTTTTATTTCGGAAGCGTCACACCCATCTGCTTGGCAAACTCGTCAGCGTCGATTCCTCGCTCTTTGCTCAGATTGCGAAACGTCTCTTTTAACTGCTCTTGGCTTTTCCCGTTAATAAACGGACCAGCTTTCTGTTGAACTTCCTGATTCTGCAACAGCTGATACGTCATCTGTTGATAATTCCCGTTCATTTGCATTCCGCCTCCAAAGCGTTGCATGAGCTTTTCCATGGCCTGTTGCATCATTCCGCCGACCATGTTCTGCATCATGCCGTTCATCATCTGGCCCATCTGCTGGCCCATCTGACCCATCATCTGATTCATTCCTCTTTACCGGCCTTTCTCTCGGCCCGCATAGCGGCCTTCTTCTGGCTCTCGATGCGGTCAAATAGGTCCTCCACACGGTCGCTCATTTGGTCCAAGCGCTCTTCCAGCGCCGTGAAGTGCGGAGTGTAGTCCACGGCGGGCGTTTTATCTTGCGCTTTCGTATCTTCCTGACTCTGCCCGTCGTCCTCTTTCTTGTACTTTTCAAAGACGGAACTTCCCGTTGCTGGATTCAGTACCTTTGTGTAGATGTACTTATGGCCCAGATCGGTCATCACGATCACGTTGCCGTTGAAGTCTGTTGGCACCGCCATAGCCTCTTCAACAGACGCAACGGGGCGGCACACAAACGCTGGCTGAGCCGTTTGATTCGTAGTCTGCGGCTGCACCGGCTGTTGTACGGGCTGCTGCGGTATGGGCTGGGCCATGTAGGGGTTATACATCGGCTGCTGACCATACATGCCAGGCTGATACATCGGATAGTTTGCCATTACCCTATTACCTCCCTTGCGTATTTTCTGCAATCTTCTTCGTACTCACGTTCCTTCTCGCGGATGAACTGTTCCAGGTCTCCGTCCTTGCGTTTCTGATGGACAATACCGACCGCCTCTGACAGCGGATATCCAATTCGGATCAATCGCAACTCTGCGTCCATTTTTGACACGTCCTTTCTTTATAAAAATAGAGGGAGCGAACAAACCCGACTCATGGCGTTGCGGCGACGTGTACCGCAGTCCGTTGCTCCCTCCTTGTATTAAATTGTAAAATAAAATAAGGGACAGAACCCGTCAGGATTCCGTCCCTTTTCCGTCAGAAAACCGTCAAATTACCTTTGCGATTTTCCTCTTGATATTCCTTATACGTCTCGTAACTGTGGATTCGCTCATATTGAGCTTGTCCTGTATCTGTACTAGCGAATTGTCCTTCACGCGCAGATCAAACACGGCAAGTTCCTGTGGCGTGAAGTTGCATTCGTCTCGAAAGCGCTGACACTCGGCTTCGGTGAACTCGGTCTTGATATTCAAGCCGGGTCACTTCCTTTTAATCCGCGTTCCCTTGGACTTGCCCTTTCTGCGCTTCCTCACTACCACTCTCGCCATTATTATAGATACCGCCGGTGTTCTCACCGCCGACGTAATTGGCGTTTCCGCCCTCTCCGCTGTCCACCACTACGGTGTCAAATTGGCTCCACTTCCAATCGTGGTATATGCTTTGCCCGATGTTTCCGGAAATGGAAATAAGCAGAGCGATCAAAAGCCCAATAATGACTTTCATCTTGAACCGGTCATGCTTTTGAAGGTCCTTGTACATTTCGCTTGCCAAGGGCATATTTTTATCTTCCACGCCAATCACGTCTCCTTTCCTTTAGATTTTACACCGCTTCACGGCGATGTGCAAGGGCCAATTTACAGTGCGGTCAGGACCTTTTTCCATGTATCTTTGCCGACAACTCCGTCCTGCGTCAAACCAAGCTGCTTCTGAAGCTCGATGACGCCAGCCTTTGTCTTGGGGCCAAACTCCCCATCCACGGCCTCATGGTTGATTCCCCGGGCGAAGATGATCCGCTGGATGGTCTTGACCTCCGGTCCGGCGCATCCCTTGGAAAGCTCATGCAGGCCGATATCGGCGTACACAACCGGGCCGTAGTTGTCCGCACCGGGCAGGTCCGGGTCGTCAGGAGAAGCTGCGGCGTAGTTGGGCCGGACGTAGCCATAGATGTACGTGCTGCTCAGCGGATAGGACCGCTTGCGGCACATATTGGCGCTGTTGCCCTCCATAGTATAAACATATGTCCCATCGACAGCGTATACCATGCCGGTATGGGTCCGGGTACTGCCGTTATCGCTGAACACGATCACATCACCGGGCTTGGGAGACCATGCGCCGCGTCTGCCCTTCATGTTGCTGGGAGCAGCGTCATACAACTGGTTACATGCCACATACGGCCACACACCCCACATGACTTCCTTCGCGGTCGCCTTGTTCTCGCCGCAGGCGTCATATATCGCCGTAGAGACCGTGGCAGCGCAGGACGGCTGGCCCTGCACGCCGCACAGATAGCCGAAATAAGTATAGTTGGCCGAACCCTTGTTGAGCGAAAACACGCTTTTATCTCGGGAACTGGCATACAGGGACGAAGCTTTCTCGTAGTAGCCCATGTAGTAGTCAAACGCATTGACGGCCTGGGCAGCGGTGCATTTACTCATTTCCGTCCACCTCCTCAGGAACCTCCGCGCCGGGGAGTGTCTTAGATGCCTTCCAGTTCTTGTTGCTGATTCCAAGCAGCGCGCACAGGAAAGTGTCTACTGCCAACAGGGTAGCCAGTATCTGCTCTCCGTAGGGAAATCCCCAAATCTGGCACAGTGCACCATACAGTGTACCCAACGGCGGGATGATGTACTGTGCGATCACAACCAGAACATCATACACTTTGTCCGGAAGAAGAATCTTCATTTACATTTACCTCCTATGTTTAATAAAAGATTTTTTATAGTTAATAAACCTAAGTTTATAGTTTATTTCGCAACAGCATTCGCCGCTTCCGATTCAAGGAAATTGTCGTAGTCTTTTAATGCCTTGTTTGCTTCCTCCATTCGACCATTAAGCGTGCCGTTCGTATATCCGTCCCGCAACGCCTTTGTCGTCTCAAGGCCAAGCTGACAGGTGGACCGCATCAGCGACATGGAAAGGCGCGATTCCTTCGCCCGTATCTCGGAACGCTCCAAAATGAGCTTCCTTTCCTCGTCAGCCTTTTTCCTGTCCTTTGCCGCGTTTGCCTCAATGATGGCCACGATGATGAGCGCGGCGGCGGAAATTACCTCTTTCCAATACATCAAAGCGCCTCCAAACGGTTGATCTCCGCCCGCCAGGCGCGCCGCTGCTCGATCACCGCCGCGTACTCCTCTGCCGTGGCCGCCCCCTCGGCGATCTTGATGACCGTGTAGTCCGTGTCTGCCAGGCTCCGCTTGAGCTCGGCGATACGCCGCTCGCGGTCCCGGGCCGCGAGCTCCGCCGCGGTGTAGGGTATGTAGACCTGCGTGGTGACGGTCTCGTCCCACGCCTCCCGGGCCTCCACGCCCGGCACGTCTGTGACCCGCTTCACCGTTCGCCCGCCTGTTGCGGGGAACTCCCGCTCCGTCTCATAATGTGAGACTTCCGCCACGGCCTCGACTGCTGGGTGGTGGATGATCTCGGTATGTGTCTCCAGGTACCCCAGATCGGGGTCATAGTTGTCCAGGGGGTTGCCCTGCTGGTCAACGATCTTCACATCTTCCATGACTTACTCCTTTCTCGATTACGCCACCCGCCGCCAGACGTAGGCGACGATGTACGGCGGCATGGTGGCCACCGTGTGGGTGTGAGGCTGTCCGCCACCG
>CANQMO010000004.1 GCA_947624985.1 uncultured Oscillospiraceae bacterium | reverse complement strand
CTCGATGTACTTCTTGGCGTTGTCCCAGGCGCCGCCGGCGTTGGACATGAACACCGCCATGGCGAAGCCGGTGACGGACACGCCGCCCAGCAGACCTACCACGCCCGTGGGGCCAAGCACCAGGCCCGTGGCGATGGGAACGATGACGGCCAGCAGCGCGGGCACGACCATCTCATGCAGGGCGCCCTTGGTGCAAAGAGACACGCACTGAGAGTAATCGGGGTCGGCCTTGTATTCCATGATACCCTTGATCTCCCGGAACTGACGGCGGACCTCCACGACGATGGACTGAGCGGCCTTCTGCACCGCGCTCATGGTGAAGGCGGAGAACACGAAGGTCAGCATGGCGCCCACGAACATGCCTACCAGAACGGTGGGGCTGGTCAGGGTGAAGTTGAGAGCCTCGGTGGTCTTGCTCTGGGCCATATTGACGTAGTCGACCAGCAGAGCCAGAGCGGTCAGGGAGGCGGAGCCGATGGCGAAGCCCTTGCCGGTGGCGGCGGTGGTGTTGCCCAGGGAGTCCAGCGCGTCGGTGCGCTCGCGGACCTCCTCGGGCAGGCCGCTCATCTCGGCGATACCGCCGGCGTTATCGGCCACGGGGCCGTAAGCGTCGGTGGCAAGGGTGATACCCAGGGTGGACAGCATGCCCACACCGGCGATACCCACGCCGTACAGGCCCTGGTTGAAGGCCGCGGAGAAGGCGCCGCCCTCGCCCATGATGCTGGTGGAGCCGCCGGCGGCGAAGTAGCTGATCAGCACGGCAGCGCCCACGATCAGGATGGAGGTCATGGTGCTCTTCAGACCCAGGGAGATACCGCCGATGATGATGGTGGCGGAGCCGGTCTCAGAAGCGGCGGCCAGTTCCTGGGTGGGCTTGTAGTTGTCGGAGGTGTAATACTCGGTGAAGTAACCGATGGCGCAGCCGCCGATCAGGCCGGCCAGGATGGCGGTGTACACGCCCAGCCAGTGGCCCTGGCTGCCCAGCACGAAGTAGCACAGGGGGCAGGCCAGCACCGCGCTCAGGATGGCGGCGGTGTAGGTGCCGGTGCGCAGGCTCTTCAGCAGGCTCATCTGGGTGGCGTCTTCCTTGGTCTTGACCAGGAAGGAGCCCAGCAGGGAGCAGGCGATACCCACCACGGCCAGGGCCAGAGGCAGGAACATGCCGTTCCAGCCGTAGCCGGCGGTACCGGCCAGGGCGAAGGTAGCCACGATGGAGCCCACATAGCTCTCGAACAGGTCGGCGCCCATGCCGGCCACGTCGCCCACGTTATCGCCCACGTTGTCGGCGATGGTGGCGGGGTTGCGGGGGTCGTCCTCGGGGATACCGGCCTCCACCTTGCCCACCAGGTCGGCGCCCACGTCGGCGGCCTTGGTGTAGATACCGCCGCCCACACGGGCGAACAGGGCCACGAAGGAAGCGCCCATGCCGTTCATGACCATGATGTTGGCGATCTCATGGGGCTCGGTCATGTGCATGACGTATTTCAGCACGAAGAACCAGATGGTGATGTCCAGCAGGCCCAGGCCCACCACCACGAAGCCCATGACGGACCCGGCGGAGAAGGCGATGTTCAGGCCCTTGTTCAGGCTCTGGCTGGCGGCGTTGGCGGTCCGGGCGTTGGCGTTGGTGGCGATCCTCATGCCAATGAAACCCGCCAGCACGGACCAGATACCGCCGGTCAGGTACGCGATGGGCGTCACTTTGGGGATCATCTGGCCGTCGGAGGCGAAGGCGATGATCACCAGGATCACGAACACAACGCAGAACACCTTGGCCACGGTGGTGTACTGGGCCTTCAGGTAGGCGTTGGCGCCCTCCCGGATGGCGGAAGCCAGCTTCACCATCTTCTCGTTGCCCTCAGAGGCCTTCATGACCTTGTTCCTCTGAAGCCAGGCGAAGATGAGAGCGATAGCCGCACCCGCGAAGCCGATCCAGAACATGTTCTCAAACATAAGTACGAATCACTCCTCACTACAAATTGTGTGTTTGGTCACTACCCCTAATAATATACTGTTCCGGGCATTTTTTCAAACAAAACTTTGTTTTTTTGTTCCAGACAGCGCGATTTGTCAAAAAGGGATATTTTTCCTGAGATTTCGACCCTGAAAATGACGAATATGTCAAATGACGGCGGGACGGGCCCGGGGCACGTCTCCGCCGCCGGCCGCCGCGAACGGCCGTCCGGGCGGTTTTTTCCAGGCACATGTTTCTTTTTATTGAAAAAACGACCGGGCTATATTATAATAAATTGATTTAGCATGGCCAAAAACTGGGAACAGTTACAGAGGGGAGCCTCGGATATGGACCAGAACATCGAGAAGCTGCGGCAGTGGGTGGCGGAGAGCGGATACATCGTCTTTTTCGGCGGCGCCGGCGTGTCCACGGAGAGCGGGATACCGGATTTCCGCAGTGTGGACGGGCTGTATAACCAGCAGTGGGCCTACCCGCCGGAGACCATACTGTCCCACAGCTTTTTTGAACGGGACCCGGAGGAGTTTTACCGGTTCTACCGGGAAAAGCTGGTGGTCCGGGGCGCCAGGCCCAATGCCGCCCATCTTTGGCTGGCCCGGATGGAGCGGGAGGGAAAGCTCAAAGCGGTCCTGACCCAGAACATCGACGGCCTGCACCAGGCCGCCGGCAGCCGCGAGGTACTGGAGCTGCACGGCTCCACCCTGCGCTGCTACTGCGCCCGGTGCCGGAGACCATACCCCGCCTCGTTTATCAACGACGGCACAGGCGTCCCCCGGTGCGACTGCGGCGGCGTCGTCCGCCCGGATGTGGTGCTGTATGAGGAGCCGCTGGATCAGGACATCCTGCGGCGGAGCGTGGAGCATATCCGCGCCGCCGACATGCTCATCGTCGGCGGGACCAGTCTGAACGTGTACCCGGCGGCGGGCCTTATCAGCTACTACCGGGGCAGCCGGCTGGTGCTGGTGAACCGGGGCGTCACGCCCCGGGACGGGGACGCGGACCTGATCGTCCGGGGCAATATCGGGCAGGTGTTCTCCCAGCTATGACGGCTGAGGTGCTGGGCGTCCGCTTTGACGGCGTGACCGTGGACCAGGCCGTCAGCCGGGCTCTGGCGCTGATGGAGACGGGCCGCGGGGCCTATGTATGCACCCCCAATCCGGAGATCGTCTGGCAGTGCCGCGGGAACGCCGCTCTGCGCTCCGCTGTGGCGGGCGCGGACATGACGCTGGCGGACGGCGTGGGTATCGTCTGGGCCAGCCGGGTGCTGGGCTGTCCGGTGCCGGAGCGGGTCGCGGGCTATGACTTCCTGCTGGCGCTGCTGGCACGGTTCACGGGCCGGGTGTTCCTTCTGGGCGGCAGGCCCGGCGTGGCCGGTGAGGCCGGGGAGGCCATCCGGCGGCGGTTCCCCGCCGTGACCGTCTGCGGGTGTCTGGACGGGTACTTTGACGACGACGGTCCGGTGCTGGAGGCGATCCGGCAGGCCGCGCCGCAGCTTTTGCTGGTATGCCTGGGCTCGCCCCGGCAGGAGATATGGATGGCGGCCCATCAGAAGGATCTGAACGTGGGGCTGATGGCCGGTCTGGGCGGGTGTCTGGACGTGCTGAGCGGCAGGGTCCGGCGGGCGCCGGAGGGCTGGATACGGCTACATCTTGAGTGGCTGTACAGGCTCCTGCGGGAGCCGGCGCGCTTTCGCCGCCAGATGTGCCTGCCGGCGTTCGTGCTGGCCGTACTGAGCGAGAAGATAAAAAAAGCGGGGCTCAGATGAGCCCCGAGGAGAGTCAGGCGTTGTCTTTATCCTGTCCGCAGCGGATCAGTTGCCGCAGCCACAGCCGCAGCCGCAGCCGTTGTTGTTGTCGTTGCAGCCGCAGCCGCAGCCGTAGCCACCGGCGACGGAGAACAGGAGGATCAGGATGATGATGAGCCAGAGCCAGCTATAAGAATTGTTGTAAAACATTGTATTGTCCCTTTCCCCGCGCTTGGATTGCGTGGCCGCCGCTGCGCGGAGCGCGGACGGCGCGTTTCCATCCAGGTCATACTATGTAGCCGGGCCTTACGGCGTGACGATAAAATAAGGAGCGTTTTCATGGCTAGAAGAAACAAAGATAGTGATCGCATCCTTTCCGGGAACGAGGATATGCAGCGGCGTCCTCCGGACGGTGAGGAGCCGGAGGAGGAGCAGACCTATACCTTCGCGGAGGAGTACTATACCCCCGACGCGGCCCCGGCGGCGGACGACGGGACGGCCGGCGGGGAGGGGCAGATCTCTCCCGCGCCGGTGAAAAGGGAGATCATCAAGACGAAAAAGCTGCGCCGCAAGGAAAAGAAAGAGCTCGCGGCCATGCCCGAGAAGCTGGTCCGGGGCAAGCCCACCGTGGGCCGGGATCTGAAGGGCGGCCAGATGTTGGTGTACGACTCCGAGCTGGACGAGGTGGATTACTCGGACCCGGAGGACCTGCCGGAGGCGCGGGATTATCTGCCCATCCGTTTCCGGCGGTACGGACGTATCGGTATCGGCGGCGGCGTGCTGTACGCGCTGTTCGTCATCAGCGTCAGCATCGTGCTGGCCTGCTTTGCCTGGATGTGCGCGGTGGACGTGCTGGCCCTGAACAAGGAGGAGGCCAGCGCCATCGTCACCATCCTGCCCTATGAGCCCACCGGCGATATGCCCACCACCGTCACCGACGAGGATGAAAACGGCGATCCCATTGAGGTGCCCATCAAGGTGGACATCGACCAGGTGGCGGACGCGCTGAAGGACGGCGGTATCATTGAGTACAAGTGGCTTTTCAAGCTGTTTTCCTCCTTCTCCCACGCCAATATCAAGATCGACCCGGGCACATATGACCTGAAGACCACCCAGGATTACCGGTCGCTGGTCACCAAAATGCAGTTTGGCTCCGACAGCCAGGAGGTCACCCGCGTGACATTCCCGGAGGGCTTCTCCATGGAGCAGATCTTCACCCTGCTCGAACAGCAGTCCGTCTGCAAGAAGGAGGACCTGTACGAGGCTGCCGCCAACTATAACTTTGAGTATGACTTCCTGGCGGAGGCGCCCCTGGGCGACGCGTCCCGGCTGGAGGGCTTCCTGTTCCCGGACACCTACGACTTCTACCAGGGCGAGGACGCCAGCGTGTGTATCAACCGGTTCCTGAGCAACTTCAATAACCGTGTCACCCAGGAGATCCGGGACGCCATCGCCGCCCGGGGCCTGTCGCTCCGGCAGGGCGTCATCATGGCGTCGCTGATCGAGAAGGAGGCGGGCGCCACCGAGGGCGAGCGGGAGAACATGGCCTCGGTGCTCTATAACCGCCTGGCCGCCGGCATGGCGCTGGGGCTGGACAGTACGGTGAACTATATCAAGGGCACCAGCACCTTCGACCTGACGGCGGAGGACCTGGCCATCGACGATCCTTACAACACCTATCTCTACACGGGTCTGCCCCCCGGGCCCATTTGCAGTCCGGGCCTGGCCTCCATCCAGGCGGTGGCGGCCCCTGCGGAGACGGGCTACTACTACTGGTATTCCGTGGACGGCGTGTCCTCGTTCTTCGCCACCCATGACGAACAGCTGGCCTTCGCCAACGCGAATTAAAGACTAAATTCAGCATATACAAGAGGTTGACAAAATGAAAAAGAAATACGGCGTAAACGAACTGCGGGAGATGTTCCTGTCCTTCTTTGAGACGAAGGGACATCTTCGCCTGCCCAGCTTTTCCCTGATCCCCCAGAATGACGCAAGCCTCCTGCTCATCAACTCCGGCATGGCCCCCATGAAGCCCTACTTCACCGGAGAGCAGGAGCCGCCCCGCCACCGGGTCTGCACCTGCCAGAAGTGCATCCGCACCGGCGATATCGAGAACATCGGCAAGACCGCCCGCCACGGCACCTACTTTGAGATGCTGGGCAATTTCTCCTTTGGGGATTATTTTAAAAAGGAGGCCATCCCCTGGGCCTGGGAATTCCTGACCAGCCCCGAGTGGGTGGGGCTGGACCCGGAGCGGCTGTACCCCTCCGTGTTCGCGGGCAACGAGACCACCCCCGCCGACGACGAGGCGTACAACATCTGGAAGGACGTCATCGGCATCCCGCCCGAGCGCATTTTCAGATTCGGCAAAGAGGACAACTTCTGGGAGCACGGCTCCGGCCCCTGCGGCCCCTGCTCCGAGATATACTATGACCGGGGTCCCCGGTACGGCTGCGGCAAGCCGGACTGCACGGTGGGCTGCGACTGCGACCGGTACATGGAAGTGTGGAACGTGGTGTTCTCCCAGTTCGACAACGACGGAAACGACAACTACACCGAGCTGAAGCAGAAGAACATAGACACCGGCATGGGTCTGGAGCGGCTTGCGGTGGTGTGTCAGGACGTGGACAGCCTCTTTGACGTGGACACGGTCATGAACATCACCAACGAGGTCTCCCGGCTCACCGGCGCCACCTATGGCCAGAGCCATAAGATGGACGTGTCCCTGCGGGTGATCACCGACCACATCCGGGCGTCCGTCATGATGATCTGCGACGGCGTGCTGCCCTCCAACGAGGGCCGGGGCTATGTGCTGCGCCGGCTGCTGCGGCGGGCCGCCCGCCACGGGAAGCTGCTGGGCGTGAACGAGCCCTTCCTCTACAAGATCGTGGACATGGTGGTCCATGAGAACGAGGGCCACTACCCGGACCTGCGGGAGCGGCAGGACTACATCACCCGTGTCATCCGCGTGGAGGAGGAGAACTTCGCCCGGACCATCGACGGCGGCATGCGTATTTTCGGCGAAATGCTCGCCGGGCACAAGCAGCGGGGTGAGACCACCTTCTCCGGGGCGGACGCCTTCAAGCTGTATGACACCTACGGCTTCCCTCTGGACCTGACCGCCGACATGGCCGAGGAGGAGGGCATGACTGTGGACGAGGCGGGCTTCCAGGCCCTCATGGAGGAGCAGCGCCAGCGGGCCCGGAAGGCCCGGGAAGCCTTGGGCGACTTGGGCTGGGCCGGCGTGGAGTTCGGCAAGGACGTGCCCGAGACCGAATTCGTGGGCTACGACCACACCGCCGTCGACGGCGCCAAAGTGGTGGCGCTGGTGGTGGAGAACGAGCAGGCCCCGGCGCTGATGACCGGCGTGGAGGGTATCGTGGTGCTGGACAGGACCCCGTTCTATGCCGAGATGGGCGGCCAGGTGGCCGACCACGGCGTGATCTCCGCCGGAGATATGACCTTCACGGTCACCGACGTGCAGAAGAACAAGGGCGGCAAGTACATGCACTACGGCAAGGTGACCGCCGGCGCGCTGAAGCTGGGCGACACGGTCAGCGCGTCCATCGACGTGGAGCGGCGCCGGGCCGTCATGCGGGCCCATTCCGCCACCCACCTGCTGGACAAGGCCCTGCGTACCGTGCTGGGCGACCACGTCCACCAGGCCGGTTCTCTGGTGGAGCCGGACCGGCTGCGCTTCGACTTCACCCACTTCTCCGCCATGACGCCGGAGGAGCTGGCCCGTGTGGAGGAGATGGTCAACGACGCGGTGCTGGAGGGGTATGACGTCGTGACAGACGTGCTGCCCATCGAGGAAGCCAAAAAGCGGGGCGCCATCGCCCTGTTCAGCGAGAAGTACGGCGATACGGTCCGGGTGGTGGACATGGGCCAGGGGTACTCCGTGGAATTCTGCGGCGGCACGCACCTGGACAACACCGCCAAGGTGGGCGTGTTCCGTATCATCAGCGAGTTTTCCGTGGCCAGCGGTGTGCGCCGTATCGAAGCGGTCACCGGCAAGGCGTCTCTGGAGGGCATGCGCCGGGTCCAGGCGCGGCTGGATCAGGCCGCCGCAGTGCTGAAGGTCCGGCCAAACGAGCTGGAGGCCCGGGCGGAGAGCATTATGAGCGAGCTGCGCCAGCTGCACCAGACCGTGGAGAAGATGAAGGCCCGGGAGACCGCGGGCGAGACGGACCGGCTGCTGTTCGGCACACGGGAGGTGGGCGGCCTGCGGGTGCTGACCGCCGTGGTGCCCGAGGCGGACGCGGGCCGTCTGCGCCAGATGGGCGATATCCTGCGGGACAAGGCCGCCAACATCGTGGCGGTGCTGGCCGCGGACAACGGGGAGAAGGTCACCTTCCTGGCCGTGTGCGGCGCGGACGCGGTGAAAGCTGGCGTCAAGGCGGGCGAGCTGGTCCGGGAGGTCTCCGCCGTCACCGGCGGCAAGGGCGGCGGCAAGCCGGAGTCCGCCATGGGCGGCGGAGCCGACGTGCTCAAGACCGATAACGCCCTGGCCATCGTGGACGATTTTGTGGCAAAAAAGCTTGGCCTGTGAGAAAGGAGCGGTTTCATGCTGGTCGCTTTTGACGATATGCGCGAGACGGCGGTCCCCCACGCCAGAGGCGGGGAGAAGGAGCTTTACCGCAAGTGCGTGCAGACCCCGGACAATACCATCATGCTGGGCCGGCTGGAGCCGGGCGCTACGCTCGGCGTCCACACCCATGAGGACGATTCGGAGACGGTCTACTATCTGTCCGGCACGGGCCGGATGTACTACGACGGGCGGTATGAGCCCGTCTCGCCCGGCAAATGCCACCACTGCCCCAAGGGCCATGCCCACGGGCTGGAGAACACCGGCGACGAGGATCTGGTGTTCTTCGCCGTGATTCCCAAACAGTGAGGTGCGAGAGATGAGCAAGGACCTGAATCACGACGCGGACTGCCTTTTCTGTAAAATAATCAATGGGGAGATACCCTCCAACAAGGTGTATGAGGACGATCTGTGCTACGCCTTCCGGGACATCGATCCACAGGCGCCCACCCATATTCTGGTGGTGCCCAGGACCCATGTCGCCTCCTGCGCGGAGATCACAGGAGATAACGCCGCTCTGGTGGGACATATCTTCACCGTGATCGCGCGGATAGCAGCCCGGGAAAAGCTGGCGGACGGCTGGCGCGTGGTCTCCAACGTGGGGGCCGACGCGGGCCAGACGGTGCCCCATCTGCACTTCCACATCCTGGGCGGAAAACGCCTGTCCGACCGGATGGGCTGATATGCGCAGGCTGGCATGGGCGGCGCTGGGCTTTGCCGTGGCAGCGGGCCTGGCGGAGTATGTGCTGAAAAGGGAGGAGCTGCCGCTTTATGCGGCGGCTCTTGCCGTTTTGGCGCTGGCCGCGCCGCTGCTGCGGGACCGTACCTGCCGGGCCAAGGCCCTGACGCTGTGTCTGTCCGCGGCGGCGGGGCTTCTCTGCTGGTGGGGACACTATGCCATCCATGTCGGTCCTTCTGAGGCGCTGGTGGGGGAAACAGTCACGATCTCCGCCACGATCAACGACTATGTGGAGCGGCACGAGGATTACGAGCGGGTGGAGGTCCGGGTGACGGACGGGGCGCCCCGGGAGAAGGCGTTGCTGTATATGTATGACGGCGTCCTGCCGGAGCTGGAGCCCGGCGATACCGTGAGCGTGCAGATCAAGGTCACCTCCGCCGTGACGCGGCAGGGGGCCCGCAGCCGGATATATACCTCCCAGGACCACGATCTTCTCGGATACATACAGCAGGACACCCTGACTGTTACGGGCCGGGCGGCGCATTCATGGCGATGGTTCCCCCAGCGGCTGAGCCACAGGGTGGAGGAGCTCTGCGACAGGCTTTTCCCGGCGGACACAGCGCCGTTTGTGAAAGGTCTGCTCACCGGCAACACGCTGCAATTGCAGGAGGACACGGAGAATTACACCGCCATGCGCACCGCCGGGGTGCTGCACATCGTGGCGGTGAGCGGCATGCATATGTTCGTGCTGGTGGCCTTTTTGCGGCTTCTGCTGGGTAAGGGCCGCCGGACGAGCCTGCTGTGTCTGCCGCTGATCGGACTGTACGCGCTGATGGCGGGCTGCCGGGCGTCGGTGGTCCGGGCGGCGGTGATGCAGGCGCTGTATCTGATGGCGCCGGTGGTAAAGCGGGAGGCGGACGGGACGACCAGCCTTGCCGCGGCGCTGCTGGCGCTGCTCATCGTGAACCCCATGGCCATCGGCGGGGTGGGATTGCAGCTGAGCTTCGCGTGCATGGCGGGGCTGGTGTATCTGCTGCCGCGGATCATGCGCTGGATGGACGGGCGTCTGCCCATGCAGAACGCTCTGGCGGCCTATGTGGCGGAGAACGTGGCCTGTACCGTGAGTGCCACGGCTTTTTCCGTGCCGCTGACCGCGGTCTATTTCGGCCAGCTGCCTCTCTATTCGCTGCTGGCGAATCTGCTGACGCTGTTCGTGGTGGAGTGCGTATTCGCGGCGGGGCTGGTGGTGTGCGCCGTGGGGGCCTTCTGGCCGGGACCGGCGGCGGCCGCGGCCGGGGTCCTGGGCTGGCCGGTGCGGTGGTGCATGTGGGTGTACAGGGCTGTGGCCGGTCTGCCCGCGTCCAGCCTCACCATGGACCGGGCCGAGACGTGGCTCTGGCTGGCGGGGGTCTATGTGCTGTTCGTTTTGTGGCACGCCCTGCGGAAAAGAGGCCAGTCCGTGCGCCTTGGGGTCCCGGTGTGCCTGGCGGTGATCGGCCTGATGGCGGTGCTGGTGTGGAACAAGCTGTCCCTCCGCGCCGGAGAAGGGCAGGTGGCCGTACTGGACGTGGGCCAGGGCGAGTGCGTGGTGCTGGCCAACAGCGAGGCCGCGGTGGTGGTGGACTGCGGCGGGAGCGGCTGGACCAGCGCCGGTGACGTCGCCGCCAATTACCTTATGAGCATTGGCAAGACCCGTATCGACATGCTGGTGCTGACCCATCTGCACGCCGACCACGCAAACGGCGTAGAGACGCTGCTGTACCGTATGGACGTGGGACAGCTGGTGCTGCCGGAGGATGTGGACGACACGGACTGGCAGCGGGACGAGGTGCTGTCGGCGGCGGAGCGGCAGGGCGTGCCGGTGTTGCTCCTCAGCGAGGAGACGAGCGTCTCCGTGGGCGGGATGGGATTCGATCTGCTGCTGCCCATGGGGGAGAGCGATATGAACGAGCGGGGCATCGTGGTGCTGGCCAGGATGGGCCAAATGCAGACGCTGGTCATGGGCGACGCGGGCCGGGAGGCGGAGAGCGCGCTGCTGGAGGCCTGGGCGGTGCCCGATGTGGACATACTGGTGGCGGGCCACCACGGGTCCCGGTCCGCGTCCAGCCTGCTGTTTTTGCTGGCGGCCCAGCCGGAGACGGCGGTGGTCAGCGTAGGGTACAATCCCTATGGCCTGCCGGCGCCCGACGTGATGGAGCGGCTGGGATACTACTGCGACACCGTTGCGCGCACCGACCAGCAGGGGAACGTGGTCATTGATCTGGGAGGAGAGAGCCTTGGCGAGACAGGATAAGAACGCTCTGGATTACAGCGCCGCGATAAAGACCCTCCAACGGGAGGGGCCCGGGCGGGTGTACCTTCTCCGGGGGGAGGAGGATTACCTGCGGGACAGCTATCTGGCGGAGCTGAAAAAACTGTGCCTGCCGGAGGGGACAGAGGCGTTCAACTACCACCGGCTCCAGGGCCCCGGTCTGGATATGGGCCTGCTGCGGCAGAGCGTGGAGGCCATGCCCTTCATGGGCGAGCGGACCCTGACGGAGGTGCGGGACTTTGACGTGAACCGGACCGGCGCTTACGACCCGGAGGCCTTGAAGGCTTTTTTGGAGGACGTGCCCGAATGGGCCACGGTGGCCTTCGTCTTTTCTCCCGGCTATGCCCCGGACAACCGGCTGGCACCGGTGAAGGCCATGAAAAAGGCCGGGCGGGACCTGGCGTTCACGAGCCCTGGGGAGGGGGCGCTGATCCGCTGGGTGGCCCGCCGGGCGGAGGATCTGGGCAAGACCATCGACCCGCCTACGGCCAGCTATCTCATCTGGGTCTGCGGCGACAGGATGAACGCCCTCATCCCCGAGATACTGAAGATCGCGGGCTACGCTTCCCAGAAAAATATCACCCGGGCGGACATTGACGCGGTGGCGAAAAAGGCCCCGGAGACCACCATTTTCGACCTGACCGACGCGCTGGGGGCGGGGGAGTATGACAAGGCCGCCCGGCTTCTGGCGGACCTGCTCTCGGACAAGGACGAGCCCCCCCAGCGGCAGATCGCCATGATAAGCGAGCAGTTCCGGCGGCTGTATGTGGCCCGGATCGCCGCCGACAGCGGCCAGGGCGAGGCATATATCACCGCCTGCGTGCCGGAGCTTTCCGGCAGGAGCTACCCCCTGCGGCTGCTGCAAAAAGCCTGCAAACGCTTTTCCGCGGAGCGGCTGGCCCGGGCCGTGAGCTTCTGCGCCCAGTGCGATTACGCCATGAAGGACACCGGCGGAGAGCCGGAGGCGCTGATGAAGGAGCTCATCCTGCGCTTGGCTATGGACCGGACATGATACGCATACGGGAGGCCATCGTGGTAGAGGGGCGCTACGACAGGGCCGCGCTGGAAAACGTGGTCGACGCGGTGATCGTGGACACCGGCGGGTTCGGTGTGTTTTCCGATAAAGAGAAGCTGGCGCTGCTGCGCCGTCTGGCGGAGGCCCGGGGGCTGGTGGTGCTCACCGACAGCGACGGGGGCGGATTTCTCATCCGCAGCTTTTTGAAAGGCGCCATCGACCCCGCCCTGGTCAAGCACGCCTACATCCCCGACGTACCCGGCAAGGAGCGGCGCAAAAAAAGCCCCTCCAAAGAGGGACTTTTGGGTGTGGAGGGCATGAGCCCCGCCGTGCTGGAGCAGGCGCTGCGCCGGGCGGGGGCCACCGTGGAGGACCGGCAGACGGACGCAGCGAGCCACCCGCCTATCACAAAGGCGGAGCTCTACGCGCTGGGGCTCGCCGGCCGGCCGGACAGCGCCGCCCGCCGGAGCGCGCTGAAAAGGGCTCTGGACCTGCCGGAAAAGCTCACCGCCAACGGCCTTCTGGACGTGCTGAACGCCCTGTACAGCCGGGAGGAGCTGGAGCGTGTCATCGTGGATTTTCCACGATGATCAGTGCGATCCCCGCCAGCAGCAGCACCCCTGCCGGGGTCTCCGCCAGGGCCTGCGCCAGCCGGTAGACACGGAAATTCCCGGCGGCGGGCGCTCCCGCGAAAAGACATAGCACGAAAGCCGCGAACGCCATGACGCAGCACATCGCCAGCACGATGCGCACCCCCAGGAGCCCCGCGGCCGATATTTTTCTGAAGCTATGTAAAAACTCTTTCATGGGCCCATTTTACCCGCTTCGGCGGCCGGGCGCAAGGCACAGTATACGGTAAAAATGGAAGATATTTCAAGCCGCCGGACGCCCCGGCGGCTTTTTGGATTATGTAACTTATTTTTTGCGGTCCGTGCAAGTTTTTGTAGCATTTTCGGAGAGGGTGTGCTATAATTATGTAAATCAATATACATATTCGTTCTGATTGGGAGGAACACATAATATGAAATGCCCCTATTGCGCCTACGCCGAGAGCAAGGTCATCGACTCGCGCCCCGCAGACGAGGGCAGCACCATCCGCCGCCGGCGGGAGTGCCTGATGTGCGGCAAGCGGTTCACCACCTATGAAAAGGTGGAGCGGATGCCGCTGGTGGTGGTCAAGCGGGACGGCAGCCGCCAGACCTTCGACAAGGTGAAGCTCATCAACAGCATGGTCCGGGCCTGTGAAAAGCGCACGGTGCCTCTGGACCAGATCGAGTCCATCGCCGACGGGATCGAGTCGGAGCTGCAAAGCGCTCTGGAGCGGGAGATAACCACCGCCGAGATCGGCGACATGGTGATGGAGCAGTTGAAAAGCGTGGACGAGGTGTCCTATGTCCGCTTTGCCAGCGTCTACCGCCAGTTCAAGGACATCAATACCTTTATGGACGAGCTGACAAAGCTCCTGGGGGACAAGACCAAGGAGGCCTAAGGCTTAAGACCGCTGCTTCGGCGACAGGAATATCCCGCCGGCCATGTCCGCCGTCATCATATACACATCCTTGGGAGAGGACAGCTTTTGGCTGCGGAGATACTTTTCCAGCCACTTCTCGTCCTTTCCCAGTATTTTCAGATTCTCCGTCATGACCCGGCCCTCGTTGATAACGATGAGGGGGTAGCCCGTATCCTCCGCGGCCACGTTCATCTGGGCGGCGGTGACCGGGCGGCTGCCCGGGGTAAGGATCACGTTCAGCTGGCCGTCTGTCTCCAAAATGGCGTACTCCACCTCATTGAGATCCAGCGCGCCCTGATTGCGCAGAGCTTCGGCCAGCTCGTCCGGGGTGAAGCGGTTGCGGCGCATTTGCTTCTGGTCGATCCTGCCGTGGCGGATGAGCAGGGCGGGCTTTCCCGCGAGAAAGCCCCGGAATTTTACGCTCCTGGCCATGAGCAGCGACAGGATCAATTCCATCGTGAACAGCGTGGCCGCCGGAACGAGGCCGTAGTAAAGCGGCTTTTCCGGGTCCACGATGGGCGTGGCGGACACCTCGGAGATGAGGATCGTCACGATGAGCTCCGACGGCTCCAGTTCCCCCAACTGCCGCTTTCCCATGGCGCGCATAAACGCGATGAGAACGGCATATATGACGATAGAATTGCATAGTATTACTTTCAGCATGGCGATAGTATGCCGTGCCGCGCCCGGTTTTATGAGCGGGCGATCTTTTGGAAGAGGAGAAAAGGGATGGGAAAATATTTCGGAACAGACGGTTTCCGGGGCGAGGCCAACGTGGATCTGAACCCGGTCCACGCCTTCAGGATCGGACGTTATCTGGGCTGGCACTATGGCCGGGACCACAAGGCAAAGATCGTCATCGGCAAGGACACCCGCCGCAGCAGCTATATGTATGAAAATGCGCTGGCGGCGGGTATCGTATCCTCCGGCGCGGACGCCTATCTGCTGCATGTGACCACCACTCCCTGCGTGGCCTATATCACCCGCTCGGAGGGGTTCGACTGCGGCGTGATGATCTCGGCCAGCCACAACCCCTACTACGACAACGGTATCAAGCTCCTCAACGGCGAGGGAGAGAAGATGGACGACGCGCTGCAAAACGCCATCGAGCAGTACATCGACGGCCAGATACCGGAGCTTCCTTATGCCACCAGGGACCAGATAGGCTGCACGGTGGACTTCTATTCCGGCCGCAACCGGTACATAGGCCGTCTGACGGCCATCGCGGACTGTCCTTTTGAGAACCGCACCATCGCCCTTGACTGCGCCAACGGCAGCACCTGGATGATCGCCCGGGCCGTGTTCACCGCTCTGGGAGCAAAGGTGCTGGTCATCAATGACCGGCCGGACGGCACCAACATAAACCGGGGCTGCGGCTCCACGCACATCGAACAAATGCAGGAATTCGTCCGGGAGAACCGGGTGGACTGCGGCTTCGCCTTTGACGGCGACGGGGACCGGTGCCTGGCCGTGGATGAGCAGGGCAATGTGGTCAACGGCGACGCCATCATGTATATCTGCGCCAAATTCATGAAGAGCCGGGGCGGCCTGCCCGGCAACACCGTGGTCACCACGGTCATGAGCAATCTGGGCCTTTACAAGGCTCTGGACGCGGCGGGTATAGGCTATGAAAAGACCGCCGTGGGCGACAGGTATGTATACGAGAACATGAAGGCCAACAACCACCTGATCGGCGGCGAGCAGTCCGGGCACATCATCTTCCGCAAGTACGCCCGCTCCGGCGACGGGCTCATCACCGCCATCATGGTCATGCGGGTGATGGTCCAGACCAATCTGCCCCTGTCCGCGCTGGCCAAGCCCGTGCGGATGTACCCGCAGGTGCTGAAGAACGTGGTGGTCACCGACAAGGAACAGGCTCTGGCGGACCCGGCGGTGCAGCGGGAAGTGGCCGCGGTCGAGAAGGAGCTTGGCAGCGACGGGCGGGTGCTGCTCAGAAAGAGCGGCACGGAGCCGGTGCTGCGGGTCATGGCGGAGGCCGCTACCCCCGCGCTGTGCGAGCAGAGCGTGGACCGGATCATCGCCGCTATGGACAGACAGGGACTTCTGGTGGAGGTGCGCAAAAGATGAGGACACGGGAGCTTTATGATCTGAGCCATACGGCGGCGGCCCCGCTGCTGGAAAAGACGGAATACCCCTGGGAGGCGCTGGCCGGTATCGGCGATCTTATCCTGGCCCTGGGCCCCACGCTCCCGGCGGAGGAATACGACCACCCGGCGGAGGACGTGTGGATCGCCAGGGACGCCACGGTGTTTGCCACGGCGTACATCAAGGGCCCCTGTATCATCGGCCATGGCACGGAGGTGCGCCAGTGCGCCTTCATCCGGGGCAATGCCCTGGTGGGGGACAACTGCGTGGTGGGCAACTCTACGGAGCTGAAAAACGTCATCCTGTTCGATAACGTGCAGGTGCCCCACTACAACTATGTGGGCGATTCCATTTTGGGATACCGCTCCCACATGGGCGCGGCCAGCCTGACTTCCAATGTGAAGAGCGACAAGCAGCTGGTCGTCGTCCACAACGGGAAAGAGGACATCCCCACGGGCCGCAAGAAGGTGGGGGCCATGATCGGGGACCGGGTGGAGGTAGGCTGTGGCAGCGTGCTGAATCCGGGCACGGTGATCGGTCCGGACAGCAACATCTACCCCCTGTCCTCGGTCCGGGGCGTGGTGCCGGCCAATTCCATCTTCAAGGCCCAGAACAATATCGTACCCAAGTCGCTGGCGTGAGAGGATAAAAAGCTGCGGACTGCCGTTTGACGGCAGTCCGTTTTTTCAATTCTTGCCGTTCGGGTCCACGGCGGGCGTCGGCGTGATGTTCAGATTCTGGATGGCGGAGCGGTAATCCTCCGCGGCATCGATACTGTCGGGCGGGAAAAATTCTTCCACCGGGAATCTGATCCTGCTGAAGAGCGTGCAGGGATCGTCCTCGGAGCCGGACACGCAGTCCTTTTCGGGCAGGCAGTAGTCGTAGACCGGTACCACCAGCTGGCTGTCCCGCTCCAGACGGACGATGGAGAACTGTCCCAGGGTGGTGAGCCAGATACGGTTGCCGTCCGTCAGCACCAGATCCTCGCCGAAGTGGGTCAGGATGGAGGCGGGGATGGCCGACACGTCCGCCATGAGCCCGGTGGGGCAGGCGTCGGCGATCTTCATGTTGAGGGCGATGGGGTCCACGCACTCCACCACGCCGATGGGCTGGGTGTAGCTGTCGGCAAAGGTGCCGTCGGAGCTGAACACCTTGGCGGAGCCCTCGCTGCCGAAAAGCATGACCCGCTTGTTGAACACGCAAAGACCGTTTACCGGATTCTCGCCCGGGAAGGTGGTGCCGCTGACCTCGTAAAAATAGGTCACGTCCACGGTGTAGTAGCCCCGGTTGAAGCTGATCTCATCAACGTCCACATCCGCAAACAGCAATGTGGCCCCGGTGGGCCGCACACTGAAAGCGCTCTCTATGTACGGCTGAGAGCTGACGGTGGGATAGACCCGCAAGTCCTCCACGCAGTCCTTATCGCGGCAGCTGTCGTATATTTTCCTTGTATGGATGCACACGGCTTCGGTGCATTCCTGGCTGTCCGCCATGCTGATACCTCCTTGTCTTGCCGCCGGGACTTATCCCGGCTGTTTCAGTACAGTCTATGCCACGGACGGCGAAATGTGAAATATCCTTGTGCGGACGGGGGTGGTGTGGTAAAATGGTACGGGGAGGAAGGAGCTTATGGAGCATTTGGGATTCATCCGGGATAAGCTGGACATCAAGATACTGATATTGTACATACTGGAGAAGCTGCCAAAGCCCGTAGAGCCGGTCACGCTGTCGGACCTGGCGCTGTTCGACGGAGGCTTCAACTGGTTCGACTACTCCGACTGTCTGGCGGAGCTGATACAGAGCGAGCACATCCAGGAGAAGGACGGCAAATATGTCATCACGGAGAAGGGCCGCCGGAACGTGAATACCGTGTCGTCCAGCCTGCCCTACACAGTCCGGGCCAAGGCCGAACGGCTCACCGCCCCGGTGGCGGCGGCCATGCGCCGGGCCAGTATGATCGAGACGGACGTGGAGCCGGGGATCAAGGGCGGCAAGAGCGTCAGCCTGCGGCTGTCCGACGGGGTGGGGGAGATCGTCTCCCTGCGGCTGGCGGTGCCGGATGAGACCCAGGCCAGGGCCATCGAAAAGCGCTTTCGCGCCGGGGCCGAGGATATCTACAATCAGATACTGGAGATATTGACCGAGGAATAAACTGAGGAGACAGACTGCCCAGGTAAGGCGCCTGTTGATATGACCGCGATTTGAAATGGTGCGCACCATTTCATGTTGTCACGTTGTGACAACATGATGAGCTTTATAGACCGCAACACAGTAAAAGGAGGCGAGGACGTCGGATGGTTTTTTCATCGTCTACATTTATTTTTATTTTTTTGCCATGTGTGTTGGTATTTTATAAACTGGCGCAACTGTGCGCGAACAGAAAAAGACGCGTACAGATACAAAATGCAGTTCTTCTCGTTGCCTCTCTTGTCTTTTATGGCTGGAGCGGCGTGCGGTATCTGGTCCTGGTGCTGGCGCTGATCATCATCAATTATCTGTGCGGTCTTTCCATTGGGCGCGGCCAGGCGAAGGGAGTCGCTCACCCACGGCGTGCGCTCCTGGTCGGACTTGCTGCGGACTTGGCGGTACTCATGGTCTGCAAGTATTTCAACTTCTTTGTTGGCAACATAGAGTCTCTGGTGAGGCATTGGACCGGAAAAGGCGAGTTTAGTCTGAATTTGCCGGTGATACCGCTGCCGATCGGCATTTCCTTTTTTACCTTTCAGATCATGTCCTATCTGATCGATGTCTACCGCGGTCAGGTCAAGGTGCAGAGGAGACTGGACTATCTGACGCTGTATGTGCTGATGTTCCCGCAGCTGATCGCCGGACCGATCGTCCGCTACGCAGATATTGAATATGAGATCGAAAACCGTACCGTATCCGCTGAAGAGGAAGCGCGCGGCCTGCGGCGGTTCATCATGGGTTTTGCCAAAAAAGTCCTGCTTGCCAATGCTATGGGGGCGTTTGCGGATACTGCATTCTCCAATGTCGCCGATTTGCATTTCTCCCTTGCGTGGCTGGGAGCAGTGTGCTATGCTCTGCAGATCTATATGGACTTTTCTGCTTATTCCGATATGGCGATCGGTCTGGGGTGGGTATTTGGCTTCCACTTCAATGAAAACTTCAACTACCCGTATGTCTCTCGCTCTGTGCAGGAGTTCTGGAGGCGGTGGCACATCTCGCTGTCGACCTGGTTTCGGGATTACGTTTATATCCCGCTGGGAGGCAATCGCAGGGGAAAGGGCAGAACATATCTGAACCTGCTGATCGTGTTTTTCCTGACGGGCTTTTGGCATGGAGCGGCGTGGCAATTCCTGGTATGGGGCCTTTATCACGGTTTCTTCCTGATCTTGGAAAGAATGGGCTTCGGACGCGCCCTGAAAAAGGCCCCGGCCTTCGTTGGCCGCATATATACGGTGGTCGTGGTCCTGGTGGGCTGGGTATTCTTCCGGGCGGACGGCCTGGGAGCGGCCATGCAGTATTTGGGCGTCATGGCAGGCATAGGCAGCGGTACGTTTTGGAACATGCGGGTGCTACTGTGCCTGACGGGTATATTTATGGCCTTTGCCAGCATCTCCGTGTGCATATCTGCCCCTGTATTTCCGACGCTGGCCCGCAGAGCGCCAAAGTGGACCGGGGTTTGGAATGCGATCTGTCTGGTCCTGTTTGCTTATTGTATCTGTTACATGGTCGGCTCCAGCTATAATCCTTTTATCTACTTCCGGTTTTGAGGAGGTCATATGATGCGTACGATAAAAGTCATAAAAAGTGTCCACTGGTTTTTACTGGGCGTGCTGTGCATTTGCCTGTGGCCACTTTATGGACATATTTGGAATTCTTACAGGCCGCTTGGAGGTGTTTCGATCCAGTCAGAGCTTCCACAAGTCAGTGAAGAGAGTATATTGCGCGGAGACTGGCAAAGCGGTTTTGACACATGGTGGCAGGACCATATTCCAGGACGTAATATACTGATACGGACCAGGAATGAGATCATTTATCGGGTTTTTAGGACTTCCCCCACTGGAAATGTCGTGGAGGGACGTAATAGATACTTATACGGGCCTAGTTACCTTTATTACTACTGCACGAAAGCGGAGGATTTTCCGGACGACTATATAGAAGGGTTGGTCAGGAAGCTCGAAGAATTACAAACTTTGCTGGAATCTCATGGAAAATCACTATATCTGTTTTTGACTCCTACAAAACTTCGCTATACTGCGGAACAGGGGCTTCCGTGGTATATGAATACATCTATGCATGAAATTGATCGGCACGATCTTTTCGTTGAGGCGCTCGCTGACAGTGATATTCACTATTTTGATTCCGTATCTTTTTTCAGGGATAATCCAGGACTCTTTGACACGCCGATCTTCTATCCACCCGGCATACACTGGGACACATGCTGGGCAGCAGCTGCTGCAGCTGCATTTTTATCCTATATTAACGAGACGGGGCCGTATGACGTAGGGAGTATGACAGTAGAGGGAAAACCGACTGATACTCCCTTTGGGTCAAATGCAGATCTGTATGATATGATGAATGTTTGGACAAGCCCCACGCTGAAAAACTTGCAGCGGGAGGTCACATTGTATCCCGGTACAGACCGTCCAGGGCTGTTTGTTCGCACCAGTAGTTTTGGCGCCGCCAGTTTGCTGCACTTAACAAGAAGTGATAACTTTGGAGCGACTACATATTTTGAGAATAGAGCGTATGTACGGCGAAATGAACAGGGAGAGTCGGAAGTAAACTATAATGTCACAGATTATAGTCAGGTCGATCTTGCCGCCGCGTTTAAGGAAAGTGATATTTTTGTGATCGAGATCTTAGAGGACCATATCCCCGATCTGGGAGAGGGCAATATGGTGGATTACATCTTAGAGAATGGCCAATGGCTGGATTGAGATGTCAGACTGTCAAAGAATGGTTGAGTGGGAGCGAAGCCCGGTCAGGGCGAGCCGCGCGGCATTCCCGCGCGTCAAATCCAAAAGCCGCAGAACGACAGGCTTTTGGATTATGCCGGCGGGATTCACTCCCGCCGAGCAGATTCAATCAGAGCGGTCAAAAACTTGTTTTTTGACAAGCTCAGAGGAAGGCCACCCCATTAGGGATGGCCTTCCTCTATTGTACGAGCACGGTGATGTCCGCCGTCATCTCGTTCACCTTCACATGCAGGGTGGTCTCCGTGCCGGGCTGGCCTACCATCTCGCAGTGGCAGTTGATGCCGCTCTCGTCCGGCTGGATGGCGACGATGCCGGGATCGTCCACGGTCCACTCCGGCGTGGCGTCCACCACCTGGGGGTACCAGACGGCTGCCAGGTCGATGACGCTTCCGGCGGGCAGGCTGAAGTAGCCGGTCTCCACATAGTCGATCTCTCCGGCATATCCCCAGACCTCCAGGTCTACGACCTGGGGCCGGGGCGTGGGGGTGACCTGCGGCCCGGCGTCGCCTTCTCCGCCAGCGTCGCCCGCCATGGGCGTCGTGGCGAGAGATACGTCCGTCCGGACCTCCTCGTAATCGTCCACCGTGCGGATGACCGCGCCGTTGACGGCGCTGATCACCAGCAGGGGCCCGTGGAAGATCGAGTCGGAATTGCGGCCAAGCAGCGCCCAGCAGGGGACCAGGACGTATGCCTCATGCGCCCCGTCCACCGTCATCCGCACATAGCCAAAGACGATATCGTCCGCCGTGAACGTGTCGCGGGGATACTCTTCCGCAGTCACACCGCCGTTTTCGTCCGGAACGGAGACGGTCACGGTGGCCGGCACCTTGGCGGCCTCCGCCCGGAAAACGTCCATGGCCTCATCGAAGGTCAGCATGGGCTGGGGCTCGTCGACGGCCACCACCTCCTGGGGCGTGTACCAGTAGAAGGAGTGCAGCAGCCCGGGGGCGCAAAACGCGAACTCTATATACTCCCCATAGGTGGTGCGGCCCGTACCCTCGTCGTAGGCGGTGAAGACGTCCTGCATATACGCCTGGCGGAGGCCCTCATAGACCGGCAGACAGATGACGGTGAGCCCACCGCTGTACCCGGTCTCATAGACCTCGGCGATCTGGTATTTGTCCAGGCCCGCGTCGGCCAGGTACCGCCGGACCGTGTCCAGGGTGGCATCCGCGTCCGCGTCGCTGAACGGCTCATAGGGGATGAGCCCAGAGCTGCCGTGGTCGGCCCAGATGGCGAACGTGTTGGCCCGGTAGTAGGCATTGTCCGTGACGGGCTTGTTGCACACGTTGATGCGGTAGCTGAGCCCGTCCAGCCAGGCGTTGGCCTGCAGGTACCGGTGGCCCGTGTCCGCCGCGCCGGCAAAGTTGGAGTTGTAGTGTGCCTCGGGATAGAAGGTCCACTCACAGGGGCCCAGGTCAGCTGTCTCCGGCAGGGTGGGCAGATCTTTCCGCAGAACGTCGACCGTACTCGTATACAGTTCGCTCTCCGCAGCGGCATTCTGCTCTGCCAAGTCCGGGTCCATGCCGCCGGCTATATACTTCTCTGTCAGGGCATCCAGGGTGTGGGCATCGTCGCCGCCCGTGGCGGCCAGCAGGGCGTTGATGGCCTGCTGGTTATACTCGGACCCCTCCACATATTCATAGACCTCCGCGTCCCCGAAGATGGCCTTCGCCAGGGCCTGGACCTCATCCACGGTGAAGTCCCGGGGCTTGACGGTCAGCACGGAGGCGGTCTCGGGGGCAACCGCCGGCAGGGGCGCGTCGATCTCGTAGGCGATATTCCCCTCGGCGCCCAGGAGCGTCTGCCTGTACCGGGCCGGGGTGGGCTCCGGCGTGGCCGTGGGCTCGACTGGAGTTGGGGTGGGCTTGGCAGGGATGGTCGTCTCGATGGGGGGCGGGGGCTCCGAGGCGGCCTGGTCCCCGTCCGTGGAGGCCTCCGCCGCCGGGTCCGTCAGAAAACACACCGCCGCCGCCACGGCCAGCACCGCCGCCAGCGCCGCCGCCCAGCGGGCGGGCTTTTTGTATTTCATGACCTTTGTGATCCGCTCGCCCACGCCTACCTCGCTGAAGGATAGGGGACAGGCGGGCAGGGCGGGCTTGTCCGTGCCCCACTCCAGCAGGGCCGAGGCGTACTTCTGCCGGGCGGGCAGGTCCAGGTCCCGGATCACCCGCTCGTCACAGGCAAGCTCGATGTCCCGGCCCAGCCACCTGTACACGAGCCAGTAAAGGGGGTCGAACCAATATACAGCCAGCAGGGCGTAGGCAAAGAGCTTGACCCACGGGTCGTGCCGGCGGATGTGGGCGTGCTCGTGGGCGATGATGTGGGCGGCGCTGTCATTGTCCATCCGGAAGGGCAGATACACCCGGGGCCGGACCAGCCCCATCACGAAGGGCGTGTCCACCGTCTCGCACTGCCACAGATCGTCATACCACCGCACGGCGGTGCGGACCTTTCGGCGCAGATGAAGCCAGCTTCCCAGCCCGTACAGAGCCATGGCGGCCACGCCGCACAGCCAGATGACGCTGAGCGTGCCCGCCCGGGAGAGCAGGACCGGTCCGGCCTTCGCCGCCGGCTGCGTGGACCCGGAGGGAGCGGAAGCGGCCGCCTCGTCCCCGGACAGACGGGCGGGGGCCGTCTGCGCTTCGGCTGTGACGGTCCCGCTGCCGGTGTCGGGGGCGGTCTGCGCGCCGCCGTCTCCGGCCCGGTCCTCCACGATATCCACCCAGCGGACCACGGGGCCCGTGTCGGATGGGCTGTAGCGGGAGCGGGTCAGGTCCGCCACGGTCTGCTCCATGCGCGCCCGGCTGGGCAGCAGGCTCAGGCTGCTCTCCGGTGTGAAGGGGCAGACGAGCCGCAGCGCCACCAGACCCCACAGGGCGCAGTGGACCCACCGGGGCGCCCGCCGCAGCGGAAGCCGCATGACCATCACCGCCAGAATGAGCGGGCTGGACAGCACGCTCAGCCGCAGTACCTGCAAAAAAATGCGCTCCAACATGTCACGATCCCCCCTTGTCTATGATCCGCCGCAGGGCCTCGATATCCTCCTGGGTGAGGTTCTGCCGTCTGGCAAAGGCCGCGATGAAGGCCGGAAGGGAGTTTTCAAACCGCTTTTCCATCATCTCATCCAGTTCCGAGACCTGGGCCTGGTCCTTGCTCACAAGGCTCGTGACCACGGCGTTCTCGTTTTTCACCACGCCCCGGTCCGCAAGGCGCCTGATGACGGTGTAGGTGGTGGTCTTGGACCAGCCGAGCCGTTCCCGGCAAAGCGCCGCCAGGTCCCGGCTGCGGATGGGCTCCGTCTCCCACAGGATGAGACAGAACCGGTACTCGCTCTCAAATATCTTCGGTGTCGCCATAAGCGATCCCTCCCCGGTGTAGCATTCTAACGCGTTAGTATGGAGTTATTCTAACGCATTAGACTGATCTTGTCAAGGAGCGGGGCAAAAAAAGTTTCAAAAGTTAAAATTTGCTTGCAAAACAGTAGAAGATATACTATAATAGTAGGGCTATACATAAAAAACTTAAACTTTTGTGACGCGGGAGCGGCGCTTCCCACGGGCGTCCGGCAAGGAGTTTCAATGGACATCACGTTGGTGATACTGGCGGCGGGTATCGGGTCCCGGTACGGCGCCGGTATCAAGCAGCTGGAGAAGGTGGGTCCCGACGGGGAGATCATCATGGACTTCTCCATCCACGACGCGGTTCAGGCGGGGTTCAACAAGGTGATATTCGTCATCCGCCACGCCATTTTTGACGAGTTCCAGCAGGTCATCGGCAGCCGTCTGGAGCCCAAGCTCAGGGCTTTGGGCGTGAAGTGGGACTATGCCTTTCAGGATGTGACCGACGTGCCTGCCGGGCGTACCAAGCCCTGGGGCACCGGTCAGGCCATCATGGTCTGCAAGGACCTGCTGGACGGCCCCTTCGCCGTCATCAACGCGGACGACTATTATGGCAAGGACGCCTTTGCCGCCGCCTACGGATTCCTGTCGGGGTATGAGCCGTCGGACCAGTCCCGGTGCGGTATGATCGGCTTTGAGCTGAAAAACACCCTGTCGGAGGCGGGCGGTGTGACCCGGGGCCTGTGCGCCATGAACGCGGATGGCTATCTCACCAGCGTCTCCGAGACGAAGCACGTCGTCAAGACCCCGGAGGGCGTGCTCCAGAAGGACACGATGCGGCCCCTGGACCCGGACTGTCTGGTGAGTATGAACATGTGGCTTCTGACGCCGGGGTGCGTGCGGATGCTGGAGGAGGGCTTCCCCGCGTTCAGGGACGGGATGAAAGACCCGCTGGACGACGAGTATCTGCTGCCGGACGCGGTGGACAGACTCCTGGCGGAAAAGCGGCTCACGGTGAAGGTGCTGCCATCGGACGACCAGTGGTATGGGATCACCTTCCACGAGGATCGGGCGCCGGTCGTGGCGGCGTTCCGGGACCTGGTGGACCGGGGCGTGTACGCCCGGGACCTTTTCAGCGATATCCAGAGGGACGTTTGATACATATTAAAATCAGAACCGGCGCGGTCCTTTTTGGGACCGCGCCGGTTTGGCGCCGTCAGATGTGAGGGATGATCCCCGGCCCTGTGGCCGGGACTATTCCGGAAAGTGCTTTTTGATGAGCGCCGCCACCGCGGACCGGTCCAGCTGGTCTACGGGGACGGTAGGGGGCGGGGACGCCGGGAAGGGGGCCAGGGGCTTTTCAAACCATGCCACGTCGTGCCAGACGCCGTTTTTGTACCCGGCACGGCGGCTGACGCCCACCCGGTCGAAGCCCAGCGCGGCGTGCAGCGTCTCGCTGGCGGGATTGGGAAGGGTCACGCAGCCCATGGCCGTCCTGACGCCCTGTGAGCGCAGCAGGTCCAGCAGCAGAGCATAAAGACGCCTACCCAGCCCCCGGCCTGTCCAGTTCCGGTCCAGATAGATGCTCAGCTCCACATACCAGCCGTAGGCCGCCCGTTCCCGAGCCAGGTGGGCGTAGGCATAGCCCACGGCGGCGCCGTCCTCCTCGCAGATAAGGTACGGCCAGTGGCCGGTGATATCCCGGATCCGCGCGGCGAACTGCGCCTCGGTGGGCAGATCGTATTCAAAGGTGACGGGGGTGTCTATGTACTGCCCGTAGATGGCCAGGAGCCGTCCGGCATCCGCCTCCGTGGCAAAACGCACGGTCATGGGCGGGCCTCCTCCAGATCGAGCCGCAGGCCCGGATTGGACGCGGCGGCGTCCCGGAGCGTTCGCAGTATCTTCTCCCCGTAACCGCCGCCCGCCGTCAGAGCGTCCGCGCCCAGCAGCACGACGGCGCGGGGCCCCATCTCCGTGAGACAGTCGTACAGCGCGTCCAGATTGCCCCCGTAATAGTCCGGCAGGGGCAGTATCCGGGCCAGATAGGCGTGGGCCACGGCCTTGTCCGTCAGGTACCTGCCGTTGAGTATATAGGTCATTTCCATATCACCTCATTGTTTTCCGTAATGGTCAGTTCGCGAAAGGACTTGTAGTGGTCTTCGGTGAAAAAGTACAGCCCGTCGTTGGAAAAAATGAGCCGCTGGGCGCCCCGGGACGGGGCGCCATTGGTGCCGATGTCGCACTCGGTATAGGTGCGGCCCGCCGCTTCCGGCAAAAGGCCCTCCCGGTTGCTGAACCGGTCTCCGCCGATGACCGCGCCCGCTTTATACTTCTCCACCGGGCCGCCCTCCCAGCCAAGCTGGCGGGCCTCGCTTTTGGTGATGTAGTTGGGCGGCAGCGCGCCATACAACTTCAGGTACAGCGCCACATTCTCCACATCATAGTAATTCTCCCCGCGTTTTGGCAGGGCCCGGTCCGTATCCTCCGCCTGCTCGGACTGCCCGGCACCGCCGCCGGCGGTGCACCCGGCTGAAAGTCCTGCCAGCAGCGCCGTCACCAGCGCCAGCAGAAGAACAATGGCGATCGTTCTTTTTTTCATCCTTTTTTACCTCCCTAAGGTCAAAAGTGTATACGCCCGCGCGTGGGCATGGACCGGCCTATATTTCATCTGCCGTATGTATCCGATATATTTATGAATTTGATGAATTCCTCCGCTATTCGTTCGGCGGTATCGTCAAAACCGCACTTCGGGTTATAGCAGAAGCTTTTGCCGGCCCGTCTTTTAAGCGTTCTTTTCAGCTCTTCATCCGACTGGGCGTGAAAACTGTCGGGATAACATACATCGCATCCCTTTTCCGACTGATTGACATATTCTCCCATACACCGGTCAAACTGCACCGCCTTCAAAATACAGTTGACCGTCTTGACGTCTTTGTCTGAGGCGTCCACATAAAAACGCATGAAATTGAGTTCGTATTTGATACCGTTCTTTCGGGCCGCGATATATTTGAACAGCCCTCCCAGTTCTCCGTTTCCCCCTCGGCTTCCCTCGCCCCTGCTTATGTAGATCGTATAGGCATTCATATCGGGCACGGCTCTGCCGCCGTCTGTTTCTATAGCGGCATTCGCCGGGCTAAGAGCGCGGAGCGCCTCTATAACGTCCGATCTTTTTTCCTTTATCTCGCTTGCGATCTCACGCTTATGGGTTTGCAGGGATCCCGCGGGATACAAATGGAAGTTATAACTCTTCTCATCAAATATGCGACCGCTGTCTGCCCGTTCGACCTCGTTATAGGGGTTCCCTTCATATAGCTTTCCGGCCGTAAACCCGCCGGTCATCTTCCATATTATTCTCTTATCATCCGTCATTGTGATCATATTATCCAAATCATAGCCTCAACCCTACCGCAAAAACAACCATATCACTAACTCAACCCTCTGACATCTAAATGGCCTACTCAATCCTCCGAGAATTTCCTTTGATATATTCGGATAGAGCGATTTTCACGGCCAAATCCGCTCTCGGCGCTGACGGTCAAATGCCAGAAAAGCCCGGAAATACGGTGCTTTTTCGGCGGTCAGCCCTTAACTCGCGACATCAATACTACCGTCTCAATGTGCTCATTGTTTACCAAACTCATTTCCATGTCCTCTTCGATGATCGGGCGCCGGAACTTGATGGATCTGAGCCATTGGCCGCTGGGCTGCCGTTCCTCGTAGATATGTACCTCTTGAGATCAGCGCCTCCACGAGTTGGCGGCGTTCGGTGTCGTTCATGGCCTTGTAGAGCTTGTCAAAGCAGATCAGCACCTTGTAGATGTTGTCACCTGTGATCTTCTCCGCTTCGATGGCGGTCTTCTTGGCCCGTGCCTCGATCAGCTGGGATTCGACAGATTCTATCTTATCATACATCCGATAGAGCCGTTCATCAAGGTCTGACTTTCGCCTCAAGTAGTGCTTGTCGTCCGGGTCCAGGGCGTCGATCTCGTCCAGCAGCCGGGATTTGGCGGCGTAATGCTGCCGGAGCTGTTTTTCATGGTTTCCGATCTCCTGGTCGATAGCGGAGGTATCTACCTTCATGTTGATCTTTTGCTGCATCATGGCGGCGAATTTGGGATTGCTGACCAGTTTGGCGACGACCTCCGCCACGGCGTCGTCCAGCAGCTCCTCATGGACCTGCTTCTTGTAGTCGCACCTGTGGTCGCCCACCATGGTGCGGTGTTTGCAACCGTAGTAATAGAAGTCCTTGTATTTGGTGCCGTCCTTCTTGTGCTTGACGCTCTTGTTGCCGTACATGCCCGCGCCGCAGATCGGGCATTTCACGATGCCTGACAGCAGGTGGATGTGCTCGTCCTTGGCCTTGTTCACATGCTCATATCGCTTTGCCTGGGCCAGCAGCTTCACCTGGGCGGCCTGCCACGTTTCTTCCGAGACGATGGGCTCGTGCAGCCCGTCTACCAGGATATAATTGTCCTGGGCCACCAGATGGTAATCGTTTCTGGTGCCGTGTACCTTCTCCGTTTTGCGCCGTCCGTAGGCGATCTTTCCGCAGTAGACCGGGTTTTTCAGGATCATACGCACCAGGTGTGCGTTGAACAGGGGACTTTTGCCGTTTTGCCGCTGGATCTTGCGGATGCCGTGATCATCCAGGTATTTGGCGACGCCGTTGGCTCCCATCTCGGTGTTCACATACCGGTCGAAGATCGTCCGAACAGCGGAGGCTTCATCCTCCGCAATTTCCAGTTTGCCGTCATTGAGCCGATAGCCATAGGGGGCAAAGCCGCCGTTCCATCTGCCCTCGCGGGCCTTCTGGATGCGGCCTTCCATGGTCTGAACGCGGATGTTCTCCCGTTCGATCTCCGCCACGGCGGACAGCACGGAGATCATCAGCTTGCCCGCGTCCTCGTATTCGCCGACGATCTCATAATCGTTATAATCGGCATATGCCTTGATCCAGGCTTTCTGCGCGTCCAGGGAGTACCAATCGGTCTGCATGGCGGTTGACACCCGCGTATAGGTATAAACTTTTGCCATTTGTGCAACGGCCGTTGCACTTTGTCTGTGTCCGTTGCGTTTTGCCCTGAAATATACGATTTCCCCTTAATGGGATGAAATGATTAAGGGAATTTTTGCACAAGTGTTGATTTTTCCCTTATAAATGGATATAATTTAAGGGAAATGAGGTGGGGATATGAGAAACTTTAACTATTCCGCAATCAAGGATAGGAAGTGGGATTCGGAGCTGCTCGGTTTGGTCGCGGCTATCTATAAGGAGGCCGGGAAACAGGAGCTATACTTAAAGCAACGGCCGGAGGAACTGGAGAAGCTGGTGGAGATCGCCAAGGTCCAGAGCACCCAGGCGTCCAACGCGATCGAAGGGATCGTTACGACAAACACGCGCATCCGGCAGCTTGTCCAGGAAAAAACAGCGCCCAGAGATCGGAATGAGCAGGAGATAGCGGGCTACCGCGATGTGCTGAATATCATACATGAGAGCTTCGACGCGATCCCGATCACGCGTAACTATATCCTGCAGCTTCACAAAATCCTGTACAGCCACATGAACAATCCCATGGCGGGCAGGACCAAAAACGTACAGAATTATATCAGCGCTACCTATCCCGACGGCCATACGGAGACGCTGTTTACGCCGCTTGCCCCCTATGAAACGCCGGAGGCTCTGGACAGGATATGCGAGGAATATAACCGGGTGATTGGGAACATGGAAGTGGAACCGATGATCGCGATCGCCATTTTCATCCACGATTTTCTCTGCATCCACCCGTTCAACGACGGAAACGGCAGGATGAGCCGCCTGCTGACCACATTGCTGCTTTACCGAAACGGTTTCTATGTTGGCAGGTATATCTCTCTGGAGGCAAAGATCGCAAAGAATAAGGACCTCTATTATGACGCGCTCGGCCAAGCGCAGATCGGATGGCACGAGGGCAACGAGGACAGCGTTCCTTTTATCAAGTACCTGCTTGGAACGATCCTGGCCGCGTATAAAGACTTTGAAGATCGTTTTGCCCTGGTCGAGACAAAACTTCCCGCGCTTGAGACTGTGCGGCGTGCAACGATGGACCGAGTTGGCCGGTTTACAAAGCAGGACATCCGGGAACTGTGCCCGTCGCTCAGCGTCAGCTCCGTTGAGGGTGCGCTGCGTAAACTGGTGGCCTCTGGCGAGCTGACGCGGGAGGGAGCGGGGAAGAAGACGCGCTATTACAGATCAAAATGACTTCATTATCGACTGGAGGCAATGCCTCCAGTCGATAATGTTTGGACATCTAAATCATGTTTATTGTATCGTGCCGCTTTTTCTTTTTCAACTGTGCGTTCCAATATTTCTTTGTTTGGGGCGAGATCATCTTCGCCTGATACTGCATTCTCAATAGAGGGTGTCATGTTGTCAATATCAAGAGTCAATGCGTATTTCTCGATCAGGCCCGCCAGACCGCTCCAACATCTCTATTGGACGCTATTTCTATCGACCTCCTTTTTGAACTGCTTTGACATCCGAACGTAGAGGTCCATCACCTCCGGCGGGATAACACACTAGCTGAGAGGATCACATCATATGATTCGATGTGATCCTCTCAGCTTTTGTCGCTTTGCGAGGCTACGGCCTCGCAAAGCAAATAAGTAACAGCCCCATGCTCTTTGCCGTGACAAAGGCCGGGGCTGTTACTTATCATCGGGGACGTATTCCGCGATGTCTGCCAGTTGGCAGTTCAGGATCGTGCAGAGCTTGTTAAGCGTGTGCGTTGACACAGGCATATCGGTCTGAAGCCGCTGAACAGTTGCGTGGCTCATGCCGTATTTAAAGCGCAGGGTGTAGGTTGTGACTTTCTGTTCAGCCATGGTTTTCCACAGCGGTGCATAGCGAATCATACGATCAGCCCCTTCTTTACACTGCCTATTATGGCTGATATAATGGCCATGGCATATGGCTATTATTTAGCCATACAGAAGGGGGAGTTTTGATGATCGACAATTGCTGTGCATTTACCGGGCACCGGCCAAAAAAGTTCCCGTGGGGATACGACGAATCGGACAGCAGGTGCGTGGAGCTGAAAGCCGTGCTGAGGCAAGAAATCCAAAAACTAATCGAGGCTGGCGTGACAGATTTCTACTCTGGCATGGCGGAGGGAACGGACACTTGGGCGGCGTTGATCGTTCTTGAACTGCGCAAAACAAATCCTGCGCTGAAACTTCACTGTGTTGTGCCATTCAAAGGACAGGCGGACGAGTGGACGGCTTCAGCGCGGAGGCTTTACTATAAGATTTTGGGAAGAGCGGATACAGTCACTTACATCAGCGAGGATTATCACGACGGCTGCATGATGGAGCGCAATCGCTACATGGTGGATCACGCGGCCTATCTGCTGGCGGTCTACAACGGTGAGTGGCGCGGCGGCACAGCCATGACAGTGCGGTACGCGCGGAAGATGGGGCTAGGAATCATCATAATTGAACCGCACTTTCACCAGACAGAATGAAAATTATCTGCCATAGTTGAAACGTGTCACATTGTTTTTCGCCAGTATCTGTGATATTTTCATTAATATGCACTAGCACATAGCCGTCGCCGTGGAGAAGTTGACGATCCTATTGGTGGAGGAAGGTTTGCTTCACGCTGTCCGACTCCGGCGGAAGTTGGTAAAACGGGCAAAAAAGAAAATTGCCGCCGCAGTCGACGAGTACCAGGTAAACTGCGACAGCGAGTGGGGCAAGATTCAGTTTGTTTTTGTAGGCGGTGCAGCGGAAATCGTGCGGCTGGCAGAGTGGAATACGATGGTGAGTAACATCTTTGCAAAGCAAGGAGGGCTAAGTGATGTCTGAGCAGACCATATAGAATGAATTGTTCACAAATACAGTTAAGAAAGGGCGCCTTGGGATATACGGCAAAAATGAGTTCACCAAATTGAATAGCACGATGATTAGAGAAATTGATATTAGAGTTCCCATTCCTCTTGCTGATGACGGCTCCTATGACTTAGAAAAGCAGATTGAAATTGCAGAACGGTATAGACAGATTGACGAGATTAAAGCAGGGTTGATTGCTAAAATAAATTAGATCACCTCTATAAATGTGATTCCAGAAGCCATGTAACGACAAGAATCGGCTCGAAATCAAACGAAAGCACATCTGAGTTCCATATTAGGAATCAGACGTGCTTTCGTTTTCGTATGCACCCAAAAACCCGTTAGCTAACGGTAATATATGAATTTAAGTTCGTTGAGTTAAATCATCTTGAAATACTCTAGCGCCTCCACGATTGCCGCTTCTTTCTCTGCCGGACACTGTGGCTGCTTGGTGTCGTCTGACTTGGGGAGATTGTAATTGTCTCGCTCGATGATGCCGTATTTACGCTTGACTTGGGCGATATAGAGGTTGCTGACGCTCAGACCGAAGTGCTCCTGAACATACTCTTTGATCTCCCCATAGCTGGCCTTTGTCTCTGCGGATGTGATGTCAAGCTCATCCAGGTCCAGATAGACTTCGATGTGGTGTTCGACATTAAGTTTGGACAAAAGCACGCACGTCTCCACATGGAAGGTCCGGGGGAACATGTCCACGGCGGCGCAGCGGCGGGGGACGTAGCCCAGTCCGCCGAGCCGCTTCAGATCCCGGGCCAGGGTGGCCGGGTCACAGGAGACGTACACCAGCCGCTCCGGCCCCATGGCGGCGATGGCCGCCAGCACAGGCTCGTCCATGCCTCTGCGGGGCGGGTCGGTGATGATCACATCCGGCCGCAATCCGTCCGCCGCCAGCTTCCTGGCCACGTCCGACGCGTCGCCGCAGATATATTCCGCGTGGGTCACGCCGTTTTTGACGGCGTTTTGCCGGGCGTTGACCACCGCGTCCGGTACGATGTCGCTGCCCACGAGCCGGGCCGCGTCCCGGGCCACGGCCAGGCCGATGGCGCCCGCGCCGCAGTACAGATCCAGCACCGTCCTGCCCGCGGGCTCGGCGTATTCGCCCGCCAGCCGGTACAGCGCCTCCGCCTGGGCGGTATTCACCTGGAAGAAGGTGAGCGGCGACAGGTCGAGCCGGACGCTGCACAGGGCCTCCTCCACGGTGGGGCTGCCCCACAAAAGACGGATGGGCCCGTCCAGCACCACATTGCCGGGCGCTTTGTTTTCGCATACCAGCACCCCTGTGAGCGACGGGCAGGCCCGGCGCAGCGCCTCCGCCGCGGCCATGTCCACCGGCCCCGCCGCCACGACGCAGGCGGCGAAGTGGGAGGCGGTCTTTCTGAGAAAGAGGTGCCGGATGAGCCCCCGGCCCGTGGCCTCGTCGTAAGCGGGTACGCCGGCGGCCTTCATCCAGTCCAGCAGCGCCCCCGCCGCCCGGTCAAAGTCCTCCGGCTGCAAAAGACAGCGCTCTACGCCGATCACGTCGTGGCTCCGGGGCCGGTAAAAACCGCACACCGGGCCCGGCGCAAAGTTATAGATAGCCTTGTTCCGGTAACCCTCTGTCTCCGCCGCGCCCACGATCCGCTCCGCCCGCAGGTCCAGCCCGCCGATCCGGCGCAGGGCGTCGTTCACCCGGCCGAGCTTGAACTGAAGCTCAAGGCCGTAGTCCATGTGCATGGCGGCGCAGCCGCCGCATTTGCCAAAGACAGGGCAGGGAGGCTCCCGGCGCAGGGGAGAGGCGGACAGCAGCTGCTCGCCCCGGCCCCATACGGCGGAGCGGGTCACCTTCACTACTCGCACCCGCCAGATCTCCCCCGGCAGCGCCCGGGGCACGAACACCGCCCGGCCGTCCAGACGGCATACCCCGTCCCCCCGGGAGTTGAAGCCGGTGATCTCGCCCTCATATATCCCGTTTTTGACCAGTCCTGTTTCCATGGCTCCATTGTACCATACAGAAGCAAAAAAATCGCCGCTTTTTCCGTTTCCCGGCAAAAAACCGTGCATTATTTTGAAAAAAGGCTTGTGTTTCCCTGGGGAAAGTGTTACAATGAACGTAATTTTTGTTACTAAGTTTAACACGAGGTTACAAAATGAGTACTTATTCTGCGAAGATACAAAAGTGTATTTGCCTGATCGTAACGGTGCTGATGATCCTGAGCACCTGCGGCGGCGCGGCCTATGCCGAAGGGGAGGGCGTACCGCCCACCCTGCCGGAGGACATGTCCGCGCCGGGGACGGTCCCGGCGCCTGTGCCGGAGGACGTGTCCGGTGGGGAAGGCGTCCCGGAGACGACTGTCCCGGAGGAGCCGGGCGAGGGCGTGCCCGCGCCGGAGGAGCCGGCCGCGACCGTCACGGAGGGACCGGTCACAGACGTGCCGGCCGCCGGGGAGCCTGTGGCGCCCGCTGCGGAGGAGGCTCTGGCCGTCCCTCCCATGGAGGAGACGGTCCCGGAGGCGGAGACGCCCGCTGAAACGATGGAGCCCGTCGGGCAGCCGGAGGGCTCGGATGACCCTCTCGCAGAGCGGTACAACGGTATCATGACCATTGCGGCGGCCCCTCCGGCGAGCTTTGACGCTGTGCGGCCCCGTGCCCTGCAAGCCGGTGAGACGCTCCGCAAGGGTGTGGACGTATCCGCCTACCAGGCGAATATCGACTGGAACGCCGTGGCCGCCGGCGGCATGGAATTCGCCATCGTGCGCGTGGGCTACCGGGGCGTGGTGGAGGGCAAGCTCGCCGCCGACGCCTGCTATGTCCAGAACCTGACCGGCGCGAAGGCCGCGGGACTGAAGGTGGGCGCGTACATATACTCTCAGGCCATCACCACGGAGGAGGCCCGGGAAGAGGCGCGATACATCGTCGATCTGGTGCGCAATTACAGTATCGACCTGCCGCTGGTGTTCGACTATGAGGAAGTGAGCAACACGAACCGGCGGCTGGTGATGAGCAAGCTGGACCGGCAGCTCAAGACCGATATCTGCAACGCCTTCTGCCAGGAGGTGGAGGCGGCGGGGTATCAGAGCATGGTATACGCCAATCCGACCATGCTGAACAAGGATATCTACCAGGAGAGCATCAAGCGTCTGTGGCTGGCCCACTGGAATGAGGAGACCACGGTCTCCGGCGCGTATGAGTACTGGCAGTTTGGCCTGGGCATGGTAAGCGGGATCCCCACGAAAGTGGATCTGGACTACTGGTTCGACCCGGGCACGGCGGCGGCTGTGCCGCCCGCTGACGGACAGGCGTCCACGCCCCAGTTCGACACCCCGCCGGACACCGCCGCCCCCTTTACGGATGTGAGCCAGAGCGACTGGTTTTATGACAATGTTCAATGGGCCTACGGAAAGGGTATCGTGGACGGTATGGGGGACGGCAGCTTCGGGCCCGGCAAGACGGCCACTCGGGGCCAGATGACCACCATGCTGTATCGGATGATGGGCAAGCCCGCCGTGACGGGGACGGCCCTGTTCACCGACCTGAAGGCGGATTATTACAAGGACGCCATCAACTGGGCGGCGGCCAACAAGGTGGTCAACGGCACCAGCGCCACCACCTTTACGCCCAACGGCCAGATCACCCGGGAGGATCTGGTGACCATGCTCTACCGCATGGCGGGGAGCCCTGCCGTCAGCGGCAGCCTTGGCAGCTTCAAGGATGCTTCCGCCGTCAAGAGCTACGCCAGGAACGCCATGATATGGGCCGTTGATAAGGGGCTCATCCAGGGCTACGCCAACAATACCATCCAGCCCGGTACGGCCGCCTCCCGCGCGGAGGTCTGCACCCTTCTGAAGCGCTATTCCGGTCTGGCATAATAACTGAAAACATGGGGCGGCCGCAGGGCGCCCCATGTTTTTTTGGAAAAAAGCCTTTTCTTTTGCGGGATTTTGCTGTAAAATAGCGATGTTATGACAACTGCGAGCAGAGCAACGAGGTGAGCAAGTGAAGAAAAACGGTTTTAGCACGGGTCTGATGTATGTGCTGCTGATATTTCTGGCGGTGGGACTGGGCGTGCTGATCTTTTTCAATTTTCGCGCCAATCAGGCCCAGAAGGCTGATATAGAGGCCGCGGAGGAGGCGGCCGTCACCACCCCCACGCCGGAGCCCACGGCTACGCCGGCCCCTACGGCGGTGCCTCTGCGCAACGCGGATACGGTGACGCTCGCCTTCGCCGGCGATCTGGTGGGGCAGGCGGGACTTGCCACGGACGCCCGGCAGGAGGGCGAGGACGGCGCCGCCGTCTATGATTTCACGGAGGAGCTGTACGGCGTGCGTGGCGCGCTGGAGAGCGCCGATCTTGCCGCCTGCACGCTGGTGTCCACGCTGACGTCTGCCGGCGACTATGACTCCTACCGCATGCCCGCGTCTCTGGCGCCCGCGCTGCGGGAGGCGGGCTTCGACCTGGTGAACGCGGCGTCCGACCACATCATGGATCGGGGGCTGGAGGGCCTGGTGGAGACGGTGAACGTTCTCGGCGGCGCCGAACTGGGCGTCGTGGGCGCTTATGCCAGCTCCAGCCGCTCCTTCCCCATGGCCAGCGTCAGCGGGATCAAGGTCGCGTTTTTGAGCTATACCTACGGCACCGCCGGTACCGGCAGCGAGCCGGTGTCCATCGCGGACAACAGCTGGTGCCTGGATCTGCTGACCACCGATTATATGACCGATAAGACCACGGTGGATTATGCGAGGATCGACACGGACATCGCCACCGTCCGGGAGGCGGGCGCGGACATCGTGGTCTGCTTCGTCTACTGGTGGGACAACACCCAGTATTACACCGACCCCCGGCCCAACCAGACAGAGGTGGTGGACCATCTGCTGGCCAGCGGCGTGGACATCCTGGTGGGCGGCGGCGTGAAGGTGCCCCAGCCCATCGAGGTCCGCACGGTGGAGCGGGACGACGGCAACGCCAACTGCGTGGTCTGTTACAGCCTTTCCAATCTGATGAGCTGCTTCAATGACGCCAATACCAATATCTCCGCCGTGGCCACCGTGCAGATCAGCAAGGACAGGGACGACGGGGAGATCTGGATCAGCGGCGTCAGCACACGGCCCCTGTTCATGCTGGATACGGACGACTATGAGGATTACAGCGAGCCGGGATACAAATACCGGCTTCTGGACGCCCGTAGCGAGGTCGAGTCCTATGAGCAGGGCGGCGGCACGCTCTCCCCGTCGGCCTGTGAGGCCGTGCGGACCGGTATCGAGGACATTTCCGGCCTTCTCGGCGAGGATTATGACGTGATCCGGGGCGGCGCCGCGCTGGGGTATCCCTATTAAAACGGCCGCTAAAACAGCGCCTGCGCGGCCAGAAAAGTGAATACCGCGGCGATCAGTCCGCACAGCGCCCGGCCCGCGAGGTGCCGGGCGCAGCTTATGTCCGTATCCGCCAGAACGCCCATGGTCTGGCAGTGGACGGATAGCCCGCCCCAGCCGAGGATGAGCGACGCGGCCGCCAGCGTGGCGGGCGTGGGAGCAAGTCCCCCCAGGGCGGTCACGCCGCTGCCCAGCTCCAGAAAGCCCAGAAAGAGGGCGTTCGCCACGGCGGGAAGACGCAGGTATGGCTCCACCAGCGCCACCAGCGCGCCGAACAGCACCACATACCCGCACACGGTCATGACGGACCCGACGGCCCGGGCCACGGCGGCGGGCAGCGCCCGGGCGAAGGACACGCTCTCCGGCGGGGCCTTGCCGGACGGCGCCGGCTCCGGGGCCTGACGGGGCCGGAACAGGACCCCCACGGCCACGGCCGCCAGCACATGGGCGGCGTACAGCAGCAGTCCGGCCCGGGGGCTTTGGAACACGCCGCCCGCCGCGCCGATGATGAAGGCCGGGCCGGAGTTGTTGCAAAAGGCCAGCAGACGCTCCGCCTCGTCACGGGACACCCTGCCGTCCCGCCGCAGGTCCGCCACCACCGACGCCCCCAGCGGGTACCCGCCGGACAGACCCAGGAAAAAGGCCTGTATCCCCCCGGGAGAGACCCGGAACAGCCGGGCCATGGTCCGCCCGGCGGAGCCGGACAGAAGCTCCGGAAGGCCCAGCGAGGACAGCAGATTGGAAAGCACGAAAAACGGCAGCAGGGACGGCGCCAGCGTGGCGGCGCATATCCGCAGGCTCTCCCGGGCCCCCTGGGCCGCCTGGGCGGAAAAGACCGTCAGCGCGCCGAACAGACCCAGCACAAGGAATAAAGGCAGATACTTCTTCATGTCCACAGTCTATGAGGGCGCTGTCCTTTTTTGAACCGGGAGCGCATAAAATACCCCGGGTGATAACATGACGAAAAAAGGATCGATCACACAGCGGGTGCTGACCCGGCTGGATATCCCCGAGGAGGCAGCGACCAACGCGACGCGGATCACCATCTCCGGCGGCAGCCGGGTACTGGTGGAGGGCCACCGGGGGCTTTTGGAGTATGCCGAGGACCGGATCGCTGCCGCCGGGCCGGGGTGCCGTATCCTTATTAAGGGAGAGCACCTGGGGCTGGTGGCCATGGACCGGCGGGAGATGGTGGTCTCCGGACGGCTCTGGGCGGTGGAACTGGAATGAACTGGGCGCGGTATGTGACGGGCTGGGTCACGGCGGAGATATCCGGCGTGGAGCCGGAGCGGATGCTGACGGCGCTGGCGGACCGGGGCGTGGCGTTCTGGGACGCCACGCCGCCGAAGGACTTTACCATGACCGTGCAGGTGCCGGCGCGGGCGGCGAAGGGCATAGAGCCGCTGGCGGCGGGGCTGGGCTGTACGGGCGTGATCCGGGCGCGGCACGGTCTGCCGGCCCTGGCCGCGAAGTTTCGCCGGCGGTACGCGCTGCTGGGCTGTCTGGCGCTGGCGCTGGCGGTGCTGTACGTGGGCAGCGCCTACATATGGGAGATAGACGTGACCGGCAACGAGACCATCCCCGACGGGGTGATCCGCCAGGCGCTGAGCCAGTGCGGGGTGGATATCGGCTCCTACTGGCCGGGGATGAGCCAGGATATGGTGCGAAACGGCGTGATACTGCGCGTGCCGGGCATTAGATGGATGACCGTCACCATCCGGGGCGGCCATGCCAAGGTCATCGTCCGGGAGGCCCGGGAGCATTTGCCGCTGGTGGATCGGAAGGCGCTTACAAAAGTCGTGGCGGTAAAGGCCGGACTGGTGGAGAAGGTGGAGCCTCTGCGGGGCACGGCGGTGACGGAGCCGGGCAAGGCCGTCCTGCCGGGGGAGGAGCTCATCGGCGGCTTTGAGACGGGCCGGTTTTCCGTGGTGGCCCCCACCAAGGGCATTGGCCGGGTCACGGCCCGGACCTGGTACGAGATGACCGTGAAATGCCCCACGGAATTGGCCGATAAGGTGCCCACCGGCAAAAAAAACACCCGCTGGGCGCTGATTTTGGGAAAAACCCGGATAAATTTATATAAAGGCAGTAGTATTTGCCCCTCAGGATGTGATAAAATCATTACGAGCCATACCCTTGGCAGTGCGGGGCTGTTCACCCTGCCCATCACCGTGGAAAAGACAGTCTGCGCCGGGTATGAGACCCAGGCCGAGCAGACGCGCCAGGCCCGGGAGGAGATGGAGCAGCAGCTTATGGACGTGCTGCTGGATAAGATCGGCCAGGACGGCCAGGTGCTGCAAAGCCGCTTCAACGCCTCGGAGAAAAACGGCGTGCTGTATGTGACGCTGCGGGCCGAGTGCCGGGAGCAGATCGGCGGGGAGGTCCCCCTGACGGCGGAGGACCTGGCGGCCATACAGGCGAAGATACCCGTCAAGGAAGAAAAGGAACAGTAAAGAATATCGACACAGAGGATAATCACGCATGATAGAAAAGATAATGCAAACCGACCGGATGGAGAACGTGATCAGCGTGTTCGGCTCCTTCGACCAGAATCTGCGTATCATCGAGACGGAGCTGGGCGTATCCATCACCGACCGGGACGACCATCTGAAGATCGCGGGCGAGGCGGAGAACGTCATGCACGCGGAGAAGGCCATCGACGGGCTGCTCAGTCTGGCCGCCCGGGGAGAGGCCATCGACAGCCAGAATGTGCGCTACATCATCAAGATGGTCCTGGCCGGGCAGGAGGATAAGATCGGCGACCTGGCCCGGGGGGTGATCTGCGTCACCGCCAAGGGCCGCCCCGTGAAGCCAAAGACCATAGGGCAGAAGAACTATGTGGACGCCATCAAAAACAACACCGTCACCCTGGGTATCGGCCCCGCCGGCACGGGCAAGACATATCTGGCCGTGGCCTGCGCGGTGGCGGCCTTCCGGGAAAAGCGGGTCAACCGGATCGTGCTGACCCGCCCGGCGGTGGAGGCTGGGGAGCGGCTGGGCTTTCTGCCCGGTGACCTGCAGAGCAAGGTGGACCCGTATCTGCGGCCTCTGTACGACGCGCTGTTCGATATGCTGGGCGCGGACACCTACAACAAGTATCTGGAGCGGGGCGACATCGAGGTGGCGCCCCTGGCCTACATGCGCGGCCGGACGCTGGACGACAGCTTCATCATCCTGGACGAGGCCCAGAACACCAGCCGGGAACAGATGAAGATGTTCCTGACCCGCCTGGGCTTCGGCTCCACGGCGGTCATCACCGGGGACGTGACCCAGATCGACCTGCCGGCGGACAAGATATCCGGCCTGAAGGAGGCCATGCGGGTGCTGGAGGGCGTGGAGGATATCGCCATATGCAGGCTCACCGGAGCGGATGTGGTGCGCCATGTGATCGTCCAGCGGATCATCGAGGCCTACGAGCGCCACGCCAAGGACGCGCCCCCGGTCAGGACGTACAGGCCCAAGGGCAAGGGAAATCCCGGGGGGAAACGCTGATGGCCGCGGTGAAGCTGGCCCTGCGCTGCGAGCGGGGCGTGAAGTGTCCGCCGGAATTGCGCCGGCGTATCAAGGCCGCGGCGGAGGCGGTCCTGGCCGCCGAAGGGATGGACAGGCCCTGCGAGCTGTCCGTGCTGCTGACGGACGACGAGGGTATCCGCGCCGTCAACCGGGAGTTTCGGGATGTGGACGAGCCCACGGACGTGCTGAGCTTCCCCATGGGGGACACGGACCCGGCCACGGGCCGGCTGCTGCTGGGAGATATGGTGCTGAACGTGGACCGGGCCGGAGAACAGGGGGTCCGGTTCGGCCACGGGGCGGACCATGAGATAAGCTACCTCACCGTCCACAGCGTGCTGCACCTGCTGGGCTACGACCATGTGGACGAGGGGGCCATGAAACGGGAAATGCGCGCCCGGGAAAAGGCCGTCATGGCCATCCTGGAGCCGGATACCCAGACGGAGGAGTAAGGAATGATAACAAACACCGCAATGGTCACGATATGTGGCCGGCCCAACGTGGGCAAGTCCACCCTTACGAACGCGCTGGTGGGGGAGAAGATAGCCATCGTGTCTCCCAAGCCCCAGACCACCCGCACCCGTATCCTGGCCGTGACCAGCCGGGGGAACACCCAGTTCGTGTTCGCGGACACCCCGGGCTTCCACCGGGCCCGGACCAAGCTGGGCAACTACATGGACGACGTGGTCCGCCAGAGCGTGGCGGACGTGGACGCGGTGGTGCTGATGGTGGAGCCGGTGGCCGCGGTGGGCGACGCGGAGCAAAAGCTCATAGACCGCATAAGAGAAAACAGCGTTCCCGCCGTGCTGGCGGTCAACAAGGTGGACGCGCTGGAGGACAAATCCGCGCTGCTGCCGGTGATGGACGTATACGGCAAAGCGTACGATTTCGCCGCCGTGGTGCCCATCAGCGCCAGGACCGGCGAGGGCGTGGAGGAGCTCCTGGCGGAGCTTGAGAAATTTGCCCAGCCGGGGCCGGCGCTTTTCCCGGACGACGTGGTCAGCGACCAGCCGGAAAAGCAGATCTGCGCCGAGATCGTCCGGGAGAAGCTGCTGCTGTGTCTGGACAAGGAGGTGCCTCACGGCACGGCCGTGGTGGTGACCCGGTTCGCTGAGCGGGACGACGGCAGCGATATCATCGACCTGGACGTGACCATCTACTGCGAAAAACAGAGCCACAAGGGAATCATCATCGGCAAAAAGGGCGCCATGCTCAAGCGCGTCGGTGAGCTTGCCCGCCGGGACATCGAGGCGTTCATGGGCACGAAGGTGTTTTTACAGACCTGGGTGAAGGTGAAGGAGAACTGGCGGGACTCCGACGCGCTGCTGCGAAATTTTGGCTTTACCAATCAGTGATGAAACGGCGTTCCCTGTGGCAAACTAACGCCACGGGGTGATCGAATTGAAACAGGACCTTCTGTGGGAGCTGTTTATGGATACGGGCGACCCCATGTGCTGGGTATTGTACCGGCGCATGGAGCGCCGGTGATGAGGCGGTACATACGATGTTTTTGACGGTCAGAGGTCTGGTGCTGCGGGAGGTCCGCTATAAGGAAGCGGACCGCATTCTGACGCTTCTGACCGCCGGTCAGGGCAAGATCACGGTGAAGGCCCGTGGGGCGCTGCGCAAGGGCAGCCGCATGGCGGCGGCCAGTCAGGCGCTGTGCTATTCGGAGTTCACCCTCTTTGGCAACCGGGGCAGATGGACCGCCGACGAGGGCTCTACGGTGGAGCAGTTCCTGGGCCTGCGGGAGGACATCGGTCAACTGGCTCTGGGCGCCTATTTCGCGGAGCTTCTGGACACGGTCTGCCCGGAGGAACAGCCGGCGGGACCGGCGCTCCAGCTGGCGCTGAACGCCCTGTACGCCCTGAGCCGGGGGATATTCTCCCCGGAGCAGGTGAAGGCGGTCTTTGAGCTGCGGCTGCTGTGTCTGGAGGGGTTCCAGCCGGAGGTAGACATGTGCGGCGTGTGCGGCAGGCCCGAGCCGGACGGGGCCATGTTCTCGCCGGTCTCCGGCATCGTGCACTGCGCGGGGTGCGCCCCCGGCGCCGAGGGGGCCTCGGTGGCGCTGGACGCGGAATCTCTCAGCGCCATGCGCCACATCGTGGCCGCCCCGGCGAAGAAGGAATTCTCCTTCGCCGTCACGGACGGGTCCATGGAACGGCTGGGGCGGGCCTGCGAGTTGTTCGCCCGGTATCAACTGGACAGAGAGTTCGGCTCTCTGGCGTATTGGAAAAGTGTGAAATGAACCTTTACGAGAAATCTTTACAGACCATTGAGCTGCCGGCGGTGCTGGAGCTGCTGGCGGCCAAGGCCGCGTCCGACGGGGCCAGGGAGATGGCCCGGGCCCTGCGGCCCGCCTCGGAGCCCGGCCGGGTCCGGGAGCGGCAGACGGACACCACCAGCGCCAAGACCATGGTGGAGACCAAGGGCTCGCCCTCCTTTTCCGGCCTGAAGGACGTGCGTCCGGCTCTGGCCCGGGCGGATCGGGGCGGTATGCTCAATACCCGGGAGCTTCTGGATATCGCCGGGGTGCTGTTCTGTACCCGGGCCGTGGCCTCTTACGCCTCCGGCAGGGGGGAGTGCGGCAGTCTGAAGCGGCTTTTCACGGCGCTGGTCCCCAACCGGTTCCTGGAGGAGAAGATCACCACCGCCGTCACCGGCGAGGAGGAGATCGCGGACGGGGCAAGCCCGGAGCTTGCGGACATCCGCCGGAAAATGCGGGCCGCGTCGGCCCGGGCCAGAGACGCCCTGCAAAAGATCATCACCGCGCCGAGCTATGCCAAGGTCTTGCAGGAGGCCATCATCACCCAGCGGGGCGGCCGGTTCGTGGTGCCGGTGCGGGCGGAAAAGCGCGCCGAGCTTCCCGGCCTCGTCCACGACGTTTCCGGCAGCGGCGCTACGCTGTTCGTGGAGCCCATGGGCGTGGTGAAGGCCAACAACGAGCTGCGGGAGCTGGGCGCCCGGGAGAAGGCGGAGATCGAGCGTATCCTTATGGAACTGAGCGCCGCCTGCGCCGACGCCCGGGGCGGTATCGACCGGAGCTATACGGTCCTGACGGAGCTGGACCTGATCTTCGCCAAGGCGGAGCTCAGCTATGACCTGAACTGCGGCGAGCCCATCCTGACGGAGAACGAGCTCGTGCTGAAAAAGGCCCGCCACCCGCTGCTGCCCAAGGGGATCGCCGTGCCCATCGACGTGACTCTGGGCGGGGAGTATGACGCCATCGTCATCACCGGCCCCAACACCGGCGGCAAGACCGTCACCTTAAAGACCCTGGGGCTCATGTGTGCCATGGCTGGGTGCGGGCTGCACATCCCCGCCGGGGACGGCAGCGCTGTGCCGGTGGTGGAGAACATACTGGCCGACATCGGCGACGAGCAGTCCATCGAGCAGTCCCTGTCCACCTTCTCCAGCCACATGACCAACATCGTGTCCATCCTGGGCGAGTGCGGGCCGGGCAGCCTGGTGCTGCTGGACGAGGTGGGCGCGGGCACGGACCCCACGGAGGGCGCGGCTCTGGCCATCTCCATTTTGGAGTACGCCCGCCGGGCGGGGGCGCTGCTGGCCGCCACCACCCACTACGCGGAGCTGAAGGTCTACGCCACCAACACCGCCGGCGTGGTGAACGCCTCCTGCGAGTTCGACGTGCAGACCCTCCGGCCCACCTACCGGCTGCTGGTGGGCATACCGGGCAAGTCCAACGCCTTCGCCATCAGCCGGCGGCTGGGCCTGCCGGAGAGCATAATCGCCGACGCGGGCCGGCGCATTGACGCCGGCAGCACGGATTTTGAGCAGACCATCGAACGGCTGGAGGCCCAGCGGGCCGCCATGGAGAAGCAGACCGAGGAGCGGGAAAAGGCCAACCGGGCCGCCATGGAGGACGCCGCCCGGGCGGAGCGTCTGCGCCGGGAGCTGGAGGTGCGGCTGGAGAAGGCGGAGCAGAAGGCCCGCCGGGACGCGGAGCGGATCATTCAGCAGGCCCGGGCCGCCGCGGACGAGGCGTACCGCGAGATAGACCGGGAGCGGGCCATGATGAACGAGGCGGCGGATCACCAGAAGATCAACGAGGCCCGGGCGGACCTGCGCCGGCGGCTCAATCTGGCGGAGGAGTCCGTCCGGACCAGAGAGGACATACAGCCTGTGCGGCGCAAGACCCCGGACCGGCCCATCCAGGCGGGGGACACGGTGGCGCTTCTGGCCACCGGCATGCAGGCGGAGGTCCTGAAGGTGAACGACAACGGCACCCTGTCCTTGCAGGCGGGGGCGATGAAGGTGACCGTCTCCCAGCAGGAGGTGGAGCCGGTGGATAAGCCCGCCAAGAAGAGAGCGTCTGTGTCCGCGGCAGCGGGACAGGCGCTGCGCACCGCCTCCGTGGCCCGGGAGCTGGACATCCGGGGCATGATGCCCGACGAAGCGGAGCTTGCGGTGGAGCGGTATCTGGACGCGGCCTCCGCCGGGAGGCTTCAGACCGTGACCATCATCCACGGCAAGGGGACAGGGGCGCTGCGCACCGCCGTGCAGCAGCTGCTCCGGCGCAGCCGCCTGGTGAAAAACTACCGTCTGGGCCGCTATGGAGAGGGAGAGACGGGCGTAACCGTTGTGGAACTGAAATAAATTTAATTATAGAACGCCCGAACAACTGTGCAATCCTCCAATCCTTAAAAAAACGATTGCGAAACGGGGATTTTTTTGTTAAAGTATAGTAAACTTTTGTGTATAAGGATCGGTGTACTCCCATGATCAATCGTGAAGTGACCATCAACAACCAGGTCGGCCTGCACGCCAGACCCGCCACTTTCTTCATCCAGAAGGCCAACGAATTCAAGAGCGTCATCTGGATCGAGAAGGAAGACCGCCGCGTGAACGCGAAGAGCCTTCTGGGCGTCCTTTCGCTTGGGATCGTCAAGGGGACGACTGTGAACATCATCGCGGACGGCGCGGATGAGAACGAGGCGGTAGAGACGCTCACCGACCTCATCGACAAAGAGTTTGCCGAGTGATCCTGAAAGCAAGAATAAAAGGGTGTGTGAAAGCACACCCTTTCTTGCTATTTAATACTAAACACTGGGTTTAGTATGAGGAGGAAAATCGTGGACAAGATCGCCCAGCTCCGGGAAAAAGCGAATAAGCTGCCGCTGCTGCCCGGCGTGTATATCATGCTCAACGCCGCGGGCGAGGTCATCTATGTGGGCAAGGCCAAGGCCCTGAAAAACCGGGTGACCAGCTATTTCCGGGGCGAGCATTTGCCCAAGGTGGCGGCTATGGTCAGCCATGTGGACGACTTTTCCGTCATCGTGGCGGCGTCGGAGTTCGAGGCGCTGGTGCTGGAAAACAGCCTCATCAAGCGCCACAAGCCCCACTACAACATCCTCCTCCGGGACGACAAGACTTACCCCTGGCTGCGGCTGGACCTGCGGGAGGAGTATCCGGTCTTTTCCGTGGTGAACCGGATGGGAACGGACGGGGCCCGGTACTTTGGCCCATACGGGGGCCGGGGCGTGACCAAGAGTATCGTAGCCACCCTGGCGAAGGCGCTGAAGACCCCCACCTGCGCCAAGAGATTCCCCCGGGACCTGAACAGGGGCCGGCCGTGTCTGAACTGGCACATGGGCGCCTGCGAGGGCTGGTGCACGGGCGAGCCGGACGGGGAGGAGTACCACCGGCGGATGGAGCAGGCGGCCCAGATCCTCTCCGGCGGCGCCAAGGAGCTGATGGGGCAGCTGGAGCAGGAGATGAACCAGGCGGCGGAGGAGCTTCGGTTTGAAAAGGCCGCCGCCATCCGGGACCGGCTGCAGGCGGTGAAGGAGCTCAATAACCGCCAGACGGTGCTGAAGGCCGCCCGGGCGGACGTGGACGCGGTGGGTTTTGCCCGCAGCGCCCGCACCAGCTTCGTGGTGCTCCACTACGCCGGCGGCGATCTGGCCGGGAAGGATCTGGAGCTCATGCCGGAGCCCATGGAGGACGACGCCACCGCCGTGTCGGCCCTGGTCCGGCAATACTACGCCCGCCGGGGCGCATGGCCCCGGACGGTGCTGCTGCCGGTGGAGATCGAGGACGGGGAGCCCCTGGCGGAGCTTTTCAGCCAGCAGGCGGGCCACAAAGTGGAGCTCGCCACCCCCCGCCGGGGGGTGAAGCGCGAGCTCATCGAGGCAGCTGCCCGCAACGCCCGGGAGGAGAGCGCCCGGGCCGAGAGCGAGTCGGAGCGGCGTGTCAAGACGCTGGAGTGGCTGCAAAAAATGCTGGCGCTGGAAACGCCCATCCACCGGATGGAGTCGTTCGATATCTCCAATACCGGCGACTTCGGCATCGTGGCCAGCATGGTGGTGTTCGTGGACGGCAAGCCCGCCCGTAGCCGTTACCGGAAATTCAAAATGAAGACCGTGACCCATCAGGACGATTTCGCCAGCATGCATGAGGCGGTGAGCAGGCGGCTGGCCCATTATAAGGACGGGGACGAGAAATTCATGCCCCTTCCCGACGTGCTGCTCATCGACGGCGGCACGGGCCAGGTGGCCGCCGCGCTTCAGGCCATGGGGGAGCAGGGGTATCCCGATATCCCCGTGTTCGGCATGGTGAAGGACGACCGGCACCGGACCCGGGCGTTGACCGCCCCGGACGGGCGGGAGATCGGAATCAGCGCCAATCCGGCGGTGTTCGCCCTCATCGGGAATATGCAGGAGGAGACGCACCGCTTTGCCATCGAGTACCACAAGACCCTGCGGAAAAAGACCATCGGCTCCCGGCTGGAGGACATCCCCGGGGTGGGCCCCAAGCGCCGGGCGGCGCTTTTGAAGCGGTTCAAAAGCGTGAAGGCCGTGGCCGCGGCCACGGAGGCGGAGCTGGCGGCTGTGGTGGGCCCGGCGGCGGCCCGGGCGGTGTATGACCATTTTCACAAGGAGAATGAGGACAAATGAGGGTTATAACGGGCACGGCCCGGGGACGCAGGCTCATGGAGCCGAAGGACATGTCCGTCCGGCCTACCACCGACATGGTGAAGGAGGCCATATTCAGTATCGTCCAGTTCGACGTGCCGGGCCGGCGGGTGCTGGACCTGTTCGCCGGCACGGGACAGCTTGGGATCGAGGCCCTGAGCCGGGGGGCGAAGGAGTGCGTTTTTGTGGACGAGAGCGCCGCCTCCGTGGCGCTGGTGAAAAAGAATCTGGAGATATGCAGACTGTCCGCGCCCGTCATCCGGGCCGACGCGCTCCGCTTTCTGGAGGGCTGCGGCAAGTTCGACCTGGTGTTCGTGGACCCGCCTTACCACGCGGGATTGTACGACAAGATCCTCCAGAAACTATTTGCATTTGACATAATAAACATTGGTGGTATAATAATCGTAGAGAGCATGGCGGACGAGCCCATGCCCCCGGCGGCCGCGCCCTATGAGATGGGCCGGACTTACCGCTATGGCAGGATATCCCTGACCACATACAGGAGACAGGCCACATGACCACAGCCATCTATCCCGGCAGCTTTGATCCCATCAGCCTGGGTCACTTGAACATCATCCGCCGCGCCGCGAAGATATTCGACCGGGTGATCGTGTGCGTGATGAAAAACCGGGAAAAGACCCCCATGTTCACCATCCCGGAGCGGATGGACATGGTCCGCCGGTCCACGGCCCGGTTCGGCAATGTGGAGGTGACCACCACGGACCTGCTGCTGGCCGAGTACGCCAAGCAGTTCGAGGGCGCGGTGATCGTGAAGGGCCTGCGGGCCGTGTCGGACTTTGATTATGAGTTTCAGATCGCGCTGGTCAACAAGAAGATGAACCCTGATCTGGACACGCTGTTTCTCACGTCCAGCGAGAAGTATACGTTTCTCAGCTCCACCGTTGTGAAGGAGATGGCCGCCTACGGCGCCGACCTTACCGAGCTGGTGCCCCAGGAGATCATCCGGGATGTGGTAGAGAAAACAAAAACCAGGAGGCAGACAGAGAAATGAACGAGAACGAAGGCATCCTTGAGCTTATCGAAATGCTCTATACCATGATCTCCGACGCCTGGGGCGTGCCCCTGGGCCAGGACAAGTGCCTGGTGGACCGGGAGAAGGCCCTGGATCTGATCGAGGAGATCAAGGCGCAGCTTCCCGCGGAGATGGCGGAGGCCAAGCGTCTGGTGTCTGCCCGGGACGAGTTTATCCGCAACGCCAAGAAGGAGGCCGAATCCGTCCGCAAGATGGCCGAGGAGCGGGCCCGCAAGCTGGTGGACGAGCAGGAGGTGGTCCGGGCGGCCAAGGCCCGGGCGGAGGAACTGGTGGCCACGGCGGACAACAAGGCCAGAGAGCTGCGCCGCAGCGCCAACGCGTATGTGGCCGAGTCCCTGCAGGGCGCGGAGGAGTCCATGGCCCAGGCGCTGGACATGGTCCGCAAGACCCGTTCCCGTTTTCGCGGCGCCGCCGCCAGCAGCGGCTTTGCCCCCCAGACCGAGCAGCGGGAGCAGCGCGAACAGTAAAACCGATAAAAAGACCGACCGGCCTCCGCCTTTTGGCGGAGGCCGGTGTTTTCTATTGTTACAAAGAACCACGGGCTATGCCCGTGGGGCCAAAAAGGTTATACCTATGCACAGGAACAGGGAATGAGCAAGAGAGGAAATAGGGAGACGTTATAGAAAACGTGGTTCCAAAAATTTGTAGAAGTTATGAGAGCTCGCAGAGCAAAGAAAGAAAACCCCACAGCCAATCAAATTGGCTGTAGGGCATGTGTGCGCAAGAAAGAGGTATCGTAGGCCTTTAGGCCAAGCCAGTAACACCCCTTATAGGGGTGGAGCAGGCCACCCGCTATGCGGGTGGTCCTGACTTTTTTCACACGCTTTCCACGAACCGGAGGAAGGCGTCCCGGCCCTCGCCAGTGCGCTTGTAGACCCCCGCGTGCTCCAGGACCTGGGCGAATACCTTGCCCACCTCGTCCTGCAATATGGGCAGGACGTTTTCGGCGGTGAAGGAGTATTTTTCCCGCAGGTCGTCGGCCCAGTCGCCGTGCTTGGCCAGCACTTCATCGGCGCGCACGTCGCCGCCGCTGACCAGCACGTCCCCCAGGGCCGCCAGCTCGCCCTTCAGCCGGGCGGGCAGGACGGCCAGACCCATCACCTCGATAAGGCCGATATTCTCCTTTTTGATGTGGTGCAGTTCCTGATGGGGGTGGAAAATGCCCAGAGGGTACCGCTCCGAGGTCCGGTTGTTGCGCAGCACCAGGTCAAGCTCAAACTGCCCGTCCCGCATCCGGGCGATGGGGGTGATGGTGTTGTGGGGCTCGCCCTTTGTCTCGGCGTATATCTCCGCCGCCGGGTCCGAATAAGAGCGCCAGGCCGCCAGTATCCTGTCGGCCAGGTCCACCAGCCGGTGCGGGTCCTCGCAGCGGATGCGCAGCACGCTCATGGGCCACTTCACGATCCCGGCCTGTACGTCCTCATAGCCGGGGAAGCAGACGGGCGTCTCAACGGGTGCCCTTTCCATGGCGAAGGTGTACCGGCCCCCCTGGAAGTGGTCGTGGCTCAATATGGAGCCGCCCACGATGGGCAGGTCCGCGTTGCTGCCGAGAAAGTAGTGGGGGAAGCGGCGCAGAAAGTCCATCTGCCGGCGGAAGGTGGACCGGTCTATCTTCATGGGGACATGACGGCGGTTCAGCACGATACAGTGCTCGTTATAGTAGACGTAGGGAGAGTACTGGAAAAACCAGTCCTGGCCGTCCAGCGTCAGGGGGATGAGCCGGTGGTTCTGCCGGGCGGGGTGGTCGAGCCGGCCGGCGTAGCCCTCGTTCTCCACGCAAAGCTGGCAGGCCGGGTAGGCGTTCTGCGGGGCGTTTTTCGCTGCGGCGATGGCCCGGGGGTCCTTCTCCGGCTTTGACAAATTCACCGTGATGTCCAGGTCGCCGTACTCGGTGGGCGTGACCCATTTCATGTCCTTCACGATCCGGTAGCGGCGGATGTAATCCGTGTCCTGGCTGAAGGTATAGTACCAGTCCGTGGCGGCCTCGGGGCTCTGGGCATACCGCTTCCAGAAATCCCGGCGCACCTCGCTGGGGCGGGGGGTGAGCCGGCCCATGAGCTCCGTGTCCAGCAGGTCACGGCTGGCCACGCCGTCCTCAATGCGGCCGTTGGCCACGGCCCAGTCCAGAATGTCCTTCAGGATATCCTCCAGAGGCCGGGGCGCGCCCGGCTCCGGCGCCTCCCAGCGGTCCAGACCCAGGGCGTCCAGCAGCCTGTTGGCGGCCCAGACTTTGTCGTCGGCGGCGATGAGGCCCTTGTCCAGGGCGTAGCGGACGAGTTCGGCAATGTATGTATCGATCATGGCGTGCGCTCCTTACGCGATCTTTGTGCCGCCCACCGGGCGGATGGACAGGACGTGGCAGGCGCCCTTGCCCAGCACCGCCTCCACAGCGGTCGTGAACTGTTCCAGCATGTCCAGAGGCACAAAGGCCTGGGCGGTGCCGCCAAAGCCGCCGCCGTGGACCCGGACCGCGCCCCGGCCGCCCAGGATGTGGCCGCTCAGCGCGATGGTGAGCATAAGCTCCTGATTGGCGGTCTGGCCCGTGGGGACCACGTTTTGCAGGTAGAGCGCGGAGGACCGCCCGGAGTCGGCCACCAGACGGAGGAAGCCGTCAAAGTCCCCGGCTTTCAAAGCGATGGACTGGGCCAGGGCCCGGTCGTTCTCATCAAAATAGTGCATGGCCCGCAGCACGGCCCGGTCCCCTGCCTCGGCCCGCAGGGCGGGGATGGCGGCGGAGAATTCCGCCTCGGACACGTCCCGCAGCACCTCCTTGCCGAAGTGGCGGCTGACGGCCCGCAATTCGTCGGTGATGGCGGCGTACTCGCCGGTCAGATCCCCGTGGCCGGCGCCGGAGTCGAGGATACACAGGGCGTGGCCCGCGGCGTGCAGGTCCAGATCGATCTGCTCGACCACAGGATGGGCCGGGTCTTTGAAGTCGATGGCCACCACGCCGCCTACGGAGGAGGCGGTCTGGTCCATGAGCCCGCAGGGCTTGCCGAAGTAGGCGTTCTCCGCGTACTGGCCGATCTGCGCCAGCTCTACCGCGCTGGACCGGCCGCCGAAGAACAGGTCGTTCACCGCCGTGGCGATGAGCACTTCAAAGGCGGCGGAGGAGCTCAGCCCGCTGCCGCCGGGCACGTCGGAGACCACATAGGCATCCATCCCGGCGCCGGCGAAGTCACAGCCCGCTTCCGCGAACCGGGCCGCCACGCCCCGGACTAGAGCGGCGGAGGTGTTGCGTTCCTCCGGCCGGACCGACAGGTCGTTCAGGGACACCTCAACCATGGGATAGCCCTCGGACAGGATGCGAAAAACGCCGCTGTCGTTTTTGGCCACGGCCGCCAGATCGTCCAGGTCCACGCCCGCGGCCAGGACCCGCCCGTGCTGGTGGTCGGTGTGGTTGCCGCCCAGCTCCGTGCGGCCGGGGGCGCTGAAAAACGCCTCCGCCGGATGGCCGAAGGTCTCGGCGAATCTGTCCAGCACATAGGCATAGCGGGCCCGCTGGGACTCCAGACGGGCGGCGCCGTAAAGGATCAGAAGCTGTTCGTTCAGAGCGCCCTCTGTCAGGCGCTGGCGTAGAGCATAGCGTTCCATGGGGATACTCCTTTTGTTGATTTATTGAAAGACCTTATCGAGAGGTATGTCGTCTTTCGGTATCCTGTCCCAGTCGAATACCGGCAGCAGCTCCGGGGGCGACACCGGCTCCGGCCTGGGCAGGAGACCGGCCAGAAAGGCGAGCTGACCCACCAGAGCCTGGGGCGTGCCGGTCCTGCGAAGGCCCTGGGTGCTGAGACTGCCCAAACGCTTGGATAGCTTTTCTCCGCCGTCTACGGCTGTGAGCAGGGGCAGATGGCAGTATTCCGGGGGCGTGCCGCCCAGGGTGCGGATGAGCCACGCCTGCCGGGGCGCGGAGCTGAGCAGGTCCCGCCCCCGGACCACCCCTGTCACGCCCATGCGCATGTCGTCCACGCTCACCGCCAGCTGGTAGGCGAACACCCCGTCCGCCCGGCGGATGATGAAGTCGCCGCCGTCCCGGGCCAGGTTTTGCGTATAGGTCCCATAATGGCCGTCGGTCACGGTCACCGTCTCGTCCGGGACCCGGACCTTCCAGGCGGGCTTTCGCCCGGCGGCCAGCAGGGCGGCCTTCTCCTGGTCGGTCAGCCGCGCGCACCGGCAGCGGGGGTCGTGCAGGGCTTCGCCGGGGTGGGGCGCGGAGGCGGCGGCCAGCCGCTGGGCGCGGCTGCACCAGCAGGGGTAGACCAGGCCCATCGCTTCCAGTGTCCGGAAGGCGTCCTCGTAGAGAGCCGTGCGCCGGCTCTGGCTGAAATCCGGGTCCGGGTAGCCCTCGTCCCAGTCCAGCCCCAGCCACCGCAGATCGTCCGCGATGGCCCGGGCGTATTCGGCGCTGGTGCGCACCGGGTCCAGATCCTCCATCCGAAGCACGATCCGCCCGCCCCGGGCGCGGCTGTCCAGCCATGCCAGAAGCATGGCCAGCAGGTTGCCCATGTGCATGTATCCCGACGGGCTGGGCGCGAACCGGCCCACATACGGCGTATCCATACCACTATTATAATGTTTTTTGGGCGCTTGTAAAGGAAGAAATCTCCATAATGCTTGACAGCTGCGCAAGGGTCTACTAAAATGTGGGTGCGAATCACAAAGGCTGTAAAGGAGGGTGGACATGAATCTGCCCAACAAACTGACCCTGGCCCGGATCGCCATGACGGCGCTGATGGTGCTGTTCCTGCTCTTGAGCGGCCCGGTGTGCGCCTGGCTGGCCGCGGTGATGTACATCGCCGCGTCGCTCACGGATCTTGCCGACGGGCACATCGCCCGCAGCCGGAACCTCGTGACCAATTTCGGCAAGTTCATGGACCCGCTGGCCGACAAGATCCTCAACTACTCCGTGATGATCGTGCTGATCCCGGAGCGGCTGATCCCGCCTGTGGCGCTGGTCATCATCCTGTTCCGGGAGTTTCTCGTGTCCGGCATCCGGCTGTCCGCCGCGGAGCAGGGCCGGGTGGTGGCCGCCAACATCTGGGGCAAGCTGAAGACACTGGTGCAGGACCTGTCCCTGGCGGCCATCCTGATCCTGCGGGCCGTGGACGTGGACTGGCTGGGCGGTCTGGCGGCGGCGCTGCTGTGGCTCTGCGCGGCGCTTACGGTGGTGTCCGGCGGGGTGTATCTGTGGCAGAACAAGGACGTTTTGACCGACGCCGACTGACGGCGAAAGGATATTACTATGCCGATGGGGACCTGCGAGCAGGTCCCCATCGGCTGTTTTTTTCTCTTGCTCCGGGCGCTCAGGCCGCGGCGTTCAGCCGCTCCAGCTCCTCCAGCAGCGGGGCGCATATCTCCGCCACGGCGTTTTCCTCCGTGAACAGGCGCAGCCCGCATTCCGGCAGGACGGTCATATACCCGTCGGCGTAGGCGTCCGTGTTCAGCACCGCCTTCCACACCTCCACACCGGCGGATAGGTCCTGCCGGGCCAGACTCCATATCTGGATGGAGGCCAGGGCGGAGACGGCGTAGCTGATATAGTACAGGGGGCTTTCAAAGGTGTGGGACACATAGACCCAGCCGTAATTCTCGCCGGAGGGGACGTACTCGCCGTACTGGCCGCTGATCCGGGCGAACAGCCGGTTCATCTCCTCGATGGACATGTCCGGCGCGGCGTAGACCTGCCGCTGGAACTCGTCGAAGATACACCCGTCGACGACGGACTCCATCATCCCGCCCAGTACCAGGAATCGGGCGATATCCGCGCCCTGGTCGTATATGTCGTCGTAAAATTCCGAGAACAGCAGCTCCAGCCCCGTGGAATGTATCTCCATAAGGTCAAAGCTGCCCACGGCGGTGAGAAGATCGGGCAGGGGGGCGTAGTAGTTATTGGTGAAGTGGCCGAACTCGTGGGAGAGGGTCTGTAGATCGTAGCAGTCCCCGGCGATGGAATTGAAGATCAGCGGGCAGTCATAGCCGCTGATGGAGATGGTGTAGCCGCCGGGAAAGGCATTGGCGCTGTCCGTGAGGCGGCACAGGCCGTGGTCGGTCATGAACTGCCAGGGCTCCGTCAGGATGGGGTCGATCTGGCCGACGATCCGGCCAAGGGCGTCGATCTGCTCCTGGGCGCTCAGCGCCGGGCTCACCGCGCCGGAGGCCGACCACAGATCGCTGTAATACAGGTCGCTGTAATAGCTCTGCGCCACCGGCTTCACCGCGTCGCACAGGGCCTGGGCGTCCGCGGTGGTATAGTCCCGGCCATAGACCTGCTCATAGACCATGTCCGCATAGTTTTCGTAGCCGTTGATATCGGCGATCTCCGCCCGGAGCTTCACAAGCTCCGTAAAGATCGGGGCCACCATGTCGTTCACGGCTTTTTGCAGCCCATAAAACACTTCCAGATAGCCGTCATAGTCGTTGTAGACCAGATTGGTGCCCTGATAGCCGTTCAGCTTCTCCTGGGTCCATGTCTCGCCAAGATAGGTGTATGTGACCTGGTCCGCGCCCGCCATGAGGGTATAGTACTGGTCCACCAGCTCCGTCTCCCGGTCCATCAGCTCCGTCTCCCGGTCCGTCATGGGGGCGTAGTCGGCAAAGACCGCCGCCGCGTCCTCGCCCACATGCCGGGAAAAGGCATCGGCGCAGGGGCCCGTCATGACGGCGTGACAGGCGGTGGAAAGACCGTCTCCGGCGGCGGCCAGCATCGTGTCGCAGTAGATACGCTCGTCGGACCAGTACGGGTCCGTCACATCGTCGCAGTAGTGGATATACGCCAGGGTGTCCAGCGTGTCGATGTGGGTATACTCCGCATAGAGCTCGTCGTAAAGCGCGATCACCGCCTCGGCGTCCTCGCCCTCGGCCAGCGCCGCCAGCCGGTCCGTCCGGTCATAAAACGCCTCCGGATCGTAGTGGCTGTACTCCATGTCGGCCCAGTCCGTACCCTCCCGGGCAGGGACCGCCTCCGCCTCGGTCTGCTCCGGGACAGGCGCGTCCGTCCCGGCCACGCGGGCATTGGCCCGGTCAAATATGTCCCGCACGCCCAGAACGTTCAGCGACGCGCTCAGTGTCATGACCATGGCCATGACGATCGACAGGATCGTATGCATATATTCTCCAAACCTCTCTGTGTGAGTGACCTGCTGCGGTTAGTGTGCGCCGCGGCGCGGTCCCCATACATTATCATAACACAGTTTTGCCGAAAAGCAAATGAAAGCCTTCGGCGCATTGACAATCAGTCCCCACGCAAGTATAATTGCCCGTGCCGCGCAAAGGAGGACGACCCATGAAAAGCACCGGCATACATAAAATAATAGGAGACAGGCGGTTTTACCGCCGGGCGCTGTCCGTGGCGCTGCCCATCATGCTGCAAAATGTGGTGACGAATTTCGTGTCGCTGCTGGACAACATCATGGTGGGCCAGACGGGCACCGCCTCCATGAGCGGCGTGGCCATCGTAGGGCAGCTTTTTTTCATCTTCAATCTGATCATCTTCGGCACGGTCTCCGGCCCGGGTATCTTCTGCGCCCAGTTCTGGGGCGCCGGACGGGAAAAGTCCTTCAAGGCGGCGTTCCGCTACAAGCTGTTCACCGCAGCGTTCATGTGCCTGGTGTGCATGGGCGTGTTCGCGCTGATGGGCAGGCGCCTCATCGGCAGCTATATCACCGGCGGCGCGGCGGAGTCGGCGGAGGTCATGGGATACGCGGAAGGCTATCTGCGCGTCATGCTGTGGGGGATGCCGCCCTTCGCGGTGTCCATGGCCTACGCCACCACCCTGCGGGAGGCGGACCGGGCGATGGTGCCCATGGCGGCCTCATGGCTGGCGGTAGCGGTCAATCTGGCGCTGAACTGGGTGCTGATCTTCGGCAAGCTGGGCGCGCCGGCCCTGGGAGCCCGGGGCGCCGCTCTGGCCACGGTGATCGCCCGGTTCGCGGAGGCCGCCGTGAATATACTCTGGAGCCATGTCCACAAGGACAAAGTCCTTTTCACCAGGAACATGTTCGACGGCGCGCCCATGGGCCGGGCGATGTTCCGGGACATCACCCGCCGGAGCCTGCCGCTGACGGCCAATGAGGCGCTGTGGTGCATGGGCACCGCCATGCTGAACCAGATCTACTCCACCCGGGGTATCACGGTCATGGCGGCGCTGAACATCGCCTATGTGCTTTTCGACATGTTCACGGCGGTGGCCTTCAGCCTGGGCACCGCCATCGGTATCATCGTGGGCCAGCAGCTCGGAGCGGGCCAAACGGAGGAGGCCGTGGACACGGACCGGAAGCTGCTGGCCATGGAGGTGGGGATGGCCGCGCTCATCAGCGTGGTGATGGTCATGCTGGCGTGGGTGTTCCCCCGGTTTTACAACACCAGCCAGGATGTGCGCAGTCTGGCCGGGCGGATCATCTGTGTCATGGCGGCCATGCTGCCCTTCGACTGTCTGGCAAACGGCTGCTACTTCACCATGCGCTCCGGTGGCCGGACGCTGGTGACCTTCCTGTTCGACAGCTGCTTCTCCTGGGTGGTGAACGTGCCGGTGGCCTGGGTGCTGGCCCACCGGACCGGCCTGGGTATCGTGGCAGTGTACGCCCTGAGCGTCTCCACCGTCCTCATCAAGGACGTGGTGGGCCTGGCGCTGGTCAAAAAACGCTATTGGGTGAACACATTGTCCGAAGTTCGCCCGGTCAGCGGGGCGGAGACATGACAAAAAGTAAAAATATTCCGGCAAAATTTAAAAAAATAGGATTATCTCGTTGACAAGGCGAAAAAATGATGATAAAATTGTAACCGAATCCGGACGGAAATAACAATTATTAACAAAAAGATTACATGAGTTGGAGCAGATCGGATTCAGGAGGTTTAGCCTTATGAAAAAAGTATTGTGTTCGCTCGTAGTGTTGGCTATCCTCGTGGGGATGTTTGTATGCCTTGGCGTACAGGCGTTTGCCGCGGAGGGGGCAGGAGGTCTGGCGATCGTGGCGGTCGCCGGCGACGTGCTCACTGCCGAGCAGATCGGTATGATCAAGGAGAGCCAGTCCGACAAGAACGTCGTTGTGATCGACATCAACGGACTGGACTTTGAGCAGAGCGGCGAAGGATACAGCTATGTCTATGCTGACGTGGATCAGGGTCCCGCGCCCGGCGGCTATGAATTCATCTGGCCGGGGATGGGCGCTGCGCCCACCTGTGACGTGGCAGACGGCGCCGGCGCCCAGTGCAAGGTAGTGTTCCTGCCTGTGGGCCCGGAGGACCAGACCGACGCTATCAACGCCACTGTGGACGCCTACAAGCTGGAGGGCGCCTGCGTGGTCATCGCCATCGCGCCCGATACCTGCTATAACGCGCAGGCGGCGGTGGATTCCAATGTGGATAAGGTCCTCACCTGCGGTGAGAGCGGCGTTTCCGGCGACAAGGTGGTCCAGGTGGGCGAGAGCGGCGCTCCCGTCAGCCTCATCACGGTGACTGCCAGCGGCTCTGTGGAAGCGACCAATATGTCTCTGCCCCAGGCGGCCGACCCCAACGTGGACCCCGGAGAGGGCGAATCCGAGGATGAAGGCTCCAGCAACGGCATCAGCAACATGCTGCCTCCCGGCCTGCCCAGCGGCAGCGACGATGACCCGGGCGATCCCTCTGCCGACGGCGGTACCCAGCCCCCCGAGCCCACTGAGGTGCCTGTGGAGCACACGCCGGAGCCCACGGAGGAGCCTGTTGAGACTTACGACGTCATTTTCAGCGCCAACGCCGATCCTCACACCGGCGTTGTGGCCGACCAGTATGATCTTGCTCCCAACTCTCAGATCCAGCTGCCCGAAAACGGCTATAGCCGCGATGGGTATGAGTTCGCCGGCTGGGACGTGAACGGTGAGACCAAGCAGCCCTACGATACCATCACCGTCACGGGCGATATGCAGATCAGCGCCGTCTGGAATCAGATCACGCTGCCTGCCGCGCCCCAGTTCTACACCGTCACCTACAAGTCCGGCGTGGAGGGTCTGGAAGATGTGACCGAGGCCGCTTCCCCCAACCAGCAGATCACACTGGCTGGCTGCCCGGCCGAGTGGGTCTATGAGGGACACAAATTTGACGGCTGGAAGCTGAAGAGCGCTCAGACCCCGGAGGATCAGATGTATACGGCCGGCAGCGCGTACCCCGCCGAGGGCGGCGTCACCGGAGAGCTGGTTTTCGTGGCCCAGTGGAGCGAGAGCGTGTCCGATTCGACCAGCACGCCGGAGCCTGAGACCTCGGAGGAGCCCGGCAACGGCGGGCTGCAGAACCCCATGCTCCCCGGCCCGGAGATCACTACCTATAACGTGACTTATTCGGACGGCGGCTCCAACACGGTCAGCGCCGAACCCGCCAAGGAAGGCGATACCATCACCGTGGCGGCGAACGCCTTCCCCGCGCCGGCTGAGAGCAAGTGCTTCACCGGCTGGAAGGACCAGAACGGCACCGACTATGCCCCGGGCGCCAGCTACACCATGACCGCCGCGGACGTGACCTTCACCGCCCAGTGGGGCGACAGGCCCGTGATCAGCTTCAACGCCAACGGCGGTACCGGCGAGATGGCGAATGTCTATTGGGATCTGAACGGCACGTTCACCGTCCCCAACTGCAATTTCACCCGCGAGGGCTACAACTTCGCCAGCTGGCAGCTGGGCGAGCAGTCCTACCAGCCCGGCGGCACCTTCACGGTGACGGAGAACGTCACGCTGACCGCCAACTGGACGGAGATCCCCGCCGCCGATCCTGGCCATGTGGATACGCTGATGTGGACCACCGGCGGCACCGATCCGCTGTACTTCTCTTATAACCTCCCTGTTGCCACCATCTCCATGGACGGCAGCCTGCTGGCCGAGAACACCCATTACGTCCTGTCCAACGGCGGCAAGACGATCCAGCTTCTCAACAGCTATCTGGACGCCCTGACCGCCGGTGAGCATCGGATCGACATCACCTTTACCGCCGCCAACGGCGATGTGGCCGTCGCGTCCGACAAGGTGGAGACCGTCACCATCTCCGTGAAGGCCCCCGACCCCATCCAGACGGCCGTGCCCGAGACTACGCAGGCTCCCAATGTGAAGGAAGTCACCTGGGCGGACCGTACGCAGGAGCTCTGGGTCGACTTTGCCAGCGCGCCCCAGAAGCTGTATATCAACTACGGCTCCAACGGGCTGAAAGAGGCGACTCTCAACACCGACTATTCCGTCAAGGACCTGCGCCTGACGCTGAAACCCGACATGGTCAACAAGAACCGCGGTGTGTGGAACAACGGCCTGTATGGCTTTGTGGTCACCCTGGCTGACGGCTCCAATGTGACGCTGAAGGTCACATTGGCGGGCACCGCGCCCGCGGCCAGCACGCCGACCCCTGTCGGCGGCAACTCCCCTGTGACCGGCGATAGCAACAACATCGTCCTTTATGTGGTGCTGCTGGCTGTGCTGGTGCTGGCTCTGGCCGTTGTGCTCATCATCATGGTGAAGCGGCGCAAGGGCGGACAGCGCTGAGCGACAAGCGAATAAGACCAGCGAATGACAGCAAGGGCCGTGGAATAAACCCACGGCCCTTTTGCGGACACTGAAAGGCGGCTGAGGCGGATGAGAGCAGGTACACTGAGAAATTACATAAAAAAGACGGCGGCGCTGGCTCTGGGCGGCGCGCTGCTGTTTCTTTCCGCCTGCGGCAGCGAGCCGGAAAAGGCTGTGCTCCAGGATGGCGCGGAGATGACCATCGCCGTGACGGAGATGGCCGACACACTGAACCCCCTTTACGCCGACAGCCGGCTGGCGCAGGAGTTTTTCCTTCTCGTATACGACCCCCTGTGGCGGATCGACGCCAATGGGGATCCGGTCAACTGTCTGGCGGAGGATTACAGCCTATCCAGTGATCAGCTCACCTGGACCATACGGCTGCGCAAGGGGGTGACCTTCTCCGACGGCGTGCCCGTCACATCGGCGGATGTGAAGTACACCTACGAGACCATGATGATCAATTCCCAGAACTTCGATCCCTGCTTTGACGGTATCAGCGATATCCGCTGTCCCGACGACTATACGCTGGTCATAACCACCGACTATGTGAAAAGCGACATGCGCGACAACCCCGTGCCCATCCTGCCCCGGCACATCTGGAGCGCCCAGGCCGATTTGCGCAGCTTTGATAACAGCGAGATGATCGGCTCCGGGCCCTTTGTCCGGGATATGGTGGAGACGGGTCCCCAGGAGATCAGCTGGACTTTCCGTGCCCGGGCCAACTACTTTGGCGGCGCGGCGAAGCTGGGGAGCGTGCGCTTCCTCTATTACTCCACGGAGACGGTGGCAGGCCGCGCGGTATCCTCCGGAGAGGTGGACGGGGCCATGGGCCTTTCGGACGTGCAGCTGACCACCCTGGAAGGCGTGCCGGGCGTGCGGCTCATACAGGCGTACCTGCCCGGATCGGATATCTGGGGCGTGGCCTTCAACACCCGCAAGGGCGTCTTTACCTCGGCGAATATGCGGGTCATGGTGGAATACTGTACCGACAGGGCGTGGATGCTGTCCATGTCCTCCGGCGACGCGGGGATGATCGGCAGCGTCTGGGCCGGGCCCGGGACCGATTACTTCAACAGTACGGTGAATCTGCGGGGCATGAGCCCGTCGGACGCGCTGAATGTCTGTTATTCGGAGGGGTACTACGACCGGGACGAGGACGGCAAGCTGGAGAACATCGTCACCGGCGACCCGCTGGTGCTGAGCCTGTACACCAGCTCCCAGGACAGCTGGTCCTCCACGGCGGCCACCATCCTCAAGGAGGGGCTGGAGACCATCGGCGCGCAGGTGGATATCAAAGTGGTGGACGGCCCGGTGACCGGCACATGCACGCCAAAGGCCAACTGGGACATGTGCATGCTCAGCTGGCGGGGCGACGCCAATCCCGTGCTGGCCGCCCGGCGCTTCCGCGCCGCCAACAACAGCCTGACCGGCTGGTACAGCGAGGCATATGAGAGCACATATGAGCAGCTTTGCACCGCCGCCGACGAGATGGCCGCGCAAAACGCCGCCTATCAGCTCCAACAGATCGTCTATGACGAGTGTCCCTATATGGTGCTGATCTACCACAGCGATATCCAGGCCCTCCGGGATGATTCCTGGACAGGGTATGAGGATATTCTGACCGCCGCCGGCGGCCTGTTCGGCATCGGCAGCGTGGACGCCTATATGGCCTTTGAGCCCGTCACGGAGACGGGCGCCTGAGAGGAGAGGAACATGGAACTTGTCCTGAACACCGCCGCAGCCAACGAGCAGCTTTCCGGCATCCGGCAATTCACTTATCTGGTCCGGGATACGCCCGGCGCCATCGGCTTTACGCTGGGGGAGCCGGATCTGGCCACACCGGAGGCCGTTAAGGCGGAGGTCATATCCGCCCTGAACGCCGACGAGACCCACTATCCCCCCGGCAACGGCTTTCCCTTCACGCTACAGGCCATCTCCGAGTATGAGGCGCGGCACCATGACCTGCACTACTCTCCCGACGAGATCATTCTCACCGACGGCGCCACGGAGGGGCTGTTCATCACGCTGGCGACCATTTTGAATCCCGGCGACGAGGTGATCATCCCCACGCCCGCCTTCGGGCTGTATGAGTCCGTGGTGCGGCTTTTCCGGGGCAAGCCGGTGTATCTGCCCACGGAGAAGAACGGCTTCCAGATCGACCCGGAGGCCCTGGAAAACGCCATCACAGCCCGCACGAAAGCCATCATCCTGACCTCGCCCAACAACCCCACCGGGTGCATTTACACCAAGAGGACGCTGGACGCCGTACACGGCGTTCTGGCAGACAAGCCGGTATTCGTGCTGTGCGACGACGTGTACCGTGAACTGGTCTATTCGGGGGAGTACCACAGCTTCAGCGAGTACCAGGACATGCGGGAGCGTATCGTGGTGATCCAGAGCTTTTCCAAGCCCTACGCCATGACCGGCTGGCGGCTGGGATATGTTCTGGCCGACGCGCCCCTGCGGGACCGGCTACAGGTGTTCCACCAGTACTGCGTCACCTCCGCGCCCTCGCTTTTGCAGCGGGCGTGTGTGCAGGCGCTGAAAACGGACGTGGCGCCGGTGCGGGAGATATTCAAAAAACGGCGCGACTATGTGTATGGCAGGCTCAAAGCCATGGGCTGGCAGGTACAGGAGCCGGAGGGGGCGTTTTATCTGTTTTTGCCCACCGCGCCCTACGACGGCGACTCCCTGCGGCTGTGCAAAAGGCTGCTGGCGGAGGCCGGGGTGGGGTTCATCCCCGGCGTGTACTTCGGCACGGAGGGGTATATGCGCATGAGTTACTGCTGCTCCGACGCCGAGCTGAAAGAGGGCATGGACCGGCTGGAGGCTTGGGTAAACGCGCAATGATAAGCCCTGAAGAGCTTGCCGCCGGAGCGGAAAACTCCTATCAGTAAAAACGTGAACGCCTCCGCCTGAAAGGCGGAGGCGCTTTGCGTCGCGCGGGCCGCGGCGGTCTAAAATAAAAACAAGCGGCAGAGCCGCTTGTTTTTATTTTACTTTTGCAGGTAGGAGGAGACGAGCTCCTGCAACAGATCGTCCCGGTCCAGCCGGCCGATGAGCGCCCGGGCGTTGTTGTAGTTGGTGATGTATGTGGGGTCCTCGGAGAGGATGTAGCCCACGATCTGGTTGATGGGGTTGTAGCCCTTTACCAGCAGAGCGCTGTACACGCTGGACATGATCTCCCGGATCTCCGCGCTGTGGTCCATGACCTTGAACTTGCGGGTGGATTCCTCCATGCTCGTATCCCTCCTTTACAGTTTGTTACCTCATTATAGCATGCTTATAACCAATAAGATGTTACAAAAGTATTAAAATTTGCTCAGCGGATACTGGCGCCGTGCTCCCGGGCCAGAGCGTCCAGAATGGCGTTCATGGTCTCGGCGGTGTGCTCCTCGGTGAGGGTCTGATCGGCGGCGCGCAGCGTGAGGGAGAAGGCCACGCTCTTCTGTCCGGCGGGGATGGGCGCGCCCTTGTAAACGTCAAAGAGCTTCACGTCCTCCAGATAGGGCTTGCCGGCGGCGGTGATGGTATCCACCAGCGCGGCCACGGTCACGTCCTCGCCGCAGACCAGGGCGATGTCCCGGCTGACGGCGGGGAAGCGGGGCAGGGCGGTGAACACCCGCTCCGGGCCCTGGTGAGAGCGCATAGCGGGGATGTTCAGCTGGGCGTAAAAGCTCCGGTGATCCAGACCGTATGTGTCGCACACGGTGGGATGGACCTGGCCGATGACGCCGATGGTCTCACCCGCCGCCTCGATCCTGGCGCAGCGTCCGGGGTGGAAGGAGGGGTCCGACCGCTCGGCGGTGAAGACCGCGTTCTCCACCCGCATGTCCTTCAGGATGGCCTCCACGCAGCCCTTCAGCTGGAAGAAGTCCGCGCCGCCGCCATACTCGCCCAGCATGAGCCACTGGACCTCGTCGGCCAGAGGGCCGTCGGTCCTGGGGTAGTACACCGTGGCCCGCTCGTACAGCCGCACGGAGGGATTGCGCTTGGCCGCATTGGTGGCCATGACGTCCAGCATGGAGGGCATGGGGGTGGTGCGCATGACGCTCCGGTCCTCGCCCAAGGGGTTTTGGATGATGAGGGCGTTGCGCAGAGGGGAGTCGGCGGGGAGCCGGATCTTGTCCCAGGCGCTGCGGCTGCCGAAGGAGTAGGTGAGGATGGCGTTGAAGCCCATGGCCTGGCAGAGACTGGCCAGACGGTTGTCGAACTTCTGCTTCTCGCTCCAGCCGCCCTGAGCGGTCTTGCCACGGAGCATGGTGGGCTCCACTACGTCGTAGCCGTAGAACCGGGCCACCTCCTCGGCGATGTCGGCGTAGTGCTCGATGTCGCTGCGCCAGGAGGGGACGTGGATGGTGTCGCCCTTGACCGTGAAGCCGAGCTTTTCCAGAACGCTTACCATGTACTCCCGACTGATGTCGGCGCCCAGCAGGGCGTTTACCTTGTCGGGCTCCAGCTGTACGGTTTTTTCCACATGGGGCGCCGCCACCACGTCGATCATGCCGTCGATCACGTCGCCCGCGCCCAGCATTTCCACCAGCTCGCAGGCCCGCTGCACGGCGGGGACAGTCCCCTCCGGGTCCAGACCCTTCTCAAATTTGCCGGAGGCGTCCGTGCGCATGCCCAGAGCGATGGCGGTCTTGCGTATGGAGGTGCCGTTGAAATTGGCGGACTCGAACACGATGCAGCTGGTGTCGTCCACGATCTCGGAGTTGCCGCCGCCCATGACGCCGGCCACGCCTATGGGCTTTTCGGCGTCGGCGATGACCAGCATATTGTCCGTCAGGTTGCGGGTATTGCCGTCCAGGGTCATCAGGGTCTCGCCCGGAGCCGCCCGGCGGACGACGATCTTATTGCCGCCCACGCAGCTGTAGTCAAAGGCGTGCATGGGTTGGCCGTACTCCTGCATGACGTAGTTCGTGATGTCCACGATGTTGTTGATGGGCCGGATACCGCAGGCGCGCAGCCGCCGGCGGAGCCAGGCGGGGGAGGGTTCGATCCGGACGTTCTTCACCATACGGGCGGTGTACCGGGGGCACAGGCCGGGCTCGTCGATCTGGATGGTCAGGTAGTTGCGGATGTCGTCCCCGGACCCCTTCACGGCGGGCGTGGCCACATGCAGCTCCGTGCCGAAGGTGGCGGCGGCCTCCCGGGCCAGACCGATAATGCTCAAACAGTCGGGCCGGTTATTGGTGATCTCAAATTCGACCACGCTGTCACCCAGGCCCAGGACCTTTATGATGTCGTCGCCGGGGTCGCAGGGCTCTTGCATGATGAAGATACCGTTTTCGATGGCATAGGGGTAGTCGTGGGTGTCCAGACCCAGCTCGGCCAGAGAGCAGAGCATGCCCTCGCTCATAACGCCCCGGAGCTTGGAACAGCGTATCTCCACGCCGCCGGGCAGCTTAGCCCCGTCCAGGGCCACGGGCACCATGTCGCCCACGGACACGTTCTGCGCGCCGGTGACGATGGTCAGGTCATGGGCCTGTCCCGCGTCCACCTTGCACACCCACATATGGTCGGAGTCCGGGTGGGGGCTCATGAAGGTGACCTTGCCCGCCACCACGTTCGAGATACCGGCGCCGGTGACGGACACGCCCTCCACCTTGGAGCCGGACATGGTCATGGCCTCGCAGAATTCCCGGTCGGGGACGTCTATTTTTGTATAGTCATTCAGCCATTCTCTTGAAAGATCCATTTTTCCTAACCTCCTTCAGAACTGCTCCAAAAACCGCACGTCGTTTTCAAAGAGCAGCCGCAGGTCGCTGATGTTGTAGCGGAACATAGCCAGCCTGTCGGAGCCGAAGCCGAAGGCGAAGCCGGAGTACCTGTCCGTGTCGATACCGCAGCCGGACAGGACCTTGGGGTGGACCATGCCGCCGCCCAGCAGCTCTACCCAGCCCTCGCCCTTGCAGACGGGGCAGCCGGCGCCGTGGCACTTGAAGCACTCCACGTCCATCTCACAGCTTGGCTCGGTGAAGGGGAAGTGGTGAGGACGGAAGCGGGTGCGCAGGTCGTTGCCGTACAGCCGGTGGACCAGCTCGTTGAGCGTGCCCTTCAGATCGCCGAAGGTGACGCCCTCATCCACCACCAGACCCTCTATCTGGTGGAACATGGGGCTGTGGGTGGCGTCCACCTCGTCCTTGCGGTAGACCCGGCCCGGGGCGATGATACGGATGGGCAGGGGATAGGTCTCCATCACATGGATCTGCACGGGACTGGTCTGGGTCCGCAGCAGTACGGAATCGTCGTCGGTAAAATAGAAGGTGTCCTGCCGGTCCCGGGCGGGGTGGCCCTCGGCGGTGTTGAGCTTGTCAAAGTTGTAGCTGGCCAGCTCTACCTCCGGGCCCTCGGCGATGGTGAAGCCCATGCCGATGGCGATCTCGGAAAACTCGTTGATGACCCGGGTCAGGGGGTGCTCCCGGCCAATGGCCACGGGCGTGCCGGGGATGGTCACGTCCTCCCGCTCGGCGGCAAGACGCGCTTCAAGCGCTTTCTCGCTCAGCGCCCTGCGCCCTTCCTCCAACGCCTCGGTCACTTCCTCGCGGATGGAATTGGCCAGCTGACCCATCCGGGGCCGCTCCTCGGCGGACAGGCCGCCCATCTGCTTCAGGACGGCGGTGAGCTCGCCCTTCTTGCCCAGATACTTCACCCGCACGGCGTCCAGCGCGTCCAGCGCGCCCGCCTGGCGGATGGCCTGCAGGGATTCCTCCCGCAGCTGCCGCAGTTTTTCTTCCATGTGAAATGCGCTCCTTGTATGTCTATACGAAATAATAAACCAAAGAAAAAGCACGCTAACCTTATTTTATAACATAAAAACCCTCTTTTAGCAACTATAATTGAAATTGACGTATTTTTACCGCGGGGCTATAATATACACGCGAGAAACGGAGGAGAGCAATGGAGTTATCGGACGCGAAAAAGATGAGAGCGGCGGACGCCGAGGCCATCCACGGCCGGGGCATACCGTCGTTGAAGCTGATGGAGGCGGCCGCCACGGCGCTGGCCGAGGCGGCGGCGGCGCTTGCCGGATCGAAGCGGAGCGCGGCGGTGTTCTGCGGCCCCGGCAACAACGGCGGCGACGGTCTGGCGGCGGCCCGCATTTTGATGGATATGGGCTTTTCTGTTCGGGCCTTTCTGGTCGGCCCGCGGGAGAAGATGACGGAGGACGCCCGCGCCATGGAGCGGGAGCTACAGTCCGCCGGCGGCACGCTGGAGGACTTTTCGGCGGAGGACGAGAGCCTGTGGGAGATCGTGAAGAACGCCGGTGTGCTGGTGGACGCGCTGTTTGGCGTGGGGCTGAGCCGCCCTCTCGCCGGCGACGCGCTGGCGGCGGCGCGGCTGATGAACGGCGCGGGACGGCCCGTGGCGTCGGCGGACGTCCCCAGCGGCGTGTCGGCGGATACGGGAGCCGTGCCGGGGGAGGCGGTGACGGCCCGGTGCACGGTGACCTTTTCCATGGCCAAGCCCGGGCACTTCGTGGAGCCGGGCTGTACATACCGGGGCGAGTTGAAGATAGCGGACATCGGCCTGCCGGAGGATATCCTGGCCGGGGCCGGCTGCGGGCTGTACGCCATCCACGCCGGGGACCTGGCGCTGCCCGTCCGGCGGCCGCTCACCCACAAAGGGGACTACGGAAAGCTTCTCATCCTGGCCGGCAGCCGGGGCTATACCGGCGCGGCCGGTCTGTGCGCCCGTGGGGCGGTACGCGCCGGAGCGGGGCTGGTCTATCTGGGCGTTCCCGCGGATATATATGATATCGAAGCCGTCAAAAACGACGAGGCCATGGTCATTCCCATGCCGTCCAACGAGCGGGGCCGTTTCGGCGCCGAAGCGGTGAACGGTCTGGAGGACCGGCTGGACGGGTGCGACGTGTGCGTGATCGGGCCCGGCCTTGGCAGAGACGGGGATACAGCGGCGCTGACCGGGGCTGTCCTGCGGACGGCGGCGGGCCCTCTGGTGGCGGACGCGGACGCCCTGTGGGCCATCGGGAAGGACCGCTCCCTTTTGAAAGAGGCGGCGGGCCCGGTGGTGCTCACGCCCCACGAGGGGGAGTTTGCCCGGCTGCTCGGCAGGCCCGTGGAGGACCGGCTCACGGACGCTTTGGATTTTGCCCGGGAGTACGGCTGCGCCCTGGTGCTGAAAGGCTACAGGACCGTCTGCGCCTTCCCGGACGGGAAGGGATATATCATCGACGCGGGCAATCCCGGCATGGCCTCCGGCGGAACGGGGGACGTGCTGGCGGGGGTGATCGGCGCCCTGCTGGGGCAGATGTCGCCCCGCCGGGCGGTGGTGACGGCCTGCTGGCTCCATGCCCGGGCCGGGGACCTGGCCGCGGCGAAATACGGCGAATACGCCCTTAAGGCGGGGGATATCATAGAATTCCTGCCCGAGGCGGAAAAGGAGATCATACGATAAGGAGCGTTACCCATGCGGAAAGCCATCGTTTCCGCACTGATGATGACCCTGCTGCTCCTGCCCGGGTGCGGGGAGCGGGAGGAACGGCTGGAGGAGGGCTTCGGCGCGCTGCGGCAGGCTGTGACCGAGGCCGGGAGCATACATTTTCAAGCGGCGCTGACGGCGGACTACGGCGAGACGGTGGAGGACTATAAGCTGGATGTGTCCTATGACGGACAGCAGACCGTAGTGGAGGTGCTCTCCCCGGAGCTCATCGCCGGCGTCAGGGCCCACGCGAAACGGGGCGAGACCCAGGTGGAATTCGACGGGGCGCTGCTGGGAGCCGGACCGCTGGACGCAGAGGGGCTCACGGCCATGAGCGCCGTGCCGGTGATGATGGACGCCATGGCCAGCGCCTATGTGGAGCTTCTGTGGTGGGATGGGGACTACATCGCCGCCCGGCTCTATGTGGGGGAGAACTCGGTCCTCACGCTCTGGCTGGACCAGGAGACGTATTCTCCCGTGGCCATGGAGGTGGCCTCGGAGGGCAGGACCGTCATCAAGAGCATCATCACCGGCTGGGAGATCAGCTGAGAACGATACACAGTGCTGTACAAAGGAGAAAGAGAAAGATGGACGACGCGAAAAAGAGGACGTGGGCGGAGATAAGCCTGGGGGCTATCGAACACAACTACCGGGCCATGCGGGCAAGGCTCTCCCCCGGCTGCCGGTATCTGGGCGTGGTGAAGGCCAACGCTTACGGCCATGGGGCCGTGCGGGTATCACGGCTGCTGGCGGAGCTTGGCTGCGACTATCTGGCGGTGGCCTGTCTGGACGAGGCGATGGAGCTGCGCCGGGCGGGGATCAAACTGCCCATCCTCATTCTGGGCTACACCATGCCGGGATACGCCCCCGTGCTGGCGGAGAACGATATCACCCAGGCGGTGGGCGATTACGCGACCGCTCAGGCCATGAACGACGCCCTGGCCGGTACGGGCCGGAAGCTGAAGGTCCACCTCAAGCTGGAGACCGGCATGGGCCGGACGGGCTTCCGGGCCTACGGGGAGACGGAGCTGGACGACGCCGTCAAGGCCGTGAAGCTGCCCCGCCTGCGGCCCGAGGGGGTATTCACCCACTTTTGCGTATCCGACGGCGACGTGGGCGTGCGGGACTTCACCTGGGAACAGCTTTCCCGTTTCCGGGCGGGCTTCACCGCCATCGAGGACCGGACGGGGGAGCGGTTTGAGATCCACCACTGCACCAACTCCGGGGCCATGCTGTCCTTCCCGGAGACCTATATGGACATGGTGCGGCCCGGCGTGGCCCTGTACGGCCTGTATCCCGGGACGGACAGGGGAGACGTCGAGCTGATCCCGGCCATGAGCCTCTTCAGCCGGACGGCATATGTCCAGCGCCACGCGCCGGGGGACACCATCAGCTACGGACGGACCTTTACCGTGGAGCGGCCCAGCGACATCGCCGTGCTGCCCATCGGCTACGCGGACGGCCTGCACCGGGCGCTGTCCAATAAAATGAGCCTGGACTTCGGCGGCAGGCGGGCCCGGCAGGTGGGCCGTATCTGCATGGACATGTGCATGGCGGACGTGACGGGTCTGGGGGTGAAAAGCGGCGACGTGGCGGAGATATTCGGCAGGACCGTCCCCGCCGGGGACGTGGCGGACCTGGCCGGTACCATCCACTACGAGCTTTTGTGCGCCGTGAGCCCCCGTGTGCCCCGAGTATATGTTGACTGAGAACGCCGGAATGGTATAAAAACATTCCTTTCGTGGGAGAATAGAGGCATGTCCGTACATAGAATGTACCGGGCGACTCTTTCACGGAAGGTGCTCACATGACAAATCCGGTTCGACGCGGAGACATTTTCTATGCCGATCTCAGCCCCGTCGTGGGCTCGGAGCAGGGCGGCCTGCGGCCGGTGCTTATCATACAGAACGACACGGGCAACCGCCACAGCCCCACGGTCATCGCGGCGGCCATCACATCCCAGGTGGGCAAGGCACGGCTGCCGACCCACATCGAGATACAGGCCCCCGACAGCGGGCTCACCCGGGACAGCGTGATCCTGCTGGAGCAGATACGCACCCTGGACAAATCCCGTCTGCGGGAGCGGATGGGCAAGCTCTCGGGCGCCGCCATGACCCGGGTGGACGACGCCATCGCCGTCAGCTTCGGCCTGAACCAGTCTCTGTCGTAAATCGTGACCCCCGTTCATATGCTTTGGTAGGCATATGAACGGGGGTTTGACGTTGAGTGGGAGCGAAGCCCGGTCAGGGCGAGCCGCACGGCATTCCCGTGCGTCAAAGTCAAAAGCCGCTGTGTGAAGGCTTTTGACTTCCTGCCGGCGGGATTCACTTCCGCCGTGCAGTTTAAATAAGCAAAATGGGGGTTTTGATATGCAGATACCGATCTATATCGACGGGAACGAGGAGGGCACGCTGACGGTGGAGCGGCAGGGGGCCGTCACGGTCATGCGGGCGGATATGCGGGACGTGGGCCGGGTGGTGCGGCTGTCCGTCTACGGGGAGAAGAGCGGCTATCTGGGGGTGCCGGAGCCGGAGGGAGGCCGCCTGCGGCTGACCCGGCGTATCTCGCCCATGGATATGGTCCGCTTCCCCCAGCGGCCTCAGTACGCCGCTGAAAAGCCCCTGGGCGGGAAAACGGCGCCTGCCGCTCCGAAAGCGGAAGCCGAGCCGCCCGCGCAGAAGAACCATGTGCTGTGGATGGGCGGAAAACCCTACTATTTTTGATATACAAATCAAAAAACTTGTGCTATACTGACAAATAGTAGGAAGATTTCCACAAAAGACACGCGGCCGGCGGGCTGCCAGACGGGGGTGCGCGTTATGCGAATGAATGACCTTATCGTGAAAAAACGGGACGGCGGGGCTCTCACAGGCCAGGAGATCCGCTGGATGATCGACGGCTATACGAAGGGCGACATCCCGGACTACCAGATGAGCGCCATGGCGATGGCGATCTATTTCGCGGGCATGGACATGGACGAGACGTACCAGCTCACCATGGCCATGCTGGACTCCGGCGAGCGTATCGACCTGTCCGGTATCGACGGGGTGAAGGCCGACAAGCACTCCACCGGCGGCGTGGGGGACAAGACCAGCATGCTGCTGTGCCCCATGGTGGCGGCCTGCGGGGTGAAGATGGCGAAGCTGTCGGGCCGGGGCCTGGGCCACACCGGCGGCACCATCGACAAGCTGGAGAGCTTTCCGGGCTTCTCCGTGGAGATGACGGAAGAGGCGTTCATCCGCCAGGTGAACCAGGTTGGCTTTGCCATCGCCGGCCAGACGGCGGATATCTGCCCGGCGGACAAGAAGCTGTATGCCCTCCGGGACGTGACGGGCACGGTGCCCAGCCTGCCGCTGATCGTGAGCAGTATCCTGTGCAAGAAGCTGGCGGTGGGCGCGGACGTGATCGTGCTGGACGTGAAGTGCGGCTCCGGGGCCTTCATGCAGACGGAGAAGGCGGCCTTCGATCTGGCCGGAGCGCTGGTGGAGGTAGGCCGCCGGGCGGGGAAAAAGGTCGTGGCCGTCGTGACGGACATGGACGAGCCGCTGGGCAGCACCGTGGGCAACGCCATCGAGGCCCACGAGGCCCTGGCGGTGCTCCGGGGGGAGTACCGGGGCGAGCTCATGGACCTGTGCCTGGCCCTGGGGACCCAGATACTGCGGGAGAGCGGCGTGGCGCCGGACGATGAGACGGCCCGCGATATGCTGGAAAAGGCCGTATCCAGCGGCGCGGCTCTGGAAAAGTTCGCGGCGTTCGTCAAGGCCCAGGGGGGCGACAACGCCGCGGTGTATGACAAGTCCCTTCTGCCTCTCGCCCCTGTGCGCCGGGACGTTCTGGCCGACGCCGGCGGGTATGTGAAGCATATCCAAGCCGAGGACGTGGGCCTTGTGAGCATGCGCCTGGGCGGCGGCCGGGCGGCCAAGGGAGATACCATCGACCTGGGCGTGGGCGTCGCGCTGTACAAAAAGGTGGGCGACCCGGTGGAGGCCGGACAGCGGCTGGCCACGGTGTTCGCCCGCACGGACGAAGCGGCTGAGGAGGCTGTCGGGATGCTCCGGGCCTGCTATGAGATCGTACCGGAGAAGGTGGAGCGGGCGCCCTACGTCAAGGGCGTGGTCAAGTGACGGGAAGCGGCGCCATGCAAGATAAGAAAAAGGTCGCCCTTGTTGTGGACGCCCAGGGGGGCGGCATAGGCGCGCAGCTCGTGAAGCTTCTGGCGGGGGATATCCCCGCCGGATGGGAGCTGGCGGCCGTGGGGACCAACGCGGCGGCCACCGCCGCCATGCTGCGGGCCGGGGCGGCCCGGGGCGCCACCGGGGAGAACGCCGTCATCTATAACGCGGCCCGGGCGGACGTGATCCTGGGCCCCATCGGCATGATCCTGGCCGACGGTATTATGGGGGAGGTGTCTCCCGCCATGGCGGCGGCGGTGTCCGGCGCGGACGCGGTGAAGATACTGATCCCCACCGCCAGCTGCGGGGTATATGTGGCGGGCACGGCGGATCTGCGGCTGGAGGAATACCTGCGCGCCGCCGCTGACAGGACCCTGGCGGTCATGAGAGGCTGAGCCGAAGAGAATATGTACCGCGCCGTCCGGGATCGGGCGGCGCGGATATTTTGTAACGTTTTTGCCGCTGGATTGTCTAATAGACGTCCGGACAGGAAAGGGGGCGGGGCTGTGACGCGAAAAAAGAAAGAGCCGGAGCTCTCAGAGCAGGCGCTGTGCGCCGAGTACGAGGCCGTGTACCGCTACGCCCTGGCCCTGTGCCACAGCGAGACGGACGCCCAGGACGTGACCCAGGAGACCTTTTTGAAGGCCATGGGGACCCGCCGCAGCTTCGCCGGCCAGAGCAGCCTCTACACCTGGCTGTGCGCCATCGCCAGGAATATCTGGTACAACCGGCGCAAGAAGCTGGGCCGGGAGACGCCGCTTGACTGGGACCCGGCCCCGGAGGCCGCCGGGCCGGAGCAGGCGGCGGAGGATCGGGACCTGTTCATGGCGGTGCACCGGGCCCTGCACCGGCTGGACGAGCCCTACCGGGAGGTATTTTCTCTGCGGGCCTATGGGGAGCTGTCCTTTGGGGAGATCGCCGCGCTGTTCGGCAAAACGGAGGGCTGGGCCCGGGTCACCTACCACCGGGCACGCAAGACCATATTGGAGGCATTGCGAAAGGAAGGAAGATCATGAACGAGAATAAAAATGCCCCGCTGCCCTGTGCGGTGGTGCGGGACCTGCTGCCGCTGTACCACGACGGTGTGGTCAGCGCCGAGACCGGCGCGGCGGTGGGAGAGCATTTGACGGCGTGCGCAAGCTGCCGGGCGGAGTATGAGGTCATGAAGGAGGTCTTGCCCAAGGCCCCGGGGAAGGACAAGACCACGCTGGGTCGTTTCCGGGCCATGATGAAACGGCAGAAGCGGAAGAAGATCGTCGCCATCATCCTGGCTGCGGTGCTGGCGGCGGCCGCCGCCGCGGGAGCCATCGCGGCCCTGAGCCAGTGGTATATCGTGCCGGTGAGCGCGGTTGAGGTCAGGGACGTGTGCCTGATCGACACGCCGGAGGGGGAGAGGGCCTTCGTCCGCTGGACCTACACCTATGGCGGATCGTCTACCACCAAAAGCCGGATATCAGGCGACGGCCATACCGTCAACATCGAGATGAAGCATCCCGTGCTGGAATGGGTAAGCGTAAAAGGACATGAGAGAAGTGATTTCTGGTTCGTGCCCGTGGAGGATAAGATCGACGCCGTGACCTTCAACGGGGAGACCGTCTGGACGGCGGAGGATGAGACCCGGAAGTCACCTGGCTATGTGCGGGCTTTCTGGGACTGGGAACAGGCGCTGCACGATCTGGAGGGCGGCGGCTCGGCGGGCTATGACTTCGCGGATGACTATGTATACCTGCTCTACCCGGACGGACACGAGGAGTATTGGACCTACGACGGCGAGCTGTTGGACAAGGCCCCGGCGTCCTCCGGACAGGAGATGGACTGGAGTCTGGAAGTACCGCCTCCCGAAGTACCGCCTCCCGTGGAGGAATGAATCAAAGGGAAAGCGCCCGGAGCGGGCGCTTTCCTTTTAATACTTTTCTTTGCTTTTGAAAATGGTGGCCACGATGATGCCGAAGAAGATGGCGGCGCAGATACCGCCGGCGGCAGAGGTGAAGCCCCCGGTGAAGGCGCCGATGACGCCCTTTTCCGCCACGGCCTCCTTCACGCCCTTGGCCAGAAGGTTCCCGAAGCCCGTCAGGGGCACGGTAGCCCCGGCTCCGGCCCAGTCGGCCAGGGGCTGATAGAGCCCCACGGCCCCCAGTATCACGCCCGCCACCACATAGGCGGTCAGGATACGGGCCGGGGTCAGTTTGGTCAGGTCGATGAGAAGCTGGCCTATGAGGCACAGCGCTCCGCCCACCAGAAACGTCTTTAGAAATGTCATCACAGTCTCATTCATGTCCGGACCCTGCCTTTAACATCTCGTATTTTCCAGAGCCACCGCGTGGCAGATGGCGGGGATGCTCTCGCCCTGCTGGTTGGTGGTGGGGCTCATCATGGCCCCCGTGGCGGCGAAGAGCAGCTTGTTCCAGTTGTGCTCCAGCATGCCGTGCAGCAGGTGGCCGCACAGCACCGACGCGCTGCACCCGCAGCCGGAGCCGCCGGCGTGGGCGTCCTGACCGTTGGTGGAGTAGATGAGCCGTCCGCAGTCCATATAGCCCACGCCCAGGTCGATACCGTCCCGCAAGAACAGGTCTGTCAGGATATGGGAGCCCACCACGCCCAGATCGCCGGTGACGATGGCGTCGTAGTAATCCGGGCCCCGGCCCGTGTCCCGGAAATGGGCGGACAGTGTCTCATAAGCCGCCGGGGCCATGGCCGCGCCCATGTTGTTCATATCCGTCACCCCCGCGTCGGTGATGACGCCGGTGGTGATGTGCGTCACATAGGGCGCCGGACCGTCGGCCTTCAGGATCAGCGCGCCCGCACCGGTGACGGTCCACTGGGCCGTGGGGGGCCGCTGGCTGCCGTATTGCAGGGGGAAGCGGTACTGCCGCTCGGCGGAGCAGAAGTGGCTGCTGGTGGCCGCGGCGGCCACGTCGCAAAAGCCCCCGTCGATCATCATGGCCGCCAGAGACAGGCTCTCGGCCATGGTGGAACAGGCCCCGTACAGCCCAAAGTAGGGCACGCCGCACTCCCGCATGGCGTAGGCCGAACCGGCGCACTGGTTGAGAAGGTCCCCGGAAAACACATACTCCACGTCGCCGGAGGTGACCTTGGCCTTGTCGCAGGCGATGGAGTAGCACATCTTCAGCATGGCGCTCTCCGCCTTCTCCCAGCTTTTTGCGCCGAACCGGGAGTCGTCGCTCAGATAGTCGAAAAATTTGCGCAGAGGGCCCTCGCCCTCTTTTTTGCCGCCCACACACGCCGCCGCGGCAACGCCCGGCTGCATGGTCAGGTGGACGGTCTGTTTACCCAATCGTTTCGTTTCCATGGCCCTAGTTTGCGCAGGCGGAAAGAAAAAATACAAAAAAAATGGAGGCGGAGATCTTAAAGATAGATCTCCGCCTCCACGAAGGTCCGGTCCTTTCTCGACTGGCCGCCTACGGCGGTCACGGCTCCCTTGCCCCGGCCCCGGATGGAGATCACGTCCCCCTCCGAGACCGGCGCGTCAACGTGGACGCACAGGGCGTAGTTGAGGCTGACCGCCCCGGCCCGGATCAGTTCCGCCGCGGCGGTGCGGCTCATGCCGAACATATCCCCCGCTACCGCGTCCAGCCGCAGGCTCTTCACCGTGAAGGTCATCTTCTTCACCTTCCGCTCCGGCTTGGGGACCTGGGAAAGGGGGATAGGGGCCGTTTTGAGGCTCACCCGGCCCGCCTGGGTCAGTTCCTCCGTGAGGAGCTTTTCCACCGACGGCAGACAGAAGATATACGCCTTATCGCCCAGCACTCGGAAGTCCCCGATCCACTCCCGGCGAATGCCCAGGCCCAGCGCCGCGCCCATGTAGTCCCGGTGGGTGGGCTCGCCGAAATAGGCCGTCGCCTGTACGGCGCGGATATGCTCCGCCGGGTCAAAGTCCGCCTCGTCGATATAGTAGGGAAGGAAGAAGGCGCACTTGCGCTCGCAGAGCTCGTCGCCCCCGTTAAGACACAGCGTCACGTCCGCGAGGCGCTTGGCCCAAGCGGAGACCTCCGCTTGCTCGGCCATGGTGAGAAAGCCGGTGGCCGTGACCACGCTCTGCTTTTCGCACCGGGCGGATAATTCCTCTATGCGTTTTTCCAGGTCTTTGTCCATCTCATGCCTGCTCCAAAAACATATCGAACAGCCGGGACACATCCCCTATGTCGAAGCGGAGGATGTCGTCGAACGGGTGCATGGTGAGGATATACCGCACGAACCGACTGCCCAGGTAATAGCCCACGTCGCCATGGCCCCGGTAACGGACCCAGTCGCCAAACCAGCGCTGGCCGGCGGATGTCATCGAGTCCAGGTCACGGCGAAAGTCCGCCTTTATATCCTCGAAATGTTCGTCGCACCAGGCCTTCCAGCCGTCCCTGTCCTGGTGGTAGTATCCCTCGTCGCCCGCCAGGGTCTGCTCAAAGACCATGGCCACGCCCTCGGTGAAAAGCTGCCAGAGAAACTGGTCGGCGGCGCGTTCATATCTGCGTTCCAGCACGCCGTACTGCCCCTGATAGACGTGGCCCAGCTCGTGCCAGACCAGACCGCGCATATCGTCCAGGGAGCACCAGTCCAGCTCCACGATCTTCTCCAGCCCCAGCAGGACGACCGTCCGGCCGTGCAGGGACGTGACCCAGCCCGCGCCGTTGCAAAGGCCCAGGTAGAGATAGACATCCACGTTCATACTCCTGCCGAATTTGTCGCGGATGGCCTGGCCCAGCCCTTCCGTGACGAGAAGGAAGCTGTCATGGGCGGTCCGGCACCGTTCCGCATGGCCGGGCAGGGCGTTCAAAACGGGAAGATAGTCCTTTTTCCAAGTAAAAGAGCCCGCGGCAAGGACCGACTCCGCGTCCGTCTCCAGCATAGATCGGGCGCCGGGGATGGCGCTGTCGATATAGTTCTGCCAGCGGGCAGGGGAGAACGAACCGTTTTCAAAAGCTGTCGGGATGTCCAGATATGTGTCGATGATGCGCATGAGGCACCTCTTTGCAAAAATATTCAGAACTGCGTCCTTTTCACCGCCTGAGCGATCTGGTCCAGGACCCAGTCCACCTCGGATCTGAACTCGCCGGAGGAGGTGCGCAGCACCCCGGACCGGAAAGCGCCCAGCTGGACCAGCCGGTCGGAGGTGACAACCCGGACCGTCTCGTTCTTGCCGATGTCGTTCACCAGCCGCTCGATGTACATATCCGCCGTCTCGCCCTCTTTGGTGTAAGCCACATGCACCGCGCCGCTGCTCTCCCGGGACCCCTGACCGCCGGGGACCTTGTAGGCGTCAAAGACCACCACAAGATCGCATTTTGTGTAGCCCTGGTAGTTTGCCAGCATATCCAGAAGCTTATGCCGGGCCAGGTCTAGCCCTTGTCCCGCCAGGCCCTTCAGCTCGTCCCAGGCGAAGATCACGTTGTAGCCGTCCACGATGATGTGCTCTTTCGTCTTGCGGGCGCTGTATTCGATACCCGCTGCGCTGTTGATCTGGGGGGCGGCGTACTGTTTGCGGCGGATGGGACCGAATTCCCGGACCATGATGGCCTCCAGCTCCGCCTCGTCGATATCCGGCTCCCGCCGGGGCCGGGCCGGGGCGGCCTCCGTGGGCCGGTCGGGGTCTTTGAGACAGCTTTCCAGGTGCATATACTCAAATACCCGGTCCCACTTGACGGTGAAACCGCCTCCGTGGGCGCAAAAAACGCTGTCGGGGGTATTTTCCAGGTCCGCCTCCGGGTCGTAGCCCGCGGCCTTGATGACCGCCTGGGCGTCATGGCAGGGCCGGCAGCCCTCCACATGGCAGGTGAACCGCCCTCTGCCGCCGGTGTAGGCCGCCACCTGCACGGCGTAATCGCCCATGGCGGACACGGGCGCCGCGCCGGACAGGGCCATCCGGTCGTCCCCGGCGGGGACGGGGCTTTCATGGACGCCGCCCATGGCCCGGACGTCGGTGATGGCCCGTCCGATCTGGTCGGCGGGCACCTCCAGCCGAAAGGCATACCATGGCTCCAAAAGCACGCTTTTCGCCTGCATGAGCCCCTGGCGCACCGCCCGGTAGGTGGCCTGGCGGAAATCCCCGCCCTCAGTGTGCTTCAAGTGGGCACGGCCTGTCAGCAGCGTGATCTTCACGTCCGTCAGCGGCGAGCCGGTCAGCACGCCCAGGTGCTGCTTTTCCTCCAGATGGGTCAGGATGAGCCGCTGCCAGTTCCGGTCCAGCACGTCCTCGGGGCAGACCGTGTCCAGCACCACGCCGCTGCCCGGCTCGCCGGGCTCCAGAAGCAGGTGGACCTCCGCGTAGTGGCGCAGGGGCTCAAAATGCCCCACGCCCTCCACGGGCCCCGCGATGGTCTCCCGGTACAGCACCCGGCCCGCGTCGATATCCACCTCCACGTCGAACCGGTCCCGGATGAGGCTTTTCAGCACCTCGATCTGCACCGCGCCCATAAGCTGCACATGGATCTCGCCCAGTGCCTCCTGCCAGAGGATGTGCAGCTGCGGCTCTTCCTCCTCCAGCTGCTTCAGCTTCGGCAGAAAGACCCGGGCGTCGCAGCCCTTGGGCAGCACGATCCGGTAGCCCATGGCGGGGGTCAGATACGGCTCGTCCCCGTCCGGCTCCGCGCCGAGCCCCTGTCCGGGCCAGGTGCCGGTCAGCCCCGTCACGGCGCAGACCCGGCCCGCCGGGACCGTGTCCGCCGTTTCATACTTCATGCCGGAGTAAAGCCGGATCTGGCTGATCTTCTCCTCCAGCGGCGACCTGCCCCCCAGAGGCAGATAGCGCACGCCCATCCGCACGCCCAGGCTCCCGCCAGTGACTTTCAGATAGGTGAGGCGGCTGCCCTGGGCGTCCCGGCCTATTTTATAGACCCTCGCCCCGAATACGGCGGGGCAGGGAGGCGCGGCGGTGTAGCGCTCCAGCGCGGAGAGAAAGCTGTCCACGCCGTCCAGCTTCAGGCCCGAGCCGAAATAGCAGGGGAACAGCTTCCGCTCTCTGACCAGCCGGACGATCTCGCCGTCCGGGACGGTCCCGGCGGCCATATAGGCGTCCAGCGCCGCCTCGTCCAGCATGGCCACGGCTTCGTCCCGCTCCGGCGCGGGGGCTGTGAAGTCCACGCATGCCTCCCCGAGCCGGGAACGGATATCCGCCAGCAGCGCGGCCTTGTCCGCGCTGGCCACGTCCATCTTCGTGACGAACAGGAACGCCGGCACCCTGTACCGGCGCAGCAGGGTCCAGACGGTCTCCGTGTGGGCCTGGACCCCGTCCGTGCCGCTGATGACCAGAATGGCGTAGTCCAGCACCTGTAAGACCCGCTCCGCCTCCGGAGAGAAGTCCACATGCCCCGGCGTGTCCAGCAGCGTGATCCGGTCGCCGCCGACGTTCAGCACCGCCTGCTTGGAGAAGATGGTGATACCCCGCGCCCGCTCCAGGTCGTGTGTGTCCAGACAGGTGTCCCGGTGGTCCACCCGGCCCAGCCTGCGTATCATGCCCGTGAGATAGAGCATCCCCTCCGCCAGCGTGGTCTTTCCCGCGTCCACATGGGCCAGTATCCCGATCGTTAGATCCTTCATATATTCAACTCCCAAGAACGGTCCGCCTGAAAGGCCCGGCCAAAGAAAACCGCCGGACCCTGTGACCCTGGTCCGGCGATTCCCTATGGATTGAGGACAAAATGAAAAAGATGAAACTGACTCTTGCAAGAATCATTCTACAGACCGTATATTACAAAATAAAGTAAAAACCTGTTACAAAAATATTAAGTTTTGTGAAAGTTGCAAAAAAGCATGACCATGCGCTCAGTCGAAGGCAAAGCCCCACCAGAGATCGTCCGGCAGCAGCGTGTCCAGCTCCGGCTCCAGCGCGGCCAGCATGAACGGGCGGACCGTGCCCGGGGCGGAAAAGAACACCGGCGTGCGCACGACGTAGCTGTCCGCGGGGAACATGGCGGCGATGGCCGCGATGGCCTCCATACCGTCGCTGTCCGCGTCCAGAAGCTCCGGCACCCGGCATACGCCGTGGTCCATCTCCACGGCGGCCACGTCGCCGTCCAGAGAGAAGAAGCCGCCGCCAAAACGCCTCATGTGATAGGTCTCCAGCGCCAGATATTCTCCGCCCATGACCGCGTAGGGCCGGCCACGGAGGATGGACTTGCGGCGCAGATAGTATTCCCCGGCGGTGATGGGCACCGCTTCGGCGGCGCGGACGGCTTTCAGGTCGTCCCGGGTGAAGGTGGCCTCCCGTATGAAGCTCACCGGCACGCAGCCGTTTGCCTTTTCATAGAAGGGGTAAAGCTCTGGCCCGGAGGGCAGCACGCATGCCGCGTCCGCCCGGCTCAGGGCCAGCGCGGAGCAGGCCTTGTATACCGCCGTGCCGATACCCCGGCCGCGGTAGGCAGGGTCCGTCGCCAGCGCGTAGGTGTAGATGGTGGGCACGGACTTGCCGGAGGGCGGGAACAACATGGGGCCAGGCATGATGTACATGGCCGAGACCGGCTTGCCGTCCACTTCCGCCACCAGGCAGGAGCCCGGCTTCAAAAACAGGGAGTGATATTTATCTATGTACGCCCTGTCGTCGCCGAAGGCCTCCTGCCAGAGGGAGGCGAGGCGGGGCAGGTCGTCCTGCCGCCAGGGACGGATCATGGGATCACGCATGGGGAAACACCACCTTATATTTTTCTACCATCCTGTCGGGATGATAGCTGAGTTTGGACTGGCGCAGGGAGGGACGGCCCATGTCGTCCTCCCGGTTGATATAGCGGACCTGGGGGTGAATGGCGCGTATGTACCGCACGAATTCCCGGTTTATCATGGGATAGGCCCCGTTGACGGTGGCGTATGCCTTTTCAAAGTGGGTGTCAAAGGTGTCGGCGGAGGTCATCTCCCCGATGGAAAAGGCCACGGGCTCCTCGTCCACCCACAGCACGCCCCCGTCCAGACCCAGCGCGTCGAAGTGAGCGAACGCCCGCTGGATGGCCCGGTACTCGTCCTCGATGCCGTCGCTCTCGTCCTCGCCGCAGGTCTCCATCCACCGGTCCAGCATCCGCTTGCAGGCGGGAATGCTCTCCGCCGACAGCGGGGCGAAGCGCCAGCGGTTCTCCTGCTGGAAGCGGTTGATGTGGTTGCGCTTGCCGTGCAGGTGCTTCCCGGTCAGGGTGTCCAGCTTCTCGGCGTCGTAGAGGTAGTCCCACAGGTCCCGCTCCGCCGTGACGGCGCACCCGTCGCCCCACAGGGCCCGCACCAGAGGCAGATGGTCCGCCGTCACGCCCCGCAGCACGAGGGGGAAGCCCTGCCCGTCCGCGTAGGCGCGCAGCTCCGCCAGCACGCTCGCCACGTCCCCGCTGCCGACGGGCCAGGCGAAGAAGGGGCGCCGCTCATAGCCGAGCCTGGCGATCAGCCGCCGGCCTATCCTGCCCACCTGCTGGTGGTATGTCTCATCCCAGAGAAAGATGTTGCCGAAATTATAGTCCGCGCTGGGGGAGTTCTCCGCCAGTACGATAGGGTCGATCCACGCTTTGTCGTCCAGCGTGACCGGATGCAGTTCAAACATTGAGGCTTTTGATCTCCCGCTGTAGTGTTTTCAGGTCCACGAAGGTCTCCGGGCGCTTGGAGGGGTCCCGGAGCAGGGCGGAGGGGTGGTACATGGCTATGGCGCGGCGACCCTCCACGTCGAACCACTGGCCGTGCTCCTTGGTGATACGGAAATCCGGCCTGATATACGCCATGGCCGCGATACGCCCCAGAAAGACGAGGATCGCCGGGTCCACCAGCGCGATCTGCCGGTCCAGCCAGCCGATACAGGCGGCCTGCTCGTCGGGCAGCGGGTCCCGGTTCCGGGGCGGGCGGCACTTGACGATATTGGCGATATAGACCTGGCTCCGGTCCAGGCCGATAATGGCCAGCATGGTGTCCAGCAGCTTCCCGGCGGGCCCCACGAAGGGGTCACCCTGAAGGTCCTCCTGCTCGCCGGGACCTTCGCCGATGAACATCACGTCCGCCGTCTCGCTGCCCACGCCGAACACCAGATGATGGCGGGTCCGGGCAAGCTCGCAGCGGCCGCAGCCGGCGCAGTCGGCCCGCAGCCTCTCCCAGGTATCGGCGGTATTGGGGTTTTCCTTGAAAAGATCCATACGTCAGTCCAATTCGCTCTGGCCGGTGTAGAGCATGTAGTACCGGCCCTGTTTATCCAGCAGCTCCTCGTGGCTGCCTCGCTCCACGATCTGCCCCTGCTCGATGACCACGATGGCCCGGGCGTTGCGGACGGTGCTGAGCCGGTGGGCGATCACGAACACGGTCCGGCCCTCCATGAGCGCGTCCATGCCCCGGTCGATGAGCTTTTCCGTGCGGGTGTCGATGGAGCTCGTGGCCTCGTCCAGGATCAGCACCGGGTGTTTGGCCACGGCGGTCCGGGCGATGGCCAGAAGCTGCCGCTGGCCCTGGGACAGGTTCTGACCGTTGCCGGTGATCATGGTCTGGTAGCCGTTGGGCAGGCGGGTGATGAAGCCGTGGGCGTTGGCGGACTTGGCGGCGGCGATACACTCCTCGTCCGTGGCGTCCAGCTTGCCGTAGCGGATGTTCTCCATCACCGTGCCGGTGAACAGGTTCGTATCCTGTAGCACGATGCCCATGCTCCGGCGCAGGCCGGCTTTTTTGATGTCCTTCACGTCTATGCCGTCAAAGAGGATACGCCCGCTGTCGATCTCGTAAAAGCGGTTGATCAGGTTGGTGATGGTGGTCTTGCCCGCGCCGGTGGAGCCCACGAAGGCGATCTTCTGGCCCGGGTCGGCCCAGACGGTGATCCCCTTCAAAACGGGCTTTTCCGGCACATAGGAGAAGTGCACGTCCTCCAGCCGGACGCCGCCCCTGACCTCCCGGAACTGGAACGACCCGTCGGGCTGAGGTATCTTCCAGGCCCAGAAGCCGGTCCGCTCTCCGTGGCCGGTCTCGGTGAGGGTCCCGTCCTCCGCCCGGTCCACGGTGACGAGGGTGACCTCGCCGCCGTCCGGCTCCGGCTCGGCGTCGATGATGGCGAAGATACGCTCCGCGCCCGCGATGGCGGAGAACAGGTTGATGGCCTGGTTGCTCATCATGTTGATGGGCATGGTCACCTGGCGGATGTAGTTGAGGTATACCCCCAGCGAGCCGATGGTGAAAGAACCGGCCACGGTCATGAATCCGCCAAGCACGGCGGTGACCGCGTAGCAGATGTTCATGACGGCGTTCATGGTGGGGAAGATGATACTGCCCAGGAAGTTGGCGAAAATGGCGTTTTCCCGGTACTCGTCGTTGCGCTGGCCGAAGCCTGCCTTGGCCCGCTCCTCGTAGTTGAAGGCCTTGACAACCTTCAGCCCGTCCAGCATTTCCTCGATGTAGCCGTTCAGGGCCCCCAGAGACGCCTGCTGCTTTTTAAAGAGGATACGGGAGTAGCGGCCAATGCCCTTCACCAGGGCGAAGGACAGGCCGATGGTCAGAAGGGTGATGAGGAACAGCTTCCAGCTGAGGCTGATCATCAGCGCCACGGTGCCCACGAAGGTGATGATACCGGACAGAAACTGCACGATCCCCTGCTCCAGACACATCTGCACGTTGTCCGCGTCGTTGGAGAACCGGCTCATGAGCTCCCCGTGGGTGTGCTCGTCGAAGAAGCAGACGGGCAGGTCCTGCAATGCGGAGAACAGGTCCCGGCGCAGAGCGTTGGTGGCCCACTGGGCCAGGGTCATGCAGGTGCGGGAGGTGAAGTAGGTGGCCACGGCGCTGGCCAGATAGATACCGGCCAGGATACCGAGCTGCCGGGCCAGGGCGGAGAAGTCCTTTTCAGGGCTGGTGATGAGCGGGACGATGTAATCGTCGATGAGGGGCCGCAGATAGTAGCTGGCCGCCAGGGAGCAGCCGGTGGAGATGAGCATCATCACCAGCACCAGCACGAAAAGCCCTTTGTTTTTCCCGGCGTAGCCCAGGATACGGACCAAAGTGCCCTTGGCGTCCCGGGGCTTGCGGTAATCCCGCCCGCCGCCGGGCCCGCCGTGGGCCATGTTTTTGTATATCTTCTCGTCGTTGACGTCCACATTGTCCACGGCCAGGCGCTCTTTCAGCTGGGCCCATATGCTTTTTCTGCTCTCAGCCATTCGACAGCGCCTCCTCCACCTGTGAAGTGTAGATGTCCCGGTAGATGGGGCTGCGCTCCATGAGCTCGCTGTGGGTGCCGACCGCCTCCACGCCGCCCTCGTCCAGGACGATGATCTTGTCCGCGCCCACCACGGAGGAGATCCGCTGGGCGATGATGAACACGGTGGTGTCCGCCAGTTCCCGGGAAAAGCTCTCCCGGATACGGCCTTCCGTGTCGGAGTCCACGGCACTGGTGCTGTCGTCCAAAATGAGGATGGGCGGTTTTTTCAGCATGGCGCGGGCGATACACAGCCGCTGCTTCTGTCCGCCGGAGACGTTGGTGCCTCCCTGCTGGATATAGGTGTCCAGACCGTCCGGCATTTGGGAGACGAAGTCCCAGGCCTGGGCGTTTTTCAGCGCGGCGATGATCTGCTCGTCCGTGGCGTCCTGCTTGCCCCAGGCGATGTTTTCCCGGATGGTGCCGGAGAACAGCACGTTGTTTTGCAGTACCATGCCCACGGCGTCGCGCAGATCCTCGATACGGTAGTCCCGCACGTCCACGCCGTCCACCAGCACCGCCCCCTCGGTCACGTCATAAAACCGGGGGATCAGATTCACGAGGCTGGATTTGCCGGAGCCGGTGCCGCCCACGATGGCCACCGTCTCGCCGGGGGCGGCGGAGAAGGTGACGTTCCGCAGCACGTCCTCGCCGTTGCCGGTGCGGGAATAGCGGAAGGTGACGTCCCTGAATTCCACGGAGCCGTGATCCTTCGCGATGGTGCGCGGAAGGGCGTCCGGCCTGTTGCGGATATCCGGCTGCGCGTCCAGCACCTCCGCGATACGCTTGCCGCAGGCCCGGGAGCGGGTGTACTGCATGAGCACCATGGAGAACATCATCACGCTCATCATGATCTGGTTCAGGTAGCTGATGACCGCCAAAAGCTGGCCGGACTCGATGGTCCCCCGGGCCACCATCCGCCCGCCGAACCAGTAAATGCACAGGGTCACCGCGTTCAGAACGATGGTGGCCAGAGGGCTCATGGCGATGATGACGCCCACGGCCCGCAGATTGGCCCGGGTCAGCTCGTCGTTTGCCTTTTTGAATTTCTGCCGCTCGTACCGCTGGCGGACGAAGGCCTTCACCACCCGGATGGCGATCAGATTCTCCTGAATGTCCGCGTTCATGGCGTCCAGCTTCTGCTGCACGGTGAGGAAAAGCTTATCCACCAGAGTCATGACCGTGACCACGCCTATGAAAAGCACCGGCACCGCGATCATATAGATGAGCGCCAGCCGCCAGGAGTAGGTGATCACGATGGTCATGGCCACCAGAAGCTGGAACGGGGCCTGGATAAAGGTGCGCAGCATCATCTGCACCGCGGTCTGCAGCTGCCGGACGTCGCTGGTGGTGCGGGTGATGAGGCTGGCGGTGGAGAACCGGTCGATGTCCGCGAAGGAAAACTCCTGTATGTGGCGGTACATGGCCTCGCGCAGGTTGGAGCCGAAGCCGTTGGCCGCCCGGGAGGCGTTCCAGGTGCTGATAAAGCCGGACACGGCGCTCACGACGGCCAGCGCCGTCATGGCAAGGCCGCAGAGGATGATGTACTGCCTGTCGCCGGTGGCGACGCCCTTGTCCACGATGTTCGACATGAGCGTGGGCAGAGCCAGCGTCACCACGGTCTCCAGCAGAACGAAGATGGGAGTCAGGATCAGGGAGTTTTTGTACTTTCCCCAGTAGCCTGTGAGGATTTCTCGCATAGAGGTGGGTCATGCTCCTTTCAGAATTGCTATACAAATACAAAATATACTGAAATATGTTACCAAATCCCACAATCAAAGTCAACATATTGATGTGAACAGTGTGTTAACACTTGGCCAGTCATAGACGGCGGGACAGGCCGCATAGACTTGTCCCGTGAGGAGATGAGGTCATGGACGGATTCATGGCGGCGGCGGCGCTGCTGCCGGCGGGGCTGCGCCGGGCGGCGGAGGCGCTGGACCGGGACGGCCGGGAGCGCTGCGAGGAGATACGCCTGCGCCGGGGCCGGGAGGCCACGGCGCTGATCGGAGGCGGGGAATACGCCCTGGGGACCGGCCCCGTGACGGAGCAGGACCTGCGCCGGGTGCTGGAGGCGGCCTCGGGCGCCTCGCTGCACGCCGCGGGGGAGCAGCTGCGCCGGGGGTTTCTCGCCGGGCCCGGCGGGGTCCGGGTGGGCGTGTGTGGTACGGCGGTGGACGGCGCGGGCGGCATGGAGGGGGTGCGCGACGTGTCGTCGCTGTCCCTGCGCATCCCCCGGGCGATACCTGGCTGCGCCGGGGGCATATGGGACGCGCTGACGGCGGGCGGCTTCGCCTCGACGCTCATCGTATCTCCGCCGGGCGCCGGTAAGACCACGCTGCTGCGGGAGCTGGTGCGGCTGCTGTCCCGGGACGGCTGCCGGGTGGCGGTGGCGGACGAGCGGGGAGAGATCGCGGACGCCTGGGGCGGGGAACCGTCCTTTGACGTGGGCCCCTGCACGGACGTGATGACCGGCGCGGCCAAAGCCCAGGCTGTGGGACTGCTGGTGCGGGCCATGAATCCCCAGATCGTGGCGGTGGACGAGATAGCGGGCCCGGCGGACGCCCGGGCCATTTTGGAAGCGGCGGGCAGCGGCGCCAGGATACTGGCCACGGCCCACGGGGCCCGGGACCAGCGGGACAGCGGCACATGCCGGGCGCTGCTGGCGGCGGGCGTGTTCCGGCGGCGGGTCTGGGTGGAGAACCGCTCCGGGACGCGCCGGTACACGGTGGAGGCGGCTCCATGCGGTTAGCGGGGGCGGCGCTGGTCACGGCGGCCGGGCTGCTGGCGGGCCTGACGGCGGTGGATGGGCTGCGGCACACCGGCCTTCGCCGGGGGGAGCTCGTGCGGATGCTGACGCTGCTGGAATTTGAACTGGGCCGGTTCCGCACGCCCCTGCCGGAGCTCTTTGAAAAGCTGTCCGCGCAGCTGGATGGGGAGGCGGCGGACCTCTGCCGCCGGGTCCGGAAGGGGCTGGACGGTCTGGGCCGGCGGGAAGTGGACGAGATCTGGCGGGAGGCGCTGGGAGCGCTGCCGGTCCGGGAGCGGCGGATACTGCTGCCACTGGGGACGGTGCTGGGCCGGTACGGGGCCGAGGAGCAGCTGGCGGCGGTGAGCGCCTGCCGGGCGGAGATGGACCGGGCCCGGGCCGCGGCGGAGGACGCCCTGCGGGAGCGGGGCCGGATGTACATAGGCGTGCCGGCAGCCGGAGCGGCGGTATTGGCGGTGCTGCTGTTGTGACCAGGGACGGGACGAAATGGACGTTGATCTCATATTCCGAATAGCGGCGGTGGGCATTCTGGTGGCGGTGCTGAACCTGCTTCTGACCCGCTCCGGGCGGGACGAACAGGCCCTCATGACCACCATAGCCGGTCTGGTGGTGGTGCTGGTGATACTGGTGCAGCGGATCGCGGAACTGTTCGACCTCATCCGGCGGCTGTTTGATCTGGGATGACGGTCCTGGTCCAGGCGGCGGCGCTGGGTCTGGCGGGGGCTCTGGTGGCGCTGCTTTTGAAGAAAAACGCCCCGGAGCTCGCCCTGGCCCTGAGCCTGGCCATATGCGTCATGACGGCGGGGCTGGCCGCGGAGCTTTTCGCCCAGCTTCGGGACGTCATCGATCTGGCGGGGGAGCAGACCGGGCTCAGCCCCGCCATCGTGAGCCCCGTCATCAAGTGCGTGGGTATCGGCGTGGTGACCCGGTTGGCGGCGGACCTGTGCAAGGACGCGGGCCAGAGCGCCGTCGCCTCGGCGGTGGAGCTTTGCGGCGCGGGCTGCGCCATCGTGACGGCGCTGCCCCTTATACGCTCCCTTTTGCAGATGATAAGCGAGATATCATGAGAACTTTCTTTATTTTCCTCATATGCTGTCTTATCCTCTCCACACCGGCGCTGGCGGCGGAGACGGACGAGGTGGAGCAGGCGCTGCCGGAGTCGGCCCGGGAGATACTGGGGGACGCGACGGTACAGGACATGTCCTCCGGCGGAACGTGGCAGCGGATATGGCAGTGGACGCTGGGGGCGCTGGGGTCCCATGTGTCCGCCGCGGCGAAAAGCGCCTGCGTGGCCCTGGCGGTGGCGCTGCTCTGCTCCCTGGCCGGGGCGCTCACCGAGCAGGGCAAGACCTCGGAGTATGTGGTGCTGGGCGGGGCGCTGGCCATCCTGAGCGCCTGCGCAGGGGACATACGCTCCTTTCTCGGCCAGACGCAGACGGCGCTTCTGGAGCTACAGGACTTCTCCCGGGCCCTTCTGCCCACCATCGCCGCCTCCGCCGCGGCGGGGGGCCACGGGGCCGCGGCGGCCGCCCGGTACGCGGCGTCCGCCCTTTTTATGGATATCCTCATGGCGGCGGGCGTTCAGGTGATCCTGCCGGTGATATACGCCTACGCCGCCGTCAGCACCGCCAACGCGGCGCTTCCCACCGGGACGCTGTCGGGGCCGGTGAAGCTGACTGGGTGGGTGTGCACGACCCTTCTGGCGGCGCTGACAGGCGTGTTCACCCTGGCGCTGACGGTGACGGGGGCGGTGGCGGGCAGCGCCGACAAGGTGGCCGGGAGCCTTGCCAAATCCGCCATATCGGCGGCCCTTCCCGTGGTGGGGTCCATACTGGCGGACGCGGCGGACACCTATGTGGCCGGGGCGGCGCTGCTGCGGGGGGCGGTGGGCCTTTTCGGCCTGGCGGCGGTGCTCTGCGTGTGCGTGGGACCCGTTCTGGGCCTGGGGCTGCACTATCTGATGTTCAAGGCGGCCGCCTGTATCGCGGAGCCCTTCGCGGAGGGGCGGCTGGCGGGGCTCATCGGCAACATCGGCACGGCCTACGGCATGGCGCTGGGCCTGGTGGGCAGCGCGGGGACCATGCTGTTCATATCCATCGTGATCTCGGCGGAGGTGGCCACGGGATGAGACAGTGGATCATGGGGGTGACGGCGGCTTCGCTGCTGGCCTCCGTCGCCATGGCCCTGACGCCGAAGGGACGTGTGCGGCAGGTGACGGGGCTGGTGTGCGGGCTCATGTGCGCTCTGGCGGTGGCGGGGCCGCTCGTAAAGCTGGATTACCAGGCCCTGGCGGCGGCTGTGGCCCAATATGAGCAGCGTGCCCGGCAAATAACCGGCCAGGCCGAGGAGGAGGCAAAAATGCTGGATAGGACATACATAGAGGACCGGTGCGAGGCATATATATTAGCCAAAGCGGCTGAGGCGGAACTTGCCGTGAAAGGCGTTACCCTGTCGGCGCGCTGGGATGAGAGCGCCCATGTCTGGTATCCCTGGACGGCGGCGGTGGACGCGCCTTACAGCGCCTGGCTCGCCGGCGTCATCGAGTCGGAGCTCGGCATACCGCCGGAGCGGCAGAGCTGGTCGGACGATGGCTGAGCGGAGAGAGGCTTTCAGGGAGCGGCTGGACCGCTGGAAGTATGTGCTTTTGGTGGCCGCCGTAGGGCTGGGGCTGCTGCTCTGGCCCGCCGGCGGGTCCGCCGCGCCGGTGGAGACGGGCGCCTCTCTTACGGAGGAGGCCCGGCTGGAGGCGCTGCTGTCGTCGATGGAAGGGGTGGGGCGCTCAAAGGTACTGCTTTCAGAAAACGGCGCGGCTGTGATCTGCCAGGGGGCGGACAGCGGCACGGTGCGGCTGGACATAACGGAGGCGATGCGGTGCTATACCGGACTGGGCGCCGACAGGATCGTGATTTTTAAAATGAATGAAAATGGGAGGGAACCATCTTGAAAAGGAATCTGAAACGTAATATCGTCGTGATCGCCGTGCTGGTGTTCGTAGGCGCGGCGGTGTATCTGAACTGGTCGTACAACAGCCGCTGGGGCACCGCTGACTCCGCCATGGTGGCGGCGGAGGACGCGGCCATGCTGGCGGCCCAGGAGGAGTACATGAGCGCGTCCGCAAACGAGCCTGCCCAGAACGTGGCGGTCAACGCCTACTTTGACGAGGCCCGCCTCACCCGCCAGTCCTCCCGGGACGAGGCGCTGGAGCTTCTGGAGCAGGCCTGCGCCGGAGAGGAGACCAGCCAGGACGTGATCGACGAGTCCATGCGCCAGATCAACGCCATGGCCGCCTGGAACATGCAGGAGAGCCTGCTGGAGAACCAGCTTCTGGCGAAAAACTTTGCCGACTGCGTGGTGTTCGTATCCGACGAGGGCGTGACCGTGGCGGTGCCCGCCCCGGTGGAGGGCCTCACCGATACGCAGGTCGCCCAGATCACCGAGGCGGTGGTCTCCAACACGGACTATACGGCCCAGGCTCTCAATATCATCGAAGTGACCGAGTAAACTGCCCCTTTTCTTTTTCGCGCCATTGTGTTATAATACTTTCAACTGTGGATTTGGAGGGTAAGGCGATGGCCGAGAACTATATCGTCAAGCAGGAAGAAAAGGGCACCGTCAACATCTCGGAGGATGTGATCGCCTTTATGGTGGGCGCAGCCGTCACCGAGGCGGAGGGCGTCGCGGGGCTCGGCAGCCCCAACACGCCGGAGCTGGTGGAGATATTCGGCCGGAAAAACCCGGTGAAGGGTCTGAAGATCCGGTTCATCGACGAGAAGATCACCATCGACGTGCTCATCGTGGTCAAAGCTTCCGGCAGCATTACCGACACGGCCGTGCATGTGCAGGACGCGGTGTGCAGCGAGGTGGAGTCCGTCACCGGCATGGACACGGTCGTGAACGTCCATGTGACGGGGATATCCTTCGACAAATAAGCACAAAACGCCATAAATGGAGCCCCCGCAGCGGGGCTCCTAAGTTTATCCAAAAGAAAACGGGAGCGAAGTCCTTATTGTATTTGGAGGCGCCATGACCAGAACAGCAGCGAGAGAGATCGCCATCCAGCTCGGCTTTTCCGTGGCCAACGGGGGCCTGGACCCCGCCGGGGCGGTGGAAGCGTTTTTTGAGCCGGAGCACTATGCCAGCATGAAGGCGGAGGGGGACCTGTACGGGGAACGCCCCTCCAAAAGAGATATGGAATTCATCCGCCGGAGCGTGACCGGCGTGGCGGAGCACAAAGCGGAGCTGGACGAGCTCATCAGCCGCTACGCCAAAGGCTGGCGCGCCGAGCGTATCAGCCGCAGCGCCGCGGCGATCCTGCGCCAGGCCATGTTCGAGATACTCTACATGCCGGACGTGCCGGACGCCGCCGCCATGGACGAGGCGGTGGAGCTGGCCAAGGGCTACGAGGACGACGAGGTGGTGGCCTTCATCAACGGCGTGCTGGGCGGCTTCTACCGGGGCCGGGCCGCGGACCGGGACGAAAAGGAACAGGGCGATGAATGAGACGGTATTCTCCGTCTCGGCGCTGAACGAGCGGGTAAAAGGGCTTTTGGAATCGGACCCCATTTTGAACCGCGTGGCGGTGAAGGGGGAGCTTTCCAACTACAAGATATATCCCTCCGGCCATCACTATTTCACCCTGAAGGACGCCCAGAGCGCTCTGCGGTGCGTGATGTTCCGCTCCAGCGCGGAGAAGCTGCGCTTTCGCCCGGAGAGCGGCATGTCCGTCACGGCTACGGGCCGGATCGGCGTGTATTCCCGGGACGGGGCGTATCAGCTTTATGTGTCGGGCCTTATGCCGGAGGGCACGGGCGATCTACAGGTGGCCTTTGAGCAGCTTCTGGCCAAGCTGGATGCCGAGGGCCTTTTTGACCGGGCCCACAAAAAGCCCCTGCCGGCCTATCCACGCCGGGTGGCGGTGATCACCAGCGGCGCGGGGGCGGCGGTCCACGACATCATCCGGGTGCTGGGCCGGCGCTGGCCGCTGGCGAAAATACTGGTCCTGCCCGTGCGGGTGCAGGGGACGGAAGCGCCGCCGGAGATCGTGGGCGCCATCCGCTATGCCAACCGTCATCAGGTGGCGGACGTGATCATAACCGGCCGCGGGGGCGGGTCCATCGAGGATCTGTGGGCATTCAACGACGAGCGGGTGGCCCGGGCCATCTACGAGTCCGAGATACCGGTCGTCTCCGCCGTGGGCCATGAGCCGGACGTTACCATAGCGGATTATGTGGCGGACCGGCGGGCGGCCACGCCCTCCAACGCCGCGGAGATCGTGGGACCGGACAGAGAGGATGTGGCGGCCTGGGTTTCCCAGACCGGCATCCGGCTGGGACAGGCTATGAAGGGAAAGCTGGACGGGCTCGGCCGCCGGCTGGAGGATCTGGCCGCCCGGCCCGCCCTGACGGACCCGGAGGTATACTTGGGGGCCAAGCGCATGGCCCTGGATTACGCCCGGACCAGTCTGGCGGGCGTGGGGGAGAAGCTGACGGGAGAGAAGCGCCGCGGCTTCGTGCAGCTGGCGGCAAAGCTGGACGCCCTGAGCCCCCTGAAGGTGCTGGGGCGGGGCTATGCCATCGCGGAGAAGGACGGCGCGGCCATCCGCTCGGCGGACGCCGTGGCGCCCGGCGACAGGATCAGCGTGAAATTGACCGGCGGCAGTCTGGACTGCGCCGTGGAGGAGGTACACCGTGTGTAAAAAAGAGATGAGCTTTGAGCAGTCCCTGGCCCGGCTGGAGGAGATCGTGAAGCTGCTGGAAAAGGGCGACGCGCCTCTGGCGGAGAGTCTGGGGCTTTTTGAAGAGGGGGCCGGGCTGATCCGCTCCTGCGGCAAGCTGCTGGACGAGGCGGAGCAGAAGGTTGTCCAGCTGCGCAAGGGCCCGGACGGCTCCCCTGAGGAGATGCCCTTCGAGTGAGCGATATGGACGACAGATACGAATATTACCGCGCCATGGTGGAGTACTGGCTGACCGGCCGATTCAGCGCCGCCCATGACGGCGCCGACGGGCTCCGGGAGGCCATGCGATACAGTCTGCTGGCCGGGGGCAAACGGGTCCGGCCCGTGCTGTGCCTGGAGTTTGCCCGGGTGTGCGGCCTGGACCCGGAGGACGCTCTGCCCGCCGCCTGCGGCATAGAGATGCTGCACACCTACAGCCTGATCCACGACGACCTGCCCTGCATGGACGACGACGACGAGCGCCGCGGACGGCCCGCCAGCCACAAAAAATTCGGCGAGACCACGGCGGTGCTGGCGGGGGACTGCTTACAGGCGGAGGCCTTCGCCGCCGTATGCGAAGCGCCCGTCGGGGAGGCGGAGCGGTTTCGCTGCTGCCGCATTTTGAGCTATGCCGCGGGCGCGGCCGGTATCTGCGGCGGACAGTTTCTGGACCTGGGAGAGGACCCGGTCACGGCGGAGAGGCTGACCGCTACGGACGAGCGCAAGACCGCCGCGCTGATGGCCGCCGCCTGCGCTATGGGCGCCGCCTGCGCCGGCGCGGAGGAAAAGACGGTGGAGCGGGCCTGGGGATTCGGCCGGGCGCTGGGCATGGCCTTTCAGTGCCGGGACGACCTGCTGGACGGGGACGGATTCTGCGCCCTGCTGGGTGCGGAACAGTGCCAGGCCCTGGCGGAGACGTACACGAAACGGGCCCTGACGCTGCTGAACGGCTTTCATGACACGGCCTTTCTCCGGGCCCTGACAACGGAACTGGCCGGGAGAAGCAACTGAAAAGTATTCATTTTGTAATGAAAATATTCAAAATACACCTTGAATTTCAAGGTGTATTTTGCTATGATAATGGGACCTGTCACGAAAAGAAAAAAGCATAACATAAATTGGTGTAACATATGGGCCTGCTGGAAAACATTCATAGCCCGGCCGACGTGCGGGCGCTTCCTCCGGAGGCGCTGGACGATCTTTGCCGGGAGATACGGGAATTTCTCATCGCGTCGCTGTCGGAGCACGGGGGCCATCTGGCCTCCAATCTGGGGGCGGTGGAGCTGACGGTGGCGCTGCACCGGGTATACGACACCGGCCGGGACCGGCTGGTATTCGACGTGGGCCACCAGTGCTATACCCACAAGCTGCTCACGGGCCGGAAGGATTTCAGCGCCTTTCGGGAGCTGGGCGGCATGGCGGGATTTCCCCGGCCCTATGAGAGCGTGCACGACGCCTTTGTAGCGGGGCACGCGTCCAACTCCGTGTCGGTGGCGCTGGGCATGGCCCGGGCCCGGACGGCCAGGGGGGAGGATTACGCCGTGGCGGCCCTCATCGGCGACGGGGCGCTCAACGGCGGCATGGCCTTTGAGGGCCTGTCCGACGCGGGCCACAGCGGCGAGCCGCTGGTGGTCGTCCTCAACGACAACGGCATGAGTATCAACGAGGGCGTAGGAGGGCTGGCCGACATGCTCAGCCGTATGCGCACCCGGGTGGAGTACATCAAATTCAAAAAGTGGTACAGGACCTCTCTGATACCGCGCGCGCCCCACATCTCCTCGGCCCTGAGCCGGGCGAAGCGCTGGCTGAAGGAGCGGGTCATACCGGAGAACGTCTTTGACGATTTCGGGTTTGAGTACATCGGCCCCATCGACGGCCACGACGTGCGCAAGGTGGAGAACGCCCTGCGCTGGGCCAGGGACTACAAAGCGCCGGTGCTGGTGCATGTGATCACGAAAAAGGGCAAGGGCTTCCCTCCGGCGGAGAAGGCCCCGGAGGCATTCCACGGGGTGGGCGCCTTTGACGCGAAAAGCGGCGTGCCCCGGTATACGGGGGAGGATTTCTCCTCCGTGTTCGGCAGGACCCTGACGGAGCTTGCCGGGGAGGACGGGTCCGTGGTGGCCGTCACCGCCGCCATGAAGGAGGGCACGGGCCTCATCGGCTTCCAGGAGGCTTATCCGGACCGGTTCTTCGACGTGGGTATCGCCGAGGAACATGCCTGCGCCATGGCGGCGGGTATGGCGGCCCAGGGGATGAAGCCGGTGTTCGCGGTGTATTCCACATTTTTGCAGAGAAGCTACGATATGCTCATCCACGATGTGGCCCTGATGGGGCTGCATGTGGTGTTCGGCGTGGACCGGGCGGGTATCGTGGGCCGGGATGGGGAGACCCACCAGGGGGCCTTCGATGTGGCGTATCTCAGCAGCGTGCCGGGCATGAAGATATACGCGCCCGCCAGCTTCGCGGAGCTTCGCAGCATGCTGCGAAGGGCGGTGCTGGAGGATACGGGCCCCGTGGCCGTGCGGTATCCCCGGGGCGGCGAGGGCGGATTCCGGCGGGACACGTCCAAAAAGCCCGCTGTGGTCGTGCGCACCGGCGGGGACGTGACCATCGCCGCCTACGGCACGGAGATCAACGAGGCCCTGGCGGCGGCCGGTCTGCTGGCGAAGCAGGGGATCAACGCGGAAGTGGCGAAGCTCAACCAGCTTTGCCCGCTGGAGACCGGGGCGGTCATGGACTCGCTGAAAAAGACCGGGGCCCTGCTGGTGCCGGAGGAGACCTGCCGGAGCGGGTGCGTCGGCGGGCGGCTGCTGGCCGCGGCGCAGGAGCAGGGACTGTGTCTGCGCTGGGGCAGGCTCATCAATCTGGGCAGCGGTATATTGCAGCACGGCGCGCCGGAGGCCCTGCGCCACAAGATGATGCTGGACGGCGAGGGCATCGCCCGGGCCGTGATGGAGCAGGAGCATGGCAAAGACGAGACTTGATCAGCGGGTATTTGAACTGGGTTATGCCGAGAGCCGGGAGCGGGCCAAGGCCCTTATCCTGGCGGGCGCCATCTATGTGGACGGAGAGAGGCAGACCCGGCCCGGGACCACGCTGAAAGAGGGCGCGGCGGTGGAATTTCGGGGGGCGAAGCTCCCCTATGTGAGCCGTGGCGGACTGAAGCTGGAGAAGGCGCTGGACGAGTTTTCCATCGACCCGGCGGGGCTCGTGTGCGTGGACTGCGGCGCCTCCACCGGAGGCTTCACCGACTGCCTTTTGCAGCGGGGCGCCCGGCATGTGTACGCCGTGGATGTGGGCTATGGGCAGCTCGCCTGGAGCCTTCGGAACGACGAGCGCGTCACGGTCATGGAGCGCACCAACGCCCGGGACCTCACGCGGGCCATGTTCCCGGAGGCCATGGATCTGGCGGTGATGGACATGTCCTTCATCTCTCTGCGGCTGGTGCTGCCGGCGGTGCGGAGCGTTCTCGCCCCGGCGGGACAGGCGGTCTGCCTTGTGAAGCCCCAGTTTGAGGCCGGCCGGGAGAAGGTGGGCAAAAAGGGCGTGGTCCGGGACCCGGAGGTACACCGGGAGGTGCTGGAGCGCTTCATACAGGATTCGGCGGAGACGGGCTTTGCCTTGCGGGGCCTGACCTTTTCGCCGGTCCGTGGCCCGGAGGGGAACATCGAATATCTGGCCTGGCTGGACAGGGCCGGCACCGGTATTGAGCCGGACTGCGCGGCGGTGGTCCGCCGTTCCCATGAGACGCTGGCGGGGGAGAGCCCGAAAGGAGCGGAAAGATGAGAAAGATCGTTTTGTGCCCCAACGCCCGGCGGGACGAGGGCTTTGCCTGCACGGAGCAGGTGCGGACCATGCTGGAGGCGGCGGGCTGCCGGGTGGTGGTCAGTCCCGTGTGCGCCGAGGGCGGGGCGGAGCCCCCCTTCGCCACGGAGGAACTGGAGACGGCGCTGACGGACGCCGACCTGCTGGTGACCCTTGGCGGCGACGGCACGATCCTGCGCATAGCGCCGCAGGTCATGCGCCACAGCGCTCCGCTGGTGGGTGTGAATCTGGGCCACACGGGCTTTCTGACGGAACTGGATCGGGAGAACGTGGGACTTTTGCAAAAGGCGGCGGCGGGGGATTTTACCCCTGTGCCCCGGATGATGCTGGACGTGGAGATACGCCGTGACGGAAAGCGGGTATTTTTCGACACGGCCCTGAACGACGTGGTCATCTCCGGCATCGTACAGAGCGTGCACCTGACGGCCATGGGGGACGGGGACCGCATCCTGGCCTTCTCCGGCGACGGGGTGATCGTCAGCTCGCCTACAGGCTCCACCGCTTACTCCATGGCGGCGGGCGGCCCGCTGGTGGAGCCGGGGGCGGAGGCGATCGTGCTGACGCCCATCTGCGCCCATATGCTGGCGGCCAGATCCTTTGTGCTGGGCCCGGAGCGGACGGTGACGGTGATCCCCGCCGATGTGGGCGAAGGACGCCGGTGCGTGCTGAGCGTGGACGGACGGGGACTGACGGACCTGCTGGACGGGGACCGGGTGACCGTGACGAAATCGGAATACAGACTGCTGATGGCGGATCTCGGGACAAGAAGTTTCTACGAGACAGCTTTTGAGAAATTGGGGGAACGGGAATGAAAACATCCAGACAGAGCGTGATACTGGACATCATCGCGGAGGAGAATATCGAGACCCAGAGCCAAATGCTGGAGGCGTTGCAGGCCCGGGGGGTGACCAGCACCCAGGCCACGGTGTCCCGGGACATCAAGGAACTGCGCCTGGTCAAGGAGATCGGCCCCGACGGCCACTACCGTTATGCCCAGGCCGACCAGGACGCCTCCGGGGAGGCGACCCGCCGGCTGGAGGAGATCTTCCGGGAGGGCTGCGTGGGCTTTGAACACGCCCTGCACACGGTGGTGGTCAAGACCCTGCCGGGGCTTGCCTCGGCGGTCTGCGCGTCCATCGACGCCATGGGCGACGACTCCATCCTCGGCTCCGTGGCCGGCGACGACACGGCCATCATCGTGCTGCGCAACGCCGCCGCGGCGGAGCGCCTGTGCGCCCAGCTTCGCCGGGCCTACAAGAGGTAAGGGCCATGCTCAGAAGCCTCCACATCGAGAATATCGCGGTGGTGGAGCGGGCGGACGTGGAGTTCCGGCAGGGACTGAACGTGCTGACCGGCGAGACCGGCGCGGGCAAGTCTATCGTCATCGACGCGCTGTATGCCGTCACCGGCGGACGGACCAGCCGGGATCTGGTGCGCTCCGGGGCGGACAAGTGTCTGGCGGCCGCCGTGTTCGACGCGGACACGGCCCTGGGCTGGTGCGCCGAAAACGGCGTGGAGCCGGAGGACGGGGCGCTGATCGTCCAGCGGACCGTCTCCGCCGACGGCAAGGGCGCGTGCCGGGTCAACGGCGTGCCCGTGACCGTGGCGCAGCTTCGCTCGCTGGGGGCGCTGCTGGTGGACATCCACGGCCAGAACGACGGACGCCAGCTTCTGGACGAGAACCGGCACATCGACTATCTGGACGCCTTTGCCGGCGACGGGGCGGAGATGAGCGCCTATCGGGCCGCCTATGGGGCCTATCAGGCCAATGAACGGGAGATAGAGCGCCTTTCTCTGGACGACGAGACGCGCCGCCGGCTTGCCGAGAGCCTGACCTATCGGGTGCAGGAGCTGGAAAAGGCCGGGCTGAAGGCCGGGGAGGAGGAGGAACTGGAGAGCCGTTCCCAGCTTCTCCGCAACGGCGAGAAGCTCCGGGAGGCGGCGGAGGGCGCTTTCACAGCCCTGTACGGGGACGAGGGCTCCGCCGTGGAGCTGGCCGGACAGGCGCGGGGCTGTCTCTCCCGGGCCAGAGGCTGGAGCGCCGATCTGGCCGAGGCGGACAAGACCCTGGCGGAGGCGGTGAGCCTTTTGCAGGACGCCGCCGAGCGGGTCCGGGACGTGTGGGACAGTCTGGACTTCTCCCCGGAGGAATTTGACCGGGTAGAGGGCCGGCTCGCCCAGCTGCGGCGGCTGGAAAAGAAGTTTTCCGCCGCGGACGAGGCGGCGCTGCTGGCCCTGTACGAGGAATCCGCCGCCCGGCTGGCGGAGATCGAATATGGCGACGAGGCTCTGGCGCGGCTCTATGAAAAACGCGGGGCGCTTGAAAAGGACTGTCTGGCCGCCGCGGAAAAGCTGTCCGCCGTCCGCCGGAAGGCCGGCCAGACCCTGGCAAAGCGGGTGGAACGGGAGCTGAAGGAGCTCTCCATGCCCTCGGTGCGGTTCGTGACGGAAATGACGCCGCTGGCGGGCCGCCCCGGCTTCGGGCCCAAAGGCGCGGACAGCGTGTGCTTTCTCATGAGCGCCAACGCGGGCCAGGACCCGGGCCGGATCGCCCGGATCGCCTCCGGCGGCGAGCTCAGCCGGATCATGCTGGCGCTCAAGACCGTGTTCGGTGAAAATGACCCGGTGCCCACGGCCGTATTCGACGAGATCGACACCGGCGTGTCCGGCGTGGCCGCCAGCCGTGTGGGGGAGAAGCTGGCCCTCACCGCCCGGCACCGGCAGGTGCTTTGCGTCAGCCACCTACCCCAGATCGCGGCCATGGCCGACAGCCAGTACCTTATTGAAAAGGCCGAGCGGTCCGGCAGGACCTATACCACCGTGACCGAACTGGACCGGGCCGGACGGCGCCGGGAGATCGCCCGCCTGACCGGCGGGGACAATGTGACGGACATCACCAGCGCCTCCGCCGAGGAACAACTGGACGCGGCGGACGCGTGGAAACGAAAACTGGTTTGAGGAGAACGGAAAAATGACCCTGTATGAAGAACTGACCGCCCGGGGGCTCATCGCCCAGGTGACGGACGAGCAGGAGGTCAAGGACCTCATCAACGGCGGCAAGGCCACCTTTTACATCGGCTTCGACTGCACGGCGGACAGCCTGACCGCCGGTCACTTCGTGGCCCTGACGCTGATGAAGCGCATGCAGATGGCCGGCAACCGCCCCATCGCCCTCATCGGCGGCGGAACCACCATGATCGGCGACCCCTCCGGCCGGACCGATATGCGCAAAATGCTCACCAAACAGACCATCGACTACAACGCCGAGTGCTTCAAGCGCCAGATGGAGAAGTTCATCGACTTCGGCGAGGGGCCCGGTCAGGCCATGATGGTCAATAACGCCGACTGGCTGCTGGAGCTGAACTATGTGGAGCTTTTGCGGGAGGTGGGCGCCTGCTTTTCCGTGAACAACATGCTCCGGGCCGAGTGCTATAAGCAGCGGATGGAAAAGGGCCTCTCTTTCCTGGAGTTCAACTATATGATCATGCAGTCCTACGACTTCTATCACATGTTCCAGACCCTGGGCTGCAACATGCAGCTCGGGGGCAACGACCAGTGGAGCAATATGCTGGGCGGCACGGAGCTCATCCGCCGGAAGCTGGGCAAGGACGCCTACGCCATGACCGTGAACCTGCTCACCGACTCCCAGGGCAAGAAGATGGGCAAGACCGCCGGCAACGCCGTGTGGCTGGACCCCAATAAGACCTCGCCTTACGATTTTTACCAGTACTGGCGGAACGTGGGCGACGAGGACGTGATGAAGTGTATCCGTATGCTCACCTTCCTGCCCATGGACGAGATCGAGCGGATGGACCACTGGAAGGACCAGAAGATCAACGAGGCCAAGGAGATCCTGGCCTATGAGCTGACCAGGATGGTCCACGGCGAGGCCGAGGCTGATAAGGCCCAGTCCGCCGCCCGGGCCCTGTTCGGCGCCGGCGCCGGCGGGGACGACGCCCCGGTGACGGAGCTGTCCGAGGCGGACCTCACCGGCGGCGGCATGGACGTGAAGGCGCTGCTGGTGAAGGCGGGGCTTTGCAAGTCCAACTCCGAGGCCCGGCAGAACATCTCCCAGGGAGGCGTTACGCTGGACGGGGAAAAGGTCGCCGATCTGTTCCTTGTGGTCCCGGAGGAAAAGCTCAGAGCGGGCGTGCTGCTCCGGCGGGGGAAGAAGAGCTACCGGAAGGTCATTTTGAAGTGAGCACTTTAAAGTAATATTGTAACAAAGTATCTGATGTCGATGTGTGGTTTTTGGAGAAACTGCACATTGACATCATTCATTTAAAGTAATAGAATATGAGGTGTAAATCAAAGGTGTATCCGTATGCACCATATCAAGCCTGAAAGGAAATCGACAAGATGAAGAAGATCCTTGCTATCGCTCTTGCGCTGGTCATGGTCCTGGGTCTGTCCGCCGTGGCCTTCGCCGATGAGGAGAGCTACACCGTCGGCATTTGCCAACTGGTGCCCCACGAGGCGCTGGACGCCGCCACCCAGGGCTTTAAGGACGCTCTGGAGGAGCTGCTGCCCGGTCAGGTGACCTTTGACGAGCAGAACGCCGCCAATGATCCCGCCACCTGCGCCACCATCGTCAACGGCTTCGTGTCCGAGGGCGTGGACCTGATCATGGCCAACGCCACCCCGGCCCTCCAGGCCGCCGCCACCGCCACCGCCGATATCCCCGTGCTGGGCACCTCCGTCACCGAGTACGGCGTGGCTCTGAGCATTGACGACTTCGACGGCACCGTGGGCACCAATGTCTCCGGCACCTCCGACCTGGCGCCTCTGGACCAGCAGGCCGCCATGATCCAAGAGTGGTATCCCGACGCGGAGACCGTGGGTCTGCTGTACTGCTCCAATGAGCCCAACAGCCAGTATCAGGTGGACACCGTTCAGGGCTACCTGGAGGATATGGGCTACACCTGCACCCAGTATCCGTTCTCCGACTCCAACGATATGGCCGCCGTCTGCCAGACCGCAGCGGACGAGTCCGACGTGCTGTACGTCCCCACCGACAACACCGTGGCTTCCAACACCGGTATCGTGGACAATATCTGCAACGGCAAGGTCCCCGTGTTCTGCGGCGAGGAAGGTATCTGCAAGGGCTGCGGCGTCGCCACGCTTTCCATCAGCTACTATGACCTGGGCTATGCCACCGGCGAGATGGCCGCAAAGATCCTGACCGGCGAGCAGGACGTCGCCGAGACCCCCATCGGCTATGCCGCCACCTTCACTCCCAAGTACAACCCCGCTATCTGCGAGGCTCTTGGCGTGGAAGCTCCCGAGGACTACGAGGCCGTAGAGCTTGACGACGGCTCCGAGGACGAGGCCGAAGCCGAGGGCGAAGAGGCCGAAGCCGACGCGGAGGCCGAGGAGGCCGCCGAGTAAGGCTTTTTGACCGTCTGATACATACGACGGAACCGAAAAAACAGTGGAAAGGGAATGTTCTCTTTCCACTGTTTTTGGCGTACTAATTATGATTTTTCACATCTATCTGCGCACGATACGTTAGGGGGAAACTGCATGAGCGGATTCATCAGCGCGCTGCCGGGCGCCGCGTCCCAGGGGCTGATCTGGGGCATAATGGCCATCGGCGTATATATCACTTTCAAGATCCTTGACCTGGCCGACCTGACGGTGGACGGCTCCTTCTGCACCGGCGGGGCCACGTTCGTGGTACTGTTCGGATCGGGGGTACCGGTGCCCGCCGCGCTGCTGGCGGCCTTTGGTGTGGGCGTGCTGGCGGGCCTTGTAACGGGCCTGCTGCACACGTTCTGCGGCATCCCGGCCATCCTGGCCGGTATTTTGACCCAGCTGGGCCTGTGGTCTGTGAACCTGGCCATCATGGGCATGAAGGCCAATGTGGCCATCAACGTCATTGATCCGAAGAATCTGGATAAGCTCTGGGTCTCCCTGCGGTTCGTGCAGGACGTGGCCAGCGGCAAGCGGCCCTTCTTCCGCCACCCCATCGTGGTGGTGGGACTGGTCACCGTCGGCGTCATCTTCATCCTGTACTGGTTTTTCGGCACGGAGCTTGGAAGCTCCCTGCGGGCTACCGGCGCGAATCCCCATATGGCCCGGGCCCAGGGTATCAATACCGACGTGACCATCGTGCTGGGGCTGATGATCTCCAACGGTCTGGTGGCCATGTCCGGCGCGCTGCTGGCTCAGTTCCAGAGCTTTGCCGACTCCAGCATGGGCAAGGGAGCCATCGTCATCGGCCTGGCGGCGGTGATCATCGGCGAGGCCCTGTTCTCCCGGATATTCCGTAACTTTGCCCTAAAGCTGCTGGCGGTATCGCTGGGCGCAGTCATTTATTATGTGGTGATCCAGGCGGTGATCAGTCTCAGCAACATCAATGCCAACTACCTGAAGCTCATCTCCGCCGCTATCGTGGCCATTTTCCTGTCGGTGCCATACTGGAAGGAAAAGTACTTCACCAAGGCCAGGAAGGAGGCCAAAGCCGATGCTTGACATCAACAACATCTATAAGACCTTCAACCCCGGCACGGTCAACGAAAAGCGCGCGCTCAACGGCGTGAACCTGCACCTGGCGGAGGGGGATTTCGTCACGGTCATCGGCTCCAACGGCGCGGGTAAATCCACAGTGCTGAACGCCATCGCCGGGGTCTGGTCCGTGGATTCCGGCTCCATCCTCATCGACGGCAAGGACGTGACGGCCCTGCCGGAGCACAAGCGGGCCAGGTATCTGGGCCGGGTGTTCCAGGACCCCATGACCGGCACCGCCGCCACCATGCAGATCCAGGAGAATCTGGCTCTGGCCAAGCGGCGGGGGTCCCGGCGGACCCTGCGGCCCGGTATAACCAAAGCGGAGCAGGAGGAGTACCGGGAGCTTTTGAGGACCCTGGACCTGGGCCTGGAGGACCGCATGACCGCCAAGGTGGGTCTGCTCTCCGGCGGTCAGCGGCAGGCGCTGACCCTGCTGATGGCCACGCTCCAGCAGCCCAAACTGCTGCTTCTGGACGAACACACCGCCGCGCTGGACCCCAAGACCGCGGAGAAGGTGCTGGATACCACCGAGGCCATTATCAATAAGTATCACCTGACCGCCTTCATGGTCACCCACAACATGAAAGACGCCATCGCCCACGGAAACCGGCTCATCATGATGAACGAGGGCAAGATCATCTTCGACGCGGCGGGGGAAGAGAAGAAGAAGCTGACTATGCGGGACCTGCTGGACAAGTTCGCGGAGATCAGCGGCAGCAGCATCCAAAGCGACAAGGTTCTGCTGGCATAAAATGGAAAAACACCAAAAAAGGGCGCATGGAAAGTTCCATGCGCCCTTTTTTGGTGTTTTGCGGCAAAGGGAGACCTGGTCCGCGTGCATTGACGACGCGGCTCGCCCTGACCGGGCTTCGCTCCCACTCAACCTTCTTTGACAGACTGCGACGAAGTGGGGACCTGTAAAACAGGTCCCCACTCGTCTTTAGGATCAGTTAACCGCCCAGATACGCCTTTCTGATCTCGTCGCTTTCGGAAAGCTCCTTGCCGGTGCCGGACAGGGCGATCTTGCCGGTCTCCAGCACATAGGCCCGGTCGGCGATCTGAAGGGCCATTTCCGCGTTCTGCTCCACCAGCAGGATGGTGGTGCCGGAGGTGTGGAACTCCTGAATGATGTTGAAGATCTCCTCCACCAGGATGGGGGCCAGGCCCATGGAGGGCTCATCCAGCATGAGCAGCTTGGGACGGCTCATGAGCGCACGGCCCATGGCCAACATCTGTTGCTCGCCGCCGGACAGGGTGCCGGCGATCTGACTGCGCCGCTCCTTGAGGCGGGGGAAGTGGGAAAACACATTGTCAAAGTCCTCGGCGGAGACCTTTTTCTGGATGTAGGCGCCCATTTCCAGATTCTCCATAACGGTCATCTGCTGGAAGATCCGGCGGCCCTCAGGCACCTGCGCCAGACCCTTTGCGGGGAGCTTGTGGCCCTCGGTGCGGGTGATGTCCTCGTCCAGGAAGGTGATCTTGCCATTGCGGGGGTGCATGATACCGGAGATGGTCTTCAAAGTAGTGGATTTGCCCGCGCCATTGGCGCCGATCAGCGCCACGACTTCGCCCTCGTTCACGTTGAAGGATATGCCCTTGATGGCGTGGATGGCGCCATAAAAGACGTCGATGTTCTCAACGGTCAGCATTTCATTTCGCCCCCTTTTTGCCGAGATACGCCTCGATGACCACGGGGTTGTTCTTGATCTCGTCCGGGTCGCCCTTGGCGATGACCATGCCGTAGTTCAGCACGCAGATACCCTCGCAGATACCCATGACCAGGTTCATATCGTGCTCGATGAGCAGCACCGCGATCTGGAACATATCCCGGATACGGCGAATATTCTCCATGAGCTCCTCCGTCTCGGAGGGGTTCATGCCGGCGGCCGGCTCGTCCAGCAGCAGCAGGCTGGGATTGGTGGCCAGGGCCCGGAGGATCTCCAGACGGCGCTGGGCGCCGTAGGGGAGAGAGCCCGCCTCCGCGTCGGCGGTATCCTCCATATTGAAGATACTCAGAAGCTCCATGACCCGCTCCCGGGCAATGCGCTCGCTGCGGTAGAAAGAGGGCAGGCGCAGGATACCGGTCAGGGTGTTATAGTCCATCTCGTCGTGCAGGCCCACCAGAATGTTCTCCATGACGGTCATGTTGCTGAAAAGACGGATGTTCTGGAAGGTCCGGGCGATACCCAGCTTGCAGACCTGGCTGGTCTTAAGCCCCTTGGTGGATTTACCGTCCAGCAGGATGGTGCCCCGGGTGGGCTGATAGACATTGGTCAGCAGATTGAAAATGGTGGTCTTGCCGGCGCCGTTAGGGCCGATGAGACCGGCGATCTCGGTCCGGCCGATGGTCAGGTTGAAGTCGTCCACCGCCCGCAGGCCGCCGAAGTCGATACCCAGGTGATGGGTCTCCAGAATGGGGTTTTTGTCGATGTCCCGCTCGGGGATGACGCTCCGGCTGGGAACAGGGACAAGTCTTACTTTCTCACTCATTGCCGGCACCTCCCTCCGTCGTCTGCGGGACCGGTTTCTTTCCCGCGCCGGTGAGCTTTCCCTTGGCAACGTCCAGATAACCCTTCAGGGTCGGATTATTGGTGATGAGCATGACAAGGATCAGCACGATGGCGTAGATGAGCATACGGTAGTCGGCGAACTGACGCAGGGCCTCCGGCAGGATGGTCAGAGCCGCCGCCGCGATGATGGAGCCCAGCATGTTGCCCAGGCCGCCCAGCACCACGAACACCAGCACCAGGATGGAGGTGTTGAAATCGAACTTATTGGCGATGATGGTGGAGTAGTTCATGGCGAAAAGGGTGCCGGCCGCGCCCGCCAGCGCGGCGGAGGTCACGAAGGCCATGAGCCGGTATTTCACGATGTTGACGCCAACGCTCTCCGCGGCGATCCGGTTGTCCCGGATGGCCATGATGGCCCGGCCGGAGCGGCTGTTCACCAGGTTGAACACGATGAATAGCGTGAGCATGACCAGAATAAAGCCGGCCGTAAAGGTGGAGAGCTTTTCGATCGTCGTGATCCCCATAGGGCCGGAGATGATGACCTTACCGCCGTCGGCGAGGGCCAGCTTATTGGTGAGCAGGCTCATTTGCAGACCGTTCTCGTCCACGCCCACATAGAGGTTGTTGATAATGCTCTTGATGATCTCCCCGAAGGCCAGGGTAACGATGGCCAGATAGTCGCCTTTGAGCCGCAGCACCGGGATGCCGATGAGGACGCCGGCGATGGCGGCAAAGACGGCGCCGGTGACCATGCCTATACACAGGCGCAGGGTGGGGGAGGGAACGGTGTTTTGCAGGGCCATGGCGGCGGTGACGCCGGTGAAGGCGCCCACGCTCATGAAGCCCGCGTGGCCCAGGCTCAGCTCTCCCAAAACGCCCACCGTCAGGTTCAGGGATACGGCCATGACCACATAGGCGCATATGGGCACGAGCATCCCCCTCAGGGAGGAGGAGATGCTGCCGGTGACCGACATAGTCTGCAAAATGGCGTAGGCCGCTATGACAAGCCCGTAGGTGATGAAATTCTTACGGGCGTTTCTGTTCAGCTTCATGTTTTTCATGTCCGCACCTCAGACTTTCTCGCTGACCTGTTTGCCCAGAAGCCCGGCGGGCTTCACCAGCAGAACGATGATCAGCACGGCGAACACGACGGCGTCGGACAGCTGGGTAGAGATATACGCCTTGGCGAAGATCTCGATGACGCCAAGCAGCAGTCCGCCAAGAAATGCTCCCGGTATGGAGCCGATACCGCCGAAAACGGCGGCGGTGAAAGCCTTGATACCCGGCATGGCACCTGTGGTAGGCACCAGCGTGGGGTAGGCCGAGCACAGCAGAACGCCGGCAACGGCCGCCAGAGCGGAGCCTATGGCGAAGGTGACGGAGATCGTAGAGTTGACGTTGATGCCCATCAGCTGAGCCGCGCCCTTATCCTCGGAGCAGGCACGCATGGCCTTGCCCATTTTGGTGTTGCCCGTGAACCAGCTCAGGGCGACCATGATAACGATACAGGACGCGATGGTGGTGATGGTAACATAAGAGACGGTGAGCTGTCCGCCGAAGAGGGCGAGCCTGCCGGTACCCACCACGGAGGAGAATACCTTGGGATTGGGCGTCCAGAGCAGCTGCGCGCCGTTTTGCAGAAAATAGCTCACGCCGATGGCGGTGATCAGCACCGCCAGGCTGGGCGCCGCCCGCAGAGGCTTATAGGCCAGCCGCTCCACGACAATGCCCAGCACGGTGCATACGGCCATGGCGGCGATCACGCCCACAAGCGGCGGCAGGGAGTAGCGGGAGACGGCGAAAAAGCATATGTACGCGCCCACCATGATCACGTCGCCGTGGGCGAAGTTCAGCATTTTGGCAATGCCGTAGACCATGGTGTAGCCCAGGGCGATGATGGCGTATATGCTGCCCAGGCTGATCCCGCTGAGGATATAGTTCAGAAATGTCATCATAGGCTTGGTTTGCCCCCTTACAGGTCATTTGCGGGAAATAGGGGAGTGCGAAAAATCCGGTAAGGCCGGAGCAGACGCATGAAGCCTCTGCTCCGGCCGGGGATTGAGATGTATGCGATTACAGGCCAACGTACGCGCCGTCCTGGATGACCATGCCCTTGGGGCTCTTGGACACCGCGCCGGTGGCGTCCCAGGTCATGCCCTCGCCGGTCAGGCCGTCGAAGGTCATGGAGGTGAACTGCTCCATCATCAGATCGTTGATCTCCTCGGCGCTCATGTCGGGGGTAGCGCCAGCGGCCTCGAGAGCCTGCTTGTAAGCGTAAACGCAGTCGTAAGCGTCAGCGGCGAACTGATTGGGGACCTCGTCATAGAGCTCCTGATACTTCGCCACGAAAGCCTGGGTGCGCTCGTCCTCCGCGTCGGCGTTGAAGGGGGTCAGCAGCATGACGCCCTCGGCCATAGCGGGATCGAAGCCCTCCATGGTCAGGATGCCGTCCATGCCGTCCACGCCGAACCACTTGGGCTCATAGCCCATAGCGGCAGCCTGGGACAGGATGAGGGAGGCGGGCTGATAGTACATAGGCAGGAACACCAGGTCGGCGCCGGCGTTCTGGGCCTCGGTCAGCTGCACGGTGAAGTCGGTGTCGTTGCCGGCGGCAAAGGTGGTCTCGGAGACGATCTCCAGACCCAGCTCCTCAGCCTTCTCAACAAAGGTGTTGCGGATACCGGTGGAATAGTCCTCGTCGTTCTTCCAGATCACGGCGATCTTGGAGCCCAGATCCTGATCGAAGATGTACTGCGCGGAAGCGGAGCCCTGGTTGGGGTCGGCGAAGCACATCTGGAACTGGTTGTCCTTGCCGTCGGTCACGGTGACAGCGGAAGCGGAGGGCGTCAGGGCGAAGATACGGTCGTTGAAGGTCTCCGCGGAGGTGGCGTTGCAGGGAGCGGTGGTGACGGAGCCCAGAGAGATCTGCATGCCCCAGTCCTTCAGGGCGTTGTAGGCGTTGACGGCCTTCTCGGCGTCGTGGGCGTCGTCTTCATATTTCAGCTCGAACTGGATGCCGCCCTCGGCATTGATCTCGTCCACAGCGATCTGGGCGCCGTTGGCGGCGGCGTTGCCGTAGATCGCGGCGCCGCCGGTCAGGGGACCGGTGCCACCAATCTTGAAGGCCTCGCCCTCGTCAGCCAGAGCGAAAACGGAGCACAGGCTCATCAGCATGGTCAGGACCATGACGAAGGAGAGCAGCTTCTTGGTAGTGCGTTTCATTCTTGTTACCTCTTTCCATGAATTTATTCCACTGAAGCGGTCGCCTCAGATGAAATCAATATAATAAAGTTATGATAAATATAGTTTTTTCCCAGTCAAATGTCAATGCGCCAAAATCATGTTTGTAGGAATTATCAGCCCGTACCCCGGCGGCGCTTTTCCTTTTTAGTCAATAAAACGAATAAAGAATTGACAAAAGCGGAAAAATGCGCGCGCAGCCGGTCCCGTCAGGAAAACGTACCAGATCGCGCCGGTCCACGGCGGGCGTCTTACATGAGGACCTTGGCGAGGAATGCCTGGGCCCGGTCCGTCTGGGGATGGTCGAAGAATGCCTCCGGCGTATTCTGCTCAGCGATGACGCCCCCGTCCATGAACAGCACCCGGTCGCCCACTTCCTTGGCGAAACCCATCTCGTGGGTGACCACCACCATGGTCATGCCGTCCTGGGCAAGGCCCTTCATCACGTCCAGCACCTCGCCCACCATCTCCGGGTCCAGGGCGGAGGTGGGCTCGTCAAAGAGCATGACCTCCGGCTCCATGCACAGCGCCCGCACGATGGCCACACGCTGCTTCTGGCCGCCGGACAGCTGGCCGGGGTAGGACGCGGCCCGGTCCGCCAGGCCCACCCGCTCCAGAAGCTGCATGGCCTTGGCCTCGGCCTCCTCCTTTGACTTTTTCAGCAGCTGGGTGGGGGCCAGGGTCAGGTTGCGCATGATGGTCATGTGGGGGAACAGGTTGAAGTGCTGGAACACCATGCCCATCTTCTGGCGGTGCTTGTTGATATTGCTCCTGGGGTCGGTGATGTCCACGCCCTTGAAGGTGATGGTGCCGCTGGTGGGGGTCTCCAGCAGGTTCAGGCAGCGCAGGAACGTGCTCTTGCCGCCGCCGGAGGGGCCGATGATGACCACCTTTTCTCCGGGATAGATGTGCTCGTCGATACCCTTGAGGACCACGTTGTCCCCGAACGCCTTGGTAAGGCCCTTAACGTCTATCACTTTCGCGCAGCCTCCTTTCCAGAATGCTCTGTAAGTAGCTGAAGCCCATCACCATGATCAGGTACATGATGGCGGTGATGATGTAGGGGAACATGGCTTCATAGGTCCGGGCCACGATGGCCCGGGCGAAGTATACGATCTCCTTGCCGCCGATGACACTGATCAGGGAGGTGTCCTTCAAAAGCACGATGAACTCATTGCCCAGAGAGGGGAGGATAGTTTTGAAGGCCTGAGGGATCACGATGAACCGCATGGTCTGTATGTAACCCAGGCCAAGGGAACGGCCCGCCTCCGCCTGGCCCGGGTCCAGGCTCATGAGCCCGCCCCGGATGATCTCGGACACATAGGCGCCGGAGTTAATACCCAAAGTCAGCGCGCCCACCAGCGTGAAGTTCCGGCTGGAGGAGAATACTACGAAGCCCATGATCAGCAGCTGCACCATCATGGGGGTGCCCCGGATGACGGTCACATAGATCTTGAAGATGAAATTGACGACGGCCAGGATGGGATTGTGCGTGCCGGGCCGCCGCTGGGCGTAGGCCGTGCGGACGATGGCCACGATCACGCCCAGCACCACGCCGATGGCCAGGGCGATGACCGTCACCTCGATGGTGGCCAGAAGTCCGTCGAAATACTGGAGCCAGCGGTCGTTCAAAAACCAGGCGCGGTAAAACTTTACAAAAAAGCTCTGCCATGCGGTCAGATCACCCACCGGCAGGGCGGATAAGCTCTCATAGAGCCCGGACAGATCCATATTCACACCTCTTTGCAGCATACAGGGAAAAAGGGCGGCCAATGGCCGCCCTTTTCAAAGCGGATAGATCACTCGGCCTCGTCGGCGCTGACATAGTGGGAGACGATCTCTTCCACCAGGCCATTGTCGATCATGGCCTCCAGGACGGTGTTGAGCGCGTCCAGAAGCTGGGTGTTGTCCTGGTCGACGGCCAGGCAGTAGTCCTCGTTGGTGAACTCAGTGTCCAGGATCTTCAGACCGGGGTTGGCGGCCACATATTCCTGGGCAGGGCCGTTGTCGATGACCACCGCGTCGATCTGGCCGTTCAGCAGGGCCTGCACGGCGGTAGCGCCGTTTTCATAAGCGGTGACGTGGTCCTCGCCGTAGCCGCCGTTCTCAGGCGTGTCGGAGCAGTAGATGTAACCGGTGGTGCCGCTCTGGGTGCCGATCATCTCGGCGTTGGCCAGGTCGTCGACGGTCTCGATGTCAGAGTCCTCGGGGACGATGACCACCTGCACGCCGTTGGCGTAGCTGGTGGAGAAGTCCATGACCTCGTCGCGCTCCTCGTTGTAGGTAAGGCCCGCGAGCATCATGTCGGACTTGTTGTCCTGTACCGCGATCAGGGCGGAGGGGAACTCCATGTCGTCGATGACCAGCTCCAGGCCGGTGGCCTGAGCCAGATACCAGGCGATCTCCACGTCGATGCCCTCAAAGCCGGTGCCGGCAAAGCCCTCGCCGTCGGCGACCATCTCATAGGGAGGGAAGGAGGCGTTGGTGCTCATGATGAGCTTGCCTTCCTCGATGGTGGTGAACTCGGGCAGGTCCAGACCGGTCAGATACTCGGGGATCTCGGGGATCTCGACCTCGTCGGCGGCTTCTTCCTCTTCCGCGGCAAAGGCCATAGCGCCCAGAGACAGGACCATGACCAGAGCCAGCAGCATAGCGATGATCTTCTTCATTTTCAAATCCATCCTTCCATAAAATTGTTTGTTGTTTTAAAGGACCATTATCCGGTCGATGGCTGAATTATATTCCGCCAGAGATGAATAAGCAATAGATTATTCACCGAAAAATGAATAAAACTGCACATTCTTGCAAGTTATACAAATCAGCGGGGCTTTTCAGCGGGAAAAGGGATAAATATTCACATAAAACCCCGCCGCGGACCGGGTGTGACCGCCGTTAGGGGACGGACGGGCGGGGCGCGGCGGCGCTTTCCGACGCAAAGCCGGACCTGCGCCGGGGCACAGGGGAGCGCCTTGGCAAACTTATCTACGTTTTCCACAATATTAAAAAAACGGGAGCGAGCCCCTTGAAAAAAAGCGGTGTTTGTATATAATGTTTAGGTGGTAATAGTGGAGAAATAGGCGGTTTTGGAGAGACAGCTTTTATGAACAGCATCGTCCTGTACGCCCCGGAGATACCCCAGAACACAGGGGCCATCGCCCGGACCTGCGCCGCCACCGGCGCCAGTTTGCACCTCATCAGGCCCCTGGGCTTCGATATCTCGGACGCCGCCGTAAAGCGGGCCGGTCTGGACTACTGGCATTTGGTGGATGTGCATGTCTATGAGGATGTGGAGGAGTATCTGGCGAAGAACGGGGACGGGGATCTGTGGCTTTTGTCCACCAAGGCGCCGAGAAGCTATGCGGAGGCGTCCTTTGGGCCGGACGCGGCGCTGATGTTCGGCCGGGAGACGTCGGGACTGCCGGAGCCGCTTCTGGAGCGGTATCGGGACCGGTGCCTGCGTATCCCCATGCGGGCCCGGGCCAGGAGCCTGAATCTGGCGAGCTCCGCGTCCATCCTTTTGTATGAAGCCTTGCGCCAGCAAGGGTTCCCCGGACTGCTGCGGACGGGGATCATGGCTGTGGCGGAGGACTTTTAAACTGTTTAAAAACCATTAGTAATGGAGGAAGTACGCATGAACTACAACAAGAAAAACGTGACCCAGGTGGATGTGAAGGGCAAGAAGGTCCTGCTTCGCTGCGACTTCAACGTACCCCGGGACAAGAAGACCAACGCCATCACGGACGACAAGCGTATCCGCGCCGCTCTGCCCACCATCCAGTACCTGCTGGACAACGGCGCCGCCGTTATCGCCTGCTCTCATTTGGGAAAGCCCGAACCCAACTTTGAAAAGTGGGTGAAAAAGCAGACCGAGAAGGGCAAGGACCCCGCCACCCTCACCGAGGAGAAGTGGAAGAAGTCCCTGGCGGAGCTGCGCATGGAGCCTGTGGCCCAGCGCCTGGGAGAGCTGCTTGGAAAGAGCGTCATCCTGGCCGACGACGTAGTGGGCCCCGACGCCAAGGCCAAGGCCGCCGCCTTGCAGCCCGGCCAGATCATGCTGCTGCAAAACACCCGTTTTGAGAAGGGCGAGACCAAGAACGACCCGGCCTTTGCCAAGGAGCTGGCCAGTATGGCGGAGCTTTTCGTGTCCGACGCCTTTGGCACGGTGCACCGCGCCCACGCCACCACCGCCGGCGTGGCGGAGTATCTTCCCGCCGTCTCCGGCTTCCTGATCGGCAAGGAGCTGTCCATCATGGGCAAGGCTCTGGACGATCCCGCCCGGCCCTTCGTGGCCATTCTGGGCGGCGCCAAGGTCTCCGATAAGATCGGCGTCATCGAGAATCTGCTGAACAAGGCCGACAAGATCATCATCGGCGGCGGCATGGCCTATACCTTCATCAAGGCCCAGGGCCATGAGGT
>CANQMO010000003.1 GCA_947624985.1 uncultured Oscillospiraceae bacterium | reverse complement strand
CATCCACTTCTACAACCATGAGCGCATCCAGTTGAAGACTGGAGTGGCGCCGCTCTCGCTGCGCCACTCCGCTTAAACCTTATTTCCTACTCAGTGGTCTCTTCTTTTCCCTGTCCGTTTCTTATGGGGCTGTACACGACGGCGGGGGATAACTGTTTTTCCGGGGTCAAAATGACCGGTCGGCCATTCTGAGGTCAGTCTGCCACATAAGGCAGCAGCGCGATCTGGCGGGCGCGCTTGATGGCCTCGGTGACCTGGCGCTGGTGCATGGCGCAGGTGCCGGTGGTCCGGCGGGGCAGGATCTTGCCGCGCTCGGACAGATACTTGCGCAGGCGGGCGGTGTCCTTGTAGTCCACATGGGTCATCTTGTCCACGCAGAACTGGCACACCTTCCGGCGCTTACGGGGCTTTGCGGCCCGATTCACATTGTTGTTGCTGTCGGCAGCTTTATCGTAAGGCATGACTCATCCTCCTTATCAAAACGGTAATTCGCCGTCGCCGTCGTCAAGCTCGGCAAAGGCGCTGCCACCGGCGGACATATCGTTATAGCCGCCGGAAGCGGGTCGGGGCGCGGGACCGCCGGACGGGCTGCCGCCTTCACGGGAGCGCTTGCTCTCGCCGAAGTAGACGTTGTCCACGACCACCTCCGCGCTGCGGCGCTTGCCGCCCTCGCGGTCGGTCCAGTCGCGGATCTGAAGCCGCCCGGACACGGCAGCCATGCTGCCCTTCTGAAAGTACTTGGATACGAACTCCGCCGTGCTGCGCCAGGCCACGCAGTCGATGAAGTCGGTCTGCCGCTCGCCGGTGTCACGGGAGCTGAAGTCCCGATCCACCGCCAGGGTGAACGACGCCACCGGCGTCTGGCTCTGGGTGTAGCGAAGCTCCGGGTCGCGGGTCAGGCGGCCCATCAGGTCGATGTGGTTGAGCATCTCCCTCGCCCCCGTCAGTCTTCCCGCAGGGTGATCAGACTGCGCATTACGCCGTCCGTGATCCCCAGCACACGGTCCAACTCCGCGGGGAAAGCCGGGTCGCTGGTGAACTGGATCAGCACATAGTAGCCCTCGCCGATGTAGTTGATCTCGTAAGCAAGCTTCTGCTTATCCTTGACCTCCATCTCATCGACTGTGCCGTGCTGCTCCACAAGCGCCTTGAACTTCTCCACGATAGCCGTACGCTCATCTTCCTCCAGATTGGGGTCGATGATGTACATCACTTCGTACTTCTCGCTCGTTTTCGCCATAGTAGCACCTCCTTCTGGTCTAGTGGCCCTTGATGATCCTCAAGAGCAAGGAAATTGGCCCGACCTTTGCAGTCAAGCTTTATTATTATACACGTTTTGCAGGATTTGTCAATCTTTTTCCCTGACCGCTACGCCCTCTCCCGCCGGGCCCAGCCCTTGATAGCGAAGGGGAGGCACACGACGCCGATCACGAACGGCACGGTGATGAGCATATACGGCGACCAAATACCTTTGCCAAGGACATGGAACACGTTCGTGCGGAAAATGTCGGTAGGACTTCCCACGAGGGGGAGGTACTGCGACGCCTCCTGCGCCCAGAGGGGCAGATAGCGCCCCAGCAGGTTCGGCACATAGGTGATCGACAGGCTGAGTACCAGAGCCAGCACATTGTTTTTTACCAGCGATGAGAATAGCATGGTCATCCCCGCGTAGCCTATGACGCCCAGGAAGGTAAAGGTCAGCTCGAAAAGCTCCGCTTTCAACATGTTCCAGGGCGCTACGGCGATCTCTTTGATAAATTGAATGGGCATGTCCCACCCGGACGTACCAAAGTAGATCAACTGCGCCGCGACCGTTCCTCCCGCTATCAGTACGAACATCTCCACCGCGAAAGCAAGCCCGCTCAGGACCTTCACATACGCCAGCCTTCGCCGGCCGTGCTTCGTGGTATGCAGAAGCGGCGCGGTGCTGTCGTGCCACTCCCCGGAGAAGATGAACCCCAGGGCGATGGCGAGAAACGGCGCTATTCTTGCGCTGATATTCGGCAGCGCGATAGTCAGAAGGTGGTTCCATCCCTGGGTCCATTCGTATTTCCAGGGCTCCTCGATCTGGCTGTTCATCTCCTGGAGCATATCTATGTCGGCCTCGGTGAGCAGGCCGCCCTGCCGGGCGACTTCCAGGTTGAAATCCAGATACCACTGCCGCTTTCCATAGAAGTCGGTCAGCTTTTCTGTGTCCACATAGTGGATCAGGGGCTGATATGTTTGGCTCGCGCTGTCCTCCAGTTCCGGGTACAGGTGATTGAGGAAGCTGGCCGCCATGCTCCAGTCCCCCATGGATTGGAGCCCCGGGCGGTCCATCGGGTCATAACTCTGATACTCCGCCACGATCTTTTGGAACGTCTCGTCCGTCCAGGTGTCACCAAATTGGGAAAACTGCTCCTGCCAGTCCCGGATCACGGAGTAGCCGTCAAAATTGTTTTCATAGGGGCTGGTCGTATCTTCCCCTTCGCTGCCGAAAACGAACCATTGGAACGAGAACACGCCCCCATATATGACGCTGTATATAAAGCACAGCAGTACGCACAGCCAAACGCGGGTGGTCCGCCACAGCCGTTTATGTTCCAAAGCAAACAGTTCCATCTCACGCCTCCTTCGCGCCGAATTGGTAGAGATACGCATCGTCCAAAATGGGCTCGCAGGGCACTGCCTCGTCCGAGGGTTTCTCGTCCGAAATAATGCGAAGCACCACCTGCTCCCCCTCGTGGCGGTAGTTTGCCACAGTGAAATCCTCCTGCCAGAACCGGGCCTGCTCCCGGGGCACGGTCAGCTCCCATACCTTGCCCCGCACCTGCTCCGCAAGCTCGCTCACCGTGCCCTGCATGATGAACCGGCCGGCGTTCATCACGAGCACCACGTCCGCGATGGCCTCCACGTCGGACACGATGTGGGTGGAGAGGATCACGATCTTGTCTCCGGCGTACTCGGACAGGAGGTTCCTGAGCCGGACCCGCTCCTTGGGGTCTAGGCCCGAGGTGGGCTCGTCCAGAATAAGTACCTGGGGATCGTTCAGAAGCGCCTGGGCGATACCCACCCGCTGCTTCATGCCCCCGGAAAAGGTCTTTATTTTTTTATCCGCCACAGCGGAGAGGTCCAGCATGCCCAAAAGCTCCTTCACACGCCGGTCCGCCCGGTCCCGGGGTATACCCTTCAGGGCGGCGATGTAGGAGAGGAACTCGGCGGCGGTGTAGGTGGGATAGTAGCCGAAGTCCTGGGGCAGATACCCCAGCACATCCCGGTAATCCTCCCCCATGGCGGCGATCTCTTTTCCGTCCAGACGCACCTCCCCGGAAGTGGGCTCCAAAATGGCGCACAGCATGCGCATGAGGGTGGTCTTGCCCGCGCCATTGGCCCCCAGCAGACCGTAGACGCCGGGGGTGAGCGTGGCGCTGACCCGGTCCACGGCGATTTTGCGGCCGTAGTGCTTCGTCAGCCGGTCAATCGACAATTCCATACATGTTGACCTCCTTGTTGGCATGGATGATATAGGTGATCTCTTTTGCTAAAAGCCAGGAATAGAACAGTACCGCCGCCACCCACACCCCCAGGGCGGACGCCTCGTAAAGCCAGGGGAACAGGTAGGAGGAAAGCCGCCAGAATACCACGGACCCCAGGGCGATGGCCATGCAAAGGGGCGCGGCGCTCTTTCGGCTCCTGCGGAGCAGGGCCAGCATAGCGGTCATGCAGGTCAGGTATGGCACCAGACAGTAGACGACCATCCTTCCCAGATTCTCACAGGACCGCTGCAAATAGAGTTTCAGCGCCAGCAGGAAAGTAAGGCACACCAGCGCGCCGCCGCCCGCCAGAACGAGCCTTGCCAGGGTCAGCTGGGCCCCGGAGGTACGGGTGGCCGCCTCCACCTCGCTGACCCGGTAACGCTGTCCCTTGAAAAAGACGGGCATGACCGCCAGGATGAACAGCGGCATATACATGGGCAGCTCGTAATGCCCCGTGGGCGAGGACAGGGCGGTCAGACAGGCGGCGATGAATACCACCGATTGGGACAGCAGCAGGGGTATCCCCTCGAAGTGGAACACGTCCGACAGAAAGCCCCAGAAGCTCTGCCGGGGCCGGACCGAGGCGGCCCTCTCCCCCACGATCCGCCTACAGAGTTCCACGGTCTCCTCCGGCCGCCCAGACATGACCTCCCCGCCCAGACGGCGGCGGAGGAATGCCTCCAGCTTCTCATCTTTCATCGTTCCACACCTCTCTCATGATCCTGAGCGCACATCGGACGCGGCTCTGGGCCGTGCGCAGTTCGCAGCCCATCACTTCCCCGATCTCCCGGAAGCTGAGCCGCTCCCCGTATCGCAATATGACCGCTGTCCTCTGCTCCGGGGACAGCGTATCCAAAAGGGCGTCCACATCGGCCCGGTCCTCGGCCTGGCGTATCCTGTCGCGCTCGTCCGCAAGCTGCCGCTCATCCTCCAGCGGATATTGGCGGAGTTTTCTGCTCTCGTCGATACACAGCCGGTCAGCTATCGTATAGACGAACGCGCGGAACCGCCTTTTCCTCCTGTAATCCGGCAGGGCGCGGAAAAGCCGCAAAAACGTCTCCTGGGTCAGGTCCTCCGCCTTTTCGGCGCTCCCGCAGCGGTTCCGGCAGTAGCGCAGGATGGGAACGTAGTAACGGCGGACCAGTGTCTCGGCGGCATCCCCGTCCCCCTGTCGTATCTGTTCAACAAGCTCGTCGTCGCTCATGGGCCGTCACCTCCCGCCGTAACTGTCTCTGTAGATAATAACGGATAAGCCCCCGGAAATGATCAATAATTCCTTATTTTTTCACTAGGAGACATATCCCGGCAAAAAAACACCCCCGGCCTGAGCCGGGGGTGTGCGCGTTATTTGGATCTTGCCTTACTTGGCGGCCTCCTGGGCGTAGAGCCCCACCTGCGCCTGCAGGTTGGCGTAACGCTCCTTGGATTTCTCCTCCGCCTCGGCGAACAGCTTCTCCGCACGCTCGGGGAAGTTGATGGTCAGAGCGGAGTAACGGGCCTCGTTCATGATGAAGTCGCGGTAAGAACCGGTGGGCGCCTTGGAATCCAGTGTGAACGGGTTCTTGCCCTCGGCGGCCAGGGCCGGGTTGAACCGGAACAGGTTCCAGTAACCGCAGTCCACAGCCTTCTTCATCTCGGCCTGGCAGTTGGTCATGCCGCCCTTGATGGAGTGCATCTCGCAGGGGGCGTAGCCGATGACCAGGGACGGGCCGGGATAGGCCTCGGCCTCGGCGATGGCTTTCAGAGCCTGGGCGGGGTTGGCGCCCATGGCGATCTGGGCCACGTAGATGTAGCCGTAGGTCATGGCGATCTGGGCAAGGCTCTTCTTGGGGATGGACTTGCCGGCCGCGGCGAACTGCGCCACCTGGCCGATCTGGCTGGCCTTGGAGGCCTGGCCGCCGGTGTTGGAGTACACCTCGGTGTCGAACACCATGATGTTCACGTCCTCGCCCTGAGCCAGCACATGGTCAAGGCCGCCGAAGCCGATGTCGTAGGCCCAGCCGTCGCCGCCGAAGATCCACACGGACTTCTTGGAGAGGTACTGCTTGTTCTTCAGGATCTCGGCCCGACGCTCGCAGCCGCAGTCCTGCGCCTCCAGAGCGGCGACCAGCTTCTCGGTGGCCTCGCCGTTGGCCTGGCCGTCGTTGTAGGTGTCCAGATACGCCTGGGCGGCAGCCTTCACGTCTTCCTTCTTGCCGCCCTCGGCGATCTCCTCGATCATGCCCTTCAACCGCTCGCGGATGGCCTTCTGGCCCATGTACAGGCCATAGCCGTGCTCCGCGTTGTCCTCGAACAGGGAGTTGGCCCAGGCGGGACCGTGGCCGTTCTTGTTGACAGTGTAGGGGCTGGTGGCAGCCGGACCGCCCCAGATGGAGGAGCAGCCGGTGGCGTTGGAGATGTACATCCGGTCACCGCAGACCTGGGTGATCAGACGGGCATAGCTGGTCTCGGCGCAGCCGGCGCAGGAGCCGGAGAATTCAAGCAGCGGCTGATGGAACTGGGAGCCCTTCACGGTCATGTCGAAAAGCTCGTCTTTCTGGGCGACCTTGGTGACCATGTAATCCCAGACGGGCTCCTGAGCCGCCTCTTCCTCCCTGGGCACCATGGTGATGGCGTTGGTGGGGCAAATGCCCACGCACACGCCGCAGCCCATGCAGTCCAGCGGGCTCACGCCCATGGAGAACTTGTAAACGCCCTTGCCCTTGCCGGCCTTCCAGTCGGCGATCTTGGCAGCCTCGGGCGCCGCAGCGGCCTCGGCCTCGGTGAGAGCGAAGGGACGGATGGTGGCGTGGGGGCACACATAGGCGCACTGGTTGCACTGGATGCACTTGGCCGGGTCCCAGGTGGGGACGGTCACGGCCACGCCGCGCTTCTCATGGGCGGCGGCGCCCAGCTGGAAGGTGCCGTCGGCGTAATCCACGAAGGCGGACACGGGCAGGCTGTCGCCGTCCATCTTGCCCACGGGATTGAGCACTTCCTTGACCATCTTCATGACCTCGGGACGGTCGGCGTGGACCGCGGCGGGCTCGTTGTCGGAGCAGTTGGCCCAGTCGGCGGGCACGTCGATCTTCACGAAGGCGTTGGCGCCCAGGTCGATGGCCTTGTGGTTCATGTCCACGACGTCCTGGCCCTTCTTGCGGTAGCTCTTGGTGGCGGCCTCCTTCATGTGCTGGATGGCCTCCTCCTCAGGCATGACCTTGGCCAGCTTGAAGAACGCGGACTGGAGGATGGTGTTGGTGCGCTTGCCCATGCCGATCTGCAGGGCAAGGTCGATGGCGTTGATGGTGTAAAGCTGGACGTTGTTCTGGGCTATGTAGCGCTTGGACGCGCCGTCCAGGTGCTCGGCCAGCTCCTCGGGAGACCACTGGCAGTTGATCAGGTACACACCGCCGGGCTTCACGTCCTGGACCATCTTGAACCCCTTGTCCACATAGGAGGGGTTGTGGCAGGCCACGAAGTCGGCCTTGTTGATGTAGTACGGGCTCTTGATGGGCTTGTCGCCGAAGCGCAGGTGGCTGATGGTGACGCCGCCGGTCTTCTTGGAGTCGTACTGGAAGTAAGCCTGCACATACTTGTCGGTGTAGTCGCCGATGATCTTGATGGAGTTCTTGTTGGCGCCCACGGTGCCGTCGCCGCCCAGGCCCCAGAACTTGCACTCGATGGTGCCCTCGGCCGCGGTGTTGGGGGACTCGTCCTCCACCAGGGACATATTGGTCACGTCGTCCACGATGCCCACGGTGAACTGGGCCTTGGGGGCGTCCTTCTTCAGCTCCTTGTACACGGCCAGCACGGTGGCGGGCGGCGTATCCTTGGAGCCCAAGCCGTAACGGCCGCCGATGACCTTCACGTCGGTGCGGCCGGCGTTGGCCAGCGCGGTGACCACGTCCAGGTACAGAGGCTCGCCCTGGGCGCCGGGCTCCTTGGTCCGGTCCAGAACGGCGATCTTCTTGGCGGAAGCGGGGATGGCCTCCAGCAGCTTCTCGGCGGCGAAGGGCCGGAACAGGCGGACCTTCACCAGGCCCACCTTCTCGCCCCGGGCGGTCAGGTAGTCGATGACCTCCTCGGCCACGTCGCAGATGGAGCCCATGGCGATGATGACGCGCTCGGCGTCGGGCGCGCCGTAGTAGTTGAACAGCTTGTAGTCGGTGCCCAGCTTGGCGTTGACCTTGCCCATCATCTCTTCCACAATGCCGGGAACGGCCTCATAGTACTTGTTGCAGGCCTCGCGGTTCTGGAAGAAGATGTCGCCGTTCTCATGGCTGCCGCGCATCACGGGGTGCTCGGGGTTCAGAGCCCGGGCCCGGAAAGCGTCCACATCGGCCATGTCCAGCATGTCCTTCAGGTCGTCATAGTCCCAGACCTCGATCTTTTGCAACTCGTGAGAGGTGCGGAAGCCATCGAAGAAGTTGATGAACGGGACGCGGCCTTTCAGCGCGGCCAGATGGGCCACAGGAGCCAGGTCCATGACCTCCTGGGGGTTGGTCTCCGCCAGCATGGCGAAGCCGGTCTGGCGGCAGGCGTACACGTCGGAGTGATCGCCGAAAATGTTCAGAGCATGAGAGGCCACCGTGCGTGCCGACACATGGAACACGCAGGGCAAAAGCTCGCCGGCGATCTTGTACATGTTGGGGATCATCAGCAGCAGGCCCTGAGAGGCGGTGTAGGTGGTGGTCAGGGCGCCCGCGTTCAGGCTGCCGTGGACCGCGCCGGCCGCGCCGGCCTCAGACTGCATCTCCTGGACCTTCACGGTGGTGCCGAACACATTCTTCTGCCCGGCGGCCGCCCACTGGTCAACGTAGTCGGCCATAGGGCTGGACGGCGTGATGGGGTAGATCGCCGCGACTTCCGTAAACGCGTATGAAACGTGAGCCGCTGCGTTGTTGCCGTCCATAGTCTTCTTGATTCTGGACATAAAGCGCATCTCCTTTATGTAAAATATGTTTGGACATACGACCAGACAAGGCCGTCCATGCCTTGTCATTGGGCATTATAACACAATACAGCGCGAAAGAAAAGCATTTTTCTCTCATTTTGTATCATAATGCGGCGGAAATTTTTTGCTTGTTAATCCGGGTATAATGTTGTATACTATTGGAGAATATGCCTTGCATATCCAAAGTAGCATTCGCGGTGTGGACAAAGGGGGTAATCCAATTGGTCAGAAAAGCGAGCGAAAAGGGCGTCATCGACATCTCCACCGACGTGTTCACCAATATCGCCGGGGACGCCGCCTCCAGCTGCTTCGGCGTCAAGGGCATGGCCAGCCGCTCCAAGGAAAGCGGCGTATGGCAGCTCCTGCGCCGGGAATCCATGTCCAAAGGCGTCAGCGTCCGCTTCGAGGAGGACAACTCCCTCGTCGTGGACCTGCACATCGTGGTGGACCACGGCGTGAACCTGTCCGCCCTTTCCGAGAGCATCATCGCGGAGGTGGGCTATAAAGTCACCGCCGCCACCGGGGTCCCCGTGGGCCAGGTCAATGTGTTCATCGACTCGATGAACCGGGACTGAGACAGAGGTATTTGACTTTGAGAGAACACATAGACGGCGCCGCGCTGCGGGATATGGTCCTGTGCGCCTATGACGCCCTTGAAGCGAACGAGCAAGCCATCAACGAACTGAACGTGTTCCCCGTTCCCGACGGGGACACGGGCACCAATATGCGCCTGACCCTGGGCTCCGCGGCCACCGATCTGCGCCAGAAGCCCGCCGGCACCGTGGGCGAGACCGCCGCCCGGGTGGCCTCCGCCGAGCTGCGGGGCGCCCGGGGCAACTCCGGCGTCATCCTCTCGCTGCTGTTCCGGGGGCTTTCCAAGGGCCTGAAGGGTCTGGACACCGCCTCCGCGGAGGACTACGCCAAGGCCATGACCTCCGGCGTGGAGGCCGCTTACAAAGCGGTCATGAAGCCCGCCGAGGGCACCATCCTCACCGTCAGCCGGCTGGCCGCCGAGGCCGCCGTGGCCAAAGCCAAGGGATCCCCCTTCATCGAGGAGACCATATTCGCCGCGCTGGAGGCCGGCAAGACCGCGCTGGAGGACACCGTCAACCAGAACCCGGTGCTGAAAAAGGCCGGGGTGGTGGACGCCGGCGGTTACGGCTACATCCTCATGCTGGAGGCCATGCTGGGCTGGCTGGAGGGCCGTGTCACGGTCAGCCAGGGCCAGGGCGCGGCCAAGGCCCGGACCGATATGGCCCCCTCTGATCAGGACATCAAGTACACCTACTGCACGGAGTTCATCGTCCGCCGGGCCAATAAGAAGAGTCTGGACCTGCTGCGCGCCTACCTGGGCAACATGGGCGACAGCATCGTGCTGGTGGACCAGGACGACACCGTCAAAGTCCATATCCATACCAACGCCCCGGGCCGGGTCCTGACCCAGGCTCTGAGCTACGGCGCCCTGACGGCGGTGAAGATAGAGAACCTGCGCGAGCAGCACGCCTCTCTGGAGGACCACGTCCCCACCCTGGCGGTGAAGGACGAAAAGCCCGCCGCGCCCGAGGCGGAGGACCACGCCATCCCCGACCCGGTACCGGCGGAGAAGCCCGTGGGTACCGTGTGCGTGTGCGCCGGCGACGGGCTGGAGGACCTTTTCCGGCAGCTGGGCGCGGACGGTATCGTCTCCGGCGGACAGACCATGAACCCCGCCACCGAGGATATCCTGCGGGCGGTGAACCTGACCCCGGCGGAGACGGTGTTCGTGTTCCCAAACAACAAGAACATCATCATGGCCGCCGAGCAGTGCGTTCCCATGACTACCAAAAAGGTGATCGTCATCCCCTCCCGCACCGTCTGCCAGGGTATCAGCGCCATGATGCGCCTGAGCCCGGACAGCGACGAGCAGACGCTGAAGGAGGAATTCACCGACGCCCTCCAGACCGTCCACACCATCCAGGTGACTTACGCCGCCCGGGATTCGGAGTTCGACGGCCACAGTATCAAGGCCGGCGAGTATCTGACGCTGATGGACGGTCAGCTGGTGGGCTCCTTTGCCGACACCGCCGCTCTGGTGGACGGCCTGAACCCGGCCATCTCCGGGCTGGAGCCGGAGTTCGTCACCGTCTATTACGGGGCGGATGTGGCCGAAAAGGACGCGGAGGACTTCTCCGGCGCTCTGGGGGCCGGGCTCCCCGACGCGGAGACCAGTCTCATCCGGGGCGGCCAGCCGGTCTATTATTACATGATAAGCGTGGAGTGAACACCGCTCCATGATCTTCGCCGGAGCGGCCTGGGCCTGCTCCGGCGAATGCCGTTTTAAGGAGGAGAAAAAATGAAGATCGTCGTACTGGACGGCGCCATAGAAAACCCCGGTGACCTGTCCTGGGAGGGCTTTGAGGCCCTCGGCGCGCTGACCGTCTATGACCGGACGGCCGACGATGACGCCGAGATCCTGGCCCGGATCGGAGACGCGGAGGCGGTGCTCACCAATAAGACGCCCCTGCGGGCGGGCGTCATCGAGGCCGCGCCGGCCCTGCGCTACATCGGCGTGCTCGCCACAGGCTACAATGTGGTGGACGTCGCCGCCGCCGGACGGCGGGGCATCCCCGTCACGAACACCCCCGGCTACGGCACCGACGCGGTGGCCCAGTTCGCCATCGCCATGCTGCTGGAGATATGCTGCCGGGTGGGCCAGCACGACGCCGCCGTCCACGCCGGACGCTGGTCCGAATGCGGCCAGTGGTGCTTCTGGGACTGGCCGCTCATGGAGCTTGCCGGCAAGACCATGGGCGTGATCGGCTTCGGCAGTATCGGCCAGGCCACCGCCCGGATCGCCCGGGCCCTGGGCATGGACATCCTGTTCAACAGCGGCCACCCCCAGCGGTCGCTGGAGAGCGAGGGCTGCCGCTACGCGGCGCTGGATGAGCTCTTCGCCCGCTCCGACGTGATCACCCTCCACTGCCCCCTGTTCCCCTCCACCCGGGGTATCATCAACGCCGAGACGATCGGCAAGATGAAAGACGGGGTCATCATCCTGAACAACGCCCGGGGCCCGCTCATCGACAATCAGGCGCTGGCGCAGGCGCTGCGCACCAGCAAGGTCTACGCCGCCGGACTGGACGTGGTATCCGACGAGCCCATCCGCCCGGACGATCCCCTTCTGCACGCGCCGAACTGCTTCATCACACCCCACATCTCCTGGGCCTCCCGGGAGAGCCGCCAGCGGCTCATGGACATCGCCGTGGAGAATCTCCGCGCCTTCCTGGCCGGGTCCCCCGTCCACGTCGTGAACGGATAAGACCGCACGGCAAAGCCGCCGGACGCACGCGTCCGGCGGCTTTGCCTTATCATCATCCCCTAAAGGGTCATTCCAGCGTTATGCCGTATATCTGCTCGCCCCGGGTGCCGATGACCACGGTGTTGTTGTAGACCACCGGGGTGGCCTCCATGGTGCAGTCGAATCCGAACGTGTCGCAGACCTTGCCGGTGAGGCCGTCGATCAGGTGCATGACGCCCTTGATACAGCTGGTGTACAGCACATAGCCGTTTCCGTCGGTGTCGTAGAAGGTGACGGGGGTGGACCAGGAGTAGCTGTCAGAGCGGTAGGTCCAGAGCTCCTCGCCGGTATCGGCGTCCAGCGCCAGCAGGCAGCCGTTCTCCAGATCCGGGTACCGGGCCATGGACACATACACTATCCCCTCCAGCGGACCGGTCCCCAGAGACAGGGACCCCTGCACGCCCCCGGACAGGTCGGTAACGGAGTGGCACTCATAGCTGTGGTGCCAGACCTCCGTGCCGTTGACCGCGTCGATCTTCCAGACCGGTATCTCCGCCGTGGTGTAGCTTCGCCAGCCGTTGTGGAAGGAGGTGCTCATGTAGATATAGGGGTGGCCCGTCTCGTCCACCTCCAGCACACCGGTGCAGTTGGTGTCGTCCAGACAGTCGAAGCGCCACTCGATCTGCAAGGTGTTCAGGTCGATACACAGGAAGCTGGCCCCGTTGTCCGCGATGAACAGGTGCCCCCGCCAGGCGATGGCGCTGTCCTCCATGCCGTAATAGTATTCCTCACCCGTCTTGGAGGTGTATGTGAACTTCACCTCCTGCGGGTCCACGGAGACGGTCCCGGCCTCGGGGTCATAGCGGCTGTTCAGGTCGATGAGATACAGCACGCCGTTCTCCCCGGGGTAGATGAGCTGGTCCGTCTCGGCGTCCACCAGAGGGGAACTGTCCCAGGCGCTCCAGCTGCGGGGAGCGAAATCGTCCCCATTGCCGGTGGTGTACAGCACCTGCCCGTCGATCAGGCTCACCACCATGATCCGGGGCGTTCCCTCTCCCGATACGCCGCCGCCCAGATACATGAGCGGATAGCCCCGGGGGTCCAGAGACCCGGCCCCCTTGAAGGGGTAGCCCAGGTACAGGCTGTCCCGGGTGGGCTCGCCCGTCTCCAGATCGATGAAGAAGACCCGGCCCGCCAGGGTGGCGTATATGACCTCCACCAGATCCTCTTTTTCTCTGGCCCAGTCGTACATATCCATGACCTTTTTCGTCTCCGCCGGCCAGCGGACCACCAGAGGCTGCCCCGTCCAGCCGCTGCCGCCCCAGTAGGACCCGCCGCCGCTCATACCGCCGGTCTTTACCGTCCAGTGATCGCCGAAAGCCACGGCGTTCAGTTCGGCAGCGCCATAGCTTGAGGTGTTGCGGAAATTGTTGCCCCGGAAGGTGACGATACCCTCCATCCGGGTATAATCATCGGGCCCGGCAAAGTCGATGGTATGCTCCGCGTCGGCCTGATAGGCGGTCTTTTCCTGGCCGTGGACCATATAGGCGGTGCCGGTGATATTGGCGGAGGCCCGGCGCTCCGGCACAAAGTCCGGCAGGGCCGTGGGCTCGGGCGTGGCGGTGGGCTCGGGCGTGGCGGTGGGGGCCATGGTGGGCGATACGCCCCGGAAAAGGCCCGCCGCCACCGTATCTCTGGTGATGGCGCCCCTGACCCCGAGGATCAGCAGCACAAGGCACACCAAAAGAGCCGCCAGCACTACGCAGCCCAGCAGTCTTTTTTTCGCCTTTCTCCGACTCAATCCCTATCCCTTCATTTCTCCGTCATTCGGTAAAGTGGATGTGATCGTTGATGTGGTCCTGGCAGAAGCAGTGGTATCCCGCGCAGCGGCTGCAATAGCGGAATTCCAGCTCCGGGTGATCCCGGTCCGTCCGGCCGCAGACGGCGCACTTACGGGTATATCCCTGGGCCTTCTGCTGCTGTTGGACCTTCTGGGCCGCCTGCTTGAAACGGATGGTCCTGACCTTCTGCCGGGCCCTGCCGCCCACGGAGGACGGGCGCAGAAAGTCAAAAAGCCACTGGCCGCAATACAGCAGGTAATTGGCCACCGCCACCACCGGCACCAGCGCCAGGCCGATCCGGCCCGCCAGGATATACTGTACCACGGAAATGGCGAACATCGCCGCGTCCAGCCAGGCCAGCCACTTGATCTTCACCGGGATGAAGAAGAACAGCAGCACCCGCTGGTCCGGCCACAGCGTGGCAAAGGCAAAAAACAGCGACAGATTCAGGTACGACGAGCTGACCAGCAGCGACACGCCGCTGATCCAATAGTAGATCAGCGAATACAGCGCCGTGAACAGGATGCCGCTCAGGTAGTAGATGGTGAACTTGCCCGGGCCCCACGCCTGCTCCAGGCTGTTGCCGATGAAATAATAGAAATAAAGCGCGATGGCGAACCACAGGATGGAATAAGAGTCCGGCACCAGCGCGAAGGTGACCAGCCGCCAGACCTGTCCATGGCAAAACAGGGCCGGATGGAAATACAGCATCCCCACCAGCGTGTTGGTCCTGTCCATCTGGCAGAACAGCCACACGATGATCTTGCCGATGACGATGAACGTCATCAGCCGGGGCACGCCGAACCGGGGATGGTCCAGACAGAACCGGTCTATTTTTCGATTGAGCGACCTCAATTACCTCACCTCTTTCCAATCATACCCTTTTTTACCGTCAAAGTCCACATAAATTTCTTATGCCCTTCTCCGGCACGTGCATTTTTTGGCAAACGCGATTTTATGTCTTCCAAATCAGAAATGTTTGTGATATAGTACAGTCTGTATGAATATGTCAGAAGAAAACATAATAGAGGGAAAAAACGCGGTCACCGAGGCCATCCGCGCCGGGCGGCCCATCGACAAGGTCTTTCTGGTCCGGGGCAGCACGGACAAGGCCCTGGCCTTCATCGCCTCCAGCGCGAAGAGCGCCGGGGCGGTGGTGACGGAGTGCGACCGGCGGAAGCTGGACGCCATGAGCCGTACCCACGCCCACCAGGGCGTTATCGCCGTAGCCGCCGCCAGGGAATACTGCGCCCTGGAGGACATCTTCGCCCGGGCGGAGGCCCTTGGCCAGGACCCCTTTATCGTGGTCTGCGACGGGCTGGAGGACCCCAGGAACCTGGGGGCCGTCATCCGCTGCGCGGAGTGCGCCGGCGCCCACGGCGTCGTGATAGCCAAGCACCGCAGCGCCGGGCTCACCGCCGCCGCGGACAAGGCCAGCGCCGGGGCCGCCGAGCACATGCTCATCGCCCGGGTGCCGAACCTGACCGCCGCCTTGCAGGCCATGAAAAAGCGCGGCATATGGATCTACGGCGCGGAGGCCGGTGGCGGCAGCCCCCTCTGGAAGACCGGGATGAAAGGTCCCATCTGCCTTGTGATCGGCTCCGAGGGCGCCGGTATGAGCCGTCTGGTGCGGGAGAGCTGCGACTTCGTGATGGACATCCCCCTCATGGGCAAAGTCAATTCCCTGAACGCCTCCGCGGCGGCGGCCGTCCTTTTGTACGAGATCGTGAGACAGCGCCATGAGTGAGCGGTATCTGGACAACCTTCTGCCGGACTTCGGGGAATACTCCGTCGATACGTTCCTGGATGCGTACCGCCAGCGGTCCGCCGGCGCCGCGCCGTCCGGGCAGCCCGATCCCGAACAGCCTGTCCGGTCCGCCGAGGCCATAGCCCAGCGCTCCCGGCAGATCGTCATGGAGGCGCTGGGCGAGACGCTCAGCCGCAGCCGTCAGGCCCCGGAGATCGACTTTGAAGCGGACGAACGGCGCCACGCCGCGCCGGAGCCCGCCCCCGGGGAGACGCCCCAGAAGCCCCGTTTCCAGATCTCTCCCGACGGCGTCATCACCCTAAACATCCACATGCCGTCGGACGAAGCGGCGGAGGAGCAGACGCAGCCGGAGGAGGCGGAGCCCGCCCCCGCCGGGGCGGAGGAGCCCTATGCCGGGGACAGCGGCGAGGATGAGGAGCGCCCCGCCGGAGGCCGTGGCTTCCGGGCCCGCCGCGCCGCGGCGCAGGCCGCCATGCGCCAGGAGGAGCGGCCCTCCGTCAAGGACCGCTTTCTCGATCCGCTGATCCGTTTTGCCGCCACCCGTATCGCCATGCGGCAAATGCAGAAGGCGGAGGCCGCCAATTGGCCCGATCCGGTGGAGTTCCGGGAGACGGAAGAGCTGTCTGCCAAACGCGCGGCCAAATTTTACTATCAGCAGCTCAGACCCCTCCGTTTCCGGGTCCGGGTGTGCTTTTTCCTGTGTGTGGTCCTGAGCTGGATCTGCCTGCAAATGCCCATGGCGGGCATGCTGGGCAGGAGCCTGTCCGTGCAGGCCGGCGTGTCGCTGGCGCTGCTTTTGACGCTGATGATGGCGGCGCTGGACATCCTTGCCGCCGGTCTGCGGCAGCTTTTCGACCTGCGCCCGGGAGCGGAGGCGCTGGCCACGCTCGCGGCCATCATGAGTTGCGCGGACGCGGCCATGGTCATGACGGGCTATGGGGATCATCTGCCCTTCTGCGCGATAGGCGGCGTGTCGCTGACCTGCGCGCTGTGGGGCGAACAGCTGAACTGCCGGGCCCGGGGCCGGACCATGCGCATGGCCGCCCTCAGCAAGAGCCCCTCCGCCGTCACGGCGGAGGAGACGGATCGGGGCAGCAAGTATATCTGCCGCTCCGCGCGGCCGGTGGAGGGTATCGTCCGCCGCACCGAGCAGGCGGATCTCTGTCAGGACGTGTACGCCACCGCGTCGCCGCTTCTGCTGCTGGCGTCGCTGGCGCTGGCTGTGGTCACGTCTCTGAACGGGCACGGGGCCTATTTTCTGCACACCCTGTCGGCGCTTCTGTCCGTGAGCGCCTCCTTCACCGCGTTTTTGAGCTTCCCTCTGCCCTATTCCCTGACCGCCAAAAAGCTCCAGCCCTCCGGGGCCGCCATCGTCGGCTGGGCCGGCTGCGCCGACATCGGACGGACCCGCCGGGTGGTCATCTCCGACAACGATCTGTTCCCGCCGGGGACCATGAAGCTTTCCAGTATCAACATTCTGGAGGGGGCGCTGGTGGACAAGGTGATCGCCTGCACTACCAGCCTTCTGGCCGCCTCCGGCAGCGGCGTGACCGGCGTGTTCACGGAGCTTATCACCCGCCGGGGCTACGCCACCGTTCAGGCGGAGGAATTCCGCTGCCACGAGGGCGGCGGTCTGTCGGCCCGGGTGAACGGCGAGCAGGTGCTGGTCGGTTCGGCGGGCTTCATGAACCTCATGGGCATCCGCCTGCCCCAGAACATGGTGGTGCGCAACGCGGTCTGTACCGCCATCAGCGGCGAGCTGGTGGGCGTGTTCACACTGGAATATATCCCCGTCAGCAGCGTTCAGGACGCGCTCGTCACCCTGCTCCAGGGCCGGACCCAGCCGGTGTTCGCCATCCGGGATTTCAACATCACCCCCCTGATGATCCGCCAGCTTTTCCGCATGCCCACGGACAACTTCAACTTCCCCACCTTCCGGGACCGCTATCGGATCGCCGCCTCCGCCGCGGGCGTCAACTCTCCTGTGGCCGCGGTGCTATCCCGCCCCGGCATGGGCCCCATGGTGGACGCCGCCGAGTCCGGGCGGAAGCTTTACAGCACCTGCCGTATCGGCACCGTCATCTCCCTGGTGGGCACCGTCATCGGCATGATAACCATGTTCCTGCTGTTCCGCGCCGGCTCCTACGACACCGCCACCGCCGGCAACGTGCTCTCTTACATGCTCCTGTGGTCGCTGCCCGTGGCGCTGCTGGCCTTCGGCCAGACCCGGTGAGGCAAGAAAATTGTCTGTTGCGTATTGCCAATATTTTTCCTATCGTGTATAATGATTATTTGTGAATACCGTTAAATATTAACTATACAATAGTCTAGTAAGGAGAGGACCTATGAGCTACGAACTGAAAAACATCCGTAACATCTGCCTGCTGGGCCATGGCGGCAACGGCAAGACCTCCTTCGCGGAGAATCTGCTATCCGTCGCCGGCATGACGGACCGCCAGGGCAAGGTCACCGACGGCAACACCGTCAGCGACTTCGATCCGGAAGAGATCCGCCGCCAGATCAGCATCTCCGCCGCCACCATGAACCTGAAGTGGGGCAACTATAAGATCAACCTGATCGACACGCCGGGATTTTTCGATTTCGTAGGCGAGGTCTACCAGGCCCTGCGCGTGGCCGACATCGGCGTCATCTGCGTGTCCGCCAAGGACGGAGTGAACGTAGGCGCGGAGAAAAGCTGGAAGTATCTGCGCGACGCGGGCAGGCCCCGTGCCTTCTACATCTCCAAGCTGGACGAGGAGCACGCTGACTTCGACAAGACCTTCGACGGCCTGCGCGAGCGCTTCGGCAACTCCGTCTGCGCTATGACCGCCCCCATCAAGGAGGGCGACAAGTATATCGGCGTCGTGGACGTGATCACCCGCAAGGCCTATAAGATGGACGGCAAAAAGCGCGTGGAGATCCCCGTGCCCGACACCATGAGCGGCCGTCTGGATGAGCTTTACACGGAGCTCGCCGAATCCGCCGCCGAGACCAGCGAGGAGCTGATGGACAAGTACTTTGAGACCATGGAGCTGTCTCCGGAGGAGATCTCAGGCGCGCTGAGCACCGGCGTGGCCGACGGCGGTATCTGCCCGGTCTACTGCGGCAGCGCCTTTACCGGCATGGGCAGCCAGATATTCCTGGACGCGGTCTGCTCCGTGTTCCCCGCTCCCGCCGAGGGCGGAAAGCCCTGCGACCCCAACGGGCCGGCCCGGGCCATCGTCTACAAGACCGTGTCCGACCAGTTCGGCAAGTTCTCCCTGTTCAAGGTCGTCTCCGGCAAGGTAACCGCCGACATGACCCTGACCAACGCCCGCAGCGGCGCCCAGGAGAAGCTGGGCCACATCTATACCATGCAGGGCAAGAAGAACACCGAGGTGACCGAGATCGCCTGCGGCGACTTCGGCGCGGTGAGCAAGCTGACCGACACCAAGACCGGCGACACCCTCTGCGCCGCAGGCGCGGTGGAGGCTCTGCCCGGCATCACCTTCGACATCCCCTGCTACCAGATGGCCATCGCCCCCAAGGTAAAGGGCCAGGACGACAAGGTGGCCCAGGGTCTGGCCCGTCTGGCCGAGGAGGACCCGGCCTTCACCGTCACCCTGAACGCCGAGACCCACCAGCAGGTGGTGGCCGGCGCCGGCGATATGCACATCGACGTGCTGTGCTCCAAGCTGAAGAGCAAGTTCGGCGTGGAGGTGGAGCTGAGCCCCGCCCGCGTGGCCTACCGCGAGAAGATCCGCAAGACGCTGGACACCCACGGCCGCCACAAGAAGCAGACCGGCGGCCACGGCCAGTTCGCCGACGTGAAGATCCGCTTCGAGCCCCAGGACGAGCAGGAGGACATGATCTTCGCCGAGGAGGTGTTCGGCGGCAGCGTGCCCAAGAACTTCTTCCCCGCCGTTGAAAAGGGCCTGCGCGAGTGCTGCCAGAAGGGCGTGCTGGCGGGCTATCCCATGGTGTATCTGAAGGCCGTGCTGTACGACGGCGACTTCCACCCGGTGGACTCCTCCGAAATGGCCTTCAAGACCGCCGCCGGTCTGGCCTATAAGGAGCTTGTCAACGCCAACCCCGTCATCATGGAGCCCATCGGCCTTTTGAAGGTCACCGTGCCCGACGCGAACCTGGGCGACATCATGAGCGACATCCCCTCCAAGCGCCGGGGCACTGTGCTGGGCATGAACGCCCACGACGGCATGCAGGTCGTGGAGGCCGAGGTCCCCATGGCGGAGATGACCACCTACGCCATCGACCTGCGCTCCATCACCCAGGGCCGCGGCTCCTTCACGCTGGATTTCATCCGCTACGACGAGACGCCCATGAACGTCCAGCAGAAGATCATCGAGGAGGCCAAAGCGCTGGCCGCCGAATAACGGCGGGCAGACGTCATTCAAATAAGCTCTGAGCAAACCGGGGGAAGCGTGTGCTTCCCCTTGGGTTTCATTCAAGAAGAAAGGACAGTGGGGAGACGGATGCATTTTGCAGAGCGTTCTCTCAGGAAAAAGGCCCTGTGCGTACTCATAGCCGCTTTGCTGTTCCTGACCGGCGCGGCGCCGGGCCCGGCGGCGGACACGGCCCCGGATGACGGCGCCACGGCGCCGGAGCCCACGCCCGTGCCGGTGGAATTGGGCGAGACGGAGGACGCGGGCCAGGAGTATATCGACAAGATCGTCTTTTTGGGCGACAGCTCCATCTATTGGCTGGCCGGCCTCGGCATTCTGCCCTTTACCCAGGTGTGGACCGATTCGGTGGGGACCATGAGCCTTTTCAACGTGTATATCGATCCCATCGCCTACCGCGACCCCGCCACGCCGGACGTGGTCGAGAGCCTGCTCATCCCCGACTGCGCCGCCCGGCGGCAGCCGGAGATCCTGATCATCACCCTGGGGCTCAACGGCATCGCCATGCTGGACGAGGAGGCGTTTCGTGGCTACTATACGGATGTGCTCACATCCATAAAGGAGGCCAGTCCCGACACCAAGATCATCTGCCAGTCTATCCTTCCCGTCATGGACAGCCGGGTGCCGGCCGGTATCAGCAACGAGAAGATCAACACCGCCAACCAGTGGATCTATTCCATGGCGGAGGAGATGGGCGTGCGTTACCTCAACTCTCACGACGCGCTCATGGACGAGAACGGACAGCTGCGCACCGATTATAACGACGATCTGGCCATGGGTATCCACATGAACACCACGGGCTTTGAGGCGCTGCTCACGCACATCCGCACCCACGCCTGGCTGTGACCGTGTCGTTCCGTCCCGGCGGGAAAATGAGAGGGAGAGAGAAAGAATGAACAGACCGTCTCGCAGCGCGCATTTGAAGCGTGTCATCGTCATACTGCTATGCCTGATCCTGGCGGAGCTGGCGGTACTGGCGTTCATGCTGGTGCGCTACCGGACCGGGAACGCCCGGCCGGAGCCGTCCGCCCAGACGCAGGCGGCCGTCACGCCCACCCCCTCCCCGGAGCCCACGCCCGTGCCGGTGGACCTGCCGGAGACGGCGGACATGGGCCAGGAGTACCAGGACAAGCTGGTGTTCCTGGGCGACAGCACCACTTACGGTCTGGGCTTTTACGACGTGGTCCCCTTCACCCAGGTCTGGACCCCCGCCAGCGGCACCATGGCCCTGTACAACTGGGCCATTGAGACCATCGACTACTACGCCCCCGACTCTCCCGACAGCGCCGTGGGCCTGTCCATCACGGACTGCGCCGCCCGGCGGCAGCCGGAGGTCCTGGTCATCACTCTGGGTATCAACGGCATCGCCATGCTGGACGAGACATCGTTCAAGCAGCACTATACCGACCTGATCCAGGCCGTTCAGACCGCCAGTCCCAACACAAAGATCATCTGTCAGTCCCTGTACCCCGTCATCGACAGCAGAGCCCCCGGCGGTATCAGCAACGCCGCCGTCAACACCGCCAACGTCTGGGTCCGGGACGTGGCCGCCGCCACCGGCGTCCGGTATCTCAACACCCACGACCTTCTCACGGACGAGACCGGCGGTCTGCGGGTCGAGTACAACAACGGCGACGATCAGGGCATACATCTCAACGCCGACGGTTTTGCCGTCGTGCTGCAAAATCTTCGCACCCACCCCTATCTGTGACCGGTCTTGCCGGTAAGGAGGCGCATCCATGAGCGGAAGGACCAGGGAGGGCTTTTACGTTCTCTGGACCATTGCCATACTGATCTGTCTGATCGTCTGTATCGTTCTGCTGGCCTATGTCTCTCTCGTAGACGGCGGTCCTTCCCAGACCACGGCGTCCCCAGCCGACGTCCAGACGCCTGTTGAAGGCCAAGTCCCCGCCGACGGGCAGACCTCCGTCGACGGTCAGACCCCCGTTGACGGTCAGGCCCCTGTTGAGGGCCAGGCGGCGGACGGGACCGTCCCCGACGGCCAGACGGCGGACGTGACGCCCGAGGTGGCCCCCGCGGCCCCCTCCACCGTCCTGACCGCCACCATCGACCTGGGTATGGAATATCAGAACAAGCTCGTCTTTTTGGGCGACAGCACCACTTACGGGCTGATGGCTTACAGCGTCCTTCCCTCCTATCAGGTCTGGGTCCCCGCCAGCGGCACGCTGAGCCTGTTCAACTGGGCCATCGAGACGGTCCAGTACTATCCGATGGGTGACACGGTCAACGCGCAGACCCTCTCCATCGCCGACGCCGCCGCCGCCGGGCAGCCGGAGTATCTGATCGTCACGCTGGGGCTCAACGGCGTCACCCTTCTGGACGAGACCCAGTTCAGAGACTACTACACCGGTCTTTTGCAGGCCATCCAGACCGCCAGCCCCAACACGCGGATCATGTGTCAGTCCATCTTCCCGGTCATCGACGGCGGTTACCCCGGCGGCAACACCGAGGGCATAACCAACGAACAGATCAACGCCGCCAACGGCTGGATACAGGACATCGCCGCCCAGATGGGGCTGCGGTATCTGAACACCCGGGAGACGCTCGTGGACGACAGCGGCAATCTGAACGGGAGCTACTGCTCCGGCGACGGCATCCACTTCACCCCGGACGGCTACAACGCCATCCTGCAATATGTACGGACCCACGCCTATCAGTAAAAACTGACCGTCCCGCCGGTAATCAGGCGGGGCGGTTTTTGTCATGGCGCCTCCCCCGCGCATACAATGGGCGGGAGGGATGGAAGATGGACGAGACGATCCGGGAGAGCCTGGCCGGTTTCGACGCGGTCTGGCAGCGGGTCACCGGCGGCGCCGGAGACCCGGCGCTGGGGCCGCCTCCGAGGCCGGCGGATACATACTCGCTGGAGGACACGCTGCTGGGCTTCATACACGACGAGACCTGTTCCGCGGTCTGGGCGGCCGCCCTGGCCCGGCTGCTCCCTACGGACGGCAGGGCCGTACTGCAACACATAGCCGCCGGGGCCCGGCGGCACCTGCGCCGCCTGCGGGCCGAGCATTTCATCGTCACCGGCGTCACCGGCGGCGGCAACGAGGATTGCAGGAGCATAACGGGGAAGCTGGCCTCCCTGCGGGCGCTGTACCTACAGGCGGATAAGATGGCGGGGGCGTACGAAAGGGCCTGCGAACAGACGCCGGACCCGGACCTGCGGGAGGCGTTCGCCGCCTTCGCCGCGGACGAGCGGCGCTTCGCCCAGCAGATACGCGCTCTGCTGATCGAGAGCTTTTAAGAAACAGCGCCGCCCGCCGCAGGTCTGCGGCGGGCGGTGTTCATTGCGGAAAAAGAGACGTCTGGGCCGTCTCAGGCTTTCGGATGATACCGAGCCGGATGAACACGGGATAGAGGTAGCTGGCTCCGAAGGTGCCCAGACGCTTGGGCCCCTCCACGTCGCCCCCCAGCTCCAGCGCCCTGTGAAAGGCCACGAAAACGGTGCTCTGGGTTATGCTCTTTTCCTTGCGGCTGATGAACATCTCCCCGCCTATGGCCCCGTCCCGCCGCTCACGGATGAGATAGGTGTATGCAAGGCCCTTGGCCGTATAGAACGTCTCCCCTTGCAGGGCGATGAGCGCGTCCCACAGCGCGTCGTCCTGTGCCGGGCTGCAAGCCGCGTTTTTCTTCTCCTCCATAGCCGGCGCCCCTTTCTTCTTAGAATAAGTTAACACACTCCATGGGGAAACACAAGAAAAATCCGACCGACCGATTGACAGAAAAACGATCGGAAATTATACTGGTAACAGCCTTTGTATCCGCCGGGGACGTCCCGGCGGATACGCGGCGAAAAACGAACGACGGAGGACTTTGCCATGTCCCTGATCCTTCTCATTGTCATACTCATCGCGGCGGTCATCGCCATGAGTTACTTCGCCTACCGCATTCCTTTTTATCACCCCGACCACTCGGAGAGCCCGTATGACCTGCCGCCGGAGGAGCAGTACGACCCCTACCGGGAGACCATGACGGCGCTCATCCACTCCATGGACGACATCCCCTTTGAGGGTATCGACCTGACCGCCGATGACGGGACGAAGCTGTTCGGGCGCTACTACCATGTGGACGACGACGCGCCTTTGCAGATCGAATTCCACGGCTACAAGAGCACCGGCCAGCGGGACTTCTGCGGCGGCAACAAGCTGGCCCGGGAGATGGGGATGAACACCATCGTCGTGGACCAGCGCTCCCACGGCAGGAGCGAGGGCAAGACCATCTCCTTCGGCGTCAAGGAGCGGTTCGACTGTCTCAACTGGGCTCAGTACGTGGCCAGGCGCTGGCCGGGCAAGCCCATCACGCTGGCGGGGGTGTCCATGGGCGCGGCCACGGTGCTGATGGCTTCGGATCTGGACCTGCCGGAGGAGGTCAAGGGGATCATCGCCGACTGTCCCTACTCCTCCCCCAGCGCCATCATCAAGAAGGTGGGCCGGGAGAGCATGGGCCCCGCGTCCATCCTGCTCTACCCCTTCATCCTGCTGGGCGCCCGGCTGTTCGGCGGCTTCAGTCTCACCGCCGCCGCGCCGGTGGAGGCCGTCCGGCACGCCAAGGTCCCCATCCTGCTCATACACGGGGAGGACGACCGGTTCGTCCCCTGCGACATGAGCCGGGAGATATTCGACGCGTGCACCTCGCCCAAGACGCGCATCACCGTTCCCGACGCGGCCCACGCCATCGCCTATATCCTGGACCCGGAAAAATACGAGCGGACGGTCCGGCAGTTCATCCTCTCGCTGGATATCCCCATAAATGAACACAGTACCTGAGAAAGGAGCGGCCCTTTGACAAAGATCCTTTTCGTGTGCCACGGCAATATCTGCCGCAGCCCCATGGCGGAGTTCGTCATGAAGCAGCTGGTGGCCCGGCTGGACATGCAGAACGAGTTCACCATCGCCTCCGCCGCCACCAGCGCCGAGGAATTGGGCAATCCCGTCTATCCCCCCGCCCGGCGGGTGCTGCAAAAGCACGGTATCGACTGCGCCGGCAAGACCGCCCGCCAGATGAACCGGCGGGACTACGCCGCGTTCGACCTGCTCATCGGCATGGACAGCGCCAATCTGCGCAGCATGCGCCGTATCTGCGGCGGCGACCCCCAGGACAAGCTTAGAATGCTCATGGAATACACCGACAGCCCCGGCGACGTGGCGGACCCCTGGTACACCGGGGATTTTGAGACCACCTGGCGGGACGTGAACGCCGGCTGCCGGGGGCTCATCAAAGCCCTCACCGGTATCACCATCCGGTGACCGTTTTCGTTGACAACAGGCCCGACCTGTGATAAAATCAGGACACATTCCTAATTCTACAGCTGAATGACTATTCTAATGAGGTAAAGGAGATCGGAACGATGAACAAATACGCTGGCACCCAGACCGAGAAGAACCTGGAAGCCGCTTTCGCCGGCGAGTCCCAGGCCCGCAACAAGTACACCTATTTCGCCTCCAAGGCCAAGAAAGAGGGCTTTGAGCAGATCGCCGCCCTGTTTCTGAAGACCGCCGACAACGAGAAGGAGCACGCCAAGCTCTGGTTCAAGGAGCTGGAGGGTATCGGCGACACCGCCCAGAATCTGGCCGCCGCCGCCGACGGCGAGAATTACGAGTGGACCGACATGTACGACGGCTTTGCCAAGACCGCCGACGAGGAGGGCTTCCACGAGCTGGCCGCCCGGTTCCGTCTGGTGGCCGCCATCGAAAAGACCCATGAGGAGCGCTACCGCGCCCTGCTCAAAAACGTGGAGACCGCTCAGGTCTTTGCCAAGAGCGAGGTCAAGGTCTGGGAGTGCCGCAACTGCGGCCACATCGTGGTCGGCACCGCCGCCCCCGAGGTCTGCCCCACCTGCAACCACCCCATGAGCTACTTCGAGGTCCACGCCGAAAACTACTGATACCCGCAAGACCGCTTTTTGCCCCCCGACCGCCGTTCGGGGGGCGTTCTTTTTGTATAAACGGACAAACTTGCATGTTTTGATTGCAAAAAGCGGGGCGAGTGATTATACTGTATGGGAACGACTGTAATTAGGAGTTTTTATGGCAATGAAAAGTTATCTTGATATGACGAAGGATGAGTTGACGGCGGAATACGCCGCCGTCAGCGCGGAATACAAGGACTTGAAGTCCATCAAGCGGGATCTGGACATGTCCCGGGGCAAGCCCAATCCGGTGCAGCTTGACCTGTCCATGGGTCTGCTGGGCCAGAACCCCTCCACCCTGATCGTCACCCGCAAGGGCACGGACGTGCGCAACTACGGGGAGCTTGCCGGCGTGGACGAGTGCAAGCAGCTTTTCGCGGATCTGCTGGGGCTGGAGCAGAAGAACATCATCATGGGCGGCCAGTCCAGTCTGAACCTGATGTACGACGCGGTGGTGCGGGCCATCCTGCTGGGCGTGTACAAGGGCTCCAAGCCCTGGGGCGAACAGGGGAAGATCCGATTCCTGTGCCCGGTCCCCGGCTATGACCGGCATTTCGCCATCTGCCAGGAGTTCGGCGTGGAGATGATCAACATCCCCATGCTCCCCACCGGTCCGGACATGGAGCTGGTGAAGCGGTATGTGGAATCCGACCCCCAGGTGAAGGGGATATGGTGCGTGCCCAAGTACTCCAATCCCTCCGGTATCACTTACTCCGACGACACGGTCCGGGCCTTCGCGGCGCTGAAGCCCGCGGCGGACGACTTCCGTATCTTCTGGGACAACGCCTATCTGGTCCACGGCTTCGAGGCGGAGGACGACCGGTTGCTCAACATCTTCGACGCCTGCAAAGAGCAGGGCACCGAGGATATGGTCTATGAGTTCACCTCCACCAGCAAGGTGACCTTCTCCGGGGCGGGTCTGGCGGTGCTGGCCGCCAGCGAGGGGAACGTGAAGTTCCTGCTGCGGCAGATGGGCGTGGCCACCATCGGCTACGACAAGATCAACCAGCTCCGGCATGTACATTTCTTCAAGTCCGCCGAGGGCGTCAGAGAGCACATGAAAAAGCACGCGGCTCTGGTAAAGCCCAAGTTCGACTGCGTGCTGCACACGCTGGACGAACAGATAGCGCCTCTGGATATCGGCAAGTGGATACGTCCCCGGGGCGGGTACTTCGTGGCCTACGAGGGCCTGCCCGGCACCGCCTCCCGGTGCGTGGCCCTGTGCAAGGAGGCGGGGCTGGTGCTGACGCCCGCCGGGGCTCCCTTCCCCTACGGCAAGGACCCGGACGACAGCGTCATCCGTATCGCCCCCACCTACCCTGACATCCCCTCCCTGGCCGCGGCCATCCAGCTTTTCTGCGTGGCGGCCCGTCTGGCCGCCCTGGAGACCCTGGGCGCGAAGGCGTAAAACGAAAAGAATACTCAACCGCCTGCGAAGTGTGGAAATGCCCCTGTCTTTTCGACAGGGGCATGCGCGTATGCAGGCTGCAACTTGCTCGATCAAAAGGCTTTGCCTTTCATCGACTCTGTTTATTCCTGGAACATGGGGGTGGACAGATACCGGTCGCCGGTGTCGGGGAACAGGACCACGATGGTCTTGCCCTCGTTCTCGGGGCGTTTGGCGAGCTCGATGGCCGCCCACAGGGCCGCGCCAGAGGAGATGCCCACCAGTATGCCCTCGGTCCGGCCCATCTCCTTGCCCAGGGCGAAGGCGTCCTCGTTCTCCACGGGGATGATCTCGTCATAGATAGCCGTGTTCAGCGTGTCGGGCACGAAGCCGGCGCCGATACCCTGTATCTTATGGCTGCCGGCCACGCCCTTGGACAGCACCGGCGACGAGGCGGGCTCCACAGCCACCACCTTCACCGACGGGTCCTGCTCCTTCAGATACTCGCCCACGCCGGTCAGGGTGCCGCCGGTGCCCACACCGGCCACAAAGATGTCCACCTTCCCCTCCGTGTCCTTCCATATCTCCGGACCGGTGGTGGCCTTGTGGGCCGCCGGGTTGGCGGGGTTGACGAACTGGCCGGGGATGAACGCGCCCGGGGTCTGGGCCGCGATCTCCTCCGCCTTGGCGATGGCGCCGGACATGCCCTTGGCCCCCTCGGTCAGCACCAGCTCCGCGCCGTATGCCCTGAGCAGGTTCCGCCGCTCCACGCTCATGGTCTCCGGCATGGTCAGGATGACCCGATAGCCCTTGGCCGCCGCCACGGCGGCAAGGCCGATGCCCGTGTTGCCGGAGGTGGGCTCCACGATCACCGCGCCGGGCTTCAGCTCGCCCGACGCCTCCGCGTCCTCGATCATGGCCTTGGCGATCCGGTCCTTCACGGACCCGGCCGGGTTGAAGTATTCCAGCTTCGCAATCACGCGGGCTTTCAGCCCCAGCTTCTTCTCCATATTGACGAGCTCCAGAAGCGGCGTGCCGCCCACCAGTTCCGTAAACGATCTGTATACAGGCATTTTTGCAATCTCCTTATTTCCCATTGGTTTAGTATGTTTTTCTCCCGTTGCTGTTATTATACACCATTCGGCGGCGCTGTCAACTGTTTTTTTGCGGAAACCCGCAAAAAGGCCCGGCCGCGTTTGCGGTCGGACCCGGGGATATTCATATAACGTAGTCGTTGCCGGCGGCGGCGTTGGCCCGGTCCACGATGTCTTGCAGGGAGATATTTCCCAGGTAATCGGTGACGACCTTATAAAGGCCGGTCCACATGTCCAGCGTGGCGCAGGAGGAGCACCGCTCGCAGCTGTTTGGCCCCGCCTCCAGACACTCCACCGGGGCCAGGCTGCCCTCCACCAGCTCCAGTATCTCGCCCACATTGTAGTCCTTGGGCTCCCGGTTGAGCCGGTAGCCCCCCTGGGGGCCGCGGATCCCCTTCACCAGCCCCGCCTTGCTGAGCTGGGTCACGATCTGCTCCAGATACTTCTGGCTCAGTTCCTGCCGGGCGGCCACGTCTTTCAGGGTCACCAGCCCGTCGCCGCTGTGCTGGGCCAGGTCCACCATGGTCCGCAGGGCGTATCTGCCTCTGGTCGATATCTTCATCCCGCCGCCTCCAAAACTTTAAACTCCGCCTTGTGTGTCTTTACAGCTTCTCCATAGCCGACTGCACGTCCGCTTCGCAGGAGCGCATGGCCAAGATGGTCTTTTCCATCAGTTCCTCCAGCGGCCAGCCAAGCATGTCCGCGCCCTTTTGGATGACCTCCCGGCTGCAACCGGCGGCGAAGCCGGTGGACTTGAACTTCTTTTTCAGGCTCTTGACCTCCATGTCCTGCACGCTTTTGCTGGGCCGCATAAGCGCCGCCGCGCCGATGAGGCCGGTCAGTTCGTCCGCGGCGAAGAGGACCTTTTCCATCTCCTGGGTGGGCTCTATGTCCACCCCCGTCATGCCGTAGCCGTGGCTGCAGGCGGAACGGATGGTCTGCTCGTCCACCCCCGCCTGGCGCATGAGCTCCTGCTGTTTGACACAGTGCTGGTCCGGCCACATCTCAAAGTCCAGATCGTGCAGCAGGCCCACCGTGGCCCAGTGATCGGCCTGATCGCCGTAGCCCAGTTGGTCCGCGTACCAGCGCATGACCCCCTCCACCGTCAGCGCGTGCTGTAGGTGGAAACGGTCCTTGTTATATTTGGTGAGAAGCTCCCACGCTTTTTCCCGCTCCATCACATATCCTCCGTTTCACATATGGTCGCTCCGCCCAGCACCAGATCCCCGTCGTATAGGACCACGGCCTGACCGGTGGTGATGGCCCGCTGGGGCTCGTCAAAGACCACCTCCAGCTCGTCCAGCCCGGTCTGGGTCACAATGGCGGGCTGCTCGGTCTGTTTGTACCGGACCCGGGCCTTGCAGCGCAGGGGCCCGTCCAGAGCGTCGAAAGGTATCAGATTCACGTTCCGGGCCAGCAGCCGCCGGGAAAAGAGCCGTTCATTTCCCGCCAGCACCACGGTGTTGTCCTCCACACGCTTGGCGCGGACGTACAGCGGCCTGTCCGCCGCCACGCCCAGACCCCGGCGCTGGCCGACGGTATAGCCGATCATGCCGTTGTGCCGGCCCAGCACCGTCCCCCGCTCGTCCACGAAGTCCCCGGGCGGGTAGTCCTTTCCCGTATACCGGCGGATAAAGGCCGCATAGTCCCCGTCGGGGACGAAGCAGATGTCCTGGCTGTCCCGTTTGTGGGCGTTCAGAAGGCCGTTTTCCTCCGCCAGCGCCCGGACCTGCGCCTTGGTCAGGTCCCCCAGCGGGAAGCGGGTGTGGGCGAGCTGCTCCTGACTGAGCATATACAGCACATAGCTCTGGTCCTTCTCCTGGCTGACGCCCTTGCGCAGAAGCCACCGCCCCCCGGCGCTCCGCCCGATACGGGCGTAGTGGCCGGTGGCCACGGTATCGCAGCCCAGGGTCCTGCCCTTTTCCAGCAGCTGGGAAAACTTCATATACCGGTTGCAGTCGATACAGGGATTGGGGGTGTCCCCCGCCTCATAAGCCCGGACGAAGCGCCCGATCACCTGCCGGTCAAACTCCCCGGTCATGTTGAACACATAATAGGGCATGCCCAGCCGGACGGCCACGGACCGGGCGTCGGCCGCGTCGTCCGCCGTGCAGCATGTCCTGCCTTCCGCCGGCTCGCCCTCGCCGCCGGGCCTTCCGGGCCACAGCTTCATGGTCGCTCCGATACAGTCCCAGCCGTCCTTTTTCATCAAAAGGGCGGCCACGCTGCTGTCCACGCCGCCGGACATGGCGACCAGCGCCCGGGGCTCAGACCCGCTCACTCCTCCGTGGGGGTGTGATCGTGCTCGTGGGCGCAGGCCACGTCGCAGCCGAAGATGACCGGGTCATAGGCGATGTCATGCTTGTCGTAATAATCCTTCACCGCGGCCCGGACCGCCTCCTCCGCCAGCACGGAGCAGTGCAGCTTATGGGCGGGCAGGCCGTCCAGCGCCTCCGCCACGGCCTTGTTGGACAGCTCCAGCGCCTTCTCGATGGGCATTCCCTTGATCATCTCCGTGGCCATGGAGGAGCTCGCGATGGCGCTGCCGCAGCCAAAGGTGATGAAGCTCACATCGGTGATGATACCGTCCCGGACCTTGATATACATGCGCATGATGTCGCCGCAGACGGCGTTGCCCACCTCGCCGATCCCGTCGGCGTCCTCCATCTTTCCCACGTTGCGGGGGTGCTGAAAATGGTCCATGACCTTGTCGCTGTAAAGAGACATTGTTTTTTCCTCCTCAAATAAGGTGGGGCGTCTGGCCCCGTTCCAATTCGTCCCACACCGGGGACATCTCCCGCAGGTAGCTCACTACCTCGGGGACGGATCTGATGATGTGGTCTATCCCCTGTTCCGTCATCTGCGCGTCAAAGCTCAGACGCAGGCTGCCGTGAGCGATCTCATGGGGCAGCCCCAGGGCCAGCAGCACATGGCTGGGGTCCAAAGACCCGGAGGTGCAGGCGCTGCCGGAGGACGCCGCGATCCCCCTGGCGTCCAGCAGCAGAAGAAGGCTCTCTCCCTCGATCCCCTCAAAGCAGAAATTCACCGTGCCGGGGACGCGCTTTTCCCGATCGCCGTTCAGCCGGGAGTGAGGGATCTGCAAGAGCCCCTCGATGAGCTTCTCCCGCAGCGCCGTCACATAGGCGCTGTCGCGGTCCATGTTGGCCACGGCCTCCTCCAGCGCGGCGGCCATGCCCACGATGCCGGGGATGTTCTCCGTACCGCCCCGCTTGCCCCGCTCCTGCTGGCCGCCCTCGATCACGTTCACCAGGGGCACGCCTTTGCGGGCGTACAGGGCGCCCACGCCCTTGGGGCCATGGAATTTGTGGGCCGCCATGGACAGCATATCCACGTTCAGGGCCTTCACATCCACCGGCACATGGCCCACGGCCTGGACCGCGTCGGTGTGGAACAGCACGCCACGCTCCCGGCAGACAGCGCCGATCTCCCCGATGGGCTGGATGGTGCCGATCTCGTTGTTGACGAACATCACCGTCACCAGCGCCGTGTCCTCCCGAATGGCCCTCGCCACGTCCTGGGCCGTCACCACGCCGTTTTCGTGCACGTCCAGCAGCGTGATCTCAAACCCCTGCTTTTTCAGCTTATCCAGCGTGTGCAGCACCGCGTGGTGCTCAAAGGCGGTGGAGACGATATGCTTTTTGCCCTTCCGGGCGCCCAGCGCCGCCCCGGACAGGATGGCCTGGTTATCGGCCTCGCTGCCGCCGCCGGTGAAGTACACTTCCTTGAAGTCGGCGTTGATGGCCTTCGCCACCGTCTCCCGGGCTCGCTGGAGCGCCTCCGCGGCCCGCTGGCCGGGGGTGTGCAGACTGGATGCGTTGCCATAGACCTCTGAGAAATACGGCATCATGGCCTCCAGCGCCCGGGGGCTCAGAGAGGTCGTGGCCGCGTTGTCAGCATATACATACATAGCTCTTGTTCGTCCTCCGTATGAATTCCAGAGGTAGTATAACCCTAATTTCCTAGTCTGTCAATGGGTTTTTATCCTTTTATCCTTTTCCAGCCATGATAGGCGCCCCTGAAAGCGCGAAGGCCCCGGTCCCACAGAGGGGACCGGGGCGTGTGGTATGCAGATCTCTCAGCCCTTGACGCCGCCGGCGGTCAGGCCGGAGGCCAAGTGCTTTTCGATACACAAAAACAGGATGATGACCGGGATGGTGGCAAAAATGCTGGTGGCAAACATGTACTGCCACTGGATCATATTGAAGCCGTTGAACACATTGATGCCCACGGTGATGGGCTTGAAGGTGTCGGTGCTGATAAGGGTCAGGGCCATGGTGTACTCGTTCCAGGCGTTGATGAACACGAAGATCAGCGTGGTCACGATACCCGGGGCGGCCATGGGCAGCAGCACCCGCACCAGAGAGCCCACCGTGTTGCAGCCGTCGATCTTGGCGGCCTGCTCCATCTCCGGGGAGATGGACAGGAACGTGCCCCGCAAAAGCCATATGGCAAAGGCCTGGTTGAAGGCCGCGTTCAGCAGGATGAGGCCCAGAAGGTTATTGGTCAGCTTCAGGTCCAGCATAAGCCGGTAGATACCCATCAGCAGCACCACCGGGGCGAACATCTGGCTCATGATGACCGCGCCCAGAAACACGCCCTTGCCCTTGAAGCGCATCCGGCTCATGGCGTAGGCCGCCGGGATGCCGCACAAAATGGCGATACAGGTGGCGCCTCCCGCCACGATGATGGAGTTGATGAAATACCGCAGAATGGGCGCCTGGCTCCACACGTCCACGAAGTTGGACCACTTCCACTCCTTGGGTAAGATGGTCATGTCCAGCGCATACATCTCTTCCCTTGTCTTGGCCGCCGTGGTGAACATGACGAAATAGGGATAGAGGATCACGATACACAGCACGAATACGAACAGATACAGGAACACCCGCCGCCAGGGGTGCTTATGGAGGCGACTCGTCATAGCTGATCCTCCTTTTCCGCTTTCAGGCTGAGCACCATATACACGCCCGCGCAGATACACAGGATGACGAAGCCCACCACGGACACCGCCGCCGCCTGGCCCATGCGTCCGTTGGTGAAGGCCAGCTTGTAAAGGTACGTCGCCAGGGTGTGGGTCTTATCCGCCGGGTCGCCCTTGGTGATGGTCCAGATGATGGGGAAGGAGTTGAACACATAGATGATGTTCAGCACCGTGCTCACCGTGAGGGACGGCTTCAAAAGGGGCAGCGTGATCTTGCCCAGCTTGGTCCAGAACCCGGCCCCGTCGATGTCCGCTGCCTCATAGTAGGTGTCGTCGATGCTCTGCAGGCCCGAGAGCACGCAGAACGTGACGAAGGGGATGGTGACGAAGATACCGATCCAGCACTCCCAGGCGAAATAGGCCGCGGCGCTGGGCGTCCAGTTGACGTTCTGGCTGATGATGTGGAGCTTTTTCAGGATCACGTTCAGGGAGCCGAAATCGGCGGAGATGATATATTTCCAGACGATGGACTGGATGATAAGGCTGGTCGCCCAGGGAAAGACCACGATGGCCCGGACGATCTTCCGGCCCGCAAATTTCTGGTTCAGCACCATGGCGATGATGAAGCCCAGCAGCGTGGACATGCCCACCACCACCACCGTCCATACGAAGGTGTTCTGGAGGGTGTGCCAGAACTTGGACGAGGAGAAGATGGCCTGGAAATTCTCCAGACCGGCAAAGCCCTTCACCACGCCAGACCGGCTGATGTCCGACACGGACAGCCGGAACACCGTCACCACCGGCACGGCGATCATACTGAGCATCAGAATGATGCTGGGCAGCATCCAGATATAGGGCTCCGCCTTTTTCAGCGTGGTTTTTTTCATTTTCTGCCCCCTTTTCCAGGATCAGGGAATCATTGCTACTGCAAAGAGGGGCCGGACCACGTCCGGCCCCTCTGGTCATTGCGCAGGGTCACGCTGGAGAGCAGCGGCTTATTCCGCTTCTTTTGCCTCCTCGTTCTCCTCCTCGAGCTCAAGGATGATCTCCTGCAGCTCGTCCAGGATCTCCTGGGCGTCGGCGCCCTCAAGGACCTGCTGCTCCGCGTCGATGACGCCCTGCTTCACGTCGATCCACTCGGCGCGGGAAGCGGGATAGAAGTCGCAGTCGGCCAGCATGCCGCACCAGGTGGCGAAGTAGTCGTTCTCACCGGGCGTGCCGCCGTTGGCCTCGCACTTGTTGAACTTCTCGGCGTTCTCGGGCAGGTACTCGGAGGAGTCGGTGGTGACAGGCAGGAAGCCTTCGTACACCATGTACTCGGAGTACACTTCCTGATCATAGAAGTAATCGAAGAAGGCGCTGATGGCGGCGGTGCGGGCCTTCTGATCGGGGGCGTCGTCATCCTTGAAGGCCATCAGACGGTCGCACACGCCGAAGGCCACGGGGCTGACGCCGCCGTTGGTAGGCATGGGAGCCACGCCATAGTTGACCTCGGAGGAAGCGCTGATCATGTTGCAGGGGCCGATCATCATGGCCAGAGAACCGGCGTTGAAGGCGTCCTGCTGGGGATAACGGGTAGCGTTCATGGGATCGGCGAAGCAGTAGCCGGCGTCCACCATCTCCTTGATGAAGGTGAGGGCTTCCACGTTGGCCTCGCTGTTCAGGGCCCAGTCGCCGTTCTTGTCCACGAAGCCGCCGCCGTTGTTCCAGGTGTAGTAACCGAACGCGGCCTGGCCTTCGTCGGAGGACACGTCAAGGCTCCAGGGGGTGATGTCGGGGTCATAGGCCTTGATGGCCTCGCAGGCGGTCTTTACCTCGTCCCAGGTGGTGGGCACTTCCACGCCGGCAGCCTTCAGGATGTCCTTGTTGTAGAACAGAGACCGGACGGAGGCCAGGATGGGCAGCGCCCAGACGGTGCCGTCCAGCTCGTTGGCGTTCCAGAAGCTGGGGATGATCTTCGCCTTCAGATCCTCGGAGGTGTACTCCTCGGCGGGCATCAGCAGATCGTCGGCCACATAGTCGGCGAAGGTGTCGATGTTCAGGATGTCGGGCGCGTCGTCATTGGTAATGCGGTTGGCAACCACGGTGTACAGGTCGTTCCAGGAGACGATCTCCACCGTCAGGTCGATCTCGGGATGGGCCTTGGCAAAGCCGGGTACGAACACGCCGTCCCACCACTCCTGGGTGTTGGTGCCGTACTGGGAGATGATGACGTTCAGCTCGGTCTTCTCGCCGTCCGCAAAAGCGACAGCGCCCAGAGAGAACACCATCGTCAGAGCCAGCAGCAATGCGATAAGCTTCTTCATTTTCGTTGATCTCCTTTTAAAAATTTTTTGAGATGTGCCCTATGCGCCTCTCGGGTCAGCGAAAATATGTACCGCTCGGCGGCAAGGACTGTCTTCGGTCTCATTGTACTTGACCGGCAGACATTATAATAGGAATATCAAACGAAAAAGGGTAATATCATACGTTAGTATCCGTATATTTGCACAATTTGTTATATACTCCGATTTATTGGCGTTTTTGCTTGCGATAGGCGCTGGGGGTAAAGCCGGTCTCGGCCTTGAACACCTTGGTGAAATAGTTGTAATCGCTATACCCCACCGCCTCGGCCACGGTGGAGATAGGCATGTCCCCCTCCAGGAGCAGCGCCCGGGCCGCCTGCATACGCCGGGCGGTCACCGTCTGGGTGATCGTGGCGCCGCCAGGCAGCCTTCTGGCCAGCTGGCACAGCTTGGTGGTCCCCATGTGCAGGTCCGCGGCGATCCTTCTCAGGGACAGGTTCTCCCGGAAGTGCTCGTCCAGATACATCTCCAGCCGTTGCAGGTCCGTGTACTCCGCCGAGCGGATGATACCCTCCTGGAGGATATAGGCCGTCAGGGCCTGGAGGATCTCCGCGTAAGCGACGGTCTCCTGAAAGGTGTACTGGCGCAGGTCCCAGAAGGCCTCCCGCAGGGCTTTTTTGTCGCCCTGGTACCAGTCCAGCGCCCTTTCGGTCCGCTCCCACTGCCGCTCCATGGGCGAATCGTCCAGATACTGGCCGAAGGAGAGATACGCGATGGGCACGCCGTTTTCATACAGCGGCAGAGCCACCTCGCACAGGCCCAGATGGCACCGGTAGCGGTAGACGCCCCGGGCCTCGGCGCAGGCCCGCACCGCCAGGGCGTCGCACTCCTCACAACGGCGGTTGCCCTCCGGGTCCGCGTTCACCAGGTGGCAGAACGTCTGGTGGCCGCCGAAGATCTGGATGTCCCGGCCCTCCCCGTCGAAGATACTGGTCTTGATCCCTGTGAAAGCCTGCAACGACTCCACCAGCCGCAGCAGCTTGTCCGTGTTGAACAGTATCTTCATGTCCCGTCACCGGCGCTCTCGTCCCGAAACAGTTCGTCCACCGTCACGCCCAGCACCCGGGCGAGGCCATGGAGCTCTATGTCCGTCACCGTCCGGCGCATTTCCTCGATCCGGGAAACGGAGCCACGGCAAATATAGACCGCATGCGTCTCCAGCCGGTCCGAAAGAGTCTTCTGGCTCATCCCCCGCTCCATACGCAGCCGCCGCACGTTCCGCCCTACCATATTCATCTCGTCCCCATCAATGATACGCGCCACGAGGCTCACTCCTTTTGTCTTAAAACAGGACAATGCTATGGTATGCGCAGAAACAAAAAAAGATGTCCTGTAAAAGGACATCTCAAAAAAGTGGCGCTCCGGGCAGGGCAAAAAAATACCTGCCGCGCGGGCGGCAGGCAAAAAACGGTGTCAAGCTGTCATTCAGACGGTAAGGGCGGACAGCCGCTCCACGACAGCGGCCATGGCGTCCCATTTGCTCTCCATGTCGGCCACCAGCTTGAACTGGGTCCGGGCCCGGTCCAGGTTGTGCTCGGGCCGGTGGATGGAGAAATATACGTCCCCCTGTAGATAGTCCGTCAAAAACCGCACGCCGCATTCCAGCGTCATGAGCTTGGCCCCCAGGGGCAGGGTCTCCCGCTCTCGGGCCGTGAGGCCCGGACAGGCCGTGAGAAAGCCACGGGTGTACGTCTCGAACTCGTCCAGGCTCATCTCCATCCTGGACAGGTCCTTCTCATCCTCCGCCGCCGTGGCCGCGCCGAAGCGGATAGAGTCGCCGAAATCGTAGGCGGCCAGCCCCGGCATGACCGTGTCCAGATCGATGACGCAAAGGGGCTTGCGTGTGACCGCGTCCAGCATGACGTTGTTGAGCTTGGTGTCGTTGTGGGTGACCCGGGTGGGAAGCTCGCCGCCCTCGCGCATCCGCTGGAGCGTCCCGGCCTCGGCCTCCCGGGCCAGCACGAAGTCGATCTCCGGGCCCACCTCTTTGGCCCGGCCCCGCACGTCCGCCGCCAGAGCCTCCCGGAAGATACGGTACCGGTCCGGGGTGTTATGGAAATTGGGGATGGTCTCGTGGAGGGTCTCAGCGGGAAAGTCGGCCAGCTGCTGCTGGAACGTGCCGAAGGCGATGGCGCTCTGGTAAAAGTCCTCCGGCGTCTCCGGGGCCTGCAGGCAGATACTGCCCTCCACGAAGTCGTAAAGCCGCCACATGTTCCCCTTCCTGCCCCGGGTGTACAGCCGTCCGTCTTTGGCGGGGTTCAAATGCAGGCTCCCCCGGGGATCGCCGCACTTTTTGGCGATGTGCCGGGTGATGGCGACCACGTTCTCCATGAGCCCGTCCGGGTCATGAAAGACGGCGCCGTTGAGCATTTGCAGTATGTATCGTCTGCCCGTGTCCGTGGTGACCAGGAAGGTGTGGTTGATGTGCCCACAGCCGTAGGGCACACAGCTTACCGGCTCTCCGTCCATGACAAAGCGGTCGATGGCATTTTTATAGATGTCGTTGTCCATATCTTCCCTCTGATCTTCAAAATGACGTTTTATTATACCGCATTTTTCACGCAAAAAAAAGATGTACGCGGCAAATTAGCGAAATATTTCTCTTTTTCGCCGTTGTTCCCGGGCTCCGGTGCGGACGCGGCATATTTCCTGTTGCTATTTCCTGGGGGATGAGATATACTATACCTTGTGTTTTTGTGTGCTTATCGCCGCCATATAGGACGGCGCAACAACAGAGAAAAGATGAGGGCTTGAACGATGACGAAGTACATTTTTGTGACCGGCGGCGTGGTCTCCGGCCTGGGCAAGGGTATCACGGCGGCGTCTCTGGGCCGGCTTTTGAAGTCCAGGGGGCTGAAGGTGGCCGCCCAGAAGCTGGACCCCTACATAAACGTGGACCCGGGCACCATGAGCCCTTATCAGCACGGAGAGGTGTATGTGACCGAGGACGGCGCCGAGACCGATCTGGACCTGGGTCACTATGAGCGGTTCATCGACGAGGACCTGAACAAGTGGTCCAACCTGACCACCGGCAAGGTGTACTGGAACGTGCTCAACAAGGAGCGCCGGGGCGAGTACCTTGGCAGCACCGTGCAGATCATCCCCCACATCACCAATGAGATAAAGGAATTCATCTACAACGTGGGCAAAAAGACCAACGCGGACGTGGTCATCACGGAGATCGGCGGCACCACCGGCGACATCGAGAGCCAGCCCTTCCTGGAGGCCATCCGCCAGGTGGGCCATGAGGTGGGCAAGGACAACGCCCTGTATATCCATGTGACCCTGGTGCCCTTCATCAGCGGCAGCGATGAGCACAAGACCAAGCCCACCCAGCACTCCGTCAAGGAGCTTCAGGGCATGGGCATCGCCCCGGACATCATCGTGCTGCGCTCCGACGAGCCCATCCGGGACGACACCATCTTCCGCAAGATCGCCATGTTCTGCAACGTCAAGCCCGAGTGCGTCATCGAAAACCGGACGGTCCCGGTGCTGTACGAGGCGCCGCTCATGCTGGAGGAGAGCGACTTCTCCATGATCGTGTGCCGGGAGCTGGGGCTGTGGACCAAGGCGCCGGACCTGGCCGAATGGAAGGCCATGGTCCACTCTATCCACAACCTGAGCCACACCGTCACCATCGCGCTGGTGGGCAAGTATGTGCAGCTGCACGACGCGTATCTGTCCGTCAGCGAGGCGCTCAAGCACGCGGGCTACGCCAAGGGCACCAGTATCGACCTGAGATGGATCGACTCCGAGACGGTCACCGAGGACAACTGCGCCCGGCTCTTTGCCGGTATGGACGGCATTCTGGTGCCCGGCGGCTTCGGCAACCGGGGTATCGAGGGCAAGATCGCTGCGGTGCGCTATGCCCGGGAGAATCGCATCCCCTATCTGGGGCTGTGTCTGGGCATGCAGGTGGCGGTCATCGAGTTTGCCCGGCACGCGGCCGGTCTGGAGGGCGCCAACTCCCGGGAATTCGACGAGTACGCCCCCTACCGGGTCATCGACTTCATGCCCGGCCAGAACGACGAGATCAACAAGGGCGGCACCCTCCGTCTGGGGGCCTATCCCTGTCAGATCAGACCCGGCACCATGATGGAAAAATGCTATGGCGTGCCGGAGATATCCGAGCGGCACCGGCACCGCTACGAGTTCAACAACGACTACCGCCAGAAGCTTGAACAGGCGGGCCTCATCATCAGCGGCCTCAGCCCGGACGGACGGCTGGTGGAGACGGTGGAGGTGCCCGATCACCCCTTCTTCGTGGGCGTGCAGTTCCACCCCGAGTTCAAAAGCCGCCCCAACCGGCCCCATCCCCTGTTTCTGGGCTTCGTCTCGGCGGCGCTGGACAGATCCCAATCGAGAAAGGAATAATCAGAAGTATCCATGTGCGGCATCGTAGGATTCACAGGAATCACTCCCGCCGTCCCCATCCTGCTGGACGGTCTGGAGCGGCTGGAATACCGCGGCTATGACTCCGCCGGCGTGGCGGTGGTCAGCCCCCGGGAGGGGTTGCAGATACAAAAGTGCAAAGGGCGGCTCCAGGTCCTCCGGGACAAACTGGACAGTCAGCCGCCCCTGACAGGCACCGCCGGTATCGGCCACACCCGCTGGGCCACCCACGGGGAGCCCAACGACGTCAACTCCCACCCCCATGTGAGCCAGAACGGGCGTGTGGCCATCGTCCACAACGGGATCATTGAGAATTATGTGGAGATAAAGCAATTCCTTCTCCATAAGGGCGTCACCTTCCGGTCAGACACCGACTCGGAGGTGGTGGCGCAGCTGCTGGAATACTGCTTCAACGACCACACCGACCCGCTGGACGCGGTGTACGCGGTGCTGGAGCGGCTGGAGGGGGCCTATGCGCTGGGTATCCTCTGCGCGGACCGGCCCGATATGCTCATCGCCGCCCGGAAGGACGCGCCCCTGCTGCTTGGCTACGGCGACGGGGAGAGCTTCATCGCCTCCGACGCCACGGCCATCATCGCCCACACCCGGGATGTGGCCTATATGGCCGACGGCGAGGTGGCCGTGCTGACCCGGGCGGGCATACAGGTCTTTGACGAGTACCGCCGCCCCGTGGAGAAGGAGCGCCACTTCATCGAATGGGACGTGTCCGCCGCGGAAAAGGGCGGCTATGCCCATTTCATGTTCAAAGAGATCATGGAACAGCCGGAGGCTCTCCGGCGGACCATCTCCCCCCGGCTCCGGGAGGGGCAGGTGGCGTTCGACGAGCTGGCCATGACGGCGGAGGACGTGCGCCGGTTCCGCCGCATATTCATCGTTGCCTGCGGGTCGTCCTATCATGTGGGGATGGTGGGCAAATACAATCTGGAAAAGCTCATGCGCACCCCGGTGGAGGTGGCGCTGGCGTCGGAGTTCCGTTACAGCGCGCCTCTTGTGGGCGCGGACGATCTGGTGATCGTCATCAGTCAGTCCGGGGAGACCCTGGACACCATGGCCGCCCTGCGGGAGGCAAAGAGCCTGGGCGCCCGCGTCCTGTCCATCGTGAACGTGGTGGGAAGCTCCATCGCCCGGGAATCGGACGACGTGTTGTACACCTGGGCCGGGCCGGAGATCGCCGTGGCCACCACCAAGGCATACAGTACCCAGCTGGCGCTTCTGACCATGCTGGGGCTTTGGATGGCCCGGTGTCTGGGCCGGGTGGACAGCGCGGAATACGCCGCCATCGTCTCCGAACTGGAGGCGCTGCCGGATAAGCTGGCGAAGGTGATCGCCTCCACCGACATATACCAGTATCTGGCCTCGCTGTACTTCAACCAGCAGTGTATCTTTTACATCGGGCGGAATCTGGACTACGCCCTGGGGCTGGAGGGGTCGCTGAAGCTGAAGGAGATCAGCTACATCCACTCCGAGTCCTACGCCGCCGGGGAGCTGAAGCACGGCACCATCTCCCTGATCGAGCCGGGCTCGCTGGTGATGAGCCTGGCCACCTACGCCCCCCTGCTGGACAAGGCGGTCAGCAACATCGCCGAGGTCAGGAGCCGGGGCGCGGACGTGGTGGTCCTGACAACGGAAGAGCACGCCGAACGTATGGGGTCCATCGCCTCCCATGTGCTCACCGTCCCCGGGACCCACCCGGTCCTCCAGCCCAATCTGGGCGTGGTCCCCCTACAGCTTTTCGCCTACTACGTCGCGCTGCACCGGGGCTGCGACATCGACAAGCCCAAAAATCTGGCCAAATCTGTCACTGTGGAGTGAACGACATGTCCAAAGACATCTATGAAAATCCCCTGTGCGCCCGGTACGCCTCCCGGGAAATGCAGCACATCTTCTCCCCCGATTTCAAATTCTCCACCTGGCGGCGGCTGTGGGTCGCCCTGGCGGAGAGCGAGAAGGAGCTGGGCCTTCCCATCACCGACGAGCAGCTTGACGAAATGCGGGCGCATGTGACCGACATCGATTATGCCCGGGCGGCGGACTATGAAAAGCGCCTGCGCCACGATGTGATGGCCCACATCCGCACCTATGGGGACGCCTGTCCCAAGGCCAAGCCCATCATCCACCTGGGGGCCACCAGCTGCTATGTGGGCGACAACACCGACGTCATCCAAATGCGCGAGGCGCTGCTGCTCATCCGAAAGCTGCTTGTCAACACCGTGGCGGCGCTGGCGGAGCTCGCGGAGCGGAACAAAGACGTGCCCGTCCTGGCCTACACCCACTTCCAGGCCGCCCAGCCCACCACCGTGGGCAAGCGGGCCTGCCTTTGGGCGCAGGACTTTCTCATGGATCTGGAGCGGCTGGTATTCGAGTTGGTCCACTTGAAGCTCCTGGGCTGCAAGGGCACCACCGGCACCGGCGCCAGCTTTCTGGAGCTGTTCGGCGGCGACGGCGGCAAGGTGATCGAGCTGGAGAGCCGGATCGCGGAAAAAATGGGTTTTTCCGCCTGCATGCCCGTTTCCGGTCAGACCTACTCCCGGAAGGTGGACGCCTATGTGCTGAACGTGCTGGGCGATATCGCCCAGAGCATGTACAAGATGGCGTCCGATCTGCGGCTGCTGGCCCATGAGAAGGAATTCGACGAGCCCTTTGAGAGCGAGCAGGTGGGCTCCTCCGCCATGGCCTACAAGCGCAACCCCATGCGCTGCGAGCGGATCTGTTCTCTGAGCCGGTATGTGCTCAACACCGCCCGCAACGCCGCCGACACCGCCTCCGCCCAGTGGCTGGAGCGGACGCTGGACGACTCCGCCAATCGGCGTATCGCCCTGCCGGAGGCGTTCCTGGCAACAGATGGAGCCCTCACCCTGTGTATCAACGTGATCCGGGGCGGCACGGTCTACCCCAAGGTGATGGAAAAGCACCTGCGGGAGGAAATGCCCTTCATGGCCACGGAGAACATCCTCATGCACGCGGTCAAGGAGGGCGGAGACCGGCAGGAGCTGCACGAGGCCATCCGCCGCCACTCCCAGGCCGCCGGGGCCCGGGTAAAGCTGGAGGGCAAAGACAACGATCTGCTGGACCGGCTCCTGGCGGACCCGGCCTTCCATCTGACTAAGGAGGAAGTGGAAAAGGTCCTGGATATCCGCAAATTCGTGGGCCTGGCCCCGGAGCAGACCGAGACCTTCCTGCGCACCTGTGTCCGGCCCGTGCTGGAGAAGTACGCGGCGGACCTGGGCGTAGAGGCCGAGACGAACGTATAACAGCGCAAACACCAGACATAGATAAGGAGATAGCATCATGATCACAGCAGTCGTTGGCATCAACTGGGGCGACGAGGGCAAGGGCCGGATGGTGGACCTGCTCAGCGCCAAATACGACATCGTCTCCCGCTATCAGGGAGGCAACAACGCCGGCCACACCGTGGTGAACGAGCGGGGCAAATTCATCCTGCACCTGCTGCCCTCGGGCATTTTGCGTCCCGAGGCGGTCAATGTGATGGGCCCCGGCATGGTGGTGGACCTGGAGCAGTTCTCCAAAGAAGTGGACGATCTGCGCTCCAAGGGCGTGACCATCGGGCCGGATAACCTGAAGATCAGCGACCGGCTGACCATCTGCATGCCCTATCACCCCCTGCTGGACGGTCTGGAAGAGGACCGGATGGGAGCGAAAAAACAGGGCTCCACCCGCCGGGGCATTGGCCCGGTGTACTCCGACAAGTACATGCGCAAGTCCATCCGCATGGGGGATCTGCTGTTCCCCGACGTGCTGAAAGAGCGTATCGCCGAGATCGTGGAGTGGAAGAACCTGACCGTGGCCGGGGGCTACGGCCATGAGCCTCTGGACCCGGTGGAGATGTACGACTGGGTGATGAAATACGGCGGTCCCTTCCTGGACTGCGTTGCCGACACCAACGAGTATCTGACCGGCGCGGACGCCGCGGGCAAGAGCATCCTGCTGGAGGCCCAGCTGGGCGCCCTGCGGGACCTGGACTACGGTATCTTCCCCTATACGTCATCCTCCAGCACCCTGGCCTCCTACGCCCCCATCGGCGCGGGCATCCCCTTCAAGCGGCTGGACAGCGTGGTGGGCATCACCAAGGCGTACTCCTCCGCTGTGGGCGGCGGGCCCTTCGTGTGCGAGTTTTCCGGCGACGAGGCGGTGGCCCTGCGGGAGGCCGGCGGCGAGTACGGCGCCTCCACCGGCCGGCCCCGGCGGGTGGGCGGCTTCGACGTGGTGGCCAGCCGCTACGGCGTGCTGCTCCAGGGCGCCACGGAGCTTGCCCTGACCAAGCTGGACGTGCTCTCGGGCTTTGAAAAGATCCCCGTGTGCGTGGCCTACGAGCTGGACGGGGAGCGGATCGACCGGTTCCCCCTGGAGCCGGCGCTGGAGCGGTGCAAGCCCGTGTACGAGTACCGGGAGGGCTTTTCCGGCGACATCACCGGCTGCCGGAAGTTCGCGGACCTGCCCAAGGCCGCCCAGGCGTACATCCGTTATCTGGAGGAGGCGGTGAACTGCAAGTTCACCTACATCTCCGTAGGTGCGGACCGGGACGAGTATATCTACATGGGGTAAATTAAGAGGCCGCATTGCGGCCTCTTGATCTTGAAGGAGAATACCATGCGAGACTATGCAAAGGAATATGAGCGCCGGGTGGCGTTTATCCGCGACACCCTGGCGAAGAGCGGCCAGAAGGGCATCGTGTACGGCAACTCCGGCGGCAAGGACTGCACGCTGGTGGGCATTTTGTGTAAGGCCGCCTGTGACGACACCGTGGGCGTGCTCATGCCATGCGCGTCCAAGCGCAATTTCAACATCGACCTGGAAGATGGCAAGGCCGTGGCGGAAAAGTACGGCATCGAGACAAGGCTCGTGGACCTGACTCCCGTCCGGGAGGCGGAGCTCGCCGCTCTGGCGGGCGTCACGGACATGACCGACGCCGCCGTGGCCAATATCGCCCCCCGGCTGCGGATGACCACCCTTTACGCCATCGCCGGGGCCGAGGGCCGACTGGTGGCCGGCACCGGCAACCGCTCCGAGGCGTACATGGGCTACTTCACCAAGTGGGGCGACGGGGCCCACGACTTCAACCCCATCGCGGACCTGACCGTGACGGAGGTATACGAATTTCTGGCCTGGCTGGACGCGCCCATGTCCATCCGGACCAAGGCCCCCTCGGCGGGGCTCTTCGAGGGGCAGACCGACGAGACGGAGATGGGCGTCACCTACGCCGCCATCGACGATTTTTTGCTGAACGGCCGGGCCTCGGAAAAGGACAAGGCCGTCATCGACCGGTTCCACGCTGTCAGCGAGCACAAACGCCGGCCCATCGCCACCTATACGGACCAATGAGCGTGCGCGAGATCGACGCCGCCCGGCTCACCGAGGCCGTGGCCCGGCTGTATGTGCGCGCCTGCCTACGCCTGCCCGAATATGTGGAGGACCGGCTCCGGACCTTCGGCAACCCCTATATCATTGAGAACTTTGAGACGAACGGCGACCTTCCCCTGTGTCAGGACACCGGCATGGCGGCGGTGTATCTGGAGGTGGGCCAGGACGCGCACATCACAGGCGACATCTCCGCCGCCGTGGACGAGGGCGTGCGCCGGGCGGTGAAGGAGGGCTATCTGCGCGCCTCCATCGTGGCGGACCCCCTGCGCCGGACCAACACCGGCGACAACACCCCCGCCTGTCTCTATACGGATATCGTCCCGGGCGATACCGTCAGGGTGACGGTGGTGCCCCGGGGCTTCGGCTGCGAAAACAAGGCCCGCCTCGCCATGCTGGCCCCGGCGGACGGCCTGGAGGGCGTGAAGGCATTCGTGCTGGACACGGCCCGTCTGGCTGTGCCGGACGCCTGCCCGCCGGTGCTGATCGGCGTGGGGCTGGGCGGGAATTTCGACCGGGCGGCGTACCTCTCCAAAAAGGCCGTGCTGCGGCCGGAGCCAAACCCCGACCCCTTTTACGCGGCGCTGGAGACGGAGCTGTACGAGCAGACGAAAGCCTTCTCCATCGGCGTGCGTATCCTGACCGCCCCCACCCATATCGCGGGGCTGCCCTGCGCGGTATCCGTCGGCTGCCATTCCCTGCGGTCCGCCTCGGAGGTACTGTAATGGAAAAACACATCCGCACACCACTCACGGATAGTGCCGTCCGCTCCCTGCACGCCGGGGACAAGGTGCGTATCACGGGGGTCATCTACACCGCCCGGGACGCGGCCCACAAAAAGCTGTGCGAGCTTCTGGACGCCGGCGAGAGCCTGCCTTTCGATATGCGGGGCCAGATCGTCTACTACACCGGCCCCACCCCGGCGCCGCCGGGCCGGCCCATCGGCTCCTGCGGGCCCACCACCTCCTATCGGATGGACAAATATACCCCCGCCCTGCTGGCGGCGGGCTTGCAGGGGCTCATCGGCAAGGGCCGCCGTGGCCAGACCGTCATCGACGCGCTGAAGGCCCGGCCCGGGGTCTATTTCTCCGCCGAGGGCGGCTGTGGGGCCCTGCTGGCCAACTATGTGAAAAGCTGTGAGGTGGTGGCCTTCCCGGAGCTTGGCGCCGAGGCGGTCCACCGGCTGGAGGTGGAGGACTTCCCGGTGGATGTCTTTTGCGACTGGGAGGGCAGCGTCTACTCCCCCTATCTCTGAGGTAAAGGAAGGTTCGCCATGGACTATCTGAAAGCGTCACTGGAAGCCCACGCCCGCTGGCGGGGCAAGCTGAGCGTGGAGCCCAAGGCCCCCGTGGACACGGCGGAGGCGCTGGCTCTGGCCTACACCCCCGGCGTGGCGGCTCCTTGTCTGGCCATACAAAAAGACCCGGCCAAAAGCTACGAGCTCACGGGCCGGTGGAACACCGTGGCGGTGGTGACGGACGGCACCGCGGTGCTTGGTCTGGGCGATATCGGCCCGGAGGCGGGCATGCCTGTGATGGAGGGAAAGTGCGCGCTGTTCAAGGCCTTCGGCGGCGTGGACGCGGTGCCTCTGTGTATCCGCTCCAAAGACCCGGACGACATCGTGCGCACGGTCCAGCTTCTGGCGGGCAGCTTTGGCGGCGTCAATCTGGAGGACATCGCCGCTCCCCGGTGCTTTGAGATCGAACAGCGGCTCAAGGCGTCCTGCGACATCCCCATATTCCACGACGACCAGCACGGCACCGCCATCATCGCCCTGGCCGGGCTCACGAACGCGCTGAAGGTCGTGGACAAGAAGCTGGAAGCCGTCCGGGTAGTCGTCAACGGCGCGGGGGCGGCTGGCGCCGCCATCGCCCGGCTGCTGGCCGGCGCGGGCGCCGGAGACGTGATCGTCTGCGACCGGTCCGGGCCCATCGCCACAGGCCGGGCGGGCCTGAATCCCGCCAAGGAGGCCCTAGCGGCGGTCACCAATCGGGACCGGCTCACCGGCACGCTGGCCGACGCTCTCCGGGGCACGGACGTGTTCATCGGCGTATCGGCCCCCGGGGCCGTGACCGGCGAGATGGTCCGCTCCATGGCCAGGGACCCGATCATTTTCGCCTGCGCCAATCCCACGCCGGAGATATTCCCCGACGAGGCCAAAGCCAATGGCGCGGCAGTCACGGCCACGGGACGGAGCGACTATGCCAATCAGCTGAACAACGTGCTGGCCTTCCCCGGGGTGTTCCGGGGGGCGCTGGACGTGCGGGCGAGCGACATAAACCACCCCATGAAGCTGGCCGCGGCCCGGGCTCTGGCCGGGCTGGTGAGCGGTAGCGAGCTGCGCGCCGACTATATCATCCCCAAACCCTTCGATCCCCGGGTCCGGGACGCGGTAGCCACCGTCGTAGCCCAGGCCGCCCGGGACTCCGGCGTGGCGAGAGTCGTTTGAATGCAACGCATTCAAACGAGAAAGTTTCGGCCTGCTGCAGCGCAAAGCGCCCCCATCCGATGGATGGGGGCGTTCACGTTTGCAGGCCGATAAGAATGATCCATTGGGGCCCCCACAAAGCCTGCTTTATGGGGAGAGGAGGCATCGCATTGTAATCGAAACCTGGCGCTTGCGGCAGGGAGAGACCTACAATGCGAATGACGACGACATGTCCCCGGAAATCATGATCCCACTTTATTCGCCGCCCCGGCGGCGAACTCTGCGAGGCTTATATGCTGCGATCGTCTCACATATCGAACAGCGTCATCTGGCTGGTCTCCGGCAGGTCGCCCAGGGCGCCCAGCTTGCGCAGCACCTCGATGTGGGCGGCGCTGACCTTGGGACAGGCCGCCGCCAGCTCCTCCACGGACACGAAGGCGCGCTCCCCCTTCCGGGCATTGGCAAGGTCCAGCGCCGCGGCCTCCCCCAGACCGGAGATGGCCACGAAAGGCACCCGCAGCCTTTTTTCGTCCACCGGGTCAAAGCGAAAGGCGTCGGACTGGTAAAGGTCGATGGGGGCGAAGTCAAAGCCGCGCATGTAAAATTCATAGACCATCTCCAGCGTGGTTGCCAGACTTTCCTCGTTGGCCGTGGCGTTGGGGTTGGAGCGTATCTCCTTCAGCTTGGCCCTGACCTGGTTCACCCCGCCGGTCATGATCTCCACGTCGAAGCTGTTTTTCTGGCTGCGGCGGTAGAAAAGCGCCGAATAAAACGCCAGCGGCTCATGGACCTTGTACCAGGCGATACGGAAGGCCATCAGCACATAGGCCACCGCGTGGGCCTTGGGGAACAGGTACTCGATCTTGTGGCAGGAGTCGATGTACCACTGGGGCACCCCGTGCTCCTTCATGATGGCCGCCTGCTCGTCGGTGAGGTCCTTGTTCTTTTTGCGGACGTTCTCCATGGCTTTGAACGCGGTGCCCGCGTCAATGCCCTGGTGCATCAGGTAGATCATGATGTCGTCCCGGCAGCCGATGGTCTCCGACACCTTTTTCCCCTCGTGGATCAGATCCTGGGCGTTGCCCAGCCACACGCCGGTACCGTGGGAGTAGCCGGAAAGCCGCACCAGCATGTCGAACTTATCCGGCTTCGTGTCCACCAGCATTTGGCGAGTGAAGCCCGTGCCAAATTCCGGTATGCCGATGGAGCCGGTCTGGCCGATGATGGGGTCGTCCTCCGGCAGGCCCAGGGCTTTGGGCGAGGAGAACAGGCTCATGGTCTGCGGATCGTCCAGCCGGATGGTCTTGGCGTCCGTGCCCGTGAGACGCTCCAGCATGTTTATCATGGTGGGGTTATCGTGGCCCAGTTCGTCCAGCTTCAGCAGATAGTCCTCCATGAAGTGGTATTCCAGATGGGTGGTCACGATATCCGTGCCCGCGTCGTCCGCCGGGTGCTGGACCGGGCAGAAGTCCGTCACGTCCATGTCCTGGGGGATGATGACGAGCCCCCCGGGGTGCTGGCCCGTGGTGCGCTTCACGCCCACCAGCCCCAGCGTGAGCCGGTTCATCTCCGCCTGGTTGAAGCTGAGCCCCTTCTCCTCGGCGTAGTGATGCACATAGCCGTAGGCGGTCTTGTCCGCGATGGTCCCCACCGTGCCCGCCTTGAACACATGGTCCTCGCCGAAGAGGGTCTTGGTGTAGGCGTGGGCGTTGGCCTGGTACTCGCCGGAGAAGTTCAGGTCTATGTCCGGCACCTTGTCGCCCTTGATACCCAGAAACGTGGCGAAGGGGATGTCAAAGCCCTCCTTGCGCATTTCCGTGCCGCAGTTCGGACACAGCTTGTCCGGCATGTCCGCGCCGCAGCCGTAGCCCTTGCCGGACTCGAAATCCGTGTGATAGCACCGGGGACACAGATAGTGGGCCGGCAGGCTGTTCACCTCGGTGATACCGGCCAGATACGCCACCAGACTGGAGCCCACGCTGCCCCGGCTGCCCACCAGATACCCGTGGGCCAGAGAGTCCGCCACCAGCTTCTGGGCGGACATGTATATCACGTCAAAATGCCGGCTCAGGATGGTGTCCATCTCCATATGCACCCGGTCCATGATGATCTTTTCAGGGTCCGGGCCGTAAAGCTCTTTCAGCCGGCCGTATACCAGCGCCTCCAGCTGCCCGGCGGAGTTCTCGATCACCGGCGGGTAGAGATGGTGCTCCGGCAGCAGGGCCACCTGCCCCTCGATCATGTCCGCCACCTTGTTGGTGTTGCTGACCACCACCTCGAAAGCCTTTTCCTCGCCCAGGTAGGCAAACTCACGGAGCATTTCCTCCGTGGTGCGGAAGTAAAGGGGCATTTCCCGGTCCGCGTCGGCATAGTGCTTCTCGTTCAGGAGGATGTGCCGGTATATCTCGTCCTCCGGCTCCAGAAAATGCACGTCGCCCGTGGCGCACACAGGCTTGCCCAGCTCCTCCCCCAGACTGATGATCCGCCGGTTCAGGTCCTGTAGCTGCTCGGCGCTCTTGACCATGCCGTTTTCCATCATAAAGGCGTTGTTGGCCAGAGGCATGATCTCAAAGTAGTCGTAAAAGGCGCCCAGCCGGGACAGAGCCACGCGCCCGTTGTGCCGGGCCACCGCCTGGAACACCTCTCCCGCCTCGCAGGCGCTGCCCACCAGCAACCCCTCCCGGTGCTGTATGAGCAGGCTCTTGGGGATGATGGGCCGCTTGTTGAAGTGCTCCAAATGGCTTTTGGAGATGAGCTCGTAGAGGTTTTTCAGACCCTTCCGGTTTTTCACCAGCAGCGAGATGTGCCGGGTGCGGAGATTGCGGCCGGACCTGCGCCGCAGCGCGCGGCAGACCTCGTTCACCTGGTCCAGCCGCTCCGCCCCCTGCTCGGCCAGCATATGGATGAGCCTGGACAGTATCCGTCCGCAGACCAGCGCGTCGTCCGCCGCCCGGTGGTGGTTGAACCCGGGCAGGCCCAGCCGGTCCGACACCATGTCCAGCTTGAACTTCCTCAGATCCGGCAGCAGCGCCTGAGACAGCGGCAGCGTGTCGATGGTCACCGGGTCGAAGGCACGGCCCATCCGCTCCGCCGCGCAGGCGATAAAGCTCACGTCAAAGTCCGCGTTATGGGCGCACAGGGGCCGGTCCCCCGCAAAGTCCAAAAACGCCCCCACCGCCTGGGCCTCGTCCGGCGCGTCGAATACGTCCCGGTCCGTGATACCGGTCAGCCGCTGGATGTCGGGCGGGATTGGTTTTCCCGGGTTTACATAAGTTTTGAACTGGGCGCCTGGGACGCCGTCCTTGAACAGGTAGGCGCCGATCTCCGTTATCCGGTCGTGTTCGTCGGAAAGTCCCGTTGTTTCAATATCAAACGCCACATACTCCCCGGAGAGCAGCTGGTCGCCCACCGGCCCGTGGACGGCGGCGTTTTCATCAATATCATTTACATAATATCCTTCCATCCCGTAGATGACCTTCACGTCCCCCGCGGCTTTGGAGGCGGCGGGGAACGCCTGGGCCACCCCGTGGTCGGTGATGGCGATGGCGCTCATGCCCCAGTAGGCGGCCCGTTTGACGGCCGCCGCCGGGTCCGTCAGCGCGTCCATCATGGACATCTGGGTGTGCAGGTGCAGCTCCACCCGCTTCTGGGGGGCGTTGTCCTTCCGGGGCTCCGGGGCGGGGGCGGTCTGGATATGCCGGGGCTCCAGCTCCACCTCTCGGGAGTAGGTGTTGAACTTCATGGACCCGGACACGGTAAGATACATGCCGGTCTTGATCCTGCCGGTGATGGACTGGTCCTCTTCCCTGGGGATGTACTTGGACACACGGATGCTGCCGGTGCCGTCGGTCATGTCGAACTGAAGCACCGCCGCGCCCAGGCGCTGAACGGTCCGGCTATCCACGGCGAACACCCGCCCGCAGACCACCACGGTCTTCTGCTCGGCGCTGGCCTGACCCATGGGAATGGGCCGGCCCTTGACGGCGCGGCCCATCAGTACCTTGCCGGAGGACGCGGGCCCGGCGGTCTTTTTCTCCGGGGCGCGGGGCTCGGTCTGGGGCCATTCGCCCTCGATCTTCACCTCGTGCAGGCCGAATTCCGCCTGGATCGCCCACTCCAGGGCTGATATCTCCGCCGGAGAGGGCATGGCGGCGAACAGGACCCGGACAGTCATACCGGTCCGCTCGCGGTTCACCGTGGCTCCCAGCACGAACGCGTCGCCCAGATTCCCGTAGCTTTTATGGATCCCCTCGCAGCAGGGGAACATTTCCAAAAACGCGACTTTGTCCAATCCTATGTACCTTTACTCTGTCTCTTCCGCCTGGATAAGCTCCATCAGCCGGTCCGGAAGCTCCGCCTCCGGGACCTTTGTTGCGACCACCCGGCCTCTGACGAAAAGGCTGCCGAAGCCTTTGCCGCCGGCAATGCCGAAATCCGCCTCCCGGGCCTCCCCGGGGCCGTTGACCTCGCAGCCCATCACCGCCACGGTGATGTCCCGGTCCAGACCGGCGACCCGTTCCTCCACCTGTCTGGCCAGGCCGATCAGATCGATCCGGGTCCTTCCGCAGGTGGGACAGGACACGAACCGTACCCCGCCCCGGCGCAGGCCGCAGGCGCGCAATATGGCCAGACCCGCCCGGACCTCCTCCGCCGGGTCCGCCGTAAGGCTCACCCGGATGGTGTCGCCGATACCCTCCATGAGCAGGGTGCCGATACCCACGGCGGAGTTGACCAGCCCCCCGTAGCTCGTTCCCGCCTCCGTGACCCCCACATGTAGGGGGCAGTCGAACCGCTCCGCCGCGAGACGGTACGCCGCCACGGCCAGCGCCACGTCCGACGCCTTCACGGACAGGGCGATATCCTCAAAGCCCACCGCGTGCAGGGCCTCTATCTCCCCGGCGGCGCTCTCCACCAGCGCTTCCGCCGTGGGGCCGCCGTATTTGGCCAGCAGCTTTTTCTCCAGCGAGCCGGTGTTCACGCCGATACGGATGGGGATCCCCCGGTCCTTGCAGGCGTGCGCCACCGCCTCCACCCGCTCCCGGGCGCCGATGTTGCCGGGGTTGATACGCACCGCGCTCACCCCCGCCTCCGCCGCGGCCAGGGCCAGACGGTAGTCGAAGTGGATGTCCGCCACCACGGGCATGGGCGCCTCCGCCATGATGGCCGGCAGCGCCGCGGCGGCGGCCTCGTCCGGCACGGCCACCCGGATGATGTCGCACCCGGCGGCCCGGAGACGGCGCATTTGTTCTATGGTCGCCCCGGCGTCCCGGGTGTCGGTGTTGCACATGGACTGTACCGTCACGGCGGCGCCGCCGCCCACAGGGACCCCGCCCACATCTATTCTTCTCGTGCCGTCCCGTTTCATTTGAAAATGATCCTCGCTATGTCGTTGTACATCACGTACACCATAAGGCCCATCAGCAGCACCATCCCGGCGGTGTTCACATACCCCTCATACTTGGGGTCGATCCGCCGGCGGAACACCCGCTCCAATAGCCAGGTCACCAGCAGGAAGAATATCCGCCCGCCGTCCAGAGCCGGCAGGGGCAGCAGATTCATCACCGCCAGGTTCACCGCGATGAACGCCGCCAGATATACGATGTTCAGTATGGCGTCCAGGACCGTGGGCGACTGGTTGCCTACCTGGGCCATCATGTCCACGATACCCACCACGCCGGTCATCTGTTTCATGCCCACCGCCCCGGTGATAAGGTCCGTCAGTCCCAGCCGCACCATGCGCACGAAGTCCATGGCGCAGTACCAGGAGTACTTCATCCGGGCCAGAAGCCCCGTCTCCTTCACGCCGAAGTACAGGCCGTATTTCATGGTCTGCTCTCCGGTATCCGGGTCGGTGTATTCCCGCAGCGTCATGGGATAGTCGTCCAGGCGCACCTTGTGGCCGTCCCGGATGAGCACGATGTCCGCCCTGTCGCCGCCACCCCGGGCCAGATACGTCCCCACGTCGCTGGAGAAATATGTCCGCTCGCCGTTGATACGGTAAAAGGTATCCCCCTCCATGAGGCCGTCCGCCCCCTCATAAGGGCAGCCGTCCATAAAGCCGGTGATGGTGGGCGTGGTGAACGCCTCCACCTGCGAGAAGCACACGATCACCAGCAGCAGGCCCAGCAGAAAGTTCATGGTGGCGCCGGCGGCCAGGATGATGAGCCGCTTCCAGGGCGCGGCGTTATTGAACGCCGCCGGATCGTCGGACTCGTCGTCCTCCCCCTCCATGGCGCAAAATCCGCCGATGGGCAGCAGCCGCAGGCTGATCTGGGTGCCGCTTTTGGCCTGCCTGTGCCACAAAAGCGGGCCCATGCCCATGGAGAATTCCAGCACCTTCACCCCGCACAGCCTGGCCGCCAGAAAGTGGCCCAGCTCGTGGACGGCGATGAGCACGCCGAATATCAGTATCGCAAAGAGGATATAGAGGAATGTGTTCATTATCTCATCTCCCGCGACCGCAGAAGCGGTCATGGAAACAGTCTATTCCAAAACGGCGGAAATTATCGGTGGGCCACCAGGTCCCGCGCCTCGGCGTCGGCGGCCAGGATGTCGTCCAGGGTGGGGTCGGCCCTGTTGGGCACACGCTCTACCGCCCCGGCCACCAGGTCGTAGATGTCGTTATAGCCGATACGTCCGGCCAAAAACAGCGCCACCGCCGCCTCGTTGGCGGCGCTCATGACCGCCGGCGCGAGACCGCCCCGACGGGCGCAGTCCATCGCCAGGGCCAGACAGGGGGTCTTTTCCAGGTCGGGGGCCTCGAAGGTCATGTCCCTCATCCGCCGAAAATCCAGCCGTTCATAGGGCGACGGGGCCCGGTCCGGCCAGGTCATGGCGTACTGGATGGGCAGGCCCATGTCCGGCACCGCCATCTGCGCCAGCACCGTGCCGTCGATGAGCTCCACCATGGAGTGGATCACGCTCTGGGGGTGGACCACCACCTGGATATCGTCCGGCCCCACGGCGAAAAGGTGCATGGCCTCGATGAATTCCAGCCCCTTGTTCATCATGGTGGCGCTGTCCACGGATATTTTCGCGCCCATATGCCAGTTGGGGTGCTTCACCGCCTGCTCCGGGGTGACGGAGGCGGTCTGCTCCCTGGTCCAGCCCCGGAAGGGCCCGCCGGAGCCGGTGAGCAGTATTTTGCGCAGCTGCTCCCGCCGGCCCTCCAGACACTGGAAAATGGCGGAGTGCTCCGAATCCACGGGCACGATCTGCGCGCCCTGCTCCGCCGCGGCCTTCATCACGATAGAGCCGGCGCACACCAGCGTCTCCTTGTTGGCCAGACATATGCGCTTTTTCCGGGCGATGGCGTCCAGCGTGGGCCGCAGGCCCACGGAGCCGGACACCGCCGTCACCACGCCCTCGCAGTCCACGGTGGCCGCCCGGCGCAGGCCCTCGAGCCCCTCGCCGATCTCCACGTCCAGGTCCGCCACGGCGATACGCAGCTCCGCCGCCGCCTTGGCGTCGTATACCGCCGCGAAGGAGGGGCGGAATCTCCTGATCTGCTCCTCCAGAAGGCCAATGCTGCGCTGGGCCGTCAGAGCCTCCACCCGCAGGCCCAGCCGCTCCGCCGCCGCAAGAGACTGCCGGCCGATGGACCCGGTGGAGCCCAGTACCGAAACGGACTTTATCATACCTTCCCCTCTCCCACGTCGCCGTACCGGCGCTCTCTGTTCTGATAGGCGGCGATGGCCCTGTCAAACTCTCTCTCGTCGAAATCCGGCCACAGCACGTCGGAAAAATAAAACTCCGCGTACGCCAGCTCCCACAAAAGGAAGTTGGATATGCGCATTTCCCCGCCGGGACGGATCAGCAGGTCCGGGTCCGGGATGTGCCCGCCCCACATGTACCCGCCGAACGTATCCTCGTCCAGCGCCGGACACCCGTCCGCCGCCCACCGCTTCGCCGCCCGGACGATCTCGTCCCGGCCTCCGTAGTTGAGGCATATGTTCACCTGGGCGCCGGTGTGGGCGCTGGAGCGCTCCATGCACTGCTGGCACATCTGGCGCAGCTTCGGCGAGAAGGGCGCCAGATCCCCAAAGACGCGAATGCGTATCTTCTCCTTTTCCATATCCCGCAAAGCCTGGCGCAGATACTTTTCCAGCAGCTTCATGATACCGGCCACCTCTTCGGCGGGCCGCTTCCAGTTTTCCGTGGAAAAGGCGTATACCGTCAGGTACTCCACGCCCAGCTTTTGGCAGTACCGGGCCGCCCGGCGGAAGCTGTCCGCCCCGGCGGTATGGCCCGCCGTCCGGGGCAGGCCCCGCCTTTGGGCCCAGCGCCCGTTGCCGTCCATAATGACGGCGATATGGCGGGGGAGATTGGATGGCGCCGGGACTTTTGCTTCGCAAAAGTCCCCGGTTTGTTTTACAAGCTCATGGCGGGGGAACCCTGTGGGCTCTCCCGCCAGATCGTTTGGCGTTTTTCCGCTCATATGGCAAACAGCTCTTTTTCCTTGGCGTCGGTGAGCTTGTCGATGTCCTTGATGTTGTCGTCGGTCAGCTTTTGCAGCTCCTTCTCCAGGTCCTTCTGGTCGTCCTCGGTGATGTCCCCGGCCTTCTGCTGCTTTTTGATCTTCTCCATGGCGTCCCGGCGGATGTTCCGCACGGCCACCTTGGCCTCCTCGCCATACTTGCGCACCTGTTTTGCCAGGTCCTTGCGCCGCTCCTCGGTAAGCTGCGGGAATACCAGCCGGATCACCCGCCCGTCGTTCTGGGGGTTGATACCCAGCTCGGATGCCTGGATGGCCTTTTCAACGCCCTTGAGGACGGAGCCGTCCCAGGGCGCGATCACCAGCGTCCGGGGGTCCGGCACGGAAATGGCCGCCACCTGGTTGATGGGCGTGGGAGAGCCGTAATAGTCCACGGTGATACCGTTCAGGACCGCGGCGTTGGCGCGCCCGGCCCGCACGGAGTCAAACTGGCCGGAGAGAAACTCCTTCGCTTTTTGCATTTTGCCTTCATATTCCTTGAGCTCAGACATGGTCAGGTCCTCCTTAAACAGTGTTGTTATATGGAAATATCCGATTCAGTCTACCAGCGTCCCCAGTCTCTCCCCGCAGACCACCCGGACGATGTTCTCCGGCGGGTCCAGAGCGAAGATCATGGTGGGGATGGCGTTGTCCCGCAAAAGACTGGTGGCCGCCGCGTCGATGACCTTCAGGTCCTTGGAGAGTATCTCGCCGTAGCCGATGTGGTCCAGCCTTTGGGCGGTGGGGTCGGTCTTGGGGTCGGCGGTGTACACGCCGTCGATGCTCTTGGCCATGAGCAGGGCCTCCGCGCCGATCTCCGCCGCCTTCAGCGCCGCGGCGGAGTCCGTGGAAAAATAGGGGTTGCCGCTGCCGGCGGCGAACAGCACCACCCGGCCCAAGCGCAGATGGCGCATGGCCCGGCCATAGGAATACGGCTCCGCCACCCGGGGCATGTCCAGCATGGTCATCACCCGGGCGGAAACGCCCACCTGCTCCAGCACCTCGCACAGGGCCAGGCTGTTCATCACCGTGGCCAGCATCCCCATCAGGTCGGCCCGGGACCGCTCCATCTTGCCGCCGCCGTCCTTGGCGCCCCGCCAGTAGTTGCCGCCGCCGGTGACGAGCCCCATCTCCACGCCCATGTCCGCGCAGGCCTTGATGGCCAGCGCGGCCTTTTTCATCATGTTGAAGTCCAGCCCACGGCCGCTCTCGCCCCCCAGGGCCTCGCCGCTCAGCTTCAGGATCACGCGCTTGTATGCCGGTCTGCCCATCGCACTCGCCCCTTCCGCACTTCATTGTAAGGCCAAAATGGTTACATTTTCAACCACATCGGGCGCCTTTTTCCGCGCCTTTAAATTTTACCACACTCGCCAGCCGATTTCAACCGGCTTCGCACCCCCGCGGGACTACAATCAGGCCATGATGACCCTGTATCTGGATGAGCTCTTCACCATGGAGCTCGTCATCGACTACTTTCTGCTGCTCGGCACGGCCAGGGTCTGTGCCCTGCCCTACCGGCGGCTGCGATTTCTGGCGGGCGCGGTGTTGGGGGCCGCGTGGAGCGCGCTGGCGCAGCTTCCCGGCCTGGAATGGCTGGCCCGGCCCGTTATGCGGCTGGCGCTGGCCATGGGGATGACCCTGACGGCCTTCGGCGACCAGCGGCGGCTGGTCCGGTGTTTCGGGGCGTTTTTGGGGGTGTCGGCCCTGTTCGGCGGGGCGGTCTACGGGGCCAGCCTTCTGCGCAGCGGCCCGGCCGGACCGCTTCTGCGGCTGGATATGCGGGTGCTGGTGCTGGCCTTCGCCGTCAGCTGGGCGGTCATCAGCATACTGTTCCGGGCCGGTGTGAAAAACGCCTCCCGGCGTATCCGGGACGTGACCGTAGAGCGGGACGGACGCTGCGTTCATCTGCGGGCGCTGGAGGACACGGGAAACTCCCTGACAGACCCCATCTCCGGCTGCGCGGCCTTTGTGGCGGAGGCCGGGGCGCTGGGGGAGCTGTTCCCGGCGGAGGACGCCGCCCTGCTCCGCGGCCCACCGGCGGAGGCGGTGCTGCGCATACCCGGCGCCCGGCTCATCCCCTACGCCGGGATAGGCGGCGGCGGACTGCTGCTGGCCTTCCGCCCGGACCGGGTCACCGTGGACGGCATGGAGCGCCGGGACCTGATCGCCGCCGTGGCCGCCGCGCCTTTTGGCGCCGACGGCTCTTATGACGCCGTTATCTGACCGGAAAGGAGCGTACCCATGAATAAGATGAGACTGTTTCTCATGCAGCTACAGCTTCGTTTGCAGCTCGCGCCACGCATTTTTTACATCGGCGGCAGCGACGTGCTGCCCCCGCCTCTGGACAAGGATGAGGAGGAGGCCGCCGTGGCCGCGCTCATCCAAGGCGATCACGAGGCCCGCCAGAGCCTCATCGAACACAATCTGCGGCTGGTGGTCTATATCGCCCGCCGGTTCGAGAATACCGGCGTGAACATCGAGGACCTGATCTCCATCGGCACCATCGGCCTTATCAAGGCCATCGGCACCTTCAACCCCGAAAAGCGTATCAAGCTGGCCACCTACGCCTCCCGGTGTATCGAAAACGAGATACTCATGTTCCTGCGCAAAAAAAGCTCCCACCGGGTGGAGATATCCATCGACGAGCCGCTGAACACCGACTGGGACGGCAACGAGCTGCTCCTTTCCGACGTTCTGGGCACCGACGGCGAGGAGGTCATCAAGCCCATCGAGGAGGACGTGGAGCGGCAGCTTCTCATGGAGGCGGTGGACCGGCTGGACGAGCGGGAGCGGTCCATCATCCTCATGCGCTTCGGCCTGGAGGGCTATGAGGAGTTGACCCAGAAGGAGGTGGCGGATCTGCTGGGTATCTCCCAAAGCTACATAAGCCGCCTGGAAAAACGCATCATCCTGCGCCTGCGGCGGGAGCTGATCCGCCAGCTTTAAAAAGGGGAGTCGCTTTAAAAGCGGCTCCCCTTTTCTATCTTTTCCTACCGCAGAAAAAGGTAGGTGAAGTAATCGTTCGCCAGTACGCTCTGGCAGTAGTTTATCTTGTTGCGCACCACGGCGCGCATGCTGTCTACATAGCCGTCGGGCAGCGTCGCCGTCTCGTCGGTGAGGGTGAAGCCGTCCTCAAAAAAGTAGCCATAGGACGTTTTCCAGGTGGTGGGCTCGACGAACACCAGCGCCGGCGTGTCGGAGAACACGTCCCGCCCCGGAAGCAGCCGGGAGTCGAAGTCGATCCCGAACAGGTTCATCATCGTGGGCAGGATATCCAGACTGAAGGTGGGTTCGTCCACCACGATGGGCGCCTGGTCCTCCAGACACCCGCTCCACAGCAGCCAGCAGTTGTGGTCCCGGTCAAAAGCCGTTTCGATCTCATCTATGCCGTACAGCTCATCCACACAGGAAAAATCGCTGCCGTCCGCCAGCCCGTAGGGGTAATGGTCGCCGGTCAGGCAGATGACCGTGTCGTCCGCGATACCCCTGGCCTCCAGTTCCCCGACGAGGTAGGTCATGGCGTCCTCCAGGTCCATGTTGGCGGCGAGATAGCCCTTTACCATCTCCGAATACGGCAGGTCCGCCACCCGCTCCTTGTTCTCCTCCCAGTGGTCGTTTTCGGTGCCGTAGGGGGAGTGGCCGCTGATCGTCATGTAATAGACGACGAAGGGCTGCTTGTCGATATACAGCGGCAGCGTGCTCTTGAACATATCGTCGTCGCAGGAGTCCCAGCCGGTGTTCATGATATCCTCCAGCCCGTTGCCGAAAGCGTAGAACCCGTCGGAGAAGCCCAGGTAGGGATGGCTCTTGTCCCGGTCGTAGAAAGTGGAGTCCCCGTTGTGGTAGGCCACGCCGTAATAGCCTCTGGCGGACAGCTCGGTGGGCAGATTGATCAGCACCCTGTGTTTGGTCATGTCCAGGATCGAATCCACGTCGTCGCAGGGCAGCAGGCCGAAGATGTGCTGATACTCTCCGCCGATGGTGCCCGCGCCGGCGAACTGGTAATAGTCGGTAAAATGCACGCCCTCGGTGTACAGCCGGTACAGGGTGGGCGTCAGCTCCGGGTCGATGACCTCTCTGGTGAACGCCTCCGCGGTGATCATGATCAGGTTCTTGCCCGCGAAAAGGCCCGTATACTCGTTTTTCATGGACGGGGTCAGTCCCGAAACATACTCGTCCAGGCTCCGGAACTCGTCGGTGGTGTCCGCCGTCTCCTCGTTGAGGGGCAGGTCCAGCACGTTTGGCTCGTACACCACCGGCGTCGCGCTGGGCTCCGGCGTAGCGTCGGTCTCAGTGGTCGGCTGGACCTGGCCGGCGATACGGCTCATATCCACCTGCTCAAAAGAGGCCGTGCCACGGCCCATCAGCTGCTCCCGCATGTCCAGCCCGGCGCCGGTCATCAGGCCGAACCGCTCCACGGAGGACTGGAAGGTATACTCCGCGCCGTAGGCGAGAGCCAGCCTCGGCGTCACATGGATCACCATCATCGCCAGGATATAGAACGCGGCGACCCGCGCCGCGGTCATGCCCCGCGTATGGCCGTCGATACCCATGGGGGCGGAGCCGAACAGCGCGAACAGGACCGTTGGCAGCAGGTAGACCGCTATGCAGAAAATGCCGCTGGGGCTGAACACCAGCCGGACGACCTCCGAGCCGAAGTTGCCCACCACGTCACCTGTGGTGGTGAAGATGGCTTTGAAGTTATAGAATATGCCGAACTCCCGGTACAGGAACGCCTCCACCCCATAGGGCAGCGCCAGCAGGAACAGCAGCGCCACCGTCAGCCATATATTGACCCGCCGGTTGGACGAGATGGTGCAGATAAGCGTCCCTATCCCCCCGTAGGCGCAGCACAGCGGGAGCAGCAGCAGCGTGTCCGTCCGTAACACGCTGCCTCCCGTGAACAGGCGGAAGGTGATCTCATAATACAGCAGCGCCAGAGGGAACAGAAAGTTGAACCCCTTTATGTGCCTGACAGGACGTTTTTTCTCTTTTGTCTCCACCGACAGCACTCCTCCGCTCCATACAGCAGGTTCCTTTTACCAGGTCATTTTACACGTTCCGACAGCTCCGGTCAAGCGCTCCACCCGTTTTTTTGCCGTCTTGACACCCGGGTCCCTCGCATTTAAAATAGTGGAAGGCGTTTTTGCCCGAAGGAGCGTTTATGCAGATCGGAAGCGTACAGATCGAAGGCCCTGCGGCGCTGGCCCCCATGGCCGGGGTGACGGACGCCGCGTTCCGGCATATATGCCGGGAGCAGGGCGCCGCCCTCACCTGCACGGAGATGGTGTCCAGCCGCGGCCTGGTATACAACGACGCCAAAACGAAACAGCTTCTGTACTGCCCCGAGGACGACCGGCCCGTGGCCGCCCAGATATTCGGCTCCGATCCCGCCGTCATGGCGGACGCCGCGCCTATGGCCGTCGCCCTCTCCGGGGCGGACATACTAGACATCAACATGGGCTGCCCCGTTGGCAAGATCGTCAAAAGCGGGGACGGCTCCGCTCTCATGCGGGACCCGGACAGGGCCGGGCGTATCATTGAGGCGTGCGTGCGCACCGCCGGCGTGCCGGTGACGGTGAAGTTCCGCAAGGGCTGGGACGGCGGCAGCGTGAACGCGGTGGAATTCGCCCAGGTCTGCCAGGCCGCCGGGGCCGCCGCCCTCACCGTCCACGGGCGCACCCGGGTGCAGATGTACGCCGGTACGGCGGACTGGGACATCATCCGGGATGTAAAGGCCGCGGTGACCATCCCGGTCATCGCCAATGGCGATATTTTTTCCGGCGCCGACGCGGTCCGGGTGCTGCGCCGGACCGGGGCGGACATGTGCATGGTGGGCCGGGGCTCGTTCGGAGACCCGTGGGTGTTCGGGCGTATCAACGCCGCCGTCGCCGGGCTGCCGGAGCCGGAGACGCCGCCTCTGGGGTCGCGGACGGAAACGGCCCTGCGCCAGTTCGAGCTGGCCTGTCAGTGGAAAGACCCCCACATCGCCTGTCTGGAGGCCAGAAAGCAGCTCTGCTGGTATCTGCGGGGCGTGCCCTGGTCCGGACCTGTCAAGCGGGAGATCGTGCGGATAAACACCCTGGACGACATCCGCGCCATCGTCCGCCGGGTCCAGCGGGAACTAAAATAAGTCGTTTGAATGCGTAGCATTCAAACGAGAAGGATGCAGCCCGCTGCAGCGCAAAGCGTCCCCGCCATTTGGCGGGGACGTTCACGTTTTCGGGCTGCCGACCCTTGCGTTTTCGCGACTATATAAGGTCGTCGTCGTCGATCACATGGGCTTTCAGCAGATTCGTCTGTCCGGCGCGGCCCAGAGGAACGCCGGCGGTGATGACCACCGTGTCCCCCTTCTTCACGATCTTCTCCCGCACGGCCACCTCGCAGGCCATGGCCAGGATACGGTCCGTGCTGGTGACCTCGCCGGTCAGCAGGGGCACCACGCCCCAGCACAGGGCCAGCTGCCGGCGGACCTTCTCGTGCATGGTCAGCGCCACGATGGGGCAGGCCGGGCGGAACCGGGCGGTCATGCGGGCCGTGTGGCCGGAGGCGGTGGCGGTCAGGATGGCCATGGCGTTCAGGTCCTTGGCGGTGAGGCAGCTGGTGTGGGTGATGGCGTCGTTGATACTGGGCGCCGGGACCAGCTTGAACTCCTCGAACTGCTTCCAGTGGGGCGCGGAGGACTCCGCCTCCGTTACGATCTCCGCCATGGCGGCGATGGCCTCCAGCGGGTACTTGCCGCTGGCCGTCTCGCCGGAGAGCATGACGCAGCTGGTGCCGTCGAACACGGCGTTGGCCACGTCGGACACCTCCGCCCGGGTGGGACGGGGGTTGCGGATCATGGAGTCCAGCATTTGGGTGGCGGTGATGACGGGCTTGCCCTCCAGAAGGCACCGGTGGATCATCTTCTTCTGGATGATGGGCACCCGGGCCGCCGGGATCTCCACGCCCAGATCGCCTCGGGCCACCATCACGCCGTCGGCGGCCAGGATGATCTCCTCCATGTTGTCTACGCCTTCCTGGTTCTCGATCTTGGCGATGATCTTTATGTTGTCGCCGCCGAACTTGTGCAGCACCTTGCGGATCTCCCGCACGTCGCTGGCCTTGCGGACGAAGGAGGCGGCGATGAAGTCAAAGTCGTTCTCCACGCCGAAGCGGATGTCCTCGATATCCTTCTCCGTGATGGCGGGCAGATGGATGTTGGCGCCGGGGATGTTGATGGATTTGTGGTTGGACAGGCTCCCCCCGTTTTCCACTGTGCAGACGATCTCCCGGCCCTGGATCTTCTCCACCCGGATGGCCACCAGGCCGTCGTCGATGAGGATCTCCTGGCCCGGCTCCACCTCCTTGTGCAGGTCCTTATAGGTCACCGCCACCCGCTGCCGGTCCCCCGCCACGTCCTCGGTGGTCAGGGTGAACGTGTCCCCCGCCGCCAGCGTGATGGGGCCCTCGGCGAAGGTGCGGATACGGATCTCCGGGCCCTTGGTGTCCAGAATGGTGGCCACGGGACGGCTGATGGAATCCCGGACCGCGTTGAGCATGTGCAGCCGTTTCAAATGCTCCTCGTGGGTGCCGTGGGAGAAATTGAACCGGGCCGCGTCCATACCCGCCCGGATCAGCCCGCGGATCATGCGCTCGCTGTCTACGGCGGGGCCAAGTGTACAGATGATCTTCGTCCTTCTCATATGTCCCAATACCTCCTCATGATCTGCTTTGGAGCCCTCAGGCGCTCACTTCGCCCTCCGCGATGATATGCGCGAGCTCCACGCCGCTGTATGTGCCACGGTAATTCCAGTCCACCTTCAGCGTCCCCTGGGTGCCGGTGGGCACGTCCAGCGTAGTGGAGAACAGGTCGCTCACCGTCTCGGTGTCCTGAGAGATGTTGAACGAGGGCGACTGGCAGGTGGTGCTGTGGTCCCCCAGCGTGATGGTCACGCTGGAGCCCTGGATCGCCAGACTGTACGAAGAGATCTTGCCGGTAAGGTGGATACGGGTATTGCCGTCGCCCAGCGCCTCCGTCTCCCAATCGACGATCATGTTCAGCACCGTGCCCGTGTCGGACTCGATGGTGCCGGAATTGGACGGCACGGGCGTGGCGGTGGGCGGAACGGTAGGCGCCGCCGTGGGGGTGGGCGCGGGCGTGGCGGTAGGCGCCGCCGTGGGGGTGGGCGTAGGCTCCGGGGTATCCGTCGCCGGGGCCAGCGTGGGCACGGGCGGCGCGGTCATCTCCGGCGACTGGGTGATGGCCGCCGCCGGCGCTGCGGCGCTCCCTCCGATGGCGCCGAGATCCAGCCGGTCCCGAAAACGGACGAACAAAAAGACCTCCAGTCCGATCACGACCACCAGCACGATAAACAATATGAGGGCCTTCTTATTTCTCATGTCTTTGCCTTTCCGGGGCGGCTCCGGGCGCCGGCGCCGTCCGCTGCTGCGTCATATTTCTCTTCGATTATACGTTTTTCCCGCATAAAACGCAAGAAAATAATGCCTCCGGACCCAAAAGCCCGCCGCGGAAAGCTCCGCGACGGGCTTTGTTTCAGGGAGCGCTCTCCCAGCCGGCGTACAGAGTGATATCCTCCGTCACCGTGTCAGTGTGCATATCCCACTGCTCGCCACAGTCCGGGTCCCGGTACCAGCCGGTGAACACATACCCCTCCCGGGTGGGCTCCGCCACGGCCGGGAGCATGTCGCCGTACGCCAGCTCACGCACCGCCGGCACGTCGCTGCCGCCCCGGGCGTCGAAGGTGACGGTGAAGCCGTCCGACAGCAGCAGCACGATGACGAACAGCGCCACCAGCAGCCCGATGGAGCACACCGCCAGCAGATCGGCGCTTTTGCGGGACAGCTTCACCCCGTCGTAAAGGCCGCCGGGCCTGCCCAGCGGACCGGCCCCGCCGCCGGCGGGGCCTGTCTTGTCCTCTGCCATGGGCGCGTCACTTCTTGGCCAGGTACTTGCGCATATCCAGCGAGCAGGCCGCCAGGATGATACCGCCCTTGATGATGAATTGCAGGTTCGGGTTGATACCCAGCATATTCAGCGCCACGAAGATGATACGCAGCACGAACACGCCCACAACGATACCGCCGATATTGCCGGTGCCGCCTACGAACGACACGCCGCCGATGACGCAGGCCGCGATAGCGTCGCACTCGTTGTTCAGGCCGGTGGCGGCGGTGATGGAGCCCAGACGGGCCGCCTCCACATAACCGGCGAAGCCGTAAAGGGCGCCGGCCAGAGTATGTACCAGCACGGTGGTCCGGAACACGTTGACGCCGGAGACCCGGGCCGCCTCGGCGTTGGAGCCCACGGCGAACATGTTCTTGCCGAAGGTGGTCTTGTTCCACACGAACCACATGATCAGCACCAGCGCGAAGGCGTAGACCACATACCACGGGATGGACACGTTCTTGGAGGCGATACGGATCGCGGGACCGGATACCACATCCTTGAACTGCTGCGCCACGTTGCTGATGGGGCCGCCGCCGTTGCCGTTGATCTGGAAGAACATCAGGATGATGCCGTATGTGATCAGCTGGGTCGCCAGGGTGACGATGAAGGGGTGCAGGCTGAACTTGGCCACGAAGAAGCCGTTGACCAGTCCGATCGCCGCGCCCACCAGCATAACGATGAGCAGCACCGCTATGATCCACGCGCCGGAGGTGTTAGGCAGGTGCTCGAAGATCAGCTTGGTGGCCATCCGGTTTTGCAGGAACGCCGCCGCCATGGCCGCCGTCAGGCCGAACACACGGCCGCCGGACAGGTCCGTACCGGTCAGCACGATGCACCCGCCGATACCCAGCGCCATGGGCAGAGAGGCGGCCGCCAGCGTGATGATATTGGACACGGAACTGGCGCTGAGGAAGTTTTTGTTCAGGATGGCCGTGAGGACGATGAAGACAGCCATCAGGATATAAAGGGCGTTGTTCAGCAGGCCGTCGATCCAATAGCGGCGCCGGTCGGCCTGGTCCAGGGCGCGGTATTCTTCCGCTTTCCGTTTGAAATATCCGTTCATATCTTAATTCCCTGCCTCCTCAAACGTATTTTGCAGCCAGCGTCATGATCTCCTCCTGGGTGGTGGTGCGGGCGTCCACCTCTCCGGCCAGACGCCCTCCCGACATCACGAGGATACGGTCACAGATACCCAGAAGCTCCGGCATTTCGGAGGAGACCACCAGCACGGTCTTGCCCCGGCTGGCCAGGTCCAGTATGAGCTGGTAGATCTCGTATTTAGCGCCCACGTCGATACCGCGGGTGGGTTCGTCCAGCAGCAGCACCTCCGGGTCGGTGAGCAGCCACCGGCCAATGATGACCTTCTGCTGGTTGCCGCCGGACAGGCTCCGCATTTGGGTCTCCTGGGACGGGGTCTTGGTGCGCATGGCGTCGATGGACCACTGGGTGTCCTTGCGCATGGACGCGCTGCTCAGGTATATTCCGCCGCGAAGATGTTTTTTCAGGCTGGATATGACCGTGTTTTCCCGGACGTTCAAAATGGAGAATATGCCCGTGGCACGGCGCTCCTCCGTCAGCAGGGAGAAGCCGTTTTTGATGGACTCCCGGGCGTTGCGGTTTTTGCAGACCTTGCCGCCCAGGGTGATGGTGCCGGACTTGCGGGTGGCCACGCCGAAGATGTTCTCCAGCGTCTCGGTCCGTCCGCTGCCGTCCAGCCCGGCCAGCCCCAGCACCTCGCCCCGGCGGGCCTCAAAGGACACGTCCCGCAGAAGCGAATACTGCGCCGACAGGTTCTCCACCTTCAAATAGACCTCCCCGGGCTCGTTGGTCTTGGGGGGGAACTGGTTCGTCAGCTCCCGGCCCACCATGAGCCGGATGATGTCGTTGACCTCCAGCTCCGCGGCGGGTCTGGTGGCCACATTGGCCCCGTCCCGCATGACGGTGATGGTGTCCGAAATGCGCTTGATCTCCGCCATCTTGTGGGAGATGTAGATGATACCGATGCCCCGGTCCCGGAGCATGTGGATGATACGGAAAAGGTGCTCCACTTCCTCCTCGGTGAGCGAGGAGGTGGGCTCGTCAAAGACGATGACCTTGGAATTGTAGGAGACGGCCTTGGCGATCTCCACCATCTGGCGCTGGCTCACGGGCATGGTGCTCATGACCCGCCGGGGGTCCACATGGATCTCAAGCTCCTCAAACACGGCCATGGTGTCCTTGTACATCTTCTTCTCGTCCACCATGACGCCGCCCTTCAAGGGGTAGCGGCCCAGCCAGATGTTGTCCATGACGGTGCGTTTGAGGGCCTGGTTCAACTCCTGATGGACCATGGCGACGCCGTTATCCAGCGCCTCCCGGCTGTTTTTGAAGTTGATCTCCCTGCCCTCCAGCAGGATCGTGCCGCTGTCCTTGCTGTAAATGCCGAAAAGGCACTTCATCAGCGTGGATTTGCCCGCGCCGTTCTCGCCCATCAGGGCGTGGACGGTGCCCTTTTCCAGGTCAAGAGACACATGGTCCAGGGCCTTGACGCCGGGGAATGTTTTGGTGATATCCGTCATCCGAAGGAGGACGTTCTGCTCCATATGTGCTTCCCTCCCTTATTAAAATTCTCCGAGCGCTCCCCAGCGGCCGGAGAATGGATGTCTTTATGGGACGGAGCAGCCGCCGTCCGGGCGGCTGCTCCTTGCAAGATCTATCTGACGGTCAGTCACTCGGCCTCGCCGGTGAAGGGGGCGTAAGCCACGAACAACTTGTTGGTAAAGCCCTCGGCGATGGAGAACATGTCGTCGGAATCCGCCACAGCGGCGGCGGCGTCAGCCAGGGTCTCCTCGGCGGCAACGCCCTTCAGCACGCCGGTGATGGCGGTAGCCATGCCCACGTTGTCCTGCTTGACGGTGCCGGTCATCTGATCGGCGGCGATGGCGTCCTGGGCCACCTGGGTGGCGTCCACGCCAAAGACGGGGATCTTGGTGCTCTCGCCGTCGCCCATGTTGTAGCCGGCGTTCTGCAGCGCGGAGATGGCGCCGATGGCCATGTCGTCGTTATTGGCGATGACCAGCTCGATCATGTTGCCGTTGGCCTCGCTGTACTCGGCCAGGTTGGTGCTCATGAACTCGTTGGCGGCAGCGGAAGACCACGCGCCGTTGGGGTCAAGCTGATACTTGTCGGTGTTGCTCTCGTTGAAGTACACAAGCTCCGGCTTGTCGTTCTCGGCCAGGATCGCGTTGGCGTCCTCCACGCCGTACTGGGTGCGGTAAATGGCCTCCACGTTGGCGGCGTCGCCCATGAACATGGCATAGGAGATCTCGCCGTCGCCGTTGAGATCGACATCGTCATAGTTCTCCACCAGGAACTCGCCGATCATCTTGCCCTGCATATGGCCGGCCTCGGGGGCGTCGGTGCCGATGAAGGCGATGTTGTCGTGCGCGTCCAGAACGGTATGCTCCTCACCGTCGCCTTCCACGGCGCGGTTGAAGAAGATGACGGGCACGTCACCGGCGGCCTGGAGGATCTGCTCGGCGGCGTCGGCGGAGCCGGAGGTGACCAGGTTGACCACCAGGACGTTGTAGCCGTTGGTGACGGCGGTCTGGACCTGCTCCAGCTGGGTGGCCTGGGTGTTGTTGGCGTCAAAGTCGTCATAGGCGATGCCGGCCTCATCCAGCTGCTCGTTCAGAGAAGCGCGGACGGTGGACAGGAAGGCGTCGCTGAAAGCATACCAGAAAACGCCGACCTTCAGGTCGCTGACATCGACCTCCTCCTCCGCGAACGCGACGGAGCTCAGGCACAGGACCATGGCAAGCGCCAGAATGAGCGCAAGGACTTTCTTCATTGGTTCTTCCTCCATTTTTCAGTTTTGTCAAATTTGGCCTATCGGCCATCCTGATGTATCAATTTTACCAAACATTTCACAAATTGCAATGAAAACCCGTCCGCTGGCCTCACGAAAAAGCACCTTGATTTTTGGCGATTTTGCACATGTAAATTACCTTCATTTTATTTCTTTTGTCATATGTACACAGTATGTGCGCCGCCAGACACTTACAGCACCATGCGCACGCCGCACGCCGCCTCCAGCCGGGCCGGGGCAAAGCCCAGAAGGGCCGCGCTCCGCCCGTCCGGCTGGGACTGGCCCACATACACGCTGTATCCGCCCGGCTCCACCGTCCGCGTGCCGTCCTGTCCACACAGGGAGAACGCCTCCGGGGGAAGCGGTATCTCCACTTCCGCCGTCTGGCCCGGCTCCAGCGGCACCTTCCGTACGCCCTTCAGCTGGGCGTTGGGCGTGTCCGGGCGCTCCGCCTTCACATATACCTGCACCGTAGCCCGGGAGAACATCCCGCCGGTGTTGGTCACCCGGCAGCGGACGGTCAGGCCCGCCTCCGTCACATCGGTCCGGTCCAGAGCGGCGTCCGTGACGGCGAAGGCCGTATAGGACAGCCCATACCCGAAGGGGTACAGAGCGGGGCGGCGCATATAGCGGTAGGTCCGGTCCGTCATAGCGTAGTCCGTAAAGGGCGGCAGCGCCTCATCTCCCCGGTAAAAGGTCACCGGCAGCTTCCCCTCGGGCGCGCACGCCCCGAACAGGGTCCGGGCGATGGCGGCGCCGCCCTGGGCGCCGGGGTACCAGCATTGCAGGATGGCCGGCACATGCTCCGCCGCCCAGTCCACCGCAAGAGCGCTGCCGGAAAGGAGCAGCAGCACCACCGGCTTGCCGCTGGCGGCGCATGTGCGCAGCACCTCCTCCTGCTGCCCCGGCAGGGACAGGTCCGGCTTGTCGCCGGCGGCGAATTCGTTGCCCGCGTCGCCCTCCTCTCCCTCAATACCCGCGTCCAGGCCCAGACACACGAACACCACGTCGCTGGCGGCGCACACCGCCTTCACCTCGCTGAGCCGGTCGTTTGGCCGGGCCAGGCCCTCCACGCTCTTTTTCCAGAGATGACACCCCTGGGAGTACAGCACCCGCACGCCGTCGCCCAGGTAGTCCTGTATGCCCTCCAGCACGGTCACATACCGGCCGGCGGTCCCCTCATAGTTGCCCGCCAGAGCCCGGCGGCTGTCGGCGTTGGGGCCCACCACCCCCACGGTCCGCAGCTTCGTCTTATCCAGCGGCAGCAGGTCCCCCTCGTTTTTCAGCAGCACCAGCGTCCGCTGGGCCGTCTCCAGATCCAGCCGCCGCATGGCCGGGCTGTCCACCGTCTCGTAGGGTATGGCGCTGTAGGGGACCTTTTCCGGCGGGTCAAAGAGGCCCAGCTTCATCCGTGTGGTGAAAAGCCGCCGGCAGGCCCGCGTGATCTGTGCCTCCGTCACCAGCCCGTCCCGCACCGCCTGGAGAAGGTGGACGAAGATACTGCCGCAGTTCAGGTCGCAGCCGCTGGACACCGCCAGGGCCGCCGACTGCTCCGGGCTGCCGGTGACGGCGTGGTGCTCATGAAAATCCCTGACGGCCCAGCAGTCGGACACCACATGGCCGGTGAAGCCCCACTTTTCCCGCAGGATATCCCGCAGCAGCGTCGGGCTGCCGCAGCAGGGCTCCCCGTTGACACGGTTGTACGCGCCCATGACCGCCTCCACCCCCGCCTCACGGACCAGAGCCTCGAAGGCGGGCAGATAGGTCTCGTACATATCCTGTGCCGACACCCGCGCGTCGAACTCATGGCGCAGCGGCTCCGGGCCGGAGTGGACCGCGAAGTGCTTGGCGCAGGCGGCCGTCTTAAGGTAGTCCGGGTCCGTGCCCTGTAGGCCCCGGACGAAGCGCACCCCCAGCCGGGCCGTGAGATACGGGTCCTCCCCATAGGTCTCCTGGCCCCGGCCCCAGCGGGGGTCCCGGAAGATGTTGACGTTGGGCGACCAGACGGTCAGGCCCTTGTAGATGTCCCGGTCATCGTACCGCTGCTGGGCGTTGAACTTGGCCCGTGCCTCCGTGGACACCGCGTCCCCCACCGTCTCCATCATGTCCTCGTCAAAGGCGGCGGCAAGGCCGATGGCCTGGGGGAATACCGTGGCGGTCCCCGCCCGGGCCACGCCGTGCAGGGCCTCGTTCCACCAGTTGTAGGCCGGGACCCCCAGCCGGGGGATGGCCGGGGCGTCGTGGAGCAGCTGAAATACCTTCTCCTCCAGCGTCATCCGCTCCACCAGCTCTTCGGCCCGGCGTTTGTACTGCGCTATCTTCTCCCCGTTGTCCCGCAGCTGCATAAAACGTCCTCTTTTTACCAAGGGCCGCAGGTGCTTGACCTGCGGCCCCATATTTTTGATCCTCTCACAGCGCCGCTTTGATCTTTTCGATCATGGCGGCGTACTCCGCCTCGGTCAGATAGGTCTGACCGGGGTTCATCTGGAACACGGTGCCCCACTCGGTCTGGTCCTTGTACTTGGGCACCAGATGGAAGTGCAGGTGGCAGCCCCCGTCGCCGTAAGCGCCGTAGTTGATCTTGTCCGGGTGGAAGGCCGCGTGGATGGCTCTGGCGGCGTGGGCCACGTCCGCGAAAAAGGCGTCCCGGTCCCCGTCGCCGATGTCCACCAGCTCGCTCACATGGTCTTTGTAGGCCACGATACACCGGCCCGGATGGCTCTGCTCCTTAAAGAGGATCAGGGTGCTGACGGTCAGGTCGCAGATGTAGATGCCGAAAGCGTCCAGAAGCTCCCCCCGCATGCAGTAACCGCAGTTTTTGTCTTTCATGAACGATCCCTCCTTTTTTACAGCACCACGCCGTCCTTGAAGATGGATATCTCCCGGGCGCCGTGCTTCTCAGCCATGGTCCGCTCCCCGCTGGCCACGGCCAGCACATAGTCCAAAAGCCGCCTGCCCGTGTCGTCCAGGCTCTCCCCCTGCGCGGCGGTGCCCGCGTTGAAGTCGATCCAGTCCCGCTTTTTGTCGTACAGCGCCGTGTTGGTGGATATCTTCACCGTGGGCGCGGGGGCGCCGAAGGGGGTGCCCCGTCCGGTGGTGAACAGTATGAGGTGCGCTCCCGCGGCGGTGAGGGCCGTGGCGCTGACCAGGTCGTTGCCGGGCCCGCTGAGCAGATTGAGCCCCTTTTTGGTCACCGCCTCGCCATAGCCCAGCACGTCCACCACCTGGGCGCTGCCGCCCTTCTGCACGCAGCCGCAGGACTTGTCCTCCAATGTGGTGATACCGCCGGCCTTGTTGCCGGGGCTGGGGTTTTCGTAGACCACCTGGCCGTGGCTGACGAAGTACTTCTTGAAGTCCTCCACCATCTTCACGGCCTTGTCGAACACGGCCTCGTCGGCGCAGCGGTCGAACAAAATGCTCTCCGCGCCGAACATCTCCGGCACCTCGGTGAGCACCGTGGAGCCCCCCGCGGCGATGAGCAGGTCCGAAAACCGGCCCACGGCGGGGTTGGCGGTTATGCCTGAAAGGCCGTCCGAGCCGCCGCACTTCATGCCCACCACCAGTTCCGCGGCGGATATGTCCTCCCGGTGGAACTGTCCGGCGTATCCGGCCAGCTCCGCCAGCAGCCTGGAGCCCTCGGCGATCTCGTCCGCCGCCTCCTGGCAGACGAGGAACTTCACCCGTTCATCGTCCCACTGGCCAAGCTCTGCCTTGAACTGGTCCATGGTCAGGTTCTCGCAGCCCAGCCCCAGCACCAGCACGCCGCCGGCGTTGGGGTGGCGGACCAGCGCGGCCAGCAGTTTTCTCGTCTGGGCGTGGTCGTCCCCCATCTGGCTGCACCCGAAGGGGTGGGGGAAGGTGTAAAGCCCCTCCACGGAGCCGGTCACCAGGTGCTGGTTTTGCTTCACCAGCTGCTGGGCCACGGTGTTGACGCAGCCCACGGTGGGAATGATCCACAGCTCGTTGCGCACGGCGGCCCGTCCGTCCGGGCGGCGATAGCCTTTGAAGGTATAGCTTTTCGCCTCCGGCATGGGCAGCACCTTGTGGTCATAGACATATTCCCCGTCCTCGGAAAGGCCGGTGCGCACGTTGTGGGTGTGGACCCACCGCCCCGGGGCGATATCCTCCCTGGCCAGACCGATGACGCAGCCGTATTTCACGATGGGCCGGTCCTTGGCGATGGGGACGAGCGCGATCTTATGGCCGCGCTTCACGTCCTCCGCGGCGGTGACGCCAAGGTCCGCGAAGACCTCGCCCCCGGCCACGTCCTCCAGCGCCACCGCCACGTTGTCCGCGGGATGGATGCGGATCAGCTTCATCCCTGGACCTCCCGCATGGCCTCGTACATGCCCACGGCCCCGATACGCTCCAGATCCTTTGCCACCGCCTGCTCGAAACCGGGCAGCTCCGCCAGGGTCCTGCCCCACATGCGCTCGTTGGTCACAACGGCGTGGGTCAGAGCCTTCACATCGTCGTCCCTGTGGTCATAGTAGAAGTCCAGCACCCACTGGTCGTCCTTGATGGCGTAGGTGTCCGCGCCCCGGACGCCGGTGAGGCAGTGCTCGCCCTTTTCCCTGCCGTTGTGGTAGAAGGCGATGTAGGCGGCGAAGGAGAAGGTGATACAGGGCGGCAGAGAGCCGACGCGCTTGACATACTCCGTCAGGCTGGGCATGACCCGGGCCTTCCACTTGGCGGTGGAGTTTAAGGAGATGTCCAGCAGGGCGTGGTCGATGTAGGGGTTATTGAACCGCTGGCTCACCGCGGCGGCGAAGTCCAGCAGGTCCTCCTTTGGCAGGTCCAGGGTTGGGATGATCTCGTCGTAGATGGCCTTGTTCATGAACCCGTGGATCACCTCGTCCTCCATGCAGCTGCGCACGATGTTCTGCCCGGCCAGATAGGCCCCCAGGACCATGGAGGTGTGGGCGCCGTTGAGGATACGGACCTTCCGCTGCTTGTAGGGGGTGTGGTCGTCCACCACGATGATGGGCAGGCCGGCCTTCTCGAAGGGGAATTCGTCCTTGATGGACTGGGGCCCCTCGATGACCCAGAAGCCGAACACCTCGCCGGTGTCCAGGATGTCGTCCTGATAGCCCAGCTGCTCACAGATGGCCGCTGCCTCCTTTTTGGGGTAGCCGGTGACGATCCTATCCACCAGCGTGGAGCAGAACAGGTTCTCCCCCATGGCCCAGGTCCGGAAGTCCTCCGGCAGGCCCCACAGGTCGATGTACTGGTCCACGCACTTTTTCAGCTCGTCGCCGTTGTGGTCGATCAGCTCACAGCTGAGGATGATGAACCCGGGCAGCCCCAGCTTATACCGCTCATACAAAAACGCGGTCATCTTGCCGGGAAAGCTGGCGGGCGGGGCGTCGTCGGCCTTGCAGGACGGGTCGAACACGATACCGGCCTCGGTGGTATTGGACACCAGAAAGCGCAGGTCGGGGTTTTTCGCGCAGTCCAGCAGGGCCTGATAGTCCTCGTAAGGGTTCAGGCACCGGGACACACAGGAGATGACTCGCTTGCGGTTGACCTGCTTGCCGTCCTCCCGGCCCCGGAGGAACAGGGTGTACAGCCCCTCCTGGGCGTTGATCATGGGAGCCAGGCCCGGGGCGATGGGCTGGGTCAGCACCACCTTGCTGTTGAAACCGGCCTTCTCGTTCATCTCGTCGATGAAGTAGTCCACGAAGGCCCGCAGGAAGTTGCCCTCGCCGAACTGGAGCACCCGCTCCGGGGCCTCCTTCAGCAGGTAGCCGTCATACCCCTGCTTTGCCAGTGTCTTGTAGCTGAGTTTATCCATTTGAAATGCTCCCCCTTTTTGAGTCGTGTTTTACACTGCATACGCTCAGTACGATGGACGCCAGCAGCAGACCCGTAAAGACCACCACCAGCCCCATACCGGCCCGGATACCGGCCCGCTCGGCGGCAAAGCCCACCAGAGCGGGGGTGATGACCCCGCCGGCGCTGCCGGTCAGGATCAGCACGCTGCACCCGAAGTCGTTGCCCCGGATACAGTCGCTGCCAAAGGCGAACGCGCTGGGATAGATGGTGGCCATGAAAAGGCCCGTGCCCATGAGCCCCACCAGCACAAGGCCGGGGGTCCGGCTGAAAAACAGCAGCGTGAAAAAGGCGCACAGCCCAATCCCGTCCGCCAGCAGCAGAGAGCTCCGGGATACCTTCCCGGTGGCGGCCGCGCCGCCCATCCGCCCGATGAATATCACCAGCCACAGAAGGCTGTTCATTATCTGGGCCTGGTCCGCGCTCAAAATGCCCGCGTCCTGGAAGTAGGTCACCAGCCACCCCACGATGGCGTACTCGGCGGATATGTAGAAAAACAGCATGGCCGCGCCCAGCCAGAACTGTCTGACCCGGAAAAAGCTCCGGTCCACCGTCCTGACGGAACGCTCCCGCTCCTCCCGGGGCAGGGGCATTTTGGCGTACACGCAAAGCTGGACCAGGCACAGGACCATCAGCACCCCCGCCATGATCCGCCAGCCGGCGTCCGGCCACAGCCGGGTGCAGCCCACCAGCGCCAGAGGCGAGAGCAGCGCCCCCACGGCAAAGCAGCCGTGCAGCAGGTTGTACCCCCGGGCGGCCTTGTCCCCCGGCAGGGTGGAGATCATGGTGTTGGAGAAATTGGAATTGCCCCCGCGTGCCACGCCCGTCATGAAAAACGCCGCCACCATGAACACCGGCGCGCCCAGACCGCTGACAAAGATAAGATAGGCCACCGCCATCCACATCGCCGTGACCAGTATGCTCCTGCGCCGGCCCAGAAGGCTGGGCAGGAGCCCCGCCGCCAGCACCGCCAGCAGGTTGCCCACGGACTGACAGCTCAAAAGCACGCCGGCCAGGTCATAGCTGAAGCCGTACGTCTGACGCAAAAAGGGGATGAACGAGCCCAGAGGCTGGCTGGCCGCGCCGCTGACGAAAAAGGCGAACAGGACGCAGCGCAAAAGCCTGTTTTGCTGTTTTTCTTCCAAGTTGACGCTTCCTTTATCGGAGTTTTCCGCACAAAGATCGCGAGGGATGTTTCCGCCAGACGAGAAAGGCGGCGCAGGACATACTTTGTGTATTTCCAAGCCGCCTGACGACGTATGGCGGGAACAGACCCGCGATTAAAGATCGAAGTATCGTGCGGCGTTATAGTAACACACGCCCTGGATGATCTTCTTCAAGGCCGCCTCGTCGTTGGGATACTCCCCGTTCTCCACCCAGTGGCCCACCAGGTTGCACAGGATACGGCGGAAGTAGTCGTGGCGGGCGTAGCTGAGGAAGGAGCGGGAGTCGGTGAGCATGCCCACAAAGTTGCCAAGCAGCCCCAGATTGGCCAGAGACTTCATCTGGGCCTCCATGCCGCTTTTGGTGTCGTTGAACCACCAGGCGGATCCGTGCTGGATCTTGCCGGGTATCTCGTCGGACTGGAAGCAGCCCAGCATGGTGCCCAGCTGCTCGTTGTCGGCGGGATTCAGGGAATAGAGGATGGTCTTGGGGCACTTGCCCTCCATGTCCAGCGCGGACAGGAACCGGGCGATGTCGCCGCCGCAGGTGTTCTGGGCGATCATGTCAAAGCCCGTGTCCGGGCCCATCTTGGCGTACATGCGCTCGTTCATGTTCCGCAGGCAGGAGTAGTGCAGCTGCATGGCGATGCCCAGCCTGTGATATTCCTTGCCCAGGTGCAGCAGGATGAAGGTCTGATAGCCCTCGGCCTGCTCCAGCGTGACCTCGCCGCCGTCCATGACCTTCCGGAAGGCCGCGTCCGCGGCCACCTCGCTCACAGGCCGGAAGGGGATATAGTCCAGGCCGTGGTCACTGGCCCGGCAGCCCATCTTCTTGAAGAACTCCAGCCGCTCCGTGAGCGCCGCGCACACGTCCGTGACGCGGTCCAGCGACTTTTTGCCCACGCTCCTGGCCAGAGCGCCGATGTACTCGGTGAAGCCGGGCTTGTTGATATTGATGGCCTTGTCGGGCCGGAAGGAGGGGCAGACCTTGAATTGGATGGTGGGGTCCGCAGCGATCTTCTCATGCCACTCCAGAGTGTCGATGGGGTCGTCCGTAGTGCCGATGAAGGCCACGTTGGCCTGCTCGATCAGGCCCCGGACCGTCATTTTCGGGTCGTTTTGCAGTTTGTCCTTCGCCAGGTCCCAGACCTCGTCCACAGTCTCGGGGCACAGGTATTTGTCGTAGCCGAAGAACTTGTGCAGCTCCAGGTTGCACCAGTGGTACATGGGGTTGCCGATGGCCATGACAAGGGTCTCGGCAAACTTCTCCAGCCGCTCTTTGTTGGGCTTGTGGCCGGTGACGTACTCCTCGCCGACGCCGTTGGAGCGCATAAGGCGCCACTTGTAGTGGTCCCCGAAGAAGGAGCCGTCCGGATTCTCGCCCCCCAGCCACACCTGGGTCAGGTCCTCGAACTTACGGTCCTCGTAGATCTCCTGGGGCGGGATGTGGCAGTGGTAGTCCGCCAGAGGCAGATCCTCCGCGTAGTCGTGGAAAAGGTGCCGGGCCGTCTCGGTCTCCAGAAGAAAGTCCTTGTCCATAAATGGTCTCATGATGCACTTACTCCTTTCTCATAACATAAAAACACGGCGGCACGGGGCGCGCCGGCAGGCGCGCCCCGGCCGCGGGGCCGCTTACCGCTGGATACGGCCGGAGCCGTCGCCGCCGGCCAGCTTCTCCACCTCGGAGACGGTGACCATATTGTAGTCGCCCTCGATGGAGTGCTTCAGCGCGGAGGCCGCCACGGCGAATTCCACCGCGCCCTGGGTGGTATAGCCGTTCAGCAGGGCGTAAATAAGGCCGCCGCCAAAGCTGTCGCCCCCGCCCACACGGTCGATGATGTGCAGGTCGTACTTCTTGCTGAAGGCGTACTCGCCGCTGGCCACGTCGTAGAGCATGGCGCTCCAGCCGTTGTCGAAGGCGGAGTGGCTCTCCCGCAGGGTGATGGCCACCTTCTCAAAGTGGAATTTGTCCGCAAGCTGCTTGGCCACGGACTTGTACCCCTCCCGGTTGATCTCGCCGGCGGTGATGTCGGTGGCCTCGGCCTCAATACCGAACACGTCCTTGGCGTCCTCCTCGTTGGAAATGCACACGTCCACATACTGGCACAGATCGGTCATGGCGGCCCGGGCCTGCTCCCGGGTCCACAGCTTGCCCCGGTAATTGAGGTCGCAGCTGATCTTCACGCCCTTTGCCTTGGCGGCCTTGCACGCCTGGCGGCAGATGTCCACCACATTGGGTCCCAGGGCCGGGGTGATACCGGTGAAGTGGAACCAGTCCACCCCTTCAAAGATGTCATCCCAGTCGAAGTCGGCGGTGGTGGCCTCCTGGATGGCGGAGTGGGCCCGGTCATAAATGCACACGCTGCCCCGCTGGGAGGCGCCCTTTTCGTTGAAATAGATGCCCACTCGGTCGCCGCCCCGGGTGATCTTGGAGGTGTCCACACCGTAGCGGCGCAGGCTGTTCACGGCGGCCTGGCCGATGGCGTGGGCGGGCAGCTTGGTCACATACACCGCGTCCTGGCCGTAGTTGGCCAGGGAAACGGCCACATTGGCCTCGCCGCCGCCAAAGGTGAATTCCAGGTGATCGGCCTGGACGAACCGCTCATAGTTGTAGGGCTGGAGCCGGATCATAAGCTCCCCGAACGTCACGATCTTTGCCATGATTATATTCTCCTTTTCAATGTTATTTGACGGTCTGTCAGCGCCCGCCGCTTGGGGCGGGCAGGTGCGCGTATTGGTTCAGTCCCTGCGCTTTTCCGCCGGCACATGGTCCCGGACGAGGCGCCAGAGCCGCTCCCCGTCCCCGTCCCGGACCGGCAGCAGATAGGCCTTGCCGGGCCCCACGAAAAGGCAGGTGCTGTGCCGGAGACGGCGGACATACGTCACGTCGCCCCAGCCGTATTCGGTCCGCTGCTCCCCGGCCGCGACCGCGATCTTTTCATCGTCCAGCGTCAGGGTGTAGGCCACCGGGGCGCTTTTCAGCCCCATGCGCTTGGACTGGGCGCGGATGGACAGCAGAAAGCTCAAAAAATAGGCCAGCGGCAGGGTCAGGCCCACGGCCAGCAGCACGCAGCCCAAAAACACCGCCTGCTCCCGGATGCCCCGCATGAGAAAGCATATCACCCCGAAGCCGGCCATGATGGCTGCGAACAGCCCCAGGCCCCGCCAGCGCTTCTGCCGGAGCATGGTGTCGTACAGCGCGAACTCCCGGAAGACCGCCGGCGTGATCTTCGAGCGGATGACGAGCGCGTCCTTCCCCAAAGCGAACGCCTCCTGTCTCTACTTCTTTAAAGTCCCAGTTACACCTATGGATATATTTACACAGTCCACAGCTTTTTGCAAGTAGGGCAGACCGATTTTGGCAGGTTGAACAAAAAATTTATAAAAAACCTTATCAGTCTGCTAATAGACCAAGTTTGAAAATTGTGATATATTTCTGGTGTAAATTAGTTTATCACAGTAAAACCAAAAAAGCTAATAGGAGGAACGAAAAAATGAAGAAACTTCTCAGCCTGACCCTGGCTCTGCTCATGGTCCTGAGCCTGGGCGCCGTCGCTTTCGCCGACGAGGAGCCCGTGACTCTGGTCTATGCCGAGGTCAACCCTCTGGACACCATCGTGGGCCAGCTGGCCCAGGACTTTAAGGACAAGGTGGAAGAGCTCTCCGGCGGCAGCATCCAGATCGACCTGCAGCCCAACGGCGTTCTGGGCGCCGAGGCCCAGGTGCTGGACGGCATCCTGGGCGGCGGCACCACGGTGGATATCTCCCGTATCTCCGCCTTCGCTCTGAGCAGCTATGGCTGCACCAAGGCCACTCTGCTCTCCCTGCCCTACACCTTCGTGTCCCGGGATCACTTCTGGGCCTTCGCCAACAGCGACCTGGCCGACGAGTTCCTGGCCGAGCCTCAGGAAGTGGGCCTGCCCCTGCGGGGTATCTGCTACGGCGAAGAGGGCTTCCGTCACTTCTTCTTCAAGGACCCCGTTGAGACCATCGACGACCTGAAGGGCCTGAAGATCCGCGTGTCCGATGACCCCGTCATGAACGGCCTGGTCGAGGGCCTGGGCGCCTCCCCCACGGTGGTGTCCTTCACCGAGCTCTACTCCGCCCTGCAGACCGGCGTCTGCGACGCGGCTGAGCAGCCCATCGCCAACTACAAGTCCAACGCCTTCCAGGAAGTGGCTCCCAACCTGCTTCTCGACGGCCACACCCTGGGCGCCGTGCAGCTGGTCATCACCGACAACGCCTGGAACAAGCTGAGCGAGGAGCAGCAGGGCTGGATCATGGAGGCCGGCGAGTACGCCTCCAACAAGAACGCTGAGAACTCTCAGGCCGCTGAGGACGAGGTCCTGCAGGAGCTCATCGACGAGGGGATCAACGTGGTCGAGGTCGAGGACAAGAGCGTCTGGGCCGACGCCTGCGCCGATGTGGTCACCGCCAACATGAACGGCAACGACGAGCTCTATCAGCAGATCCTGGACATGGCCGAGTAATTTGGCTGTCCCGGCTAACTAAAAACATAACTCCGCGACGGGAGTACAGGGTCCTCCCTGTACTCCCGTCTGTTTTGAGGAAAAATGAAAGGAGCGAGCGCAAATATGCCTAAAATCTTTCAGACGCTCGACAAGATCCGTCCTGTGTACGACGTGACATACAAGGTAGTCATGTTCATCTGCAAGCTGCTTCTGATCACCGACATCCTGGTCACGTCCTACGCGGTGCTGGGCCGGTATGTGCCCTTTATCCCGGACCCCTCCTGGACGGAGCAGGTCGTGCTGACCTGCATGGTCTATATGGCCGTGCTTTCCGCGACTCTTGCCATTCGCAAAAACGCCCACATCCGCATGACGGCCCTGGACCGGTTCCTGCCCAAAAAGCTCATCATGAGCCTGGACGTGCTGTCGGATCTGGCCGTGATGGCGCTGGGTGTCATCTTCCTGTACTACGGCTGGGCGGTGTGCCAGTCCCCGCTGGCTAAGTTCGGCAAGTACGAGTCCATGCCCTGGCTGAGCCGGTTCTGGATGTATTTCCCCATCCCCGTGGCCGGTGTGGGCATGATCATCTTCGAGCTGGAGGCTCTTTATAACCACATCAAAGCGTTTTTCGTTAAAGAAGAGGAGGTCGGGAAGGTATGAGTCCTGAGACTTTGGGTACCGTCGTTCTGCTGGGCAGCTTCTTCGTCATGATCATGCTGCGCTTCCCCATCGCCTACGCTGTCGGTATCTCCACGGTGCTGTGCCTGCTCACCCAGGGCCAGGCCCTGACCATCCTGCCCAACCAGATGGTCCGGGGCGTGTGGAGCTACAGCCTGATGGCCGTGCCCTTCTTCATCACCATGGGCGTGCTCATGGGCACAGGCGGCATATCGGAAAAACTGATCGCACTGGCAAACTCGCTGGTGGGCTGGATGCGCGGGGGTCTTGCCATGGTGAACATCGTGGCCTCCTACTTCTTCGGCGGTATCTCCGGCTCCGCCAGCGCGGACACCGCCTCTCTGGGCTCTCTGCTGATCCCCATGATGGTCAACGAGGGCTATGACGCGGACTTCTCCACGGCGGTCACCATCACCTCCTCCTGCGAGGGCCTGCTGGTGCCCCCCAGCCACAACATGGTCATCTACGCCACCACCGCCGGCGGCATTTCCGTGGGCAGCCTCTTCCTGGCCGGCTACCTGCCCGGCGCCCTGCTGGCCGTGAGCCTGATGATCGGCTCTTACATCATCTCCGTCAAGCGCAACTACCCCAAGGGCGAGAAGTTCAACATCATGAACTTCTTCAAGCAGCTGCTCACCTCCTTCTGGGCCCTGGCCGCCATCATCATCGTGGTGGTGGGCGTGGTCGGCGGCGTGTTCACCGCCACCGAGAGCGCGGCCATCGCGGTCATCTACTCGCTGATCGTGAGCGTGTTCATCTACAAGGGCCTGAACTGGAAGGGCGTGTGGAAGAGCCTGGAGCAGTGCATCGAGACGCTGGCCATCGTGCTGATCCTGATCGCCACCTCCTCCGCCTTCGGCTACTGCCTGACGCTGCTGCATGTGCCCGACACCGCCGCTAACCTGATCACCGGCGTGTCCGACAACCCCATCGTCATCGCCCTGCTGCTGAACGTGATACTGCTGGTGCTGGGCTGCATTATGGACATGGCCCCCATCATCCTGATCGCCACGCCCATCCTGCTCCCCATCGCCACCTCCATCGGCATCGACCCCATCCAGTTCGGCGTCATGGTGATCCTCAACTGCGGTATCGGCCTTCTCACCCCGCCGGTGGGCGCGGTGCTGTTCATCGGCTCCGCCGTGGGCAAGACGCCTATGGAAAAGGTGGTCAAGGCGACGCTGCCGTTCTATCTGTGCATGATCGTCACGCTGCTGCTCATCACCTTCATCCCTCAGATCAGCCTGCTCATCCCCAATCTGCTGAGCTGACGGCAGCGAGGATACATACAACAAGGACGCAGATCCCCCGGATTTGCGTCCTTCCTTTTGAAAGGAGAGCTTTTCTATGGACTATCTGCGCAAAAAGCAGCGCTGGGTTGAGCACGCCAAGACCGAGCCCGCCTCCGGCGGCGCCGGCGTGACCCGGCGGGTGCTGGCCTATACCGATGCCGTCATGGCCGTGGAGAATACCTTTGAAAAAGGCGCGGTGGGCGCCATGCACAGCCACCCCCACACCCAGATCACCTATGTGGTCAGCGGCGCGTTCTCCTTCACCATCGACGGGGAGACCCGCACCGTCCGGGCCGGAGACGCCCTTCTCAAGGAGGACGGCGTGCCCCACGGCTGCGTGTGCCTGGAGGCCGGGGTCCTGCTGGACATCTTCTCCCCCATGCGGGAGGACTTCGTTTAAAGCAACTACGCCGAAAGGCGCGCCACTCAGGCGCGCCTTTTGCTTTTTGCCTTTTCTTATCTACCCTATCGCCTTTGCGACGAGCCCCAGCGCCAGAAGATGGGCCGGGTACAGGGCGTAGAACACATATTTGTACTTGTCCGCCAGGGCGCCCCGGCGTCCGCTGTAATTCCAGACCACATACCCGGACAGGGGCGCGGTCACATACAGCACGCTCACGGCGCAGCCCAGCAGCACGCCCACGCCTCTTTTCTCGTAGAACAGATAGTATATGGCCACCAGCAGCGCCAGCACCAGACCGAAGGCCCCCTGCAAAAGCATGGTCCAAAGCGCCGTGGCCGCCACCAGGCTCACCTGGGCCAGGCGCCACAAAATGCCCTTCCGTCCGGCGGTCATGCGCAGGCCGTAGAGCATTACCAGGCACAGGCAGTATGTCACCATCACGTTCTGGTCCGTCATGTCCCACACCTTCCCGCTCATGGCCAGGTCATAGGGGACCTCGCTGATCGCCGCGAAGGCCAGCATGGTCAGAAGGTACTTTTTGAAGCTGGCGGTGTGCATAAACCCCTCCACCAGCAAAAAGGCAAATACCGGCAGCGCCAGACCGCCGATAAGCTGGAACACGGAGGCCCAGCTTCCCAGCACCATCAGGTCCGGGTCCCGGGCCATGGCGTCGGTCAGTTCCCCCGGGGCGTAATCGTTCACGCCGATCAGGCCGAGCCGGAAAACGGACATGCTGAGGGTGTAAAACAGTGTGGCCACGCAGCCGTACAGCTTCATCACCGTGCCGGTCAGTTCGATATGGGGTCTTTTGCGCCTGCGGCGGGGGTCGTTCAGCCGGTAGTTCAGTTCCGCCACGCTCTCACCTCCTCAAAGGTCTTTCAAAGCCTCCAGGGCGGGCAGCGCCCGGCCCTCATAGTCGAACAGCGCCTGGTTGGCCCACTCGTTGCCGCCGGGGCCCGCCTCGCCGGTATAGCGCAGGGCGGCCTCCGTGGCCCAGCCGCTGCCGGGCACGGGTATCCAGGCCGGCTCCCACCAGATGAAGCCCAGGCACCTGCCGTCGGGCACCGCCCGGATCACCCCGATCAGATCCCGCAGAAAGGCCAGCTGCCCCTCCGCCGTCATGGGATAGCCGATGTCCCGGGACCGCTCCGCCGTGGCCGCCATGCCCTTGCGCCGGTCCGGCGCCAGGTCCTCATAGGCGCCATAGTCGTCCAGGGTGAAGCCCATGGAGGTCTCCGTGACGATCATGTCCTTGCCGTAGCGCCGGGCCAGATCGTTCATGTTCCGGGCCAGACCCTCCATCTTCCCGTGCCAGAAGGGGTAATAGCTCAGACCGATCACGTCAAAGTCCGCGCCCCCGGCGGCAAAGTACCGGTCGAACCAGTCCCGGTACAGGTCGTTGCGGCCCCCGTTGTCCAGATGGAGCATGACGGGGACCCCCGGAGCCGTCTCCCGGACCGCCCGGATACCGGCGCCTACGAAGCGGACGATGTTCTCAAAGCCCGGATACCGGCCGAGGGGCCACAGAAGGCCGTTGGTGATCTCGTTGCCGATGGCGGTCATGTCCGGCGTCAGGTCCCGCTCCGCCAGGGTCCCCAGCACGTCCCGGGTGTACTCGTATACCGCCCGCTCCATCTCCGCCGGGCCCAGATCCCGCCACGCTTTGGGCGGGGTCTGCTTGCCCGGGTCGGACCAGAAGTCGCTGTAGTGGATGGCCAGCAGCCACCGGCACCCGGCGTCTTTCGCCCGCCGGGCCATTTCCGTCACACGCTCCAGGTCGCAGTCGCCCGCCCCATAGGGCTCGCCCTGTTCGGAGCGGGGGTCGTTCCACAGCCGCAGCCGCACCCAGTTCATCCCGTGCCGCCGCAGGATGGTCACGGCGCCGCCGGGACCGGCGCTGTCCGAAAAGCGCCCGCCCCGCTCCTCCACCTCCGGCAGCGTGGACAGGTCCATGCCCTTGATGAACGTCTCCGTCAAGCCTGTCCGTCCTCCCGGGAGAAATCCTCAAAGTCCGTGAACCGCTTCATCATGGCCCCGTAACGGAACCGGGCCATCTGGTTTTTCTCCAGCACGTCGGCTTCGCTGCCCCGGTACTGGCAGCGGATGCAGTAGTATTCGTCCTTATCCCTGTCGTAGAACATGTCGATGTCCAGGTCCCGCATGAAGCAGGAGGGGCACCGGTAATTCAGTCTGCCCTTTCCAGCCTGAGCCATGTGACGAACGCCTCCTTATCCCGTAATTTTCCCGTATAGCCCAGCGTGAACATGGGGCTGAAGGCATAGCCCTCCCGGACATACCCTTCTTTGTCCGCCCCCTGGCAGGTCATGGTGACCGCCGTATGGATGGGCGGCAGCACGCACCGGACGCTGTCCGCATTCCCGGCGGACGCCTCCCGGCACTTGTACTCGTAGGGGATGGTCCGGCTGGCGTCCCCGGCGTTCACGCTCAGGGTCAGGCCGGACATATCCTCCGGGTACTCGGTGGTGCCGTAGCAGCCCACCATGTACTCGTTGACGGTGACCTCCGCCGCCGGGTCGCTCATGGCCAGCACCTTCCGCTCGATCCTGATCTCACCGCTCCCCTCCGGGAAGGTGACGACGCTCTGGAGCGTCACGGTCAGGTCGGAAAACTCGATCTCCACCGGGTCCAGCGTCAGCACCCGGTTCCTGCCCTGCTGGGAGAAATGGGCGTGGGTCCGGCACAGGCACAGGTCCACCTCCTCGCCATTGTGGCACACCTTGGCGCTGCGGATGGTACCCTCCCCGGCATAGTGGGTGAAATACCCGGCCCGGTACTTCTCCTGGATGAGGAAGGGATAGCTTGCGTCCTGCACATGCCTGGTGCCGATCCCCACGGGCCACTCCAGCTTGGCCGCGTATGGCCGCAGGTCCACGATAGCCCCGCCCTGGTCCATGTTCACGCACGCCCGCATGTAGGGGTCGCAGTACCAGAAAAGCTGCTTGTCGCTGCCATACAGGATGTCCCGCCACAGAGCGCACTCCGGCTCCGTGTAGGTCTTTTTCTGCCGGTAGAAGTCCGCGAACTCGCTCATGGTCATGTCCGTGAGCCGGCCCTCTTTTTTCAGCTTCCCGTAGTAGGCGCACCCGTCCTCATAGGACTTTTTGAGCAGCTCATAGGGCGCCTCCCAGCGGCCCATCTTGTTCATCCAGCCGGGGCCCACGAACATCATGTTATAGGCGTAGCCGTTGTTGAACTTGGCCAGAGACCGATACTGGTCGATCAGGTTGTACAGGTAGGGGTACTCCCAGGTCTCGGAGTCGTAGATCATGCCCCGGAGCACGTTCTGGGGGTGGGTGCCGAAGTTGGAGCCGTTGCCGTCATAGCAGGCCAGAAGGTCCCGGCTCAGATGGGGGATGGCCACGATACCGCTGTCCTCGGCCTCGTTGGCGGCGGGGGCGTGGGTGTTCTGCTTCGACGGTATCCAGGGGGCCCAGGGGCCGCCGTCCATGAGGGTGTACCAGCTGTTGTTGCAGGTGTGGTACGCCTTGGGGCCCTCCTCCCAGCAGGTGGCGATGGCGCACTTGACGGAGGGGTACTCCGCCTTTATGAAATTGATGAGGTCCGCGTCCATGTAGTACGACCCGGTGGATTCCGGGTAAAACCCGAAGGCGTCGTGGAATTTCCCGAACACGTCCCGGACGATGGCCTTCTTGTCCTCCATGGAGAACATCCAGATACAGAAGTCCTTGGTCTTATACTTCTCCCGGAACTGCTCGCAGGGCAGGCCCAGCAGGCTCAAGCTGATCTCGTCGCCGTACTTTTCATGGTGCTCCCTGGCCAGGGACACCGCCTCGGCGTTGAAAAGGCTGGCGTAGGTCATCTGGATGGTGGTCTTGAGCCCGTTTTTGTGGGCGATCTCCTGCTGGGTTTTGAAGATATCCAGACTTTCCGTCAGAAGGACTTTCCTTCCGATATCCTCTGCCTTGCCCTGGCCGGTGATCTTCTCGGCATATTCCGGGACCATCTCCGGGCGGTGGATGATGTTGACGATGAACTGCTCCATAGGCGCCAGGCGCCTCCTCTCTGACATTGGGTGATTATAGGAAGCGGGCCGCCGTCTGGCGGCCCGCTAAAGAATGTACTGCTTTTTGGGGAATGTGTCAACCCTTGACAGCGCCGGCGGTGATACCTTCCACATAGAATTTCTGCATGATGAAGAACAGGATCGCAATGGGAACGGATACCAGGATACCGCCGCAGCAGAAAATGGTGAAGTAGCTGTTGATGAGGCTCTTGTCCAGCATTTTGTAAAGGCCCACGGCCACGGTGTAATTCTCCGAGATACCGGCGTTGAGGATCATCTTGGCGAACACAAAGTCCATCCAGGGGGTCAAAAAGCTGCTGATGATGGTGTAAACGATGATGGGCCGGCTGGTGGGGATGACGATCTGGGCAAAGATACGGGCCTCGTTGCAGCCGTCCAGACGGGCCGCCTCGCACAGCGCCCGGGGCACCGTGTCGAAAAAGCCCTTGCAGATCAGATACCCCAGACCGGAGCTTGCCGAGTACACCAGGATCAGACCGATGTGGCTGTTGGTCAGGTTGAAGGTACGCAGGGTGAAGTACACCGCGATCATGGTCAGCACGCCCGGGAACAGGTTCAGCATGACCGCCACGTTCATCAGGGGTTTTCGCGCCTTGAACTTCCCGAAGGAGGTGGCGTAGGCCACCATCAGGGTGAAGCAGGTGCATATGATGCAGGTGAAGATGGCGATCTTGAAGGTGTTCATGAACCAGGCCTTGAACTGGTTGACCGTGTCGGAATGGAACAGCTGCACATAGTACTTCGCGCTCCACTCCGTCGGGAAGAAGGTGCTGGTGTTCATATTGGGCGCGGCCGAGAAGGACATGCACACCAGCCAAACGATGGGGATGAGCCAGATGACGCACAGCACCGCGATGAGCAGATTGTGGCTGACGATGCCGCCGATCTTCTTATCTTTCATTACTGATACACCCCTTCCTTGTCGCCCCGGATCAGGAAGTTGAAGGCGACGAGCGTAAACACGGCGCAGACGATGAACACCATAATGCCGATGACGGCGGCCATTTTATAGTTGTAGTAGTTCTGGGTCAGGTTGAAAAGCCATGTGACCAGAAGGTCCACTTCCTTGGCCTGGGAGTTGGCCATCAGCTGGTTGGTGGTGGTATAAACGCCGTCGGTGAGAAGATAGATGACGTTGAAGTTGTTGATGTTCTTCACAAAGTCCGTCACCAGCGTGGGCGCCGTCACCTGCAGCATATAGGGCATGGTGATGTACCGGAAGGTCTGGAACTTGTTGGCGCCGTCCACACGGGCGCTCTCCAGCTGGTCGGCGGGCAGGTTCATGAGGATACCGGTGGCGATCAACATCTGGTAGGGAACGCCGATCCAGATGTTGATGAGGATGATCATCACATGCGCCCAGCCGGGGGCGGTCAAAAACGGTATGTAACTGGTGGATATGAGCCCCATACTTCGCAGCCAGCCGGTAAGGCCGATCCTGGCGCAGATGGTGTTCACGATACCGCCGTTGGAGAAGAAGTTACGCACCAGCAGCAGGCTCACGAACTGGGGCACCGCGATGGTGATGACCAGCAGCGTCCGCCACAGGCGGGGGGCCCGGGTCTTCTTGCTGTTGAGCAGAAGGCTCATAAGGATGCCGCCAAAGTATGTGGTGAAGGTGGCGAAGAAGGCCCACACAAGGGTCCAGCCCAGTACCCGCACAAAGGCGTAACCGAAGGTGACGGTCATGCCGCCGCTGGAGAACAGGCTCTTGAAGTTGGTGAAGCCCACCCATGTGAACAGGGCGCTGGGGGGCATGTGCTGCTGATCGTAGTTGGTGAAGGCCACGAAGATCAGCAGCAGGATGGGGATCACCGTGAACACCACGATACCGATGATGGGCAGGGTCAGCAGCGTCACATAAAACTTATCGCCCAGATAGTCGTGGACGTCGTCCTTGAAGGTATTGATGTGGCGGCCCGCCTCGGCGTCGAGCTGCAGCCTGTACGCGCCGGTGACGGAGCGGATCCACACCACCGCGGCGATGAGCCAGACCACAAAGCTGAAAAGGGAGAACAGCAGGATCAGGAAGGAGTGGTCGTAGTCGTTGAACTCCATCTTGAGGGTCTGCATGTTCAGCTGCTGTTCCATGACCACCGTGCCCAGCGTGCCGAACTTGGGCACATACTGGCTGGCAAAAAAGACGGAGAAGCAGATGACGCCCACTTCCAGCGCGGTCAGGACGATCGCCTTGACGTATTGCTTACGTCTGGCATAACCGGCGCCCCAGATCAGGAGCGTCAGCTTTACGGCCCAGTCGCCCTTGGCGATGGCCGTGAAGAAGTCGCCGAAGAAATGTCCGATCGCCGCGAAGAACCCGGCGACGGCACTGCCGGCATTTTTCATTTTCACTCCACTTCCTTTCTTTGATGACAGACACGGCCCCAGGCCCTTTACGGGGACTGGGGCCGTTTTTACGCTAGATCAGATCAAAGGAAGCGCTCAGCCCACAGCGGCGGTCACGCCCTCGACCAGCTGGTCCAGAGCGGTCTGGATCGAGGCCTCGTCAGTGCCGATGGTGCCCTGGGCGATCTGCTCGCCGAAGGAGGCGGTGGGATCCCAGTACTTGCCGCCCACGCTCTGCACGACGCCCACAGCGGCGGCCTCGGTCAGGCCCACAACGCCCTTGTTGGCCTGAACGGCCTCGCTCTCAGAAGCGGCGATGTTGGTGGGCGGGATCTCGCGGGCCTCGAACCGGGCGACCTGAGACTCCTCGTTGGTCAAAAACTCAGCCAGCATGACGGCCCAGCCGGCGTTCTCCGCGTAGGGGTTGACGCCGATCATCTTGAAGCTGACGGTGCCGCGGGTGGGGACCTGATCCTCGCCCAGGGTCAGCAGAGGCAGGGCGCAGGCCATGTAGTCCTCGCCAAAGGTGTCGGAGACCAGAGCGGTATCCCAGGTGCCGGAGATAACGGCCGCCAGGTCGCCGCCGGCGATCTGGTTGGAGATGTCGCCGTCAGCGATAGCCATGAAGGCGTCGTGGCCGGCGATGGCCTGCATGGCCTGGACCACCTGCACGCCGGTGTAGCCGTCGGGAGAGGTGCCGTTCCAGTCCATGTTGGTGGTGCCGTCGGCGTTCAGAGAGGTGGAGAAGCCGGCAGCGTTGAAGAAGGCGGTGTTGTACCAGCCGGAGGCCAGGGTCATGCCGACCTTCTTACCGGCGGCCGCGGCCGCGTCCAGCAGGCCCTCCCAGGTCTGGGCGTCCTCTTCGGAGATGTAGTCGGGATCATAGAACATGAAGAAGCCGTCGGAGGCGAAGGGGAAGGCATAGAAGGTGTCGTTGTAGGTGGCGGCGGTGATGGAGCCCTCCACGTTGGCGGCCTTGATGTCGTCCAGGCTCTTGCCGGCCACGGACTTGAGGGCCTCCTCAACGGTGGACAGGTCCAGGATGGCGCCGGCGTTCACCAGGTCGGGCAGCTGGTCGGACGCGAAAGCGTACACATCTGCGGCGGCCTCAACGTCGGTGAGGATGGTGTCTTTGGCGGTGGACTCGGACTCCACGCCCAGGGTGATGTCGAACTCCTGGTCGGGATAGGCGGCCTTGAAGGCCTCGATACGCTCGGCCAGATAGGTCTGATCCTCCTCAGCGCCCCAAACGGTCAGGGCGATGGGGCCGTCCGCGAAGGCGATAGCGCCCAGGCTCAGCACCATGGTCAGAGCCAGTACCAGGGAAAGAAGCTTTTTCATACTCGTTCCTCCTAAAAAAAATGTTTCCTTGTTTATCGAACATAGGGCTTGCGCCCTGTTGTCCCGAAACATCATGCTTGCATCCTGGATGCAAGCCAAGGGGGGCGCCCCCCTTGGCATACCTGTCTTATCCTAGCGCTTTAAAGTATACCAGCGTCAATTTTTGTTGTCAATCCACTAAATTACACAATTCTTTTTTTATATTTTTGCGATTTTGAACTATTGTCTTTTCCGCGGCCGCCGTACTATCCTAAATATATCAGTGACCACTGTTCAGGAGGTGTCCCATGCCCGACAAGCTGCTGTTCGGCGCGGCCTACTACGCCGAGTATATGCCCTGCGACCGGCTGGAGGAGGACATGGACCTGCTGGTCGGAGCGGGCTTCAACCTGATCCGGGTGGCGGAGTCCGCCTGGAGCACCTGGGAGCCCCGGGACGGAGAATTCGACTTCTCTCTCCTCCGGCGGGTGCTGGACGCGGCGGAGCGCCACGGCCTTGACGTCATCGTGGGCACGCCCACCTATGCCATCCCCCCGTGGCTGGCGAAAAAATACCCGGACATCCTCTCCGAGACCCACGCCGGGCCCTGCCGCTACGGGCCCCGGCAGAACTTCGACCTGACCCACCCCGGCTACCGCTTCCACGCCGAGCGGATCATCCGCCGTCTCATGGAGGCCGTGTGTGGGTATGACTGCGTGATCTGCTTTCAACTGGACAACGAGACCAAGCCCTACGACACCTGCTCGCCCCGGGCCCAGGCTCTTTTCCGGGACTGGCTCAAAGAGCGCTTCGGCACCGTGGAGGCCCTGGACCGGGAGATGGGGCTTGCCTACTGGTCCAATTCCCTGGCGGACTGGGAGGACCTTCCGGACGTGCGGGGCACGATCAACGGCAGCCTCGGCGCGGAGTACGCCGCCTTCCAGCGGCATTTGGTGACGGAATTCCTCCTGTGGCAGCGGTCCGTCGTGGACGAGTATAAGCGGCCGGACCAGTTGGTCACCCACAACTTCGACTACGACTGGCGGGGGTATTCCTTCGGCCCCCAGCCGGAGGTGGACCAGTTCGACGCGGCGGCAGCCGTGGACATCGCCGGGTGCGACATCTACCACCCCTCGGGCCCGGACCTGACCGGGGCGGAGATCGCCTTCGGCGGGGCCGTCGCCCGGGGCCTGAAAAAGGACAACTACCTGGTCCTGGAGACCCAGGCCCAGGGCAACACGGGGTGGCTCCCCTTCCCCGGACAGCTGCGGCTACAGGCCATCAGCCACCTGGCAAGCGGCGCGGACGGGGTGGAGTACTGGCACTGGCACAGCATCCACAACGGGCTGGAGAGCTACTGGAAGGGCGTGCTGAGCCACGACCTGACCCCCGGTCAGACCTGGCGGGACGCGGCCCGGATCGGCGCGGACTTCGCCGCCCTGTCCCCGCACCTTCTGCACCTGAAAAAGACGAATCGGGTGGCCGTGCTGGTCAGCACCCGCTCCCAGATCGGCCTTCGCTGGTTCCCCACCTGCGGCATAAACGAGACGCCGGACAGGACCTACAGCGACTATGTGCGCTGGCTGTGCGACAGCCTCTACCGGCTGAACGTGGAGTACGACGTGCTCTCCGACGGGGCGCGGGACTTTTCCGGATACGATCTGCTGGTCCTGCCCTGCCTCTATTCCGCCCCGGAGGACCTGCTCCGGGCCGTGGACGGCTATGTGAAGGCCGGCGGCCATGTGCTGGCCAGCTTCCGCACCGGCTTTGCTGACGAACATCAGAAGATATACCACGACGCCCAGCCCCACATGCTCACGGACTGCTTTGGCCTGACCTATGACCGGTTCACCACGCCGAAGGAAACGGGCCTCGCGTCCGCCGCCGTCGGCCTGCCGGCGGATACCGCCGTCACCGACTGGATGGAGCTTCCGGCCCTGACCACCGCCGAGGCCCTGTGTACATATGACCACCCGGCCTGGGGCGGCGTGCCCGCCGTGACGGTCAACGGATACGGCGCTGGCAGCGCGGCGTATCTGGCCTGTTACTTCGGTCCGGAAGCGCTGGACGCCGTGCTGGGATACCTGCTGCCCCGGTTCGGGCTGGACCTTCCCGCCGCCCGCTTCCCGCTGATCGTGAAGCGAGGCGTGGGTCGGACCGGACACGCGGTCACATTTTACCTCAACTACTCCGGCGAGACCTTGCCCGTCTCCCTGCCCCACCCCGCCGGGCTGTCCCTTTTGGACGGGGCGGCTCTGGGGGAAAACGAGCCCTTTGACCTGCCCGGCTGGGGCGCGGTCATACTGGAAGAACGATGAACGCCCTAGCCGAGGAAAAACGGCGCCTGCGGCAGGCGGCGGCGGAGCGGACGGACGCTCTGCCGGCGGGGTATCTCGCCGAGGCAGGTCCGCGTATCGCGGCCCACATCGCCGCCTTGAGCGCATACCGGTCCGCCGGAACGGTGCTGGCCTTCGCCAGCACGGCCCGGGAGGTGGACACTCGCCCGCTGCTGGAGCGTATCCTGTCGGACGGCAAGGCGCTGGCCCTGCCCCTCTGCACTGGCCCGGGCCGGATGGAGGCCCGGCTGGTGCGGGACCTGGGCGCTCTCCGCCCGGGCCGGTACGGCATTTTGGAGCCCCCTGCGGACGCGCCCCGGCCAGACCCAGGGGCCGTGGGGTTGACCGTGGTCCCCTGCGCCGCCTGCGACAGAGCCGGTCACCGGCTGGGCCACGGGGGCGGATATTATGACCGGTATCTGGCCGCGCACCCCGGTCCGGCGGCGCTGGTCTGCCCGGAGGCGCTGATCTTTGACCGTATCCCCCAGGACCCTCATGACCGGGCCGTGGGGCTGATCGTCACCGAGACCGGCGTTTACCGGTCCCAAAACACACAGGAGGTCTGACGATGGAAGTACCCGAAATGGACTACATGGCCATCCGCGCCAGCTTCGCCGCGGCGGATAAGGTCCGGGACGCGGGACTGACCGTCCCGGAGGACGTGATCGGCTTCACGGACATCCCCTATGGCCCTCACGGCCGGTGGAACCTGCTGGACGTGTACCGGCCCAAAGCCGCGAAAGACGCGCTCTTACCCTGTATCGTCAGCGTCCACGGCGGCGGCTGGGTCTACGGGGACAAGGACTTGTACCGGTACTACTGCATGGACCTGGCCCGGCGGGGCTTCGCGGTGGTCGATTTCAGCTACCGTCTGGCTCCGGAGGACCCCTTCCCCGCGGCGGTGGAGGACGTGAACGCCGCCTTCACCTGGACGGCGGACCACGCCGCCGCCTATCATATGGACCCGGACCGGCTGTTCGTGGTGGGCGACTCCGCCGGCGGACAGCTCGCCTGCCAGTACATCGCCATGCTCACGGACCTGGCCTATGGGGCGATGTACGACTTTCCCCTGCCGGACATCCGTGTGCGGGCGGCAGCCCTCAACTGCGGCCACTACCGGTTCGAGGCGCCCGAGGACGGCGCCCCGGCGCAGGGCGTGATGGCCGCTTACTTCGGCGACAGGATCAGGGAGAGCCTGCCGCTGGTGGACGCCCTCGCCCACATCGGCCCCGCCTTCCCGCCCACCTTCGTCATGACCGCCCGGTACGACTTTCTCCGGGACCAGGCGGCGCTGCTGGCGGACAAGCTGCGGGAACAGGGCGTGCCCTGCCGGTATAAGCTCTACGGGACTGAGGACCAGCCATATATGGCCCATGTGTTCCACCTGAACATCCGCCTGCCCGAGGCACGGGCCTGCAACGACGAGGAGTGCGGCTTCTTTCTGGAAAATAGTTAACATAATTTAATTTACATAATTACCGTTTCCAATGACGGTACAGCATAGAGACAGACAGGAGGGACCCCATGAATTTTGTATTTATCTCCCCCAATTTCCCGGAGGCGTACTGGCACTTCTGCGCGTGCCTGGCGGCCAACGGCGTGACGGTGCTGGGGGTGGGCGACGCGCCCTATGAGGGGCTGCGCCCGGAATTGAAGGACGCGCTCACGGAGTATTACCGGGTGGATTCGCTGGAGGACTACGACCAGGTCTACCGGGCGGTGGCCTTCTTTTCCTTCCGCTTCGGCAAGATCGACTGGATCGAGTCCAACAACGAGTACTGGCTGGAGCAGGACGCCCGGCTTCGGACGGATTTCAACGTGACCACGGGCCTGAAGGCCCACGAGATCGAAAAGTATAAGAGCAAGTCCCTCATGAAGGAGTACTACCGCCGGGCCGGGGTCCCGGCGGCCCGGTACGCCCTGGTGGAGGATCTGGCGTCCGTGCTGGCCTTCGCCGGGGAGGTGGGCTGGCCGGTGATCGTCAAGCCGGACAGCGGCGTGGGCGCCACGGCCACCTATAAGCTCACCGGCGACGCCGACGCGGCGGCGTTCATGGCCGAAAAGCCCCCTGTCCCCTACCTGATGGAGGAATTCGTCCCCGGCGAGGTGACCACCTACGACGGCATTTGCGACTCCAAAGGCCGGGTCCTGTTCGCCGCCAGCCACATCTCCCCCACCTCCATCATGGACATGGTAAATGAGAACAAGCCCTGCTCCTACTATGTGGACGCCCAAATGCCCGCCGAGGTGGAGGCCGCGGGCCGGGCCACCCTGAAGGCGTTCGGGGCCGCCAGCCGGTTTTTCCATCTGGAATTTTTCCGCCTGACCGCCGACAAAAAGGGGCTGGGCAAAAAGGGCGACATCGTGGCTCTGGAGGTGAACATGCGCCCGGCGGGGGGCTTCACGCCGGACATGCTCGATTTCAGCCAGAGCGCGGATGTGTACCAGCTCTGGGCGGACATGGTCGCCTTCGACGAGGCCCGCCACACCTATGACGGCCCCCACAGCTACTGCGTGTACGCCGGGCGGCGGGACGGGGTGGACTACGCGCTGAGCCAGCAGGAGCTGCAGGCGCGCTACGCCGCCAATGGGCGGCTGTTCACCCGTATGCCGGACGCCCTGTCCGGGGCCATGGGCAACCAGGTCTCGATATGCTGCTTTGACACCCGGCAGCAGGTGGACGACTTCCTCCGGGACGCCTTTGCGGAACAGTGACGCCAACATAAATGGAATAAGCCCCCGACTGGCTGTCGGGGGCGTTCCTTACCATAGGGAAGCCTGTCATGCAGGCGGGGCGGCGGCGCTGTCCAGACGGCGGACAAGGGCCGGCGCGTGATAGGACAGTATGCAGATCGTGTAGTGGGGCAGCGGATACACCGGTGACTCCATCGTGAACACCAGCAGCAGCGCAAACAGCGAGGCGGCCAGATAGTAACCCACATAGTGCTCCCGCTCCGCCATCAAAGGCTTGACCAGCAGCCCCATCATCGTCCCGTATACCGCCAGACCTACGAAGCCGGCGTCCGTCAACACCTGGAATACCAGATCATGGCAGTTCACGCTCCCGACCAGTTCCGTCATCAGGTCTCTGGGGATCAGTCCATAGCCCAGCACCGGCCGCTGCCGGATCAACTCTATGGACGCGTCCCACAGATCGGTCCGCCCGGTGAAGGTCAGATCCTTGCCCAGTATATCCTCGATCACATAGGCCAGGACTCTCTGCGCCCGGAACACCACGATGCCGAAAAACAGCGCCAAAAACACCGCGAAGTACACCGCCACATTGCAGACCCGGAGCCGGAACCCCATCTCATAGGCAGCCGCCAGCAGCAGGAACACCGTCACGCCCACCACGGCGGAGGCGGACCACGTCATATAAATCGACACGGAAAACACCGCCAGTACCGCCAGCTTCCGCCACACACCCCACCCGGCGTGGTGGGCATACACCATGCCCAACCCCAGCAGGGGGATAATGAACAGCGAGTGGCTGTTGTCATAGCCCAAAAAGTAGTTGCTTGGACGGTGCTGCGCCATAAACAGCACCACCGTGACCAGATTGACCAGGCACAGCGCCCCCAAAAGCCACACAAGGCCCCGGAGTATCGCTCTCGCATCCTCCTCCACACACATATCCAGACACATGCCCAGCGCGATCACATTTCCCGCCAGAAACAACATGTTGTACGCATCCATCCGGCTCAGAATGCTGCTTGCCAGCATCAGCACATAGTAGACGGACAGAAGGACCGTGACTTTGGACATCCTGCGCCAGCTCAGCCAGAGCAGTCCGATGAACAGCACGGAAAAGCTCTTCCATATCACGAATACCCACGCCAGGGCAAGAGACTGTTTCACCAGCATCTCAGGCTTAAAGAAGGGAAACAGCAGCAGCGCCAGGACCCAGGACCGGCGCAGCGCCCACATGCGGAGCTTGGTCAGCTTCTCCAATGCCAGTTCCTCCCGGAATAGTCAAAAAACTCTCACGCGTTGCTCATATTAGCACATTCCAGCGCCTTTTTCAACCATACGAAAAAGGCGTGACCGCGGTCACGCCTCAGACTGTCAAAGAAGGATGAAAGGGGCTCGCTGCAAACCTCACGTTTTGCAGCAAGCCCGCACGTCTCTCCCAAGGTTTTTTATCAGGATGTTTTCTCTTTCCTCTTTCGCGATTCAGGCAAAAATACTGTTTATAGGCTCATTTTGGGACATTCGCTTATTCTCCATCACGCTTTTTGCCGCCGGGACCAGCCCTTGACGGCGAAGGGGAGGCAGATAACGCCGATTATGATCGGGACGCTGATAAGCATATACGGCGACCAGATGCCTTTTCCAAATATGTGAAATACGTTGTAATGTAAGTAGTCAGTACCGTTGCCCACCAAAGGGAGATACTGGCTCGCTGCCTTCAACCATGTGGGCAGATAGCCCGCAAGTATGTCTGGTACATAGATAAAGGCCAGACTGATTACAAGGGACAGTACATTATTTTTCACTAGGGCCGATATGAGCATGATAAGCCCCGCGTAGCCGATGACTCCCAGAAACACGAACGCCAGATCAAAAAGCTCCGCCTGGAGCATATTCCAGGGTGCCACGGCCAGCAAGTTGCTGTACTGAATGGGCATGTCCCACCCGGATGTGCCAAAGTAAATCAGTTGTACCACGACTTTCGCCCCGAAAATGAGCGCATAGAACTCCGCTGCAAAAGCAAGGCCGCTGAGGACTTTGATCCAGGCCAGCTTCTTCCAGCCGTGTTTGGTGGTGTGCAACAGTGGCGCGGTGTTGCTGTACCACTCCCCGGAGAAGGTGAACGCCAGCACGACGGCCAGATACGGCGCCAGCTTTGCGCCAGCCGATGGCAAATCATTTATGACATCTTGCCAGCCCCGCGTCCACTCGTATTTCCAAGGCTCCTCGATCTGGCTGTTCATATCCAGGAGCATCTGCTTGTCGGCCTCTGTCAGATACCCGTTCAGCCGGGTAGCTTCCAAAGTATGTTCCAGAAGGTCCTGCCGTCGCTCATAAAAACCCTCTATTTTTGACGTGTCCGCGTAATGAAGCAGCGGCATATACTGATGGCCCTCCGGGTCCTCCAGTTCCGGGTAGAGATCACGGAGATAGCTGTATGCGAGCAGCCAGTCGCCCTTGGATTGAAGGCCCGGTATGTCCATAACGTCATAACTCTGATACTCTGCCACCATCTTTTGGAGCGTCTCGTCCGTCCAGTGGTCGCCGAATTGAGAAAACTGCTCTTGAAAATCCCGGATCGTGTAATAACCGTCAAAATTGTTGTCGTACATGTCGGTGCTGTCATTAAGGCTGCCGAAACCCGGCCACTGATACCATATCACGCTTCCCCAGATAACACTATACACAAAGCACAGCACCACGCATATCCGCACAATGGTTTTCCGCCACAGCCGTTTATGTTCCAAAGCAAACAGTTCCATGTTACGCCTCCTTCGCGCCAAAATGGTAGAGATATGCGTCGTCCAGTATGGGCTCGCAAGGCACAGCCTGATCTGCGGGCTTGCCGTCCGAAATGATGCGTAGCACCACGTTATCCCCCTCGTGGCGGTAATTTGCCACGGTGACCTCCTCCTGCCAGAACCGGGCCTGGGTCCGGGGGACGGTGAGCTCCCAGACCTTGCCCCGGACCCGCCCTGCAAGTTCCGGGACGGTGCCCTGCATAATGAACTGTCCGGCGTTCATTACAAGTACCTGGTCCGCGATGGCCTCCACATCAGATACAATATGGGTAGACAGGATCACGATCTTATCCCCGGCGTATTCGGACAGGAGATTGCGAAGCCGCACTCGCTCTTTAGGGTCCAGACCGGACGTGGGCTCGTCTAGAATGAGTATCTGGGGGGCGTTCAACAGGGCCTGGGCTATGCCCACCCGTTGCTTCATGCCGCCGGAGAAGGTTCTGATCTTTTTGTCGGCCACATGTGCGAGATCAAGCATCTCAAGCAATTCTTTGACGCGTTTTCCCGCATGATCTCTGGGGATGCCCTTCAGGGCTGCGATGTAGGAGAGAAACTCGGCGGCGGTGTAGGTGGGATAGAATCCGAAGTCCTGAGGCAGATAGCCCAGCACGTCTCGGTAATTCTCTCCCATGGCGGCGATCTCTTTTCCGTCCAGACGCACCTCCCCAGATGTGGGTTCCAAAATGGCACACAGCATCCGCATGAGGGTGGTCTTACCCGCGCCGTTGGCCCCTAGCAAACCATACACGCCGGGCGTCAGCGTGGCGCTGACGCAATCTACGGCGATCTTTCTGCCGTAGTGCTTCGTCAGCCTGTCAATCGACAACTCCATACATATTTACCTCCTTGTTGGCATGGATGATATAGGTTATCTCTTTTGCTAAAAGCAAGGAATAGAATAATACTGCCGCGATCCATATCCCCAGGGCGGACGCCTCATACAGCCAGGGAAGCAGGCGTACAGTCCACCGCCAGAAAACAACAGAGCCAAGGGCGATGGCCATACACAGAGGCGCATCGTCTTTTCTTCTCCTGCGAATTAGGGCCAGCATAGCGGTCATACAGGCCAGATACGGCACCAGGCAGTAGAGGACTACCCGGCCCAGGTTTTCAAAGGACCTCTGCAGCCAGACCTCCAGCCCCAGCAGAAACGTCAGACACACAAGGGCACCTGCGCCCGCCAGGATCAGCCTTGCCAGAGCCAGCTGCGCCACGGAAGTACGGGTGGCCGCCTCCACCTCGCTGACCCGGCAGTACTGCCCCTTGAAAAAGACGGGCATGACCGCCAGGATGAACAGCGGCATATAGGAAGGCAACGCATAAGCGCTCATGGAGAACGTCCACGCGACGTGGCAGGTCACAAGCAATACGCCCAGCTGCGGCAGCAGAAGGGATCTCCCTTCAAAATGGAACACTTCGGATAAAAAGCCCCAAAAGTTCTGCCGGGGCTCTGCCGAGGCGTCTGCCTGTTTCCGCATGACAGCAATACAACGGGTTGCTGTTTTCTCTATTTGTGCGGGCCTGGTGTACTCATCTATCGTCTGCACGAAATACTCTTTCAGACGCTGTTCAAGTTCTTCATCACTCATGGCTGAGCTCCTTTCTCATAGCGTTCAAAGCATAGACAACACGGCTTTGCGCCGTACTCATATTGCAATCCATCAATTTAGCGATCTCTGGAAAACTGAACTCATCCCCAAAACGGAGGATGATCGTCTCTCTTTGTTCTGGCGGGAGCCGTTCCAAAAGACTGCGTATCTCGTCCATGTCCTCTACTTGACGGAGCATATCCGTTTTGTCCACCAGTTGCTCCACATCATCCAGGGAAGTTAAAACAGACTTTTTACACTCGGTATTACATAGTCGGGCGGCAATAGAAAACAGATACGCTTTGAATCTGCCGGCTTCGTTTCTATAACTGGGAAAGTATCTAAACAGCCGCAAAAAGGTCTCCTGCGTCAGATCCTCCGCTAGTTCCCAATTCCCACAGCGGCTCTTGCAATAGCGAAGGATGGGCGGGTGGTAGCGGTGTACCAGTTCATTGGCGGCAGCTTCATCGCCCTGACGTATTCTATTTATCAATTCTTCGTCGTTCATAGGGCACCAGCTTTCTGTCTCTACCATGTAATACCTGCAAAAAGCGCAAATTAACTTAACGGCCATCAATTTTATGGTAAAAGCACAATTTCATTATAAATCGTCGAGCCTATTTTGTCATTTTATCACAAAGACCACCACAAATGACAGGGTCAAAAAAATGCGTCTCACGAAGGCCGTTGGCCGTAAGACAGCATGACCCCAAAAAATGAAAATATGGCAGCAGAGAGCGGATGGCGCCAAAATGCGCCATCCGCTCTCTGCTGTAAACTTCTTAAATTTTATGCAGTATACCACGCAATGAACCCCGGATCTTGAGGGGGTCGTATACTATCCTCCCCACTGACTTTGCCGCCGCAGTTGATCTTGTCGGTTCTCAGCCCGGTTTCCGGGCGCCCTCCCATGAAAATGGGCTCGCTGCAAAACACGCGTTTTGCAACGAGCCCTTTCTAATCGGTTTTGCCTCAGTTGATCATCTTGGCCACTTCGGCGGCCAGGTCGTCCTGACGCTTCTCGATCCCCTCGCCCTTCTCAAAGCGGAGGTAGCCCTTCACGGAGATGGGGGCGCCCACTTCCTTGGCCACGGCGGCCACATGGGCGGCCACGTCCTCGCCCTCGCCCTTCACATAGGCCTGCTGGAGAAGGCAGATCTCCTTGTAATACTTCTCGATACCGCCCATGACGATCTTCTCGATGATGGCCTCGGGCTTCTTGGAGTTCTTGGGGTCCTGCATGGCCTGGGCCAGACGGACGGTCTTTTCATGCTCGATAAAAGCCTCGTCCACCACGCTCTTGTCCAGATACTGGGGCCGCATGGCGCAGATCTGCATGGCCACGTCCTTGCCAAGCTCGATGACGGGCTCGGCAGTAGAGGCGGTGTCCAGCGTCACCAGCACGCCCACCTTGCCGTTCATGTGCACATAGGGCACGTTCACGCCCTCAGCCACCCGGGCAAAGCGGCGGATCTGCATATTCTCACGCAGGGCAAGGAACACCTCGTTCTTGGCGTCGGCCACGGTGGTCTTGCCGTCCACCCACTGGCAGGCCAGCAGGGCGTCCACATCGGCGGGGTCGGCCTTGGCGATGACCTTGGCCAGGTCCTTCACAAAGCCGGTGAACTTCTCGTTGCTGGCGACGAAGTCGCTCTCGCAGTTGACTTCCACCACCACGCCCACGCCGTCGATGACGGCGGCATAGGCCATGCCCTCGGCGGCAATGCGGCTGGCCTTCTTGCCGGCGCTGGCAAGGCCCTTTTCACGCAGGTAGTCGACGGCCTTGTCCATATCGCCGTCGCAGGCCACCAGGGCCTTTTTGCAATCCATCAGGCCCGCGCCGGTGCTCTGGCGCAGGTCGTTGACCATCTTCGCGGTAACAGCAGCCATTATTCCTCTTCCTCCTTAGCGGTCTCTTCCTGCGCCTCGGGCGCGGCCATCTCTCCGGTCTGCTCGTCCATGCCCTGACGGCCCTCCTGCACGGCGTTTGCCATGGCGTTGGAGATGAGCCGGATGGCGCGGATGGCGTCGTCGTTGCCGGGGATCACATAGTCGATCTCATCCGGGTCGCAGTTGGTGTCCACGATGGCCACGATGGGGATGTGCAGCTTGCGGGCCTCGGCCACGGCGTTGTGCTCCTTGCGGGGGTCGATGACGAACAGGGCCCCGGGCAGCTTCTTCATGTCCTTCACGCCGCCCAGATACTTCTCCAGCTTGGCCTGCTCGCCCATGAGCTTCATGACTTCCTTCTTGGGCAGCATATCGAAGGTGCCGTCCTCCTGCATGCGCTTGAGCTGGTTGAGCCGGTCCACACGGGTGCGCATGGTCTTGAAGTTGGTGAGCATGCCGCCCAGCCACCGGGCGTTGACGTAGTACTGGCCCACCCGGCTGGCCTCCTCGGCCACGGCGTCATGGGCCTGCTTCTTGGTGCCCACGAACAGGATGGACTGGCCGTTCTCGGAAAGCTGGCGCACAAAGGCATACGCCTCCTCCAGCTTCTTGGCGGTCTTCTGCAGGTCGATGATATAGATGCCGTTGCGCTCCAGATAGATGTACTCGGCCATCTTGGGGTTCCAGCGGCGGGTCTGGTGTCCGAAGTGGACGCCGGCCTCCAGAAGCTGTTTCATCGTCACTACTGCCATTACGTTTTTCCTCCTTATTTTTTCAGTTTTACCCCTCCGGACCCCTCATCCTTGCGGCCACCCTTGCGGGACAGGGCCGTGCGTCAGAGTCCGTGCGTAATAGGCAAGCTGGAATATTATATCAGAGCGGCAGGCTCATTTCAAGTGTTTTTTCCCGCGAATATCGGCTTTTTGGGCCGTTTTTCCCGGCGGACGCCGTGCTCGGACTCCACCAGTATGATGTCGTCCCCGATCCGGCTTATGCACTCCCAAGGCAGCACATAATCCTCCTCCCGGCCGAACACGCCCAGATACCGGGGCTTGCCCGGTACGATCAGGGCCGAGATACGCCCCTCGGGCCAGGTGAATTCGGCGTCGCACACATACCCCAGCCGGCACCCTGTGCGGACGTTGATGACCTCTTTATAGCGAAAATCGGAAAACCTGCATAGCATATGCCACCCCTCCCATACTATGTATGCGGGCGCTGTCGAAAAAATGCGAGCGAATAATTTTTTATCGAAAATCAATAAATTTTTATTGACATTCGGTAATATCCGTGCTATCCTGTGGGCAAATCGGAGGTGATATCCATGAAACAAAAGGAGCTATCCATCCTGCTGCGGGCGGTCGTGGCCCTGTGCGGACTGGTGTGGCTGTTCTTCTTCTACTGGTTCGGAAAAAACTTCGTTCTGTCCTTGATCGAACCGGACTACATTTTGACGGCCAACGCTTTGCCGTTCTCTATTTTGATACCGGTGCTGATCGCCATGATCGACGCCTGGCGCATCCTGACCCGGATCGGCAAAAACAACAGCTTCTGCGTGGAAAACGCGCGGGGCCTCCGGCGCGTCAGCTTTTGCGCCCTGATCGATACAGTGCTGGTCATCCTGTGGGGCCTTACCTCCTATTTTCACGACCATGTGCCTTTTGCAAACGGCAATGAGTGGTTCTATGTGCTCCTGCTGGTCATAGCCGTTGTCGGCGTCTCCGCCACCGCCGGCGCCGCAGCCTTGAGCCACCTGACGCTGAAGGCCGCTGACCTCCAGGACGACAACGACCTGACCATCTGACGGGAGGATACGCCATGGAACGGAAAGAACTGAAAGCGATATCCCTTCTGCTGCGGGCATTGCTGGTGCTGATCGGCCTGGCCTGTCTGTGGCAGCTACACTTGAATCTATATACGGTCCGCAACTGCTACAACATGATGCTGGACCCGACAGACCCTACCGCGTCCGTCTACCGGCGGAGTTTTGTCTGCGACCTTCTGGTCTGCCTGTCCATTGCCGCCGTCTTTCCCATTCTGGGGGCGGGCTGGGGGCTGTTCCGGCAGGTGGGGCTGGGCCGGGGATTTTATCAGCAGAAGCGGCTGCGGCGGCTGGCGTGGCTGATCGGGCTGGAGACCGCTCTGCTGGCCGCGTCGGACGCGATGATGTTGTCGTTCCGGGTGGACCGGCTGGGGTCCGGCTTTCTCTGGGGCATCCCCGCGGTGCTGGACGGCACCATGCTGCTGTACATCGGCCTGACTCTGGGCAGCGCCGCCCTGACAGCCGTCGCCCTGGCCCTGAGCCGGTCCGCCGGCCACGCGGCGAAGCTGCTGGACGAAAACGCCCTGACGGTCTGAAAGGAGGCGCGCACAATGCATAACAGACTTCTCTCCCGCGGCCTGCGGGCTCTGGTGCTGCTGGGAGCGGCTATGTGGCTGTACCTGGCGGCGGACAACATATACCATCTGGTCCTGGCCGCCCGGGGACTGGCCTGGGACGCCTCCTACGGGGTGTTCGGCCGGTCCGTCCGGGCGGAGACGCTGATCCTGCTGGTCCTGGCGGCTTTGCTGCCCGCGCTGTGGGATATGTGGGTCCTGGCCGGTCAGTGCGGCGCGGGCCGTGGCTTTGACGGCGGCACCGCCCCGCGCCTGCGGCGGATGGGCCGGTGCGGCGCGGCCGTCACGGCGCTGCTGGCTCTGCTGGTCTGGGTGATGCTCTATGACCGGGCCGACCGGGTAAGCGAGCGGATGAGCGTGCTGCAAGGGCTCTACTGCCGGCTGGATACCTACGTTTTGGACGTGCTGTTTCTGACCCTGGCCGCCGCCATCGGCACGGCGGTGCTGTTTCTTTTGAGCCGTCTGGCGGAAAATGCCGCCGTGGAGCAGGCGGTGAACGACCTGACCATTTAAGGAATTGTTATGATTTATGTTAACCTTGATGTAATGCTGGCAAAGCGGCATATGAGCCTGACCCAGCTATCGGAGAAGATCGGCCTCACCATCGCCAATCTGTCCGTTCTCAAGACGGGAAAGGCCAAAGCTGTGCGGTTTTCAACGCTGGACGCCATCTGCCGGGCATTGGACTGCCAGCCGGGAGACATCCTGGAGTTCCGGGAGGACGAGGACGATGGATGAAGAAAAGAAAACTGATATTATGGAAACCAATATATCACCCTCTCCCCCATCTCTGACCTGGCGGGATGGGGCCATCCCGCTGCTGGCGCTTGCGCTGGCGTGGCTTTTCTGGGTCTGCTTCGGTCCGGAAAACACGGGCCTGCCCCACCTGGGTATACTGGCGCTGGTGTGCGCCCACTTCGCCGCCGTGTTCACCGTGCTGGGCAAAAGGGTCCGCCTCCATGCCGGAAGCCTGTTCTGCACGGCTTCCGCCCTGGCTCTGGGATTGGCCTGCGCCCTTTACCATAGCCCGGTCTTTGTGGTGCTCAACTGCCTGGTCATCCTGCCGGCGGCCGCCATGGCCACCTTCGCTCTGTCCGGCCACCTGGCCCCCGGCCTGCCTGCCGCCCTGTGGCAGACGGTCCGCCTCTCCTTCGCCGCCTTCTTCACCCGTCTGGGCCGGCCCTTCCTGGCCCTGGGTATGGCCTGCCGCCGGGGGAGGGCCCAGGTGGGCCAGGCGCTTTTGGCGGCGGCGATCGCCCTGCCGGTGCTGGGAGTGGTGCTGTGGCTGCTGGCCAGCGCCGATCCGGTGTTCGCCGGTATTTTCAGCGGCTTCCGGCTGGACGCCATACCGGAGGGCGCGCTCGTCCGGACGGCGCGGGTGCTGGCGCTGGTCCCGTTTCTGGCCTCGGCACTGTACTTCATACGGCAGGCCGGTCCCGCTCCGGAAAAAACCGCGCCGGTCAGGCCCCGGTACGCCGCGCCGTTTCTCCCGGTGACCGGGCTGCTGGACGCCGTTTACACGGTGTTTTGCGTTATCCAGATACGCTATCTGTTCGGCGGCGCCGAGGCGGCCTCCATGGCCGGCGGCTGGGCAGAGTACGCCCGGAGCGGGTTTTTCCAGCTGGTGGCGGTGGCGGTCATCGATCTGGGGCTGTGTCTGCTGGGGACCGACGCCGGCCGGTTCGCGTCCCCGGGGGGCAGGGCGCTCCGGGCGCTGCTGGGGGTGCTGCTGGCGCTCACCGCCGTGATACTGGTCTCCGCCTTCTGGCGGATGCGGCTTTACATCCTGGCTTACGGCATGAGCATACTGCGGCTGCTGACCCTGTGGGCCATGGCGGTGGTCTGTGTGGGGCTGCTGGCGGCGGCCCGGAAGCTGGTCCGTCCCGGCTTCGGGTTTTTCCGCGTGGCGGGCGCCTTCGCCCTGGCTCTGTGGTGCGCGCTGTGTCTGGCAAATCCCTGCGGCATGATCGCGGACTACAACGTGGACCGGTATCTGTCCGGGCGGCTGGAGCAGGTAGACACGTTCTATCTGCGCAACCTTGGCCGCGACGCGCTGCCGGCTCTGCGGAGACTGGACGGGGCGGGCGAACCGGAATGCCGGTACCTCATCCGGCAGTTGGAACAGGACGGCGCCGACCGGGTCCCCTGGCCCCAGTGGTGCCTGAGCGCGTCCCGGGCCGAAAAATGACGACAAAAAAGCCCGGCTGCCGCCGGGCTTTTTCTATGCCGTTGTCATTTGCAAAGGTCCGCTATGCAGTGGGCGAATATCTTCGCCGCAGTGAGCAGGTGCTCCACCCGGATCCGCTCGTTGGCCCCGTGCATGCGCACGTCCTCCCCCGGCATCACTACGCCGAAGGCCACGCCGCCGGGCACATCGTGCACATAGGTGCCGCCGCCCATGGAGTAGCAGCCGCCCGGATTGCCGGTGTACGCCTCGTAGCACCGGTTCAGGGTCTGAATAAAGACGCCGTCGGCGGGGGTATAGTGGGGCGGGATCATGTCGCCCCCCGTCTCATAGCCCAGGGACCGCATCTCCCCGTCGGCCACCTTCTTGCAGTTGTCCACCGTGGCGCACACCGGCACCCGGCAGTCGCACAGACCGTCCAAACCCGTCTCGGTAAAGTCGATCTGGGTGAAGGAGCAGGTGAGAGCACCGGTCACCTCGTCGGCCTGGGCAATGCCCAGGGCCCTGCCGTACCAGTCCCCGTGGGGCAGCACGGCGTCCAGTTCATGGATGGCCTTCGTGCTGTCGCAGTCCGCCAGGGGCAGGCCGCTCAGTACCCGGATCAGGGCCGTATTGGCGTTGACGCCGGTCTCCGGCTGGGCCGCGTGGCAGCCCCTGGCCACCACCGTCAGCTTCACGCCCGCCTCCATCTTTTCAGTGCTGACCGCGGCGCCCAGCTCCGCCGCCAGAGGCGTAGCCCCGGCCAGCAGGTCGGCCTCGGGCATGCCCGCGATCACCGCGGAGGCCTGCCCCGGCACCACGTTCACCCGAAAGCCCCCGTGCATCTCGCACACCCGGGGCGTGACCGTCTCCCGGGCCCACTTTTTAGTGAAGCGCAGCCGGTAAAAGCCCTTCTCGGCGTTGCACACGGGAAAGTCCGAGTCCGGCGTAAAGGTCATGGGGGCAGGCTTTACCCGCTGGTAGTACCAGGCCACGTCGCTGGAGCCGTTTTCCTCGTCCGTGCCAAGGATCAGGCGGCAGCGGCCGGACAGAGGCAGTCCCAGTTCCTTTACGCACCGCAGGGCGTACAGCGCCGCCACGGCGCCGCCTTTGTCGTCCGCCACGCCCCGGCCATAGATATATCCGTCCGGCTTGACCACCGGCTCGAAGGGGTCCGTGTCCCAGCCGTCGCCGGGACCCACCACGTCCAGATGGGCCAGGATATCCAGCGCGGGCGTGTCCGGGCCCAGGTCGGCGGTCATCACCCGGTCCCCGTGGTCGGTCACCCGCAGGCCGTAGCCGCCGCAAAGGGCCATGGCCGCCTCCAGCGCCTTTTTTGGCCTCGGGCCATAGGGCGCCCCGGGCTCCGGCGCGCCGGAGGCGCTGTCGATACGGCACAGAGCCGACAGGTCTTTTATCAGTTCGTCACGATGGTCCTCCATCCAGGACACGATACGGGTGTCTTTTTCCATACTATCCACTCCTTTCCGCCCCACCGGGCGGCTGATAATCATTATGATCGTCCCTATTGTACACGCATTTGCAAAGAAATGCCAGAGCTGCTATAATGTTTTTACAAATCTCCCGGAGGTGTTTAAATGGTTGACATAACATTTGACCCGAGCCAGTGCGTCAAGTGCGGCGCCTGCGTGCGGGTGTGCCCCATGGGCCACCTTGTGATGACGGACGCGGGGCCGGACGTGGGCCGGGGCGGGTGCATGGGGTGCCTGCAATGCGCGGCCATCTGCCCCCGGGACGCCGTCCGGGCCGACGGAAAGCGTGCCACGGTGCCGGAGAGCTTCGACAGTCTGGAAGCGCTCGTCATGTCCCGCCGGTCGGTGCGCTCGTTCAAGCCCGAGCCGCCGGACCGCAAGACCATCCAGTGGGCCCTGGACCGGGCCAATTACGCCCCCAGCGGCAAGAACCAGCGCTCTCACCGCTTCACCGTGGTCTACGGCCGGGAGGCGGTGGAGGCCGTGCGTCAGACGGCGCTGGACTACTGCCGCCAGTCGGGCTTCGCCCCGGAGCTGCCGAAGCTGGCGGAAAAGGGCGTGGACCCGGTCACCTGCGGCGCGCCGGTGCTGATATTCTGCTGGTCCCCCCGGGACAGCGTGAATCCCGGCACGGACAGCGTTCTGGCGCTGGAGACGGCGGAGCTCCTGCTGGTGAGCCGGGGCGTCGGCACCTGCTGGGCCGGGTACATGCGCCGTCTGGCGGACCGCTCCCCCGCCCTGCGGGAAAAGCTGGGCGTGCCGGAAAACTGCGCTGTGGACTGCTGCCTGATGGCGGGCCGTCCCGCGGGCGGCGGTTTCGTCAATATCCCCGCCCGTCCCCCGGCGGAGGCCATCTGGGTGGATCGGTGATAAGTTTACATAATATCAAACCCCGGAGAGCGTGCGCTCTCCGGGGTGCGTTTTTGTTCAGCCGCCCTCACCGCCGCCGGGGGCCTGCTCGACAGGTCCTGTCGGGCCTGTATCGCCGGGGCCGCCGGGGCCGGTCTGCTCAGAGGGACCCGTGGACCCCGTGTCGCCGGGGCCGCCGGGGCCGGTGTAGCCGTCTCCCGAACTCTGCCCGCCGTCAACGCCGCCCGGTCCCATCGCGCCCGGATCGTCAACGGAAACGCCCGGGGTCGTCGCATTGGGGTCGGTGACGTCGCCGGGCCACGGGGTGACGTTCGGGTCATCTGGGGTCGTCACATCGCCGGGCCACGGAGTAGTGTTCGGGTCGGCCGTGCTATTCGGATCGACGACTTCATTGGGGCCGACGCCCTCGCCGCCGCTGGTGAGGCCGTTATTCACTCCGCCGGAGCCCTCCGGGTCGTCAAGATCCTCGGGCGGTTCTTCCACACTGCCGGTGATGATCCGCTCGGTGGTAGTGCCGGCCCGGGTGCCGGTCAGATAGGTGATCGTGACCGTTATGGTGCCGTCTCCATTGTCTGTATATGTGACCGTGTAGTCAACGCCCTCCACCAGCGCATTGCCGTTTTCATCCTGATAGTCCGCGTTGTTGTCCATCGTGCCGCCCAGAGCGTCCTGATCGTCGTTGGGAGGCGCGACCCATGTATCGCCGGGGAAGATATAGATGATGGTCGAGTGTCCGCGCAGTTGCTTGAAGAGATCCCGCCCGGCCCGGATCGGAACACGTCCGTGGGCGCCGGTCCGGTATGCCCAGTCAAGCTCCACGTCGTAGATATACTCGCTGCCGTCCTCATCTATCATGACCCAGGCGTGGATGGCGTTGTGCTCGTTGACGCCGCCGCAGATGGGATACGCCTGGAAGCCCAGACGCCGGGCCAGGTACAGGAACGACGCCGCCCAGTAGTAACAGGCGCCCCGCCTGGTGGAGAACATGACCTTGGCACAGGGCAGCGCCCAGCCGGTGGACCCGCGCTGCCAGCCGGTATTACGGGTCATATAGTCGAAGTCGCCGAATACGATGGCGTTGTATGCCTCCCGCAGCTTATCCTCGTTGAGAAGGTTCTTGCTGTCGTCTTCGATGATGTCGGCCATGATACTGTCCACATAGCCGTCCAGTTCCGCGTCGCCGGAGGTGTAACGCCCGTCCTCGCCGAAGTGGAGGTATCCCAGGTCGTAGTTCGTTAAGAACGGTCCGTCCTTCTTCTCCGTATAGAACATGGAGCCGTCACACTCTACGAGGCCGCCCTGATTGCGCTGGACGAAATAGCCGTTTTCCGGCACAAAATACAGTCCGTCGGTGCTCAGACCGTCCGTCACCGTGTGGAAGCCCTCCTGGAAGTAATCCAGCCGCTTCTCGTTGTTTATATGGCACAGTTCCCCGTCCAGAACGATGAAGCCGGGCTTTGCGTCCTCCACCTCACCCAGAATGTAGGCCAGCAGCTTATTGGTATACGACGCGTCGATGACGTCAAAATAGGCCCAGTTCTTCGGAGACACGTCCCGATAGGGCGATATCTTGCAGGCCAGGCCGATGGCCGTCTTGTTGACCTGCCGGCCCCGGGCCCGGTTGATCAGTACTGCGGCCTCCGCTTTTGTCACCGGGGCGTCGGGATAGAAGTTGCCGTCCTCGTAACCGGTGAGCCAGCCCTCGGCCATGGCCGCGGCCACGCTGCCCATAGCCCAATGGTCCTGTGTCACGTCCGGGAAGGCCAGCGCCGCCATCTCGCTCACATCCATGAGCCGGCACAGCGCCACCACCAGCTCGGCCCGGGTCACGTTGTCGTTGGGCCGGAAGGTCCCGTCTCCCACGCCCGTCATGATACCCAGGCCGCCCACCCGGCTCACGCTCTCATAGGCCGGGTCGTCAGGGGCTACATCGGTAAAGGAGGCGGGCTCGGCGCTACTTTGCTGCTCCTCGTCCAAAAGCATGTCCATGATCTGGGCGAGCTGGGCGCGTGTCACATAGCTCTGTGGAGAGAACACCTCCCCCTCGCATGTCAGATACAGCACATGCTGCGCACGCACATCCATCTGCTCCCGCAGGAAAAGGTCAAGGTCCTTCGTGATCGCCAGCGTCGCAAGGTCCACGCTGTCGCCCGACTCATCATACCATGAATACTCGTCCGGATACTGGCCCACCAGCCCGCCGTGGGGCACGGTGACCTGCTGGATGACCATGCCGTTCTGGTAGAACGTGACGGTGTGGGTCCCCGCCTGTTCGTTTATCTGAACGCCCTGCTCCTGCTGCTGACGTTCCGAAGCCTCCCGGCTGATGCAGGAAGCAAGCAGGCACATCACAAGCGTCAGCAAGATCAGTATCAGCGCATGTATACGTTTCATATTGGTCCTCCGGTATATCTGCACGCACCGTCATCCGTGATCCCGGGCGGCGCATCCGCTGTCAATGAGATCATCCCGGCGCCGTAACGCCGTACTTTCGCATTATAACACACCCAGTCAACATATGCCATAGTTAATTCTGACAGATTCTCCCTTCTTGCAGGAAAAGTCCGTTATTATCCCTTTTCTTTACAGGAAAAATGTGTTATAATTTCAACTGGAATATATTATACACCGATTCCATTATCTTTTGTGAACAGTTCTTTATTATTAACCATCAGAAAGGCGATATGCATGACAAGGATCGATATCTTTTCCGGCTTTCTGGGGGCCGGCAAGACCACGCTCATCAAAAAACTTCTGGCCGACGGCTATGCCGGTCAGAAGCTGGTACTCATCGAAAACGAGTTCGGGGAGATCGGTATCGACGGCGGCTTTTTGAAGGACGCCGGCGTCATCGTCAACGAGATCGAGTCCGGCTGTATCTGTTGCAGTCTGACCGGCGATTTCCGTGAAGCGCTGCGCATGGTGGCGGAGCAGTATCACCCCGACCGTATCCTCATCGAGCCCTCCGGCGTTGGGAAGCTGTCCGAGATCGTGGCAGCGGTCCAGTCCGCCGGAGACCAGTTCGTGCTGGGCGGCCTGACCACCGTGGTGGACGCCTCCAAGGCAAAGATGTACATGAAAAACTTCGGCGAGTTTTTCAATAACCAGGTCCAGTCCGCCAATTGCATCGTCCTCAGCCGCACCGGTAACCTGTCCCAGGAGAAGGTCGCCCAGGCGGAGGCCCTTCTCCGGGAGAAGAACCCCGACGCCGTGATCGTCTCCACCGACTGGGACGATCTCACCGGCGCGCAGATCCTGGACGCCATCGACCAGAAAAACTCCATCGGCGCGGAGCTCGCCGCCCTGCTGGAGGAACATTACCGGGAAGAGGAAGAGGAATGCGACGACCCGGACTGCGAATGCCACCACCATCACCATGACCACGATGATGACGAGCACGAGCATGAACATCACCATCACCACCATGATGATGACGATGACGATCATGACCATGACCATGATGACGATGACGAGCACGAGCACGAACATCATCACCATGGCCACGAACACCACCATCATCACCACCATCACGGGCATGACGCGGACGAGGTGTTCCAGAGCTGGGGCGCGGAGACCAGCAGAAAGTACGCCCCCGCGGACATAGACGCCATTTTGGACCGGCTGGCGGACGAGGCCGCCTATGGCTTCGTGGTCCGGGCCAAGGGCTATGTGCCCGCCCCGGACGGGACCTGGGTCCACTTTGACTACACGCCGGGGGAGAAGGACGTGCGCACGGGTCCCGCCAATGTGGCAGGCCGGGTCTGCGTCATTGGCGCGAACCTCAACGAGGCCGCTGTGAAGGAGTTGTTCGGGCTGTGAGGCAGATACCCGTCTATCTTTTCACCGGCTTTCTGGAGGCCGGCAAGACAAAGTTCATCCAGGAGACCCTGGAGGACGCCCGCTTCAATCAGGGGGAGCGGACGCTGCTTCTGCTGTGCGAGGAGGGCGTGGAGGAATACGAGCCGGACAGCTTTTCCGGCAAAAACGTGTTCATCGAGCCCATCGAGAACGAGGAGGACCTACAGGCCCCGGCGCTGGACGCCCTGCTGAAAAAGCACCAGGCCGAGCGGGTACTGGTGGAATACAACGGCATGTGGATGCTGGACAGTCTCTACCAGCGCATGCCGGAGGAATGGGTGGTGGCACAGGAGTTTTTGTTCTGCGACGCCAATACCTTTATAAATTACAACGCCAATATGCGCCAGCTGGTGTATGACAAGCTGAAAAGCTGCGAGCTGGTGGTCTTCAACCGCTGCGGGCCCGGCATTGACCGGATGGAGCTGCACAAGATCGTCCGGGCGGCCAGCCGCCGGGCGGACATCGCCTATGAGGCCCCGGACGGACAGGTGACCTATGACGAGATCCAGGACCCCCTGCCCTTCGATCTGGACGCCCCGGTGGTGGAGATCAAGGACGAGGATTATGCCCTCTTCTACTCGGACCTGTCCGAGGACTTCTCCAAGTACGACGGCAAGACCCTGCGCTACAAGGGCATGGTGGTCAAAAGCCCCCGTCTGGCCGGCGACAGCTTTGTCTTTGGGCGGCAGCTGATGACCTGCTGCGTCAACGACATCCAGTTCACCGGCCTCGTCTGCCGCTGGCCGGACGCGGCCCGGCTCAACAAGGGCCAATGGCTGACCATCACCGCCCATGTGGACGTGAAGTGGCACAAGGGCTACGGCAAAAAGGGCCCGGTGCTGACGGTCATGGATCTGGAGACCGCCGCGCCCCCCGCCCAGCCGGTGGCAACGTTCTACTAAGTCGTTTGAAAGGAGCAAGCTCCTTTCAAACGAGAAGGCTGTGGCCCTCGTCGTCGCCCATGGGCCAGGTTTCCCTTTGCCGCAAGCGGCAAAGCTCAAATGGCCTGTGGCTCCTCCTCTCCCCACAAAGCAGGCTTTGTGGGGACCCCAATAAGCGCAAAGCGCCCCTGTCGAAAGACAGGGGCGTTCACGTTTGCGGGCCAAAAAGAGTTTTTCCCGACGCACATGTCGCCGGGAAAAACGATCTCACTCTATTTGCGCCTACGGGCGCAAACTCTGCGAGACTCAGCAACAAAGTAAGGGCGCGGTTTTTACCGCGCCCTTGCTACTTTAAATTGTTTAGACAAGTTCAATGACAGCCATCTCCGCGGCGTCGCCACGGCGGGTGCCGGTGCGGGTGATACGGGTATAGCCGCCGTTGCGGTCTGCGTACTTCACGGCCAGATCATCAAAGACCTTCTTCGCCACATCCTCCCGGGTGAGGAATTTCAGCGCCAAGCGGTAGTTGGCCAGGCCCTTTTTCTTCCCCAGGGTGATCATCCGCTCAGCCAGAGGACGGACCTCCTTGGCGCGGGTGACTGTGGTCTCCATGCGGCCGGTATCCAGCAGATCGGTGACCTGCTGGCGCAGCATAGCCATGCGGGCAGCCGTCGGCTTGCCGAGCTTGCGAGTTCCGGGCATTTTCGTTTACCTCCAAAAGTGAGTGGTCGGTGGGTTACTTGCCGTCGTCGTCGCTGGCCAGGGACAGGCCCATCATCGCCAGCTTCTGGATGACTTCCTCCAGGCTCTTGCGGCCAAGGTTGCGCACCTTGATCATCTCGTCCTGGGTCTTGGACACCAGGTCCTCCACCGTGTTGATGTTTGCACGCTTGAGACAGTTGAAGCTGCGCACGCTCAGGTCCAGCTCCTCGATGGTCATCTCCATCACCTTGTCCTTCACGGCCTCCGTCTTCTCCACCACCGTGGAGCCCATGTTCATGCTCTGGGAAAGGTCGGTGAACAGGGTGAAGTGGTCGCACAGGATCTTGGCGCCCAGGCTCACAGCGTCCCGGGGCGTGATGGTCTTGTCGGTCCAGACCTCCAGCGTCAGCTTGTCATAGTCCGTCTGGTTGCCGACGCGGGTGTTCTCCACGGCGTAATTCACCTTCAGGACCGGGGTATATATGGAGTCGATAGGGATGACGCCGGCCACGGTCTGGGTGGGCTTGTTCCGCTCCGCGGGCACATAACCGCGTCCGTGGGAGATGGTCAGCTCCATGGACAGGGAGGCCTCCGGCCCCAGGGTGGCGATGTGGAGCTCCGGATTGAGGATCTCCACCTCGCCGTCCGCCTTGATGTCGGCGGCGGTGACCTCGCACTCGCCATCCGCCTCGATGTAGACGGTCTTAGGACCGTCCCGATGCAGACGGGCGATCAGGCTTTTGATGTTCAGCACGATCTCCGTCACATCTTCCTTGACGCCGGGGATCGTGGAAAACTCATGCTGCACGCCGGCGATCTTAATGGTGGTGACCGCCGTACCGGGCAGGGAGCTTAAAAGTACACGCCGCAGGGAGTTGCCGAGGGTCGTGCCATAGCCTCGCTCCAGAGGCTCTACGATGAACTTCCCATAGCTCTCGTCCGCCGGGCTCTCTACACATTCAATGCGCGGTTTTTCGATCTCTATCATGTGTTCTTACCCTCCTTCATAATGTACGCTGTAATAGCGTCACGCGGTTTTCAGCTTACCAACCTGTGAGGGCTTTATTTGGAATACAGCTCGACGATCAGATGCTCCTCGATGGGCAGATCGATGTCCTCCTTGGCGGGGACGCCGGTCACCTTGGCGAGCATATTGGCGGCGTCGTAGTCCAGCCACTTGGGCGGCTGACGGGACGCATTGGCCTCGATATTGGCTTTGAGCTTTTCCAAATCACGGCTGGAGGGTTTGACAGAGATCACCATGCCGGGCTTGACCAGGAAGCTGGGGATGTCCACCTTGCGGCCGTCCACGGTGAAATGGCCGTGGGTGATGAGCTGGCGGGCCTCCGGGCGGCTCATAGCGAAGCCCAGACGATACACCACATTGTCCAGACGGGACTCCAGAATGCTGAGCAGGTTCTCGCCGGCCTGACCGCTGCGGCGCTCGGCCATATCGAAATACTTGCGGAACTGGGCTTCCAGCACGCCGTAATAACGCTTGGCCTTCTGCTTTTCACGCAGCTGCATACCGTACTCGGAGGTCTTGCTCCGGCCCTGGCCGTGCATTCCGGGGGGATAGGAGCGGACGGAGACGGAGCACTTGTCCGTATAGCACCGGTCGCCCTTCAGAAACAGCTTCTGATTCTCGCGGCGGCAAAGACGGCACACCGCATTCGTATATCTTGCCATATTTTCGTATCCTCCCTTACATCAGACGCGGCGGCGCTTGGGCGGACGGCAGCCATTGTGGGGGATGGGCGTCACGTCCTTGATCATGGTGACCTCAAGCCCCGCGGTCTGCAGAGCGCGGATAGCCGCCTCACGGCCGCTGCCGGGACCCTTGACGAAAACTTCCACGGTCTTCAGGCCGTGCTCCATGGCCGCCCGGGCCGCGGTCTCCGCGGCGGTGGACGCGGCGAAGGGGGTGGATTTCCGGCTGCCCCGGAAGCCCATTCCGCCCGCGCTGGCCCAGCTGATGGCGTTGCCATTGGGATCGGTCACGGTGACCATGGTGTTGTTGAAGGAAGAGCTGATATGGACCTGGCCCTTCTCGATGTTCTTCCG
>CANQMO010000002.1 GCA_947624985.1 uncultured Oscillospiraceae bacterium | reverse complement strand
GATATATCAAATAATCAAAAGACCTACATACACGACAAATAATAATCTCTAAACAAAATTGATTAGTAGTTGTCGAGATAGTGTCTTATTTGTATAACGCCGACCACTTTTTGATCCTGTTCTCTTACATAGATATATTGTGTCGTTGGAACACGACCCGGTGGTACGGTCTCTTGCCTTTTGTGGGCTTCAACATGATCGAGCCAGTCTTTGGTGTCATCAAAACGGATAAGAGAGCCTCCGCCATCCATGGACATGCCGGGGAAAAGAAATTCGCTTCGGTATGCCTGGATCTGTTTGTCATATTCCATCGTTGGCACTATCAGCTTCATTTTGTGATCATCTCCCCAATTCCCGATCTCCGCGCCGCTGGGCTTTGCTGAAACTGCATTACAGAGGCCCCGCTTCAGGACCTCCGCCTGTGTTTCCAAGGGCGCGGTTTTTGTATTCAGGAGTCTTTCAACACGTTCATCACCGCGCGGCCGCCGGTCGTGTCAATGACCCGGCGGGTGAAGTCCGCCGTCCGCTCCGCCGGAAACTCCACCGTAAGCGTGGCCCGGTCCGGGTCGGATTCATAGTCGGGCTCCAGCAGCGTCCCGTCAAATTCCCGGACCAGCCGGTGGATTTTATCCAGACCGTCCCAGGGGCAGGATATTCGCAACAGGGCTTTCTCCGGGTCCGGCTCCGTCCCCGCGTCCGCCAGCGCCAGGGCCGCCGCTTTGGAATAGGCCCGCACCAGCCCGCCGCTGCCCAGCAGCGTCCCGCCGAAATACCGGGTCACCACGCACAGCGCCCCGTAAAGGTCCGCCCCCTTCAACACAGCGGCCATGGGGCCTCCCGCAGTACCGCCGGGCTCCCCGTCGTCGGACCACCTGGTCGAGCCGTCCGGCAGCACCCAGGCCCAGCAGTGGTGCCGGGCGTCCGGGTATTTCTTCTTCACCTGGGCGATCCGGTCTCTGGCCCCGGCCTCGTCGGCCACGGGGAATATCTCCCCGATGAACCGGGAGCGCTTTTCCTCGTATTCACCGGTCCCGTACCCGGCCGGTCTGCGCCGCTCACCCATGGGGCCGCTCCTCGTACTGCCGCAGCTCCTCCCGCAGAGCGGGCCGGACCACCGCCAGCACCTGCGCGCCCTGCTCGGTATACTCCACATCCAGCACATTGGCCTCCCGGCGCAGCCGCTCCACCAGAGCGGTCCTGTCGTAGGGGATGGAAAGCGCCATCCGCGTCAGGTCCCCGCTCAGCTTCCGGCCGATGGCGTACAGCAGAGCCCCGGCGCCCTCTCCGGTCCGGGCGCAGACGCATATCTCATCCTCGCCCCCGGGCAGCCGGCCAAAGTAGGCGTCGCACTTGTTGAACACCTTCAGACAGGGGGTCTGCCCCGCCCCCAGCCGGACGATCAGGTCCTCCACCACCCGGGCCTGGGCCTCCCAGTCCGGGTTGGAGATGTCGATGACGTGCAGCAGCAGGTCCGCGTAGGTGAGCTCTTCCAGCGTGGCCTTGAACGCGTCCACGAGCTCCGTGGGCAGCTTGCGGATAAAGCCCACGGTGTCGCTCAGGAGCGCCTGGCCGCCCTCGGCCAGGTCCAGCCGGCGGGTGGTGGTGTCCAGGGTGTCGAACAGCCGGTCCCCGGTCTGGATGCTGTCGCCGGTGAGGGTGTTGAGAAGGGTGGATTTGCCCGCGTTGGTGTAGCCCACCAGAGCCACCACGGGCAGGGCGTTGCGCTCCCGGCGGCGGCGCTGGGTGCCCCGGACCCGGCGCACCTGCTCCAGTTCCTCCGTCAGCTTCTGTATCCGGCGGCGGATGTGCCGCCGGTCCGTCTCCAGCTGGGTCTCGCCGGGGCCCCGGGTGCCGATGGGGGCGGAGGTGCCCGCCTGACGCTTCAGGTGGGTCCACATGCCCGTGAGCCGGGGCAGCAGATACCGGTACTGGGCCAGCTCCACCTGTAGCTTGCCCTCCTTCGTGCGGGCCCGCTGGGCGAAGATGTCCAGAATGAGCCCGGTCCGGTCCAGGACCCGGACCCCCAGCGCCTCCTCCAGCACCCGGGCCTGAGAAGGGGTCAGGTCGTTGTCGAAGATGGCTAGGTCGCACCCCTCGTTTTCGATGAGCTCCTTCATCTCCCGGACCTTGCCCATGCCGAGAAAGCTGTGGGGGTCCGGCCTGTCCCGGCTTTGCAGCACCGTGCACACCGGCTCCGCCCCGGCGGTCTCCGCCAGGCGCCAGAGCTCGTCCATGCTGGCCTCGTCGCTGCGCTCGACGAGGTCCATGCCGGCCGCCGCCAGCCCCGCCAGCGCGGCCCGTTCTTTTGTCTTTGTCGTGTCCTGTATGGTCGTATACCTCGTTCGGTCCGTTATTTGACTACCACGTTCTTCTCGCCCAGCGTCTCCTGCATTTCCCGGATGAGGGCCGGGTGGATCAGGCAGCGGGCGCCCATGCGCTTTTTGGTGTCGGCAAAATAGACCACCAGCGGGTCCGTGCCGGGGAACATGGTCAGCACCAGCTCCAGGTGATGAAAGGCCGGGTCGCTTTGGCTGGGGAGTTTGAGCCACAGCGTCTGTCCCCCGGCGGGCGCCCTGCCGGGCGCGGGGGCCTGACGGCCCGCGTGACCGCCGTCCCGGGCGGCGTTTTTGATGGCCGCGACGGCCTGGTCCGTGAGCCCGTCCAGGGGGTAGGCCGCGTCCATCATCAGCTGGGGCTCCTTCTCGTCCCGGACGGATATGCGCCCGGTACAGCACACGGCGGCGTTCTCCCGCAGATAGGCCCCGCCCTGATCCAGCGCCCGCTGGAAGGCCAGCGCCTCCATGGACCCGGTGTCGTCCTCCAGCGTGACGTAGCTCATAAGGGTGTTGTTTTTGGTGGTGCGGGTCCGCACCGCGCTGATCACCCCCGCGACGATCACGTTCTGACCGTCCCGGAACCACTGGGGCCCGCCCTCGCCGGAAAAGTCCTCCACGATGGCGCCCATGGAGGCCGCCCCCAGCCGGGCCGCCGTGTCCCGGTAGCCGTCCATGGGGTGGCCGGTCAGGTAAAGACCGGTGGCGTCCTTTTCCATGGCCATCTTCTCCGCCGGGGTGAATTCCTCCACGTCCGGCAGGTCAAGGGAGGGGGCCGGCTGCTCGTCGTCCATGGAGAACAGGTCGAACTGGCCCGCCAGATTTTTCCGCCCAGCGCTGTTGACGCCGTCCAGCACCTTGTCCAGCACCTGTAGCAGCGCCTTGCGCTTGTAGCCCAGAGAGTCGAAGGCCCCGGCCCGGATCAGGCTCTCCACAGGCCGGCGGTTGAGCTCTTTGCCGTAGAGCCTCCGGCAGAACTCGTCAAAGGCGGTAAAGGGCCCGGCGGCCTCCCGCTCCGCCATCAGCTGGTTCACGAAGCCCCGGCCCACGCCCTTCACAGCCGCCAGACCGAAGCGGATGTTGCCTCCCGCCACGGTGAAATCCGCGTCGGACTCGTTCACGTCCGGGGGCAGCAGGTCGATGTCCATGGCCTTGCACGCGGCGATGTACTCCGCCACCTTCCCGGGCATATCCAGCACGCTGGTCAGCAGCGCCGCCATATACTCCCTGGGCCAGTGACACTTCATCCAGGCGGTCCGGTAGGCCACGATGGCGTAGGACACCGCGTGGGCTTTGTTGAAGGCGTAGGAGGCGAAGTCCAGTATCTCGTCATAAATGCTGTTGGCCACGGCCTCGGGGACGCCGTTGGCCACGCAGCCGGGGATGTTCCGGGCCTTGTCGCCGTAGACGAAGGCTTTGCGCTCGGCGTCGATCACGTCATGCTTCTTCTTCGACATGGCCCGGCGGATCATGTCCGCCTGCCCCAGGGAGAAGCCGGCCAGCCGCTGGAAGATACTGATGACCTGCTCCTGATAGACGATACAGCCATACGTCACGTCCAGAATGGGGCGCAGAAGCTCGTGCTTATAGGTGACCCGCTCCGGGTGGGCGGCGCACTCCAAAAACCGGGGGATGGATTCCATGGGGCCGGGCCGGTACAGGGCGATGACGGCGGTGATGTCCTCCACGGACCGGGGCCGGAGCCCCACGCACACGCCGGTCATGCCCGCGGACTCCAGCTGGAACACGCCGCTGGTGCGGCCATCGGCGAGCATACGGAAGGTGTCCGGATCGTCCTCCGGCACCGCCTCGATGGAGAACCCGGGCTCGATCCGCCGGACCAGGTCCTCCGCGTCTTTCAGCACCGTCAGGTTCCGCAGGCCCAGAAAGTCCATTTTCAGCAGCCCTAGCTGCTCCAGGGTCACCATGTCGAACTGGCAGACCACGGTGTCGTCGTTGCGGCTCAGGGGCACATAGTCCGTGAGGGGGCTGGCGGTGATGACCACGCCGGCGGCGTGGGTGGAGGCGTTGCGGGGCATGCCCTCCAGAGCCCGGGCGGTGTCGATGAGACTTTTGATCTGCTGGTCGCCCTCGTACATTTCCCGCAGGGGCCGGGAGAGCTCCAGCGCCTTGTTCAGGGTCATTTTCGGGTCTCTGGGCACCTGCTTCGCCACCGCGTCCGTCTCCGCATAGCCCACGTTGGTGACCCGGCCCACGTCCCGGATGGAGGCCCGGGCGGCCATGGTGCCGAAGGTGACGATCTGGGCCACGTTGCCCGCGCCGTATTTTTCCGTCACATAGTCGATGACCTCGCCCCGGCGGCGGACGCAGAAGTCCATGTCGATATCCGGCATGGTGACCCGCTCCGGGTTCAGGAACCGCTCGAAGAAGAGCTTGTACTTGATGGGGTCCACGTCTGTGATACGCAGGGTGTAGCTCACCAGGCTCCCGGCGGCGGAGCCGCGCCCCGGCCCCACCGGGATGTCCTGGCTCTTGGCGAAGGCCACGAAGTCCCACACGATGAGGAAATAGTCCACGAAGCCCATCTGCTTTATCATGCCCAGCTCGTAGTCGAGCTGCTGTTCAAGCTCCTTCCCGTAGCCGGGATAGCGCTTGGCCAGACCCTCGTAGCACAGCCGTTTCAGATAGGCGAAGCTGTCCGTCTCCCCCGCCGGGAGCCGGAATTCCGGCAGATGGTAGTGGCCGAACGCAAAGTCGAAATCGCACATATCCGCGATCTTGACCGTGTTGTCGTAAGCCTCGGGGAAGTCGGGGAAGAGCGCGCGCATTTCCTCCTCGCTTTTCAGGTATAGCTCCTGGCTCTCAAACTTCATCCGGTCCGGGTCGTCCACGGTCTTGCCTGTCTGGATGCACATGAGGATGTCCTGGATACGGGCGTCCTCTTTTTCCAGATAGTGGGCGTCGTTGGTGACCACCAGGGGGATGCCCGTCTCGTTGTGGATACGGATGAGCCCCTGAGCGGCCCGGCGCTCGTCGGCGATGTTGTGGTCCTGCAATTCCAGGTAAAAGCTGTCCCGGCCGAACAGCGCGTCCAATTCCAGCGCCCGGGCCTTGGCGGCCTCGTACTGGCCGGAGACGATCTTCTGGGGGATATCCCCCGCCAGACAGGCCGACAGGCAGACGAGCCCCTCCGCGTGCTCGTGCAGAAGCGCCCAGTCGATCCGGGGCCGGATATAAAACCCGTTAACGAACCCCTCGCTGACGAGCTTGCACAGGTTGTGGTAGCCGGTCTCGTTTTTGCACAGGAGGATCAGATGGGAGTAGTTGTTGTCCAGGCCGTATTCCTTGTCGGTCCTGTCCCGGGGGGCCACATACACCTCGCAGCCGATGATGGGCTTGATCCCCGCCTCCCGGCAGGCACGGTAGAAGTTCACCACGCCGTACATGACCCCGTGGTCGGTGATGGCCAGGGCGCGCTGACCGAGCTCCCTGGCACGTCTGGCCATGGCGTCTATCCGGCAGGCGCCATCAAGGAGGCTGTATTCGCTGTGTACATGCAGGTGGACGAAGCTCATTGTCTGCTCCTTATTTCAGGTCGCGGCTGATCTCTGTCAGCTTGCGCAGGCGGTGGTTCATGCAGCTTTTGGATACGGGCGGGCTGGCGAGCTGGGCCAGATCCGAGAGGGAACAGGAGGGGTTTGCAATGCGCAGCAGCGCCGTGTCCTGTAGCGCCGGGGGCAGCCATTCCAGCCCCGGTCCGGCCTCGATGGCCCGGATGGCGGCAAGCTGCTCCGCCGCCGCGTCGGTCACCTTGTCGGCGTTGGCCATGTCGCAGTTGGTCAGCCGGTTCATGGCGTTGGTCATGTGCTTTTCCACCTTGGCCTGCATGACCCCCATGGCGGAGACGGAGGCGCCCAGAGCGGTGAGGAAGTCCTCGATGACGCCGCTTTTTTTGAAGTATGTGAGCCAGTTGCGGCCCCGGACCGCGTCCTTGGGCTCAAAGCCCATATCCAGCAGCAGGGCGTGTACCTCCCGGCATACGCTCTCGTGGCCGGTGGCCAGATCCAGGTGATAGCCCCGGGCCGGGTCCGTCACGCTCCCGCCCGCCAGAAAGGCGCCCCGCAAAAAAGCCGCCCGGTCACAGTCCGACTCCACCACCGCCAGATTGACGTGGTGGACCAGCGCCCGGTCCGGGTCGTAGCCGAAGGCGGAGAAGACGGCGCGCAGCTTGTCCCGGTCCGTGATGAGAAAGGAACGCTTGCCCCCCCTGTCCGGCGGCGGCAGCACGTCGAAATCCAGCCCGAAGGCCCGGCGGAACAGCCGGGGCAGCCGGGCGGCAAAGGCGTCGTTCTCCGTCATGATGCGTATCTGACTGAGAGAGAAGCTGTTGGCGTACAGCAGCACGCCGTATGCCTCCGCCAGGGCGCAGCACTTCTTGCCGACGCCGGCCCGGCAGAGCTCCGTTTTCACGTCGGAGGAAAAGCTCATCTCAGCACTCCAGTTCCCGGTGGAGCACGTTGACGGCGTAGCACCGCGCCTGTAAGGCCCCGGCCAGAGCCTGGGCCATGGCCACGCTCCGGTGGCGGCCGCCGGTGCAGCCCACCGCCACGGTGATCTCCCGCCGGTCCGATTCGTACAGCGGCAGAGAGAACGTCAAAAGCTCCGTCAGCTTATCCAGCAGCGCCTGCGCGCCGGCGCTGCGAAACACATAGTCGGCCACCGGCGCGTCCAGCCCGGTCAGGTCCTGTAGATCCGGCTCGTAATAGGGGTTGGGCAGGCACCGCACGTCGAATACCAGATCCGCCTCCGGGGGCAGGCCCCGCTTGTAGCCGAAGGAGAGGATATTGACGGTGAAGCCCTGGGGCTCCGGCTGGATACACTCGCATATCCTGGCCCGGAGCTCGTTCAGCGGCGCGGCGTCGGTGCGGATGATAAAATCCGCCCGGTCCCGGAGCGGCGCGAGAAATTCCATCTCCCGCTCCACGGCCCGGCGGATGGGCTCCCCCGGCTTTCCCAGCGGGTGGGGCCGGCGGCTCTCCTTGTACCGGCGCAGCAGCGTGGACACGTCCGCCTCCAGATAGAGGATACGCACCGGGCATTCCATCGCCTTCAGCTCCGCCAGCGCCTCGTCCAGTTCCTCGAAGCTCTCCACGCTGCGCACGTCCGTCACCAGTGCCACCCGCTCGTACCGGCCATGGGTCGCGATACACAGCGCGGCGAACCGGCCCAGCAGCGCCGCCGGCAGATTGTCCACGCAGTAGTAGCCCAGATCCTCGCAGATATCCGCCGCCCGGGTCTTGCCCGCGCCGGACAGGCCCGTTATGATGAGAAACTCCATGCCTGTCACCTCACAGGATCAGGACCTCCGGCTCCAGCCGGATGCCGGTCCGGGCCAGAACGGTCTTCTGGATGTGCTCCATCAGCCGCAGGACATCGGCGCAGGTGGCGCCGCCCGCGTTCACCACGAAGCCCGCGTGCTTCTCCGACACTCTGGCCCCGCCGATGGCGAAGCCTTTCAGCCCCGCCTGGTCGATGAGGGCGGAGGCGTAGCCGCCCACGGGCCGCTTGAAGGTGCTGCCGGCGGAGGGCATTTCCAGCGGCTGGCTGGCCCGGCGCCGGGCGGCCAGGTCCCGCATGCGGGCGAATATGGCCTCTTTGTCCCCCGGGGCCAGGGTGAAGGAGGACCGCAGCAAGACCACCTGCCGGCCTGAAAAGACGCTGTGCCGGTAGGCAAAATCATGGGCCGGACCGGTCACGGAGCGGCGGACAAGGTCCTCGTCCAGATAGACCGTCTCGGCGACGATGTCCTTCAACTCCCCGCCGTAGGCGCCCGCGTTCATGATGACGCCCCCGCCCACGCTGCCGGGGATGCCGTGGGCGAATTCCATGCCGGTCAGGCCCGCCTCCGCCGCGGCGGTGGCCGCGACGGCCAGGGTGGCGCCGCAGTCGGCGGTGACGGTATGGCCCGCCGCCGCCGCCCGGCCCACCCCGGGGCAGGTGGCGACGACGAACCGGTCCAGCCCCTGATCCGGGGGCAGGATATTGGTGCCGTTGCCGATGACCAGCGGCTTCACGCCGGCGGCCCGCAGCAGGCCGCACAGGGCCTCCAGCTCCGCCGCCGATCCGGGCAGGGCCATGACCGCCGCCGGTCCGCCCACCCTGAACGAGCAGTGCTCCGCCATGCTCTCCCGCTCCCGCAGGTCCAGCGCGGGAAGGGCTTTGCGTATATCTTTCACAAGGGAAGTATAGTCCATAAAACGCCTCGTTTGACAGTCTGGCTTTTCCTCTGAAGGGTCAGAACCCGCCCATATCCACGCTCTCGTCCACCCGGCGGGCCAGGTCCTCGGCGGCGTTGTAGCCGGTCTTCTTCTGCCGGTTCGTGAGGGCGGCCAGCTCCAGAATGACGGCCAGGCTCCGCCCCGGCCGGACCGGGATGGTCACCAGCGGCAGGCTCACGCCCAGATACTCCGTGGTCCGGGTGTCCAGCCCCAGCCGGTCGTAGTGCTTGGTGCTGTCCCAAAGCTCCATCTCCACCACAAGGTCGATGGGGCAGGACAGCTTCACCGCGCCGATACCGAACACGCTGGGCACGTTGATGACGCCGATACCGCGCAGCTCCATGAAGTGGCGGATCAGGGCGGGGGAGCGGCCCTCCAGCTGGAAGCTGGATGTGCGCAGTATCTCCACCGCGTCGTCGGCGATGAGCCGGTGGCCCTGCTTCAAAAGGCCCAGAGCGGTCTCGCTCTTGCCCACGCCGCTGTCGCCGATGATGAGCATGCCCTCGCCGTGGACCTCCATCAGCACCCCGTGGATGGTCTCCCGGGGGGCCAGGTGGTAGCGCAGGGTACCGATGAGCCGGGCGTAAAACTCGGAGGTGTCCATCTCGGTGGTCAGCAGGCTCACGCCGTACTTCTCGGCCATCTCCAGGCACTCCGGCAGCACCGCCTCGTCGTGGGCCACGATCACCCCGGGCACATGCTGCTGCATGACGGCCTCAAAGCCCGCCAGCCGCCGGGGCCGGTCCAATTCCTCCATCATGGTGGTCTCGCTCTTGCCGATGACCTGCAGGCGGGAGGCGTCGAAGTGCTTCAGGTAGCCCATCAACTGGATACCGGGCCGGTTCAGGTCCGCGGACTGGACGCGCACGTTCTCATAATCCGGCGCGGCGTACAGCACCTTCAGGCGCAGATCCCGCTCCTGGGCGATCAACGACAGCTTCACATCGTATTTCAACATCCCGGGGACACCCCATTTCTTTGGCAGTCATTACCTCCATTTTAATACATAACTATGCGGTTGCGCAATCGCAAACGCCCATTATTTTAAAGATTTTCCGGGAAATGAAAAAAACGCTTGCATTTTGGCGGGCGGTCTGTTATTATATTGAGGCTGTCCGCCGGACAGCAGGAAGGAGCTGATTACGATGGCAAAATGTGAGATTTGCGGAAAAGGCGTGACTTTCGGCATCAAGGTCAGCCACTCCCACCGGCGTTCCAACCGCATGTGGAAGCCCAACGTAAAGCGCGTGAAGGCAGTCGTGGACGGCAACCCCCGGCATGTGTACGTCTGCACCCGCTGCCTGCGCAGCGGCAAAGTCCAGCGGGCCGTGTGATCTTTCCGTAAAAATCAACTCCCGGAGCAGCCGCTCCGGGAGTTTTTTGTCCGCCGATGTTATCTTACGCCGTCCTCGTCGCGCTCCTGCAACTCACGCAGGGCGTTGCGGGCCGCGGCGACGACGAACGCGGAAAAGGTGCAGTCCTGCCCCGCGATCGCTTTTTCTATGCCGTCGATCACATCGTTGGGGAAACGGATCGTTTTATTGGTCGTAGGGGGTGTTTTCGGTATCTCAAATCCGGCCATACTATCACCTCGCAATGGCATCTGCAATACATATCATAGTGCAGGACGCACCGAAAATATGCATTGCAATTGCATTGCAACAGTGGTAGACTGTTTATGGAGGGAGGTTTGGATATGGCGGATTATCAAAAAATGTACTATATCGTATGCGATGGGGCTAGCCGGGCGCTGGATGCTCTGCCGATGAATGTGGACGAGGCCATGAAGATTTTGCAGAGAGCGCTGGACGAAGCGGAGGAAAGATACATTGAGACCAGCGGCGACGGCGAATAAAATGACTGTGCGCGGGGCGAGAGCCCCGCGCACAGTCGTTTATTCTTTCGTTCGGGTGACCTTGACCGTTTTTCAGACGCTCGTCATCCAGGGTGAACCCCTTGCGGATATACTCGTTCAGCCGCTTTGTTGCCCACTGGCGGAACAGCGCTCCCGTACGGATAGCAATGCTCCGCCTTGGACTGGAATTCGCACAGCTTTGCGATCTTTCCGTTTTCGTCAAAATCGGCTATCGTGACCCCGTCGAATCCGTCGGTCACGCCGTCATACTCGCACCTGAAATACCACTCCGCCACGGCTGTGCGGCCCGTTTCCATCACCCGCTTTACCGACCACTCCAGGACCCGGCCCCGCTGGTTCCAGTCCCTGAACCACTGAAGGATCTGAGAAAGACCGCAGTATTCCGGACCGTAGCATTCGCTGTATACCGCATCATCGGAAAACGTGTCTCTGACGGCCTCGATGTCTTTGTCCAGCCATGCGCGGAAGTATCTGCGAATAGCCTGGTCCATCATACTCATTTATTCCTTCTCCTGTGGCTTGCTCCGGGTGACCCTGACCTTTTCCACCCGCTTGTCGTCGGCCTCCAGCACGGTGATCTCCAGCGGCCCGCAGCCCACGGTGCAGCCCGGGGGCGCGTAGCCCTCGTTCAGCTCCATGACCCAGCCGCCCACGGTCTCGCTTTCAAAGTCGAAGCTGTCCTCGTCCAGGTCCACCAGGGCCAGAAAGTCCCCGATGGGCAGGTCCCCGTCCAGCTCCCAGCTGTCCTCGGAGGTCTTTACGATGTCCTCCTCCACCTGGTCCGTCTCGTCCCAGATGTCGCCCACCAGATATTCCAGTACATCCTCCATGGAGATGACGCCGGCGGTGCCGCCGTACTCGTCGGTGACGATGGCCAGATGGGTCTGCCGCTGGCGGAGCCGCTCCAGCACGGCGGGCAGCTTCAGGGTCTTGTAGACCCAGCAGGGCTCCGTGAGCAGGCTCCGCAGGTCCACGTCGCCGCCCTCCAGCAGGGCCCGGTAGAGGGTGTTCAGGTGCAGCACGCCGATGATGTTGTCCGTGTCGCCCTGGTAGACCGGCAGCCGGGAGTAGGGCACGTCGCTGACCTGTTCCAGTATCTTTTCCAGCCCGTCGTCGATGTTCAGGGCGGTCATGTCCACCCGGGCGGTCATGGCCTCGCTGGCGGACACGTCCCCGAAATCCAGAGCCGCCTGCAAAAGCTCGCTCTGGTCGTCGTCCAGCACGTCCTCGTCCTGGGCGGTCTCGATGATGGACTGCAATTCCTCCACCGCCGCCTCCTGGGCGTCCTCCTGGGCCTCCCCCTTCAGGGGCGTGGTGATGAGCCGGGTCAGGGCCACGGCGCACCAGACCAGCGGCGAGAGGACCGCCGCCAGGACCCGGATGGGACCCGCCACCGCCAGGGTCAGCCGGTTTGCGTTTTTCTTTGCCAGTATCTTCGGGATGGTCTCTCCGAATATGATCACCAGCACGGTCACGATCACCGTGGCCGCCGTGGAGCACAGCCCCTCCGCCACGCCGGAGCGGACCGCCGCGGCGATGGCGATGACGGAGCTTATGGAGCTGGCCGCCACGTTCACAAGGTTGTTGCCGATGAGGATGGCACCCAGGGCGCTGTCAAAGCCGTCCAGCAGGGCCAGGGCCGATCTGGCGGAGCGGCTGCCGTCGTCCGCAGCGCTCTCCAGCCGCAGCCGATTGGCGGCGGACAGGGCCATCTCCGAGGCGGAGAAGAAGGCCGACAGGGCCAGGCACACCAAAAGGGCAAGAATATAGGCGATCACCTGTCCACGCCCCCTTCCTCCGCCGGCTGGGGCAGCCGGCGCACAGTCAGCTTGCGTATCCGGTGCTGACGCACGTCGGAGACGGTGAACTCCAGATCGTGGTAAGTGAAGGTGTCCCGCTGAGCGGGCATCAGGTCGAAATGCTCCAGCGTCCACTCGGCCAGAGGCTTGTGGATAAGCGCCTCGTCGTCCTCCGGGTCTTTGTAGTCCAGCGCGTCGAAAAGCTCATCCACGTCCAACCGCCCGTCGGCCTCGTACCGTCCGCCGCCGATGGGGTGGAAGTACTCCTCCACCTCGTCCTCCTCGTCCCAGATCTCGCCCACGAGCTCCTCCAGTATGTCCTCCACGGTCACCACGCCCAGAGTCCCGCCCCAGGCATCGGTGACGATGGCCATGTTCAGCCGGTTGCGGCTCAGCTCCGGCAGCAGGTCGTCCACATTGGTGGTGGACGGCACGAAGTAGGCAGGGTCCAGAAGCGCGCGCAGGTCCACGCCCTCTCCTTCCGCCAGCCAGGCCTTGATGTACTTGCGTATCTGCAAAACGCCGATGATGTTGTCGATGTTGTCCTCATACACCGGCAGGCGGGTGTGGCGCTGGGAGCGGATGAAATCCAGCACCCGGTCCGGGGACCAGGATACGTCCATGGCGGCCATGTCCACCCGGGAGGTGAGCACGTGCTCCACGGTGATGTCGGAGAACTCCAGCGCCGCCTGGACAAGATCACCCTGCTCCTCGTCCAGACTGCCCGCGTCGGTCATGTCCTCCACCAGATCGTAGAGCTCATCCTCGGTGACGGACACCTCGCTCTCGCCTTTGGAGAGCCTGGCGGCCCATTGGCCGATGGCGGTCAGCACCACCGCCACCGGGGCGAAAAAGCGCATAAAAAAGCACAGCGAACCGGCGGTGCCCAGGCAGAACCGCTCGCTGTATTTTTTCGCAATGGTCTTGGGGAGCATCTCCCCTATGAAGAACAATATCAGCGTGGTGGCCAGGGTGCCCCACGCCACGGCGCCCATGCCCCACCGGTGGGTCACCAGCAGGGTGACCACCGCCGCGGCGGACAGGTGGGCGATATTGGTGCCGATCAGGATCGTGGTGATGGCCCGGTCGAAGTTGTCCAGCACCCACATGGCTTTTTTTGCCCTGTGGTCGCCCTTCTCCAGCCGGACCCGGATACGGTTGCGGGACACGGAGGCGAAGGCCGTCTCCGCGAAGGCGAAATACATCGCCATGCCCACCAGTGCGAGGATAAAAAGGATAGACAGCCAACTGCCATCATCCATAGGGAAGAACCACCTCTTGCTTTCTGAACAAAAATCAAGTTAGAATTATAGCATAAGAAGAAAATTTCGTCAACTCGCCGGCGCGCGCTGTCCGCCGGGGAAGTTTCTCTGTGCCGCGCTGCAAATTTATCGTTGAATTTTACAGCTCTCTGGCGTATACTAAGAGAGAAAGGAGGCGAAAAACATGCCGAACATCAAACCGATCTCCGACCTGCGCAATTACACCGAGGTGCTCCGGGACGTGGCGGTGGGCGAGCCGGTCTTTCTGACGAAAAATGGCCGGGGGCGCTATGCCATATTGGACATGCGGGACTATGAAAAGACAAGGGCCACGCTACGCCTGATGGACGAACTGGCCAAGGGCCGCCGCTCCGGCGAGACCGAGGGCTGGCTGACGCCTGAGGAGGTGAGGGCACATTTTCGTGCCAGAGCCGATGAAAACTAAGCTCCATTACACTTTGAAAGCCCGCCATGACCTTGACCGGATCTGGGATTATATCATCACGGAGCTTGCCAATCCGTCCGCGGCATTGGAGACGGTCGAAAAGATCATGGACGACGCTGACAGGCTGATCGATTTCCCGGAAATGGGCGCGCCGCTGGTATCGGTGGCCGATGTGCGGGAAAAGGACTACCGTTTTCTCGTCAGCGGCAACTACCTTGTCTTTTACCGTGTGCAGGGAGAGGACGTATATGTGGACCGCGTGCTGTACGGGAAGCGGGATTATCTGCGGGCGCTGTTTGAGGAGACGTGATCCGCCCCGAGCTCATGCGGTGAAAATACAGACAAATGATCCCGTCGGGCGTCTTTTCAGCGTCCGGCGGGCTTTTTGCGCTCTTACTGCGGGAACGCCACCGTGACGGTGAGACGGCCGTCCCGGAAGTTGGCGGTGATGGAGCCGCCCATACGCTCGGCCAGGGTCCTGGCGATGGCCAGTCCCAGGCCGGTGCTGCCCCGGGCCGATTCCAATGTGAAGAACCGGTCGAACAGCCGCCCCACCTGCACCGGGTCCAGGTCCCGGGCTCCGTTGGAAAAGGCGATCTGCCCCGCCGCCGTGAGCGTCACGGTCAGGTCCCCGTCGCTGTACTTGAGGGCGTTGGAAAAAAGGTTCGACAGCACTCGGCTCAGAGCCGCCCGGTCCAGCGCCCGGATGACGTGTTCCTCCGGCATGCGGATATCCGGCTCGATACCCCGGGCGGTGAGGGCGGCGTAAAACCCCGCGGCGCTCTGCTCCACGGCGGCGTTCAGGTCCACGCTCTCCGGGGTCAGTTCCTCCCGGTCGGACAGGACCACCGAGTAGCGGAAAAGCTCCTCGGTCAGGGCTTTCATGGCCCCGGCCCGCTCCGCGATACGGTCCACATACCGCCGGGCGTCGCCGCTCATGGGCTCGGTCCGGAGCATATCCAGATAGCCGCAGATGGCGGTCAGCGGCGTGCGCAGATCGTGGGAGACGTTGGTGACCGCGTCCTTCAGTTCCCGGTCCCCCTGCCGGTACCGGAGCCGTTCCTCCCGCAGGGTGCGAAGCTGGCGGTTCAGCGCCGCCCCCAGACGCCTCATCTCCCTGTCGGACGTGGACAGGGAGATGAGGGTATTGGTGTCCTCCGAGAGCTTTTCCGAAAGCTCCCGGATGATCTGCCGGACCGCCCGGCGCGTGGCGAGGACCTTCAGCCCCAGCGCCAGGGCGGTCACGGCCAGTATGGCGCATACGATATACGCCACGCGAACACCGCCTTTATCGAATGTCTTTTCGCTTGAACAGGATAAGCCCCAGCGCCGTGGTCAGCCCGGTCAGAGCCGCGGAGCAGGCCAGCATACGGGGCGTGGCCTCCATAGCCATGTACCGGTAGGCCTGACAGACCGGGAGCGCGTCGTAGAGGAACGTGGTGAGCGCTCCGGCCCGGCCCGGCTCGTGGAACACCCACTGCTGCTGGCCGGCCTCATCGATCATCAGCTGCATGCCCCCGCCGGTGGCGGTCTCGTAAGCGTCCTGGACCTGGATGGCGGCGAAGAACAGAAAGACCATCGTAAGGATCAAAATCACCGCGAGAAGGGACCGCCGCTGCACCAGCATGCAGAGCATCACGCACAGCGAGCACTGGCCCGCTGTGAGCAGCACTGTCCCCGCCAGACACAGCGCCAGTCTTCCCGGCTCCGGGGCGGGGAAATTGTGCAGCATCCAGCCAAGCCGGGGCGCCCAGGCCAGCAGATAGACCGCATACAGCGCCAGGGCCGCCAGAAGGCTCGCCACGAGGGTCGCCAGATAGATGCTCACCCGGCAATGGCCCGCTATCAACTTGTTGCGGATAGTCCCGTCGGCGTACTCCGCGCCGAAGAAGAGGCTGAACACCGCCGCCAGTATCATACCGGTCAGCAGGCCGAAGCCACACAGGGGCTGGCCCCACAGGCCGGCAGTCGCAGCGCCGCCGGACTGAAAATCGCCTATGGCGCTGTTGGCGAGGCCCAGGCCGTAGGGGAACATAACGACAAGTGCCAGCAAAAACACCGGGCTTTTCCACAGCCGCGCCAGGTGAGAGCGGATAAGACTTGCCATATCCCCGCCCCCCTATTTCAGGTCCTTCCGGCGGAAGGCGAGGACACCCCCGGCGGTGGACGCGGCCAGGATCAGCAGAGAATAAAGGCACATGGCCCAGGGGTGGACCACCATGTCAAAGTTATAGAGAAGCGCCTGGCCCGTGGGCAGAAAGTCCGCGACGAACTGGTATATCTCCCGCTCCCGGCCCCGGAGATAGTCCGGGTTCTCCATTTCCCCAGCGTCCACCAGCTGGCCCTCCTCGTTCATCATGATGCCCTGGAAATACTCCTGCTCCTCAAGCCGGCCCTCTACGGTGGCGCTCACAGCAAGCCCTCCCAGGGTGGCCAGCAGCAGCGTCACCGCCAGAATGGCCTTCCGGGAGATGAGCATGCTGCCCAGAGTGCACAGCCCGCACAGGGCCGCCGCCATGAGAAGCTCCCCGCCCACGGTCAGGGCCAGCATGCGAGGCGTGGTCCCCAGTCCCTCGGTGAAAAATGGACCGATACAGACCACCGGCAGGAAATAGGCCGCGATCATCAAAAGGCAGGCGGCCAGGCTCAGCACCAGGCTGGAAAGGTACACCGCCGGGCGGGTCTTGCCCGCCACCAGCTTGTTGCGGATGGCGCCGTGCTCATACTCCGTGCCCAGGAAGAGGGCGCAGAACACCGCCGGCAGGAACACCGTGACGATACAGTGGTAGCGGCACAGATCGCCTATGAAGTAGACGACCCCTTCCCGGGAGCCATCATAGGCGCTTTGGCAGACCACGCCGCCCCAGAACGCCATGAACACCACGCCCAGCCAGAACACCGGGGCCCTCCACATGCGGGCAAAGCCCGCCCGCAGCAGATCAGCCATGGCGCTCACCTCCCACCAGGGAGACGAAGTAGCTCTCCAAACTCTCGTCTCGCTCCTGTATGTCGACGAGCTCGCAGTTTTGCGCCGCCAGGGCCAGGGTCAGCTGGGACACGTTCAGCTTTTGGTACACGTCCGCCGTGGCCTGGTCCAGTATCTTATACTCCGCCCCCAGCGCGTCCAGCACCCGGGCCAGGACGGCGGTGTCCGTGACGGTGAGCCGCACGCACTTGCGGCAGGCGGCCTCCAGCTCCGTAGCGGAGAGCTCCTTCACCATCCGGCCCCCGTCGATGAAGCCGTAGTGGGTGGCAAGGCGGCTCAGTTCGTCCAGGATGTGGCTAGAGATGAGCACGGTGATCTGCCTTTCCCGGTTCAGACGCAGGATCAGCTCCCGTATCTCGATGATACCCTGGGGGTCCAGACCGTTGACCGGCTCGTCCAGCACCAACAGATCCGGGTCCCCGGCCAGCGCCACGGCGATACCCAGCCGCTGCTTCATGCCCAGGGAGAAATGCCGGGCCTTCTTTTTGCCGGTATCCGCCAGCCCCACCAGAGCCAGCAGCTCGTCTATGCCCTCAAAGGAGGGCAGGCCCAGCACCCGGTACTGCTGCTTCAGGTTGTCCCGGGCGGACATGTCCAGATAGATGGAGGGCGTCTCCACCACCGCGCCCATCCGCCGCCGGGAGCGGGAGATGTCCCGGTCGGTGTTCTTCCGGCCGTAGAGGACGTACATGCCTGCGGTGGGCTCCTGTAGGCCGCAGATCAGCCGGATGAGGGTGGTCTTGCCCGCGCCGTTGCGGCCCACCAGACCGTATATGGCCCCCCGGGGGACGCGCATGGTCAGCCCGTCCAGCGCGCTGAAATGGCGGTAACGCTTGGTGAGCGACACCGTCTGTAAGACATATTCCATGGGTCAGATACCTCCTTTATGCCCGCATTTTAGAGCGGGACAGTAAAGAAAGCGGTAAAGAGCGGCGTAAATTTTACGGCGCCCCCGCCGGCGGGCGCAGCTTGAATCCGATACCCCACACCGCCTCGATCCAGTCGTGGCCGGTCAGGGCCCGGAGCTTCCGCCGCAGGTTGCTGACGTGCATTTTGAGCGACGACTCCGTGCAGTCGGGCGTATCCAGGCTGATCCGGTCCAGAATGGTGGACCTGGTGATCACCTGAGAGGGATTGAGCATGAGCAGCTTCAAAATGGCGCACTCGGTCCGGGTCAGGCGCGTCTGGCCATCTCCCCAGGCGGCGGCGCGGGTATCCGTGTCCAGACTGAGCCCGCCGGCGGTGAGCCGGGCGGCGTCCGGCCCGGGGCCCTCCCGGAGCCGCACGGCGATCCGGGCCAGGAGCTCCTGCATATCGAAGGGCTTCGTCACATAGTCCGCCGCCCCGCCCAGCAGCAGGTCCACCTTGTCCTGTACGTCCACCTTGGCGGACACCACGATGGTGGGCACCCCTTTGAGCCGGGGCAGGACCTCCTCGCCGGACAGGCCCGGCAGCATCAGGTCCAGCAGCACCAGATCGGGGGTGGTCCGCTCTGTCAGCAGCAGCGCCTCCGTGCCGGAGTAGGCCCGGCTCACCCGGTACCCCTCCCGCTCCAGAGCCTCGGCGAGCATGTCCCCGATGTGTACGTCGTCGTCGATGATGAGGATATGTTTTCCCACGGAGCCCACCGCCTTTCTGCTTTATAATACCTGTTTGCCCGTATGAGCGCAAGAAAAAACTGCCCCCTCATCAGAGGGGGCAGTCCTATGCGGCGGGGCCTGTGATTTTCACGCTTCTGAGGAGCCGGCGACCTGTACACCCTCGATACGCACGGCCAGAGGGCCGTCGTAGTCGGCGCTGCGCCAGCGCTCCCGGGAGAAGGTCATGTGGCTCTGCCCCTGCAAAATGCTGCCGTTGACAGACCCGCCGGTGACCGGGGTCACTGTGCCGTTTTCATAGAGGAACCCCAGCCGTATCTCCCCGCCGAAGTGGCCGGTGAGAGGGTGCATTTGGAAGTCGGAGAAGGCCGCCACATGCAGACAGGGCGACGCCGTCAGCGTCTCCATGGGCGCTGTGCCTACGGGAACGGAGATGGCCCGGTAGCTGCCGGTGGGCTCCACGCCCAGATAGTGGGCGAACCGGGCACCGCCGTGGATGGTCCTGAGAACGCCGTCCTCCAGCAGGTGCCGGTCGGCCATGGGCGCGCCGAAGCCGGTGTAGGGCTCCGTGGCCTTCAGATGGATGGTGAGCTTATCGCCGGTGATATCCTCTCCCTGCACGTTCTCGCCCAAGCGGAAGGGGGAGTATTTCTGGTATATCATGCCGGACCCGGCCCGGTCCACATAGTAGCTCAGAAGCTCCCGCATTTGCTCCCGGTCCAGCACCAGCGCGCAGGTCCCGGTCTTTGGCGCCGCATCGGCCCGGGCCCGGGCCCGGGTCATGTCCAGCGCGTGAGCCACCGCGGCGGTCAGCTCCCCGGCCTCCGGCTGACGGTAGTTGAACTGGTGATAGGTCTCCACGTCCTGGGGAGCGGGGCACTGGCACACATATTCGCCCCAGACGTCGGTCCGCTCCCAGCCCACGTCCGCCCCCTGGGAGGTGACGATGTGGGTGTGGGTCCTGCGCATGAATATCTCCGCGGAGTTGAGAAAAACGTCCTCCGCCGTGTCCGCGGCGAACAGCGCCGCCGTCATGGTCTTCATGCCCTCGGCCAGGCTCGTCTCCCCGAAACCGCTCCGTTCGGCCTTCTCCGGCTCCCGCACCCCTTCGGGCAGGGGGTACCAGGGGTTGGCCACGAACTGGGCGGCGTACCAGGCCCGGCCGATGACCTGGCGCAGTTCTTCGTCCGACATGCCCGGACGGACCGTCGCCTCCGAATCCCCCAGCATTTTCACGCCGTCCTTTTCAAAGGGGCGAAAGACCTGCACGGTCTGGACGGTGGTGTCGGCCCGGCGGGTCAGGTCCAGGTCTTTGCGCACATAAAAGCTCTCCAGCGAGTCGGTGTGCTTTTCCGTGATCACATATTGCTCCACGCCCAGCGCCCGCAGGGCGGAAATGATCCTTTCCATCGTCTTACCTCCTTAGCCCAGGCGGATGGTGGCCTTGATGTACGGCCCGCCGTCGGAGACCTTCACCCACTCCTTGTGGCCCTTGCCGCAGAAGCCGGTGCCGGACAGCGCCGCGACCTCCGACATGGCGGTGATGGACCGGAGCAGGTCCGGCACATACCCGGTCAGCACCACCGGGGAGAAGATACGCCCGGTGAGCTTGCCGTCCCGGATCTCCCGGGCGATGTTCACCATGCACTGGATACCCCAGTTTTTCGGGTCCTCCATGCCGCTGGAGGGATCCTCCAGGAGCATGCCGTATTTCACCGAGGCGATCATGTCCTCCAGCTTATCCGTGCCCGGCTCGAACCAGGTGTTGGTCATGCGGGTGTACGCCTTGCGGGCGAAGCTCTCCCGGCGGCCGTTGCCGGTGGGCTCGGTGCCCAGGACCAGGGCGGATTGCAGGTCGCTGATACCGGTCTTTAAAACGCCCCGGTCGATGATGACGGTGTCGTGGGCCATGACGCCCTCGTCGTCGAAGAAGTAGGTGGCGGTCTGGTCGGCGGAGCAGGCCCCGTCGTGCATGGTCACCAGCGGCGAGGCAACATACTGGCCGATGAACTGTTTTGCCTGGGCCCGGTCTTTGACGAACATATCCATCTCCACCCCGTGGCCGAAGGCCTCGTGGACGATCATGCCGGTGGTCTCCGGGCTGCATATGCACTCGTACTCCCCGGGGATCATCGGCTCGCTGTGCCGGAGCGCCAGCACGGTCTCCACGCAGGGGGCCACGCTCCGCTCCATCCCCGCCATGATCTCCAGCCCGCCCAGGCCGGAGCAGGGCACATAGGACTGCTTGACCTCCTGGCCCTGCATGGCGGCGGCGGCCACCATGCCGGTGGTGTACATCACGCTCTGGATCATGTCCTTTTCCCGGGACAGGAACAGCTTCGTGTACCGCTGCCAGGACATCTGGGCGATGAAGTCCAGCACGGCCTCGTCCATGCCCAGGCCCCTGTCCCGCAGGGCGATGAGCCGGTCCAGTATCTCCCCGTCCCCCACGGAGGCCGGGTCGGTCTCATATTCCGTGGCGCCGGAAAAGACGGTAGGCTCCTCCGCCGGCGGGGCGTAGGTGTTGGCCCCAAGACCCTCCGGGCGCACGTCCGCCGCCAGAAGCGCCCGCACCGCGGCGCATACGGCGGGGACGGACTGCTCCGTCAGATCGCTGAAGGAATACTCCGCGTAGCGGCCTTTGTCCAGCGCCTTCACCACGAAGCCGCGCATATCGTCGCCCTCGCCGATACTGACGCTGTGACGGCTCACCTGGTAATTCCGGCCGGTGGTGTCCTCGGCCAGAACGGAGGCGTATTCAAATTCGGCGCACAGTGCGTCCCGCAGACGCAGGAGCAGGGGCCGTTTTTCCAGGATAAAAGCGCTCTGCTGTACTTTCAAGCTGTTCATCTCCTTATCTGAGAGGCGGGCGCGGCACACTGGGCCGCGCCCGCCGGTTCGCTTTGTTCTTACACCCGCCAGATGTGCTTGGCGTACTCGGCCACGGCTCTGTCCGCGGCGAACACGCCGGACTCGGCGATGTTGATGAGGCTGATCCGGGCGGAGGCGCGGGGGTCGGCCATGAGCCGGTAAAGCTCCTCGTGGGCCCGGCGGTAGTCGGCAAAGTCCGCCAGCAGCATGTACTGGTCGCCGTTGTAGAGCAGGTTGCTGACCAGGTCCGCGTAGCTCTTGCCATCGGCGAAGCCGTTGCGGAACCGGTCCAGCACCGCCTGGGTGACCGGGTCGGTGTTGGCGTAGCTCTGGGGCTGATAGCCCTGGGCCTTGAGGTCCTGGACCTGCTCGGCCTTCAGGCCGAACAGGAACATGTTCTCGTCGCCCAGATGTTCGTACATTTCCACGTTGGCCCCGTCCAGGGTGCCGATGGTGATGGCGCCGTTCATCATCAGCTTCATGTTGCCGGTGCCGCTGGCCTCGGTGCCGGCGGTGGATATCTGCTCGGACACCTGAGCGGCGGGCATGAGCATTTCCGCCATGGACACCCGGTAGTTGGCGGCGAACAGCACCTGCAGCTTGCCCTTGCAGGCCGGGTCCGCGGCGATGTCCGCGGCCAGGGAGTTGATCAGCTCGATGATCCGCTTGGCGGTCACATAGCTGCCGGCGGCCTTGGCGCCGAAAACGAAGGTCCGGGGCAGGAATTCCTGATTGGGGTTGCTGCGAAGCTGCTGCTGGAGGCTGGTGATGAGCATGGCGGCCAGCAGCTGGCGCTTGTACTCATGCAGCCGCTTGACCTGCACATCCAGCACCGCGGCGGGGTCCAGCACCGCGCCCTGGTCTTTCAGAAGCCACGCGGCCAGACGCTTTTTGTTCTCAGCCTTGATCTCGTTGAGCCGGTCAAGGACCGCGTTGTCGTTTTCATACTGCCGGAGCTTTTTCAGCTCCTCGGGCCTGGTCAGGAAGCTGTCGCCGATCAGATCCCGCACCAGACCGGAAAGGCCCGGGTTGATCTGGTCCAGCCACCGGCGGTGGTCGATACCGTTGGTCACATAGGTGTACCGGTCCGGGCGGATGGCGTACACGTCGTTGAAAAGACGGCTGATGAGTATCTGCCCGTGCAGAGAGGACACGCCGTTGATCTTGTAGCAGACCGCCTGGCAGATGTTGGCCATATGGACCTGGTTGCCGGACAGGATCAGGTTCCGCTCCACTTTGGCGCTGTCGCCGGGGAACCAGGCGTTCAGCTGGTTGTTCCAGCGGATGTTCAGCTCCCGGATGATCTGCCAGACCCGGGGCAGCAGGGACTGGACCAGGCTCTGGGGCCACTTCTCCAGGGCCTCGCTCATGACGGTGTGGTTGGTGTATGCCACCGAGCTCCGCACGGCCTCAAAGGCCTCGTCCCAGCCCAGACCGTCCTCGTCCATGAAGATACGCATGAGCTCCGGGATGATGAGGGTGGGGTGGGTGTCGTTGATCTGGATCACATGGTGCTGGGGGAAGGTGCGCACGTCGCCCCAGTCCCGGCGGTGCTTGCTCACCAGGTCCTGGGCCGTGGCGGAGACGAAGAAATACTGCTGCTTCAGCCGCAGCTCCTTGCCCTGGATGTGGTCGTCGGCGGGGTAGAGCACCTTGGTGATGACCTCGCTCATGGTGCGCTTTTCCATGGCCTCCACATACTTGCCGCCGGAGAACAGGTACAGGTCCAGATCCTGATTGCTCCGGGCCTCCCACAGCCGCAGGATGTTGACCCGCTTGCCCTCGTAGCCCGCGATCAGCATGTCCCGGGGCACGGCCAGCACGCTGGTGTAGTTGCGCAGGGTGGTCCGGCAGATACCGGAGTGGTCCCACTCCTCCTCCACCTGGCCGCCGAAGCGGACCTCCCGAGTGTCCTCCTCCCGGGGCACCAGCCAGCCGGTGGCGCCCAGGGTCCAGCTGTCCGCCGTCTCGGTCTGGACGCCGTCTTTTATCACCTGCTTGAAAAGCCCCAGCTCATAGCACAGCGAATAGCCCCAGGCGGGGATATCCAGCGTGGCCATGGAGTCGGAGTAACAGGCGGCCAGACGGCCCAGACCGCCGTTGCCCAGACCCGCGTCCGGCTCCAGCTCGAACAGGTCCGCCGCGCTGCGGCCCATGTCCTCCAGCGCGCCCACGAGCTCGTCGCCTATGCCAAGGTTGTAGGCGTTTTTCATCAGGCTCCGGCCCAGAAGATACTCCATGGACAGGTAGTGGACCTGCCGCTGGTCCTTACTGTCCCGCTGCACCGCGACGATCCGGCTCATGATCTCACGGATCACCTGGGCGGAGGCCAGAAAGACCTGCTCGTCCGTGGCGCTGGCGCCGGTGACGCCGAAATGGGCGCACAGCTTATCCTCTATGGCCGCGTGCAGCTCATCCCGGGTTATTTCTGACATGATCTCTGACATATATGAACTCCTTTAGAGAAAGAATGCAAGATCGACAGGCTTCTGCCTCCGCCCCGCGGGACGGAGGCAGAATGCCGGAAACGGTTCGGCCGCGGCGGTCTTTTTCAGACCGTCTCGCCCTTGGGGATCACGATGGGCAGCCTGTCCGTGCCGGACAGCAGGCAGCCCTCCGTGATGATACAGTCTTTGTCCGCGATGACGTTGCCCAGCCGGGCGTCCGCCCGGATCACGGTGTCCTGCATGATGATGCAGTTTTTCAGCTTCGCGCCCTTGTCCACCCGGACGCCCCGGAAGAGGATGCAGTGGTCGAGCTCGCCCTCCACAAAGCAGCCGTCGGCCACAAGGGACGCCCGGACCTTGGCGGTATCGCTGTAGTAGGTGCTGACCTCGGACCGCTCCTTGGTGCGGATGGGCAGCCCGTCGGCGGGGAACAGCTCGGCCATCATCCGGGGCTGGAAAAGCTCCATGCTGGCGTCGTAGTAGTCCCGGACGGAGGTGATACGCCGGGCGTACTGGTTGTGCTCGTAAACGGCGATCTTGCCGCCATTGGCCAGATAATTGGCCAGAGCGTCCCGGTGGAAGTGGTTGTGGGACATATCGGAGCAGAAGTCCATCAGCTCCAGCAGGAAATCCCGCTTGAGGATGTAGATCTCCCGGGAGAACAGGCCCGGTCCCGGGCCGCCCTCGGAGAACAGCAGCCGGCGGGCGTAGCCGTCCCCGTCCGGCACCAGCCGGTGATGGGGGAAGGGGCCGTAGCCCTCGGAGCAGACGGCGGTGATGTCGGCGCCGGTCTGCATATGCACGTCCACGGCCTTTCCCAGGTCGATGTTGCCCACCCAGTCGGCGGCGCACAGCACGATGTTCTCCTGGGGGATGTCGCGGATATAGGAGCTGACGGAGCGCAGGGCCTCCATGCAGCCGTTGAAGCTGCCGGAGTGGGCCTCCCGCAGGCCGAAGGGCGGCAGCAGCCGCAGCCCGCCGGTGCGCCGGGCAAGGCCCCAGTCCGCGCCATTGGACAGGTGGTCCAGAAGGCTCTGGTAGTCCTTTTCCATGATGACGCCCACGTCCCGGACGCCCGCGTTGACCATGGCGGACAGGGCGAAGTCGATGAGGCGGTAACGGCCGCCGAAGGGGATGGAGGCGCTGTTGCGGTGCTCCACCAGCTCCCGGAGCGCGGGCTCGGAGCTCAAAGTATAGATGATACCATGCAGATCGTTTCTCATGTCGCCACCAAATCATCATAGAGCATGGCGCCGGGCGCGACCTGCGCGCCGGGGCCAACAGTCACATCCGGGCCGCAGGTAGCTACGCCCCAGCTATCCGTCCCGTCCGGCTCCGTGCCCACATGGGCCCCTTTGCAGACCCGGACGTTCTCGCCCAAAATGGCGAAGCGCACCTCCGCCCCGGACTCCACCACGGCGCCGGGCATCAGAACGCTGTATTCCACATGGGCGCCCTTTTCCACCACCACCTGATTGGACAGCACGCTGTTGAACACCGACCCGTCCACCACGCAGCCCTCCGTCACGATGGAGTGGCGGATGTCCGCCTCCGGGCCCGCCACATGGGGCGGCCGGATGGGGCTGCGGCTCATGATGGGCCAGCTGCTGTCGTACAGGTCGATCAGCTCCGGGCTGAGCATATCCATATTGGCGTCCCAGAGACTGGTGATGGTGCCCACGTCCCGCCAGTAGCCCTTGAACCGGTAGGCCCAGAGCTTCTCGCCGGCGTTCAGAAGATTGGGGATGATGTTCTTGCCGAAATCCTGCTGGCTATTAGGGTCGGCGTTGTCGTCGATGAGGGCCTGGCGCAGCTTGGACCAGGTGAAGATGTAAATGCCCATGGAGGCCAGATCGCTCTTGGGGTGGGCCGGCTTCTCCTCGAAGTCGTTTATGTACCCGTCCTCGCCGCAGTTCATGATACCGAAGCGCCGGGCCTCGTCCATGCCTACCTGGATGACGGCGATGGTGCAGGCCGCGTCCTTCTCCTTGTGCTCCCGGAGCATGTCGGAATAGTCCATCTTATAGATGTGGTCGCCGGAGAGGATGAGGACGTATTCCGGGTCATACACGTCGATGAAGTCGATGTTCTGGTAGATGGCATTGGCTGTGCCGGAGAACCAGTTGCCCTTCTCGCCGGCGGACATATAGGGCGGCAGAACGAATACGCCGCCGTCGTCCGCGGACAGGTCCCAGGGCTGACCGGTGCCCAGGTAGGCGTTGAGCTTCATGGGCCGGTACTGGGTCAGCACGCCCACGGTGTCGATGCCGGAGTTTGCGCAGTTTGAAAGGGGAAAGTCGATAATGCGGTATTTGCCGCCAAAGGGGATGTGTGGCTTTGCCACGTTCGCGGTCAAAGCGTACAGACGGGAACCTTGACCGCCCGCCAGAAGCATGGCGATGCATTCTTTCTTCACGTACGAACCTCCTTACCATATCTATTCGCGCTCCGCCACAGCGCGTGTAGCACAGGTTTACTGCCGGTTATAGGTCTCCATAGCCCGCTGGGGCCCCCGGAGGATATACTCTTCCACTGCCCCGGCCGCCCGGATGCAGCCGTCGGAAAAGGCGTCCCAGTCGGCGTTGCGGGGCACGCCCAGCACCCAGTCGATCTGTTCCGCGCCCCCATGTGGCGGGGCGCCCACGCCGATCCGGACCCGGGGGAAGTCCTCGGAGCCAAGATGGGCGATGATACTTTTCAAGCCGTTATGCCCCCCGGCGGAGCCCCGCTGACGGACCCGCAGCCGCCCGCAGGGGAGATTGATGTCGTCCGACACCACGATCACCCGCTCTGGCGGGAGCTTATAAAACCGCGCGGCCTGGCCCACGGCCCGGCCCGATTCGTTCATGTAGGTCTGGGGCTTCATGATGAGCACCCCGGTCCCCTCCAGGTCCCACCGGGCGGTCAGCGCCTGAAAGCGCAGCCGGGTCACGGAAAGGCCCTTGTCCCTGGCCAGCGCCTCCGCCGCCAGAAAGCCCGCGTTGTGGCGGGTGCCGGCGTATTTCGGGCCGGGATTGCCCAAAAACACCGCCAGCCATTGGATCGGGCCGCTCTTGAGAAACATCAGTCGAACAGCGAGGACAGAGACTCGTCCTCATAAATGCGGTGGATGGACGCGGCGAACACCGGCGCGGCGGAGAGATAACGGATCTTCTCCACCTGGGGCCGATCCTTGGGATAGGGGATGGTGTCAAAGAGGAGAAGCTCCTCCAGCACGCTGTTTTCGATCCGCTCCAGGGCGGGACCGGACAGGACCCCGTGACTGGCGCAGGCGTAGATCTTATTGGCTCCGCCGAGCTCCCGGATGGCCTTGGCCGCCCCCACCAGAGACCCGGCGGTGTCCACCATGTCGTCCAGGATGATGACGTTCTTTCCCTCGACCTCGCCGATCAGGTTCATGACCTCGGACTGGTTGGCCTTCTCCCGCCGCTTGTCCACGATGGCCAGGCCCACGCCCAGCTTCATGGCGAAAGCCCGGGCCCGGGCCACGCTGCCCACGTCCGGGGATACCACGATATAATCGCCCCCGGCCAGGTCAAAGCGCTTCTTGTAGTGGGAAGCAAAGAGACTGCCCCCGGCCAGGTTGTCCACGGGGATATCGAAAAAGCCCTGGATCTGGGAGGCGTGCAGGTCCATGGTCAGGACCCGGTCGGCGCCGGCCTCGGTGATGAGGTTGGCCACCAGCTTCGCGGAGATGGGGTCGCGGCTCTTGGCCTTGCGGTCCTGCCGCGCGTAGCCGAAATAGGGGATCACGGCGGTTATGCGTCCGGCGGAGGCCCGACGCATAGCGTCGATCATCACCAGAAGCTCCATCAGGTTATCGTTCACCGGACCGCAGGTGGATTGGACCAGGAACACGTCCGCCCCGCGGACCGGTTCGTACACGGATACCGAACACTCCCCGTCGGCGAACTGGGTGCAGACCGCGTCGCCCATGGAGATGTTCAGACAGTCGCAAATGCCCTGTGCCAGAGCGGGATTGGCGTTGCCGGTAAAGACCTTGATCTCTTTTCCGTGGGAAATCATAAATTACCCCCTGCCCAAAGGCTGTATGTATATTTCAATATAAAATTTTCATAAAGTCTCCGCTAACATTTAACATTATAACAAAGCCTGCCACTAAATGGAAGCGTTTTATAGAATTCTTTTCTGGTAAATAATTTACAAAATACTACCCAAAATTTGGAAATATTCGACGACTTGTTTCGTGGGCAAACGACTGTTGACGAGGAACGGACATTGGCATATACTGCTGGAGAGAACGACGACGGGAGGCGGTCCTGTGTCCGATACGCCCATGGGGGCGATCCCCTTTTTCGACGGCCACTGTGATACGGTGAGCCGTTGCGCTCATATCGGCTGGTCCCTGCGGGAGGCTCAGGGCCAGCTGGACCTTGTCCGGCTGAGCCGGTTCAAAAAGGCGGCCCAGGTGTTCGCCATTTTCGCCGACGCCGCCAAATTCCCGGCGGGGGCCCTTTTCGACGAGTGCCGGAAGCAGCATGACACGTTCGGGCGGGAGCTGTCCGAAAACGCCGGCCTGGCCGTCCGGTGCCGCACGGGGGCGGACATCGCCGGGGCCCACGCCGCGGGCAAGGTGGCGGCGCTGCTGTCCATTGAGGGCGCGGAGCTTCTGGACTGCGACCCGGAGAAGCTGGAGACGGCGGCAGCCTGGGGCGTGCGGCTCATAAACATCACCTGGAACCATGTAAACGCCCTGTCCGGCACCAACGTAGAGGCGACGGACAAAGGACTGACGGACCGGGGCCGGGTCTTTGTGCGGGAGGCGTACGCCCGGGGCATTCTGCCGGACGTGTCCCACCTGTCCGACGCGGGCTTCTGGGACGTCGCGGAGATGGGCCTGGGACCCATCGTGGCCAGCCACTCCAATGCCCGGGCCGTCTGCGGCCACCCCCGGAATCTGACGGACGACATGTTCCGGGCCGTCCGGGACAGCGGCGGGGCGGTCGGGCTGAATATGTATGAGGACTTCATCGGCGGGGCGCATACCCTGTCGGACGCGGTGCGCCATGTGGACCATTTCATGGCGCTGGACGGGGAAAAGACCCTGGCGCTGGGCGGCGACTGGGACGGGTGCGAGCTTGCCTTCGGCTGGCGGGGCGTCCAGGACCTGCCCGCCCTGTGGGACGCTCTGGCGGACCGGGGGTATGACCGGGGGACGCTGGAGGATATCTTCTTCAACAACTGGCTGCGGGTCCTGGGCTGACGGCGCCGGGAAGAGCGGAGAGGGAGACGCGCTATGGCGGAGAACACCTTGGAAAAAGAGAATAAGATGGGCACGGAAAGGATGAGCCGGCTCATCATCGTCACCGGCCTGCCGCTCATGCTGAGCCTGCTCATCAACTCCCTGTACAACTTTGTGGACTCGGTGTTCGTGGCCCGCATATCGGAAAAGGCTCTGACGGCCCTGAGCCTGGCCTGGCCGGTGCAGCTTTTCTGCTCGGCTCTGGGCTTCGGCAACGCCATCGGCCTGAACGCGGTCATCTCCCGGGCGCTGGGCGAGGGGGACCGGGAGAAGGTGAAGCGGGCGGCGGACAGCGCCATATTCCTGGCGGTGTGCGCCTGGGCGCTGATCTGCGTGCTGTGTCTGGCGGGCGTGCGCCGGTATTTCGACTGGCAGTCCGGCGGGGACGAGGCGATCGCCGCCTACGGGCGGGACTATCTCACGGTGTGCATGTTGTTCTCCTTCGGGCAGATGGGCCAGTGGGTGTTCGACCGGTTCGTGATGGCCAGCGGCAGGAGCCACCTTTTCCTGTTCACCCTGTCCGCCGCGTCGCTGACGAACCTGATCCTGGACCCGATCTTCATCTTCGGCCTGTTCGGCGTGCCCCGGCTGGAGGCCCTGGGAGCGGCCATCGCCACGGTCATCGGCCAGATCGTGGGGCTCCTGGCCGGCATAGTCATCAATCGCCGGTGGAACAGGGAGATACCCTTTTCCATCCCCCCAAGACCGGACGGCAGATGTATCCGGGAGATACTGCGTATCGGCGTCCCCTCCGCCATGATCGACATCCTCACAGCCGCCCTCAGCGTGGTGATGAATTCCATCCTGCTGGGCTTTTCCGCCACGGCGGTGGCGGTCAACGGGGTGATGACGAAGATACGGGGCGTGGTGACGGTGCCGCCCCACGGTATCGACAACGGCCTCATCCCCATCGTGGCCTATAACCTGGGGGCGAAAAAATATGAGCGGATCGACCGCGCTATCCGGTGGGCGCTCATCTATTCCGCCGGTATCTACGCGGTCATTTTTGCCGGACTGGAGCTTTTCCCGGCGGCGGTGCTGCGGCTGTTCGACGCGTCGGAGGAGATGACGGACATAGGCGTCGGGGCGCTGCGTATTTTCGCGCTGGCGTGGTTTTTGTCCGTGCCCGGGCTCATATTTGCCGCCGCTCTCCAGGGACTGGGGCAGGGGGCCGGGAGCATGGTGCTGACCATGAGCCGGCAGGCGGTGCTGCCGGTGGTCTTTGCCCTGGCGGTCCGGGGCTTCGGGTCCCTGACGCTCATCTGGACGGCCTTCATCCTGGCGGAGTGCGCGGGGATACCTCTGGCCCTGGGGCTCTGGAGAAGGGCCCGCCGGGCCATATGAAAACGAGTCCTTTTCTTTTGCCGGTAGGTATGTTATATTATTGATGTTACGGTAAAATATTATAAGGCGGGAGGTCATATCATGCTCCTGGATGGCAAGATTTTGGTCGGCAAGGGGGAAAACCCTGTCTATCTGCTGCCCGGGATGGCGAACCGCCACGGGCTCATCGCCGGCGCTACAGGCACCGGCAAGACCGTCACGCTGAAGGTGCTGGCGGAGGGCTTTTCCGATATGGGCGTGCCGGTGTTCCTGGCGGACATCAAGGGCGACGTGTCCGGCACGGCCCTGGCCGGGACCGACGGCGAGAAAATGCGCGAGCGCCTGCAAACGGTGGGCGTGGACCCGGCGTCGTTCAAATATACCGGCTACCCCTGCCGGTTCTGGGATGTGTTCGGCAAGGGCGGTATACCGGTCCGGGCCACCGTCACGGACGTGGGGCCGCTGCTTCTCAGCCGGCTGCTCGATCTGACCGACGCCCAGGAGGGCGTGCTGAACATCGCCTTCCGGCTGGCGGACGACAACGGCTGGGAGATCATCGACTTCAAGGACCTGCGGGCCATGTTGGCCTGGATGGGGGAACATCACAGGGAATTCGCCAATACATACGGCAACGTGACCAGCCAGAGCGTGGGTGGTATCCAGCGGGCCCTGCTGGCTTTGGAAAACGACGGGGCCGTGGACTTTTTCGGCGAGCCGAACCTGGATATCGGCGACTGGATGCAGCTTGCCCCCGACGGGCGGGGCATGGTGAACATCCTCCACTGCGTAGAGCTCGCCCAAAAGCCGCTGCTGTACGCCACGTTCATGCTCTGGATGCTCTCGGAGCTCTACGAGGCCCTGCCCGAGGTGGGCGACGCGGACAAGCCCAAGCTGGTGTTCTTCTTCGACGAGGCCCACATGCTGTTCTCCGACGCGCCCAGGGCCCTGGTGGACAAGGTGGTCCAAGTAGTCAAGCTGATCCGCAGCAAGGGCGTGGGCATCTTCTTCATCACCCAGAGCCCTGGCGACATCCCGGACGATGTGCTGGCCCAGCTCAATAACCGTATCCAGCACGCCCTGCGGGCCTATACCCCCGCCGAGCAGAAGGCGGTGAAGGTGGCCGCGGCCAGCTTCCGGGCAAACCCCGCCTTCAAGACCGAGGAGGCCATCGGCTCTCTGGGCACCGGCGTGGCGCTGGTCTCCATGCTGGACGACGACGGTGTGCCCACCGTGGTGGAGAAGGCCACCATCTGCCCGCCCAGCAGCTGCATGAGCGCCATGGACGCCGCGGCCAAGGCCATGGTGGTGGCGAACGACGCCCTCTATCCCAAGTATAAGGACGCGGTGGACGAGCGCTCCGCCTACGAGATACTGGACGAGCAGGCCCAGGCCGAGGCTGCCGGAAAGGCGGAGGAGGAAGCCGAGAAGCAGGCCGAAGCGGAGGCCAAGGCCGCCGAGAAGGCCGCCAAGGAGGAGGAAAAGGCCCGCCGGGCGGAGGAGCGGGCGCTCCAGGCCCAGTACAAGGCCGAGGGCCGGGACAAGTACGGCCGCACCAAGATGGAGCAGAGCATCGTCCGGGCCAGCCGGAATACCGCCAAGAGCATGGGCCGCCAGCTCACCAAGTCCATCACCCGGGGCCTGCTGGGCAATTCCAGCAAGACCGTCCGCAACGCGGCCAGCCAGTTCGCCGGCAACATGGTCAGCGACCTGATCGGCGGATTTTTCAAATAAACGACAGCCCTGCCGCCGCGCCCTCCGGCGCGGCGGCTCCCTGTCGCAAGGGAGGTGAGCGGGACGATGGAAGCCGTCCGGGCCCGGAAAAAGCGCATATTCGACATCATCCAGATCGGCAACCGGGACGATCTGCCCAGCCGGCTGTTCGACATAGTGCTGATCGTGCTGATCCTGCTGAATCTTTTCATCGCCATCTTCGCCACCTTTGACTGCTCCCGGCCCTATCACGCGCTCATAGACAAGATCGACCTGGTGACGGTGCTTGCCTTCACGGCGGAGTATCTGCTGCGGGTCTGGACGGCGGAGTTCCTCTACCCCACGGCCAGCCCCATGCAGGCGAAGGTCCGGTATATGACCTCCTTCAACGGGATCGTGGACCTGCTGTCTTTCTTCCCCTATTATCTGCCGGTCTTTCTGCCCCAGGGCGCGGTGGCGTTCCGGATGTTCCGGGTGGTCCGTATCCTCCGGCTGTTCCAGGTCAACGCCTACTACGACGCGCTGAACGTGATCGGGGCGGTGCTGCGCAGCAAGCGGGACCAGCTGGTCAGCTCCATCTTCATCATCCTGGTACTGATGACGGCCTCGTCCCTCATCATGTACGGGCTGGAGCACGAGGCCCAGCCGGAGGTGTTCCAAAACGCCTTTTCCGGCATGTGGTGGGCGGTGTCCACGCTGCTCACCGTAGGCTACGGAGACATCTACCCGGTCACCGTGGCGGGCCGGGTCTTCGGAACGGTGCTGACGTTTCTGGGCGTGGGGATGGTGGCCATCCCCACCGGCATTCTGTCCGCCGGCTTCGTGGAGCAGTACCGGCGGCTGGAGAAGCTGGATAGCGTGGGGACGGACGTGCGTTTCGTCCGGCTGGAGATCGGCCAGGATCACCCCTGGCGCGGCGAACGGATGGACCGGCTGCCCCTGCCGCCGGACCTGGTCCCGGTGGTGATCCAGCGGGGCCAGCGGACCCTGTTGCCAAAGGCGGAGGAGGTCCTGCTGCCGGGAGACGGACTGGTGCTGGCCGCCGACGCCAGCCGGGACGAGCTGGGCGTCGATCTGAAGCGGGTAGTCCTGCGGGGCCGGAATCCCTGGGTAGGACGGCTCATCCGGGACCTGGACATCTCCCGCAGGACCATGATCGTGCTGGTCCGGCGGGACGGGAAGCTGCTGGTCCCCAGTGGCTCTCTCCGGCTGCTGGCCGGGGACACGGTGCTGCTGTACACCCATCGGTATGTCCCCGCCGACCGGGACGCGGGCATATGAAAGAGAAAAACATCCCCGGCGGGAGTGTCTCCCGCCGGGGATCTCCTTTTTCGTCAAAAGACCTTTTCGTAACAGACCCGCTCCGGGTCTTTTTCTACAGTGTCGGTCAGCGTGACGGCGCCGCAGTATGCGTACCCCCGCTTCTCCAGCAGACGGCGCATGGCGGCGTTGTCCGCGTGGGTATCCGCCCGCACGGAGGCAAAGCCCCGGCCCAGGGCCAGGTCCTCGCAGAGCTGCATCATCTCGTCCGCCAGCCCGCGGCCCCGGTAGGCGGCCTTCACCGCCGTCCGGTGGACGGTGGCGTAGGGCCCCCGGCTCAGCCACGCGCCCCGGATAGCCCCATAATCCGGCTCCGGCGCCGTGTACAGGCTTATCACCCCGGCGGGCGCGCCCTCGTGGGTGAACAGCCAGCAGCCCCCGGCAGCGATGTCCCGGGCGAACACCTCCGCGTTGGGGAAGCCGTCCTGCCACTGGTCCACGCCTCGCTCCTTCATGTAAGCGGAGGCCTCGGCGGTGATGGCCAGCAGGTCCGGGATATCCTCAGACCTGGCCGGGCGGCAGTCGTAGGTGAGCTTCTCCCGGCCGGTGAGCCGCAGGACGGTCTGTCTGTCTGCCTCGGTCTGAGGCGTGAATGCCTCAAAAAGGTCGGGCCGGCGCTCCTTCGTGCGGATGAGTTGCTGCTCCCGCCGCCAGGCCTCGATGTCCCGGTGGACCCCCTGACGCAGCACCTCCGGCACGGTGAGCCCCTCCCAGGTCTCCGGCCGGGTGTACTGGGGATATTCCAAAAGTCCCTCCCAGTGGCTCTCGCCCATGTAGCAGGCCGGGTCCGACAGGACCCCCGGCACCATCCGGCAGACGCTGTCCGCCACGGCCATGGCCGGTATCTCCCCGCCGGTCAGCACGAAATCGCCCACGCTCAGCTCCTCGTCGCAGCACTTTTCGATGAACCGCTCGTCCACGCCCTCGTAGTGGCCGCACACCAGCACCAGGTGGTCGTATCCCGAGACCAGGCGACGGGCGTGGCCCTGGTCGAACCGGGCCCCCTGAGGGGACATATAGATGACCCGCCGCTTCCGGGGCCCGGCCTGCTCCGTCACCCAGTCCAGACAGGCTTTCAGGGGCTGGGCCATCATCACGCAGCCCCAGCCGCCGCCATAGGGGTAGTCGTCCACCTGCTGCTGGCGGTTGGTGGTGAAGTCCCGGATCTGTATGCAATTGATCTCGATAAGCCCCTTCTTGGCCGCCCGGCCCAGGATGGACGCCTCCATCATGGGCCGCACCGCCTCGGGGAACAGGGTGAGGATGTCGATACGCATAGATTCCGCTCCCGTGATTCAGGTTGAGCCCAGTATACCGCAAAAACGCGCTTCCGGCAACAGGGACCGGAAGCGCGTTTTGCGCTAGCCATTGACGACGGGGTACAGACTGTAAAAGTAGAAATACCCCACGCAGCTATGAAAAATCAAAAATGCAAAAGGATCCTTGCTGGACAGATAGATGATCTGCATGTATTAAGAGTTATAGAGGATCTGGGCGCAGAATAGGAGCGGGGTACAGCATCCGACGGCTGTCGCAAGTGTTTGAACTACGTTGTAACGGGGAGGTATCTCAATTGCGGGACATAGGAAAGAACATACGCAATGCCAGAAATGCGAGAGGAATGACTCAAGATGACTTCGCGGCTAAATTGCATGTGACCCGCCAGACAGTGTCAAATTACGAACACGGAAAGACAAAACCTGATATTGATATGCTGGTTCTTATTGCCGACGTATTGGGAACAGATGTCAGTTCGGTGATATACGGGAATCCTGTTCTTGATGAGACAAGACGTAATTTGCGGAAGGTCGCTATTTGTCTGGGCATAGAGTTGACTATCGGATCATTGTATTTTGTGAGTCGAAATGTCCGTGCTCAGCCAATTCAATAATCTAAGGCCATTCCATGGAAACTGGGTGAAAGTAGTTCGCTACACGATGTATGTGATCACGGGTATCCTGCTTGTCGTTCCTCTCCCGTATGTGATATGGGCTGCAGTGGGTGTGTTTCGCGGACTCTGGTATGATAATGTTTCAATGAGCTTCCCGTATATTCCGGTACATTATGAAGTTAGTACATCAATAATGAGAATAACACTACACGGGTATTTTATATATGTTTTGATTGGAGGGTTGTTTTGGATGATGGGATTCAAAAGTACAGCTTATTAAATTTGCTGAATGAGAATTTATCATGATTCGCCCCCAAACTACTGAAAGGAGAAGTAAAATGAAAAGTTATCGATCCTTCTTGTAATCCGCTTGTTTTTTGCCGGCGCTGTCCCTGTTTCCGCACAAAGGCCCTCTTCTGTGGCCGTTGGTCGTAAGACAGTATGACCCCGAAAAAATGAACATTTACATACTCCCTTACTGATAGAAGCCTGTAGCACATTCAGGGAATCATGGCCATCATTTCTTCAGCGAGAGCAACCAATTCAGCCTGGGACAGCTGCGTCGCTTCGGGGATCAGTTCAAAGACCAGGTCCCGGTCGGCATCCAGCCACCACAATCCGCTGTGTGGGCCGTTATACAAAGCGGGTACATAGAATGCTTCATAATCACTGACCTTGCATTCAGCGCCATCCGCGTAATACGCCTTAAATTCGTCGAATTGCTCCCGGTTCGCAGACTCTGTCCGCTTGGAAGATGTATAATACTTCTGGCAACGAAAGTCAATGCCGCCATTGGCTGATTTATAATATTTATGAATGCCATCACTATAAATTGGATCGGCGCTCCAAATCTGCATAGGGTTACCGTTACAGCTTATCACATCGGTATCCACAAAGGAATAGCCATCTGGTGCCGTTACCCCCCACCAGTCACTTATTTTCTCTGGAATGTTTTCATTCTGTTCCTCTCCATTATCCCTCTGGGTGGGGAGAGCAGAGACAGCATCCATCTGCTGTGCATAAAGCGCCAAGACTTTATCCGTAGTATTTTTGTGTTCGGAACCGTCAAACCGATCGGATAGGACCTTAAAGTTGATGGTATCCGCGAAGGCTTCCAGCTGTCTTTTTGTAAACGGTTCGCCGTAGGTATTCGCGCTTGTGTAGACATAGGCGCCATCTGTCTCTGCCAGAATAGATCCTATCCCATCACTGTCCAGAACGAGGTCAACAGGCACGCCGGATGCCGTGTGATACGCCCATTCCTCATAATCTGCCGCCATGTGGCTGGAGATCATGGCGAAGGAACCCTTTACATTTACAAAGACGCTGGCGCTGAAACTGCCATCGTTCTCCCCAAACCGTATAGCTTCCAGTTTGAATGTCCCATCTTCGTAGACATACCCGGACATCACATCATAATCGTCAGTCATAAAAGGTTCGATGTCCAAACAATCATATAGATCCTGTATACCTCCATTATCAATAAATACGAGCGCAGTATGGAGGTCCAGAGCGTATTTCTCAGCGACTGACTCCAGTTCATCCATCTGATCCCCAGACGCATTATAATAATTGTCTATCGCCACATCATCCTGTAAAGAGTCGCCGCTTTCGTCCAGATATGCCGTCCATTCGCTATATGCCTTATATTCCGGCGTGTCTTTATATCCCACCAGTGAGATAGTTTTCTGATCGGCATCACGAAGGATATAGTCCCTGACGGATATCTGATAAATAGCGTAAGCCGATACGGACAACACCAAGGTAAGCACCGCCGCCACCGCTATGGTAACGATGCGTTTTGCCGGCTTTTTTGCAACCCGGGTACGCATGTCCTTTGATTTGATCATGGCTGCCTCCACGTGTTCAAGAAATGCACTGCTAGGAGTGTAAACATCGGAGTATGCACAACGAAGAACCGCATCGGTGTTTTCATAACTCTTTGTCATATTTCTTCAATCCTTTCTTCACCATCTGCCTGGCCGTGAAGAGCCGGTTTTTAACTGTTCCGACCGGCAGTGACAACAACCTTGAAATCTCTTCTATCTTCATTTCGGCACCATAATACAGCACAGTGGGTCCACGGTATTTTTCGGGCAGGGAGTTCACCAATTCCCGCACAAGCAGTCGTTCTTCCCGATCAAGTAATTCCTCCTCTGTATCCCTGTTCGACAGATCAAGATTCTCCTCCAGAGGGACGATTGCCACAATACGTGCGCGGCGGGCGTATTTCCGTTTTCGGTCCTTCCAGCAGGTCAACGCCGTTAAATACAATAACCGCCGGAAGTCCGTGCCATCCACGACTATATTTGTTTTTTCCAATATCTTTAGGAATGTATCTTGGAACAAATCCTCGCCGTCTTCCTTGCTAAAGGTTATGCGGCGGCAAAAATTATAAATCTCAACCCCGTACTCCTCTATCAGGAAATGCGGGTCTGCACCGCCTCTTGCCCACAAATCTACCATCGCGCACCTCCTTGCCGGTGTACAACTGTTGTACACCATATATATCGTTATGGCAATGAAAATGGTTTAGTCTTCGACGAAAAATGTTTGATTCCTTGTCGTCAGAATCATTCATTATAATAATTCGGGGTTTAATGATGTTTACCTGCGTGTTGGCTTAACTTAACAATGAGCAAGGTGCACCCGCAACAAATAGTTCTTGTAGCGGGTGCACCTAAAGGTCTATTAAGCCAGTTGACAAATTTATTGATTATAATGAGTATCGTCATGAAAGTGGAATTGGTTCAACTTTTTTATAGTACAGGATAGCTTGGTCACACGTGGCACAGGATTGACATCTCTAATAATACCATTTATGTGCCTCCGTGGGGCGTTCCTTCCGGGACGGTTTTTTCGCAGAAATACGTTGTATTCCTGCGAAAAAACGCCTTGACCTTTTCTTATTGAGAGTTGGTATAGCCGTTGGCAATGGTATACAGACTGTAAAAGTAGCCCCTGCGGTCCATGAGCTCGTCGAACGCGCCCCGCTCGGCGACAGAGACGGAACGGGACCTGTCTTGGTGGAGGAGGCGGCATACCGGGAAGCACTAATGCAGCGGCAGATTGCGAGCGAGGGTACGTTCGCGGCGAAGAAGTGGGGGCATAACTTAACACGAGTATTACGACGAGGACGAGAGGTAGCGGAGGACGGTTTGAAGTGGGTGCAGGCTATGAACAATATCCGCAGCCGAGTTGCCGAGGTCATTTACAACGATTTGATCTACAACTGATACCCGCCCCCACATGAAATGCCGCTGTCAATAGACGGCGGATTTTCCTTTTAGCAGGTAGTCAAGAAGTCATAAAGTAGGCAAGTCTACATCTCAATAAATTAAATAGGAATATGCACATATGAAAAAGTTATTACGCATTTTGTTTATATTCCTAATTATTGTACTGCTTATTTCTGGTTTTCCCATCAAGCATATATTGGGATATCCGAAAATATCAGATTCTATGCGATTAATTGGATTTATCATGCTAATATGCTATATACTCTTCATAAAAAACTGAAGACTTAAAGTATCAGGCAGTAAAAAGGCAGACATTTACTACCTTTTTACTTTTTGTAGAATAAAATCTATAATTTGTGGAGGAGTTATAAACTGCATAAGCATAAGCAATTAAATCAAAGCGTTCAAGTGTAAAAGCTTGGACGCTTTTTCTTCCTCAAACGCTACTAATCAGCGTATAGATACAAGTGAATACGAATACATAGCCCTTGCATCCAAAGACGGTTGCAACGGCTCATTTCTTCAAGTTAATCCAAAACATCAGTACAGATAATACTGCAAGCCCTAAAAACAGCAACAGACATACTATAACGCTCATTTTATAGTTGAAAAATTTACCATGTTTTATTTCAGGATCCTCTAGAGGTATTCTGCGCAAAGAAGGGGGTAGTAGGTCTATTATATTTTGATAAGTCTTTCCAATTGCCTCTAACCTCTTGGTGTATCCAATTGTTACATATAGAAACAGAAATGAGAGAACTAATGCTGCAATAGGGAATAAGACAGTCGGAAGTTTAGGCAACTCGATTTTTAAGAAATCGGCAACGTTAGGAAGAAACAATACAATAAGCGTGGCGTAGAAGTATTTGTAGACCTGAACCCACAGTAGCTCGTCTCGATGCATCCATTCAGATAAGTAAATATCCATAAGCAAAAAAACATCTTGCGGGGACAACTCGTCTAGTGATATGGTACCCTTTTTCATTTTGACCACCTCTAATGAACATTGTTAAAAAATTATAATATACATCTCCTAAGAATGCAATATCTTGCTGACGGCGGAACGGGTTGCTGTTCCAGGTACCGTTGAGGGAATGGACACAGAGCAACAAAACACGGCAGGCGAGCGGTGCCATCCGTTCGCCTGCCGGGCGTCATGACTCCATCTGCTTGCCGAGAAATCCCGAGACGGTGGTGGCCAACTTCAGTTCCACGTCCCCGGCCCGGACCCCGCCGCTTTGCCAAGCTCCTCCTAGGTCAGCCCCGCGGCCTTTCTGTATTTGGCGATCTGTTCGCCGATCAGCTCCGTGTTCATCCAAAACGCCTCCGTTTCAAGTGCTGCTTGTATTTTAGCTAAAGCCAGGCTTGAATACAATGCCTGCAATTTTGATAAAAATCAAGCAATGATTGATTTGTGCAAATAAAATGAGGCCTGCTTTACAAAACAGGCCTGCATTATTGAAAGCCCCCTCGTCAGAGGGGCCATCAATAAGATTCACATACCGTCTATGAGGCGGACGGTGACGGTACCGGCGTCCGGGTCCTTTTTCAGTACGAAGGCGGGCACGTCGGGGATGAGGATCTCCCGGGCCCCCTTCACCACCAGCACGCTGGCGGCGGGCTCGGGCACGACGTCCGCCAGAACGCCCAGATCGTTTCCGGCCTCGTCCACCACCTTCGCGCCGATGATGTCCTGCAAAAACACGGCCCCCGGGGGCAGGCGGGCGTCGTCCCGGTCGATGAACAGCACCTTGCCCTTCAGGGCCATGGCGGCGTTCACATCGTCAACGCCCTCCAGCGCGGCGATACACATGTCCTTGTGCACCCGGCAGGCGCGCACGGCCACGGCCCTGCCGTCCAGATAAAAGCGGCGGAAGCGGGTCAGAAACGCCGCCTCGTCCGCCCAGGGCTGTATGCGCACCTCGCCCCGGACGCCGTGGGTGTTCACGATCTGCCCCGCCTCTAAATATTGCTTTTTCAATCCAGTATCTCGATGGAGACCTTTTTGCCCTGGCGCTGGGCCACGGCCTTCATCAGCACCCGGATCTGGCGCACGATCCGGCCCTGCCGGCCTATGACCTTGCCCATGTCTCCGTCCGCCACGCGCACTTCCAGCACGGTGCCGCCGGAGCCGGTGCGCTCCGTGACGGTCACCTGGCCAGGATCGTCCACCAGGCTCTGGACGATATAGGTGAGAAGTTCCTTCATGGGGCTCCCGCCTTATTCCGCCGCGCCGGCCTCGGTGTCGGCCTCGGGCGCAGGCTCGCCCTCGGACTTGGGCTGGCTGGCCTCAGCCAGCTTCAGCAGGCCGCGAACGGTATCGGTGGGCTGAGCGCCGCAGCCGATCCAGTATTTGGCCCGCTCCAGGTCGATGTCGATGGCCGCGGGCTTGGCCATGGGGTCATAGGTGCCCAGTTCCTCGATGTTGCGGCCGTCCCGGGGAGAGCGGCTGTCCGCCACCACCACGCGGTAATAGGGGGCCTTCTTGGCGCCCTGTCTCTTCAGACGGATCTTGACCATTGTTTTTCCTCCAATATGGTTCGTTTTGTATTTTTCAAATTCAAAAAATGAATGTTGAAATCGTCAGAAGCCCATCATGCCGAAGCGCTTGGCCATCTTCCGGCCTTTCCGGGAGCCGGACATCTGCCGGACCATGGCGTTCATAGCGTCGAAGCTCTTCAAAAGCCGGTTGATCTCCACCACGCTGGTGCCGGACCCGGCGGCGATACGCTTTTTCCGGCTGGCGTTCAGTATGGCGGGATTGGCCCGCTCCCTGGCCGTCATGGACAGGATGATGGCCTCCGTCCGGGCCATGGCCTTGGGATCGACCTTGGCCCCCTTGAGGGCCTTGGCGTCCAGACCCGGCACCATGCCCAGCAGATCCTCCATGGAGCCCATGTCCTTCATGGACCGCAGCTGCTCCAGGTAATCCTGGAGGGTGAAGCGGTTTTTCATGAGCTTTTCGGCCATCTCCGCGGCCTTCTTCTCATCCACCGCCTGCTCGGCCTTCTCGATGAGCGTCAGCACGTCGCCCATGCCCAAAATGCGGCTGGCCATCCGGTCCGGGTGGAACACCTCGATGGCGTCCAGCTTCTCCCCGGTGCCCACGAATTTGACGGGCTTTCCGGTGACGGCCCGGACTGACAGCGCCGCGCCGCCCCGGGCGTCGCCGTCCAGCTTGGTCAACATCACGCCCGTGATGCCCAGCGCCTCGTCAAAGGCCGAGGCCGCCCGCACCGCGTCCTGTCCGGTCATGGCGTCCACGGTCAGCAGTATCTCCGCCGGGTCCACCGCCGCCTTGATGTTTTTCAGCTCCTCCATCAGCGCCTCGTCCACATGCAGCCGGCCCGCGGTGTCCAGAAACACCACGTCGTTGCCATGCTTTCGGGCGTGCTCTACCGCCGCCCTGGCGATCTCCACCGGGTCCGCCTGACCCATCTGGAACACGGGCACGCCCACCTGCTCGCCCACGGTCTGGAGCTGAGAGATGGCGGCGGGACGGTATACGTCGCAGGCGGCCAGCAGAGGCCGCTTGTTCTGGTGCTTTTTCACATAGGCGGCCAGCTTGGCCGTATTGGTGGTCTTGCCCGCGCCCTGCAGGCCCACCACCATCACCACGCTGGGCACCCTGGAGGAGTAGTTAAGCCGGACGGCCTGGCCCCCCATGAGGGCGGTCATCTCCTCGTTGACGATCTTGATGACCATCTGGGCCGGGTTCAGGCTCTCCAGTATCTCCTGGCCGGCGGCCTTTTCCGACACGGTGCTGACAAAGTCCTTCACGACCTTGTAGCTCACGTCGGCCTCCAGCAGCACCATCCGCACCTGGCGCATGGCCTCCTTCACGTCCGCCTGGCTCAGCCGGCCCTTGCCCCGCAGCTTTTTGAAAATGCCGTTCAGTTTTTCGGACAGGCTCTCGAATGCCATTACATCAGATCCTCCAGCCGCGCCAGGATGTCCCAGATCTCTTCTCCTTCCGGCAGCAGGGCTTCTAACCGGTCCCGGATGGCGGCGATCTGCTCCCGCCGCTCCAGGAACCGGCCCACCAGGCCGGTCTTGCTCTCATACTCCCGCAAAGCGGTCTCCGCCCGGCGCAGGATGTCCCACACCCCCTGGCGGCTCAGCCCGCCCTGTTCGGCGATCTCCGCCAGGGAGAGGTCCTCGTTCCAGTGCAGCTCGCACGTCCGGCGCTGCTTCTCCGTGAGCAGCTCGCCGTAAAAGTCCAGCAGGAGGGACCGGTCCAGAGGCGTCGTTTCCATCCTGCCGCCCTCCTTGCGTCAAGGTTTTTGCTTTACAGCCTGCCTATCATACACCAGAAAGGCGGAGGTGTCAAGCGTTTTTAGTTGACAGACCGGGTCGTATATTCTCCCCGGCGGACGGGAAAAATCCCAGGTATGGAAAAGATAAGCGACGAACGCCTGGCCGGATGGGGCGATGAGGCGGCCAGGAGCATCCCCATCAAAGGAACCATATCGGGTCGGGCGGCGGCCCGGCGGCTGGCCCGGGCCATGGAGGCGGTCACGGCCAAGAGCCGGGACGAGCGGGAACCGGCCTGGTTCGCGGACAACGAATACCTGGCCCGGCGGGAGACGGACCTGGCCATAGGGACCCTGCGGGCCGGGGGACGGCTGCGCCGGTGCCGGGAGGGCGCGGCGCTCGTCGCCCTGTGCCGGCGGCTGGCGGAGGCGGGACCCGTGACGGAGGAGCGGATCGGGGAATATCTGACCGGCGTGCGCCGGGGCACGGACCTGCCGGAAAACGAGAGCGCTCTGGTAGGGGCCGCCCTGCGGGCGGCGCTGGTGGAGGCGCTGGGGGCGCCCGGGGTGGATACGGCCCGGGCGGCGGAGCTTTTCACCAGTCTGCGGGCTCTGGCGGACATGGACCTGACCGAGGCACTGGAGCGGTCCGACCCGGTGGACGCCCTGCTGCGGCGGGACCCGGTCTATCCGGCCATGGACGAGATGAGCCGGGCCCGGTATCGGGACCGGATACAGCGCCTGGCGAAAAAGGAAAAAACATCCCCTCCGGAGATAGCCCAGAGGGCTATGGACGAGGGACTGCACGAATATCTCTTTCCCCAGACCCAGCGCACCGGGGCCGGGTACATGGCGGCGCGGATCTTTCTGCCGGCGGCGCTGGCGGTGCTGGCCGGGGGCCTGACGGGCAGCTTCTGGACGGCGGTGCTGGTGTTGCTGCCGGTATCGGAATTCATACGGGTGTGGCTGGACTCGGCGCTGCTGCGGCTGGTCCCGCCCCGGCGGCTGATGCGTCTGGCGCTGGAGAACGGTCTGGGCCAGGCGGGCCGGACCGTGTGCGCCGTGTCCGCCCTGCTGACGGACGACGAGACCGGGCCCCGGCTCGTCCGGCGGATGGAGGAGTACCGGCTGGCCAACCGGGAGTGCGGGAAGGAGCTGCTGTTCGCGCTGCTGGCGGACCTGCCGGACGGGACGGTGTATCCCCCCGCGGAGGCGGGCCGGCTGGAGCCGGTCCGGCGGGCCGTGGACGAACTGAATGAAAAATACGGCGGCGGGTTTTTCCTTCTGACCCGGGACCCGGCCTGGAACAACGCCGACGGGGTCTACGCCCCCTGGGAGCGGAAGCGGGGGGCCATCCTGGAGCTGGCCCGGCTGACCCAGGGCCGGCCCAACCAGCTGCGGTGCCTTTCCGGCAGCGCCAACGACCTGCGCGCCCGGTATATCCTGTGTCTGGACGGGGACACCCGGCTGGCGCCGGGAGCGGCCCGGTCCCTCATCGGCGCGGCCATGCATCCGCTGAACGTGCCGCTGGTGGACAACGGCGTGGTGGTCCGGGGCCACGGGGTCATCCATCCCCGGATGGCGGTGGAACTGGACCGGGCCATGGCGACGGATTTCGCCCGTATCTGGGCGGGCCAGGGGGGCACGGACCCTTACGGCGCGCCCACGGGCGAGCTTTTTACGGACCTGTTCGACCGGGGCGGCTTCGCCGGTAAGGGCGTGGTGGACGCGGCGGCGTACCTGGCCTGTCTGGACGGGCGGTTCGAGGATAACCGCGTTCTGAGCCACGACGCGCTGGAGGGGGCCTACCTGCGGGGGGCTTACATGGGCGACGTGGAGCTGACGGACGGGGCCCCGGTGACGGCGGCGGCCTGGTTCAGGCGGCTGCACCGCTGGACGAGAGGCGACTGGCAGAACCTCCCCTGGCTTGGCCGGGCGGGCCGGGACCTGACGGGTCTGGACCGGTTCCGGCTGCTGGACAGTCTGCGCCGGAGCCTGGTGGCCCCGGCGGCGCTGCTGGCGCTGCTGGGCGGCTTTTTCCGGCCGGACCTGCGCTGGGCGGCGGGCCTGGCGCTGCTGTGCCTGGGTTCGGACGCGGTCCACGACGCCTTCGCGGGGCTGTTCGTGCGCACCGGGGACGCCCGGCTCCGGTGCCGGAGCGGGGTGCTGCGGGGCGCGGGCGGGTCGCTGACCCGGTTTTTCGCCCGGCTCATCTTCCTGCCCTGGGAGGGCTTCACCTGCGCGTCGGCCATGTTCACGGCCCTGTGGCGCATGACGGTGAGCCACAAAAACATGCTCCAGTGGGTCACGGCGGCCCAGACGGAGCGGGGCAAAAGACAGCCCGCGGCCATGTGGTTTTCCGTGGGGCTGGGTCTGGCGCTGACGGTGCTGGCCCCCGGTCCGGCGGGCAAGGCCGCGGGGGTGGTATGGCTGGCGGCCCCGGTGTTCGCCTATGTGTCCGGCCGGCCCCTGACGGCGAAAAACGACCTCACTGCCGCGGACCGGACCTTTCTTATGAAGTGCGCGGAGGCCATATGGGGGTACTTCAGCGGCCTTTGCACCCGCGCGGACCACTGGCTGCCCCCCGACAATTTTCAGGTCCAGCCCCCCAAGGGCACGGCCCACCGGACCAGCCCCACCAATATCGGCCTGGCCCTGGTGTCGGCGCTGGCGGTGATGGAGCTGGACGCGGCCCCGGAGAGCGACGCGGCGGTCCTGGCGGACCGGCTGCTGGCGACGGTGGAGAAGCTGCCGAAGTGGAAGGGGCACCTCTATAACTGGTACGACACGCGCACCTGCGCGCCTTTGCAGCCGGCCTATGTGTCCACGGTGGACAGCGGCAATCTGTGCGCCTGCCTCATCTGTCTGGCGAACGGCATGGCCGCCCACGGCCACCCGGAGATCGCGGACCGGGCGAGGGCCCTGGCGGACGGGATGGATATGGCGGCGCTGTACGACAAAAAGAAGCGGCTTTTCCGTATTGGTCTGGACCCCACCTCGGAGACGGTCAGTCCCGGCCACTACGATCTGATGGCCTCCGAGGCCCGGCTGACCAGCTACGTCGCCTGCGCCCGGGGGGAGGTGCCCGTGCGCCACTGGCAGAGCCTGAGCCGCGCCCGGCTGGCGCTGGACGGCTGGCGGGGCCTGGCAAGCTGGTCCGGGTCCATGTTCGAGTATCTGATGCCGGAGCTGTTTCTGCCGCTGGTGGGCGGGTCCATGCTGTGGGAGACGGCCCGGTTCTGCCTCTATGCCCAGCGGCGGCGGGGGGAGCGGGCCAAGGTCCCCTGGGGCAACTCCGAGAGCGCGTTCTTCTCTCTGGACGCCGGCATGGACTATCGCTACAAGGCCCACGGCACCGGGGCGCTGGCCCTGCGGCGGGATATGGACGGGGAACTGGTGATCGCCCCCTACGCCAGCTTTCTGGCGCTGTGCGTGCATCCCAAGGCGGCGGTGAAGAACCTGCGGCGGCTGAAGAGCATGGGCATGTGGGGCCAGTATGGGTTTTACGAGGCTCTGGACATGACCCCGGGCCGGACGGGAAAGGACGGCCAGGTGGTGGCCTGCTTCATGAGCCACCACCTGGGCATGAGCCTTTGCGCCGTCGCCAACTGTCTGGCCGGCGGGGCTCTGCGGCGGTATTTCATGGCGGACCGGGCCATGAGCGCTTTCCGGCCTCTGCTCTGCGAGCGGGTGCCGCTGAGCGGGACGGTGCTGCGCCGCAGCCGCAGTCCCATCGCCCGGCCCCCTGAGAGCCGCCCGGACCGGCCCGTGTTCCAGTGGGAGGGGCCGGGCTATGTCCCGGCGGCCCCGGCCTGGTTCCCCATGTCCAACGGAGTGTATACGCTCCTGGCCTGCGACGACGGCCGGTGTATCGCCAAAAGCGGCGGACTGCTCATGTACCGCCCGGAGGGGTTTTCTCTGTCCGTGGACGGCAGGGCCCTGACCCCGTCCTGGCGGGAGGCGGCCTTTTTCCCCTGGCGGTATGAGGGCGGCACGCTGACCTTCACCGCCCGGCAGAGCGGCGCGGCGGCCTCTGCGTCTCTGGCGGTGGCCAGCGGCGAGCGGGGAGAGCTGCGGCGGATCACCGGGCCCAGCGGCGGGAAGCTGTCGCTGCGGTTCGAGCCGGTGCTGACAGGGCCCGGCGACTTCGCCGCCCACCCCGCCTTCTGGCGGCTGGGGCTGGAGGTCATGCCCCACCGGGGATGTGTGCTGGTGCGCAGGCTCTCCCGCGGGGAGCTTGCCGAGACGTGGCTGTGCCTTGCGGCCACGGTGGATCTGCATGTGGCCGCCGGCAGCGGCTGGCAGATGAACGAGCCGGTGACGGTGACGGCCACGCTGCCGGAGGGCGGGTGCGCGGCCCTGGCTCTGGCCTGCGGCGACAGCCGCGCCGAGGCGGAAAACGGCGCCCGGCGCATCCTGTCCGGCGGCGGCGCGGATATGGCCGGGGCCATGGCGTCGCTGCTGGGCATGAACGAGGCCGGCATGCGGGCGGCGCTGGAGCTCTGCGCGGCGGTGTGCTCGCCCCGGGTGGAGGCCCGGGCCGGGTCCACCCGGGAGGCTCTGTGGCAAAAGGGCCTTTCCGGGGACGTGCCCATCATATACCTGGCGGTGGGCGAGGATCTGAACGAGGCCCGGCGGATGATCAAACGTCACGCGCTGATCACGGCCTGCGGCGTGGCGGCGGACCTGGTGCTCGACACCGGCGAGGAGGGGGAGTATCTGCACCCCCGGAAGGACGCCCTGCGCCGGTATCTGGATAAATACGGCCTGGCGGCCTTTGAGGGCGTCCGGGGCGGCGTGTGGTTCGCAGGCGGCGCGGACATCGCCGCCGCGGCGGTAGTGATAAAGCCCGTTCAGGAGCGCAGGTACGCGGGCCTTCCCGCCCTACGCCCCGCGCCGGAGCGGAAAGGCAAGGCCCCCCATGTGGAATACCTGCCCGGCGGGGCGGTCCGCTACGAGACCCCGCCCCTGCCGCCCCGGGCCTGGTGCAACGTGCTGTCCAACGGCTCGTTCGGCTATCTGGCCGCCGACTGCGGCACGGGCTTCATGTGGCTGGAAAACGCCCGGGAGTGCCCGGTGGACCCCTGGCTGAACGACCCGATCGCCACCGCCGGCGGCGAGACGCTGGAGATGGTGACGGCCCAGGGCCGGCGGAGCCTTTTTGCCACGGACGGCCCCTGCCGGGTGGTCAACGGCTTCGGCTGGACCCGCTGGGAGCACGAGGACGTCACCCTCACCGCCTTCGTGCCCGGCGGCTACCGGGCGCGGATCATGCTCATCGAGGGGGGCGGAGAGGCCTATATCGGCTGGCGTCTGCCCCTGGCCCTCACCCCCAACGCCGCCGACGTCCCCTGCGTGATCACAGGCTGCGCGGAGGGGTGCCTAACGGCGGAAAATCCCCGGAGCCTTTACCCGGACGCGGTGTTCCGGGCGGTGTGCAGCAGGAAGCTGTCCGGCTTCACCTGCGACGAGGCCTCCTGGCTGGCGGGCCGGATGGACGGCAGGACCGGGGCCGGGCTGCGGCCCTGCTTCGGCGCCCTGTGGAAGGGCGGCGGGGTGAGCGTGCTGGTCTGCGGCTTTGAGAGCGCCGACACCCTGCGCGCCCTGGCGGACCCGGACCGGGCCGCCCGGGAGCTCATCAAGGTCCGGGACGGCTGGCGGGCAACCCTGAGCCGGGTGCATATCCGCACCCCGGATAAGGCGCTGGACAGGATGATGAACGGCTGGACGGCCTACCAGGCCCTGTCCTGCCGGATAATGGGCCGGACCAGCATGTACCAGTCCGGCGGCGCCTACGGCTTTCGGGACCAGCTGCAGGACGTGACCAATCTCATCCTGATAACGCCCGCCCGGGCACGGCGGCACATCCTGACCTGCTGCGCCCGGCAGTTCACGGAGGGGGACGTGCTGCACTGGTGGCACGACACCCCCACGGGCCCCCGGGGCGTGCGGACCCGCTGCTCGGACGACCTTCTGTGGCTGGTATGGGCGCTGTGCGAGTATGTGGAAAAGACCGGCGACCGGTCCGTGTGCACCGAGACGGCACCCTGGCTGGAGGCCCCGCCTCTCGATCGGACGGAGCGGGACCGGTATTTCACCCCCGGCTTTTCCGGGGACCGGGGCACGGTGCTGGACCACGCCCGCCGGGCGCTGGACTGCGTGCTGGCCCGGGGACGGGGCCCTCACGGGCTGCTTTTCACCGGCTCCGGGGACTGGAACGACGGCATGGACAAGGTGGGCGGCGAGAGCCAGTGGCTCACCTGGTTTTTCATCCACACCGCGGACCGCTTCGCGGCGCTGCTGAACCGGCTGAACGATCAGACCGGCGCCCGGTACGCGGACGCGGCGGCGGACCTTGCGGCGGCGGCGGAGCGAAGCTGGAACGGCAGCTGGTATCTGCGGGGCTGGTGGGCGGACGGCGCGCCTCTGGGCGCGGTGGGCGCCCCCGCCTGCGCCATCGACTCCGTGGCCCAGAGCTGGGCCGCGTTCAGCGGTACGGCGGATAAAGAGCGGGTGCGCACGGCCCTCATGGCCTGCGTCGACCATCTGTATGACAAGGCCCACGCTCTGGTGAAGCTGTTCGCCCCGCCCTTTGCCGGGACCGGCAGGGACCCGGGCTATATCCGCTCCTGCGGCCCGGGCTTCCGGGAGAACGGCGGACAGTACACCCACGGGGCGGTGTGGCTGGCCTCGGCCCTGCTGAAAGAGGGCTTTACGGACACGGGCGCGGCCATGCTGCTGGACCTGCTGCCGGCCCGGCACGACCCGGAGCAGTGGGGCGCGGAGCCCTATGTGCTGGCGGCGGACGTGTCCGCCGAGCCGGACCACTACGGCCAGGCGCTGTGGAGCTGGTATACCGGCGCCGCGGGCTGGTTTTTCCGGGTGGTGCTGGAGGACCTTCTGGGCATACGGCTGGAAAACGGCCGGCTCACCGTAAAGCCGAACCTGCCCGCCGGCTGGGACGGCTACGAGGCCGACGTGTGCGGCAGGCACATCAAGGTCAAGAACGGCCAGGTCATCATCCGCTGACGGCAGGCCCCGTCCGGGGCCCGCAAAATTCACGGAATTGTCATTTTCAAACAGGACGGCGTGTGTTATAATATAGGGCAACAGTAAAATTTACCAGTAGACGGCAGGTGAGAGCTTTGCGGCAGACGCGGAAAGAGATAATGCCCGGCGCGTATTTGACGTGCCTGCAGACCGACAAATTCAAAACAGGGCTCCTCAGCGTGAACCTTCTGACCAGGCTCAGCCGGGAGACGGCGGCGCAAAACGCCCTGATCCCCAGCGTCCTGCGCCGGGGCACGGTGAAAAGCCCGGACATGGACGCGCTGGCGGCCCGGCTGGACAGCCTTTATGGGGCCCGGCTGGAGCCCACGGTCCGGAAAAGGGGCGAGATCCAGTGTGTGGGCTTCTGGGCGGACTTTATCGACGAGGCGTATCTGCCGGACGGTCAGGGCCTTTTGGAGGACATGGCGGCGCTGCTGGGAGAGGTGCTCCTGGAGCCCCGGACCCGGGGCGGGCTCCTGCTGAGCCGGTATGTGGACAGCGAGAAGGAGAAGCTGCTGGAGGACATCCGAGCCCGGATCAACGACAAGATCTCCTACAGCCGCTACCGGCTCACCGAGCTCATGTGCCCGGCGGAGGACTACGCCGTGGACGTGCTGGGCACCGAGGAGGAGGCCGAGGCCATCGGCTATGTGGCGCTGACAAGGCGCTACCATGAGCTCCTCTCCTCTTCCCCCATGGAGATATTCTACTGCGGCGGCGCCGACCCCGCCCGGGTGGAACGGGCCGTGCGGGACGCGCTGGCCGCCATGCCCCGGGGCGAACTGGACAGGGACCTGGGCACCGACATCCGCATGAACACGGTGGAGGCGCAACCCCGGTATTTCAGCGACGACATGGACGTGGCCCAGGGGAAGCTGGCCATCGGCTACCGGCTGGGGGAGGCCATGGAGGACCCGGATATGGCGGCGCTGCGGGTGATGAACGCGGTGTTCGGCGGGTCGGTGAGCTCCAAGCTCTTCATGAACGTGCGGGAAAAGCTGAGCCTGTGCTACTTTGCCAGCTCCGCTCTGGACCTGATGAAGGGCGTCATGGCCGTCATCAGCGGTATCGAGGTGAAAGATCACGATCAGGCCCTGGCGGAGATAGACCGGCAGCTACAGGCCGTAAAGGACGGGGACATATCCGACGAAGAGATGGCCGCGGCCAGGCTGGGCCTTGTCAACGACCTTCTCAGCGCGGCGGACAGCGCCGGCGCGCTGGAGAGCTTCTGGCTGGAGCAGAACCTGCTGGGGCTGGAGTACGGCCCGGAGGAACTGGCGGCCCTGGTGGAGGACGTGACGAGGGAGGACGTGGTCAGAGCCGCTGCCGGTATCGCGTGCGACGCGGTGTATTTCCTGCGGGGGACCGGGGAGGATGAAGATGCATAAGATCGATTACGCGGCCATCGGCGAGACCCTGTATGAGGGGAAGCTGTCCAACGGCCTGTCCGTTTTCGTGGTGCCAAAGCCCGGCTACCGCAAGAGCTTTGCCTGCTTCGTCACCAACTACGGCGGCGCGGACCGGCGCTTCACCCTGGACGGCCGGCAGGTGGACACCCCCGCCGGCGTGGCCCACTATCTGGAGCACAAGACCTTCGACACACCGGAGGGCAACGCCCTCATGCTTCTGGACGCGGCGGGGGCCAACGCCAACGCCTTCACCTCCGAGTCCATGACCGCCTATCACTTCTCCTGCACCCAGGGGTTTGACGATGATCTGCGCACCCTGCTCAACTTCGTGTCCGTGCCCTACTACACTCAGCAGAGCGTGGACAAGGAGCGGGGGATCATCGCCCAGGAGCTGCGCATGTACGAGGACGACCCGGACAACGCGGTGTACATGGCCCTCATGCGGCTGCTGTTCGCCACAAACCCCCTGCGGGACGACGTAGGCGGCACGGTGGAGTCCATCCAGGATATCACCCCCCAGGTGCTCTACGACTGCCACAAGGTCTTTTACCACCCCTCCAATATGGCGCTGTGCGTGGTGGGGGACGTGGACCCGGAGGCGGTGGAGCGGACGGCCGCGGAAATGCTCACGCCCGACGCCGCGCCCCTGCCCGGGCGGGACTACGGCCCGGAGGAGGGTCTGGACCCCGTGGAAAAACGGGCCGAGCGGCGGATGGAGGTGTCCGCGCCGCTGTTCATGGCGGGGCTGAAGCTGGGCCCGGACCGGCACGGTCCGCAGGCCCACAGGCAGCGGCTCACGGCGGGGCTGGCCCTGAAGTGCCTTTACGGCAGAAGCTCCCCGGCGTACCTTGACCTGTACGGCAGGGGCCTTTTGAACGGCACCTTCGGCTGCAGCGCGGACTATGCCGCCGGGGAGGGCTTCGTGGTGTTCGGCGGCGAGTCGAAAGACCCGGAGGCCGCCGTGGACGCGCTGCTGGCGGCGGCGGAAAAGGTGGCGGCGGACGGCTTCGACCGGGCGCTCTTCGACCGGCAGAAAAAGGCGTCCTACGGCGGCAGCCTGCGGGCGCTGGGGGACTTCCGGAACCTGGGCGTCAGCCTGGCGGAGAGCTGCTTTGCCGGGTACCGGACCCTGGACGGGTTCGAGATCATGCGGTCCATCACCTGCGAGGACGCTTCCGCCTGGGTGCGGGAGCATATCCGGCCGGAGCGGACGGCCCTGTCTCTGGTCCTGCCCCGGCAGGCGCAAGAAGAATGAGCGGCGCGGCCATCTCCTTTCCCTTTTTGGGGGACTGGTCCATCGACCCGGCCAATTCCTTCACCCTGCTGGGCCACACCTTCTACTGGTACGGGGTCATCATCGCCTGCGGCTTCCTGCTGGCGGTGGCCTACTGCTCCCGCCGGTGCGACGCGTTCGGCATCACCCAGGACGACCTGATCGATAACCTGCTGTTCGCCGTGCCTCTGGCCGTGGTGGGCGCGCGGGTGTACTATGTGATCTTTTTCGGCCACTACGACTCCTTCTGGGACATGTGCAAGATCTGGGAGGGGGGCCTGGCCATCTACGGCGGGGTGATTGCGGCGGTGATCACGGTGTTCGTGGTGTGCCGGGTGAAGAAGATCAGCGCCCCGGCGCTGCTGGATGTGGTCAGCTTCGGTTTTCTCATCGGCCAGAGCGTGGGCCGCTGGGGCAACTTCATGAACCGGGAGGCCTTCGGCGCGGAGACGGATATCTTCTGCCGCATGGGCCTTACGCTGAACGGTCAGACTATATACGTCCACCCCACGTTTTTGTACGAATCCCTGTGGAACCTGCTGGGCTTCATCGGACTGCATGTGCTGTCGAAAAAGACGGTCCGGCGGTTCGACGGACAGTATTTCCTCACCTATGTGGGCTGGTACGGTCTGGGCCGGGTGTGGATCGAGGGGCTCAGGACCGACTCGCTGTACCTGGGCGGGACCGGCATACGGGTGAGCCAGCTTCTGGCGGGCGTCACCTTCGCGCTGGCGGTCCTGACGCTGGCGGTCCTGCTCCGCCGGGGCCCCCAGGAGCTCTGGGTCCGGCGGCGGGCGGAACGGGACGCCGCGGAGCCGGGACAGGACGCGTAGTATTCTCCCGGTGAATGGGAAAAATGAAATAAACGAATTCAAAAAGCAGAAGGAGGCTATCACTGTGTCTGGTTTCAACGATTTTATGGACAAGGCGGGAGCTCTGGCGTCCAAGGCCGCGGAGAAGGCCAAGGACCTGGCCTCGGTGGCCGCCGTCAAGACGAAGCAGGTCAGCCGGGTGGCGAAGCTGAACATGGACATCTCCGCCCGGAAGGACACCATCAAAAAGGCGTATGCCGAGATAGGCCGGCTGTACTACGAGGCCCATCACGACGCGCCGGAGGAGGCCCTGGCCCAGGCATGCCAGGAGATTGGCGTGGCTAAGGACGCCATCGCCGAAATGGAGGCGGAGATCGCCCGGCTGAAAGAGGAGATCGGCCCGGAGGCCGAGGAGGCGGACTTCGCGTCCGTGGTGGACGAGACGGCGGCGGAAGCCGACGTGGAGGTGGAGGTGACCGTGGAGGAGCCCGCCGCCCCGCCGGTGGAGCCTGAGGCACCGTCACAACCGGAGGAGCCGGAGATCCCGTCTCAGCCGGAGGAGCCTGAGGCACCGTCTCAGCCGGAGGAGCCCGAGACCCCGTCTCAGCCGGAGGAACAGGAGCCTCACTGGGAAGGCTGAAAAAGCAAAACAGCGCCGCGCCCCTGCCGTTCGGCAGGGGCGCGGGATTTCATTTTTTATGGCCTTTTCGGAAGGCGATGAATTTGGACAGGAAGTAGTTGAGGATGATGACCACGATGGTGGTGACCACCTTGGCGGCAAAGCCCTCCACCCCCAGCAGGGTCTGGTCCAGCCCCAGTCTGATGAGCAGCGGCAGGCCGACCAGCTCCAGCAGCCCGGTGAACGCGCGCCCGCCCACGAAGGCGGCGGCCTCCTTCAGCCAGGCCGGCCAGGCCCAGCTCCTGGAGTCGAACACCCACAGCTTATTGGTCACGAAGGCGAACGCCACCGCGCACACCCAGCTGAAGACGTTGCCCCCGTTCACGCCCATCCCCAGCGCGCCCACGCCCAGCGCGTAGGCGATCCAGCTCACCGCCGTGGTGGCGGCGCCGAAAAGGAGGTAATTGACGATCTCCCGGTGGCGGCGGTACAGGTCGCGGAGCTTTTTCACGGCGCTTTACTCGTCCAGATAGACGTCCTGAACGGTCTCGCCGGTCTCCGTGCGGAGGGTCCAGACGTAAAAGCCGTTATAAAACAGCATGCCCTCTTCCGTGTCATCATCGTCCTCCACGGGACCATAGGAGCTGTCCGTGGGCTGACCGATGGCCAGATACATGTCCTGCACGGACCGGCCGATGTAATTTTTGGCGGTGGCGTAGCCGGACTGGGCATTGGTGTCGGTGGCGGAGGCCGGCGGCATGCTGACCGCGGCGTTTGCCGTGTCGGTGGCGGAGGCGGCGACCTGCTCCGCCGTAGGCGTGGAGACGGAAGAGGATACGGACGGCGTCTTGGAACGGCCGCACGCGGCAAGAGAGAACATCAGCGCTACGAGCAGCGTAAACGAAAGAGCTTTTTTCATGCATGTACCTCCAGGGTGAGAAAAACCGAAAGACAGTATACCACACTTTCAGGAGATTTGGAAGATGCTGATACCGTCCCGGTCGTAGATAAGGGGGTAGTTTTGGGAAAAGTAGTCATAGTTCACATCATAATTGGCATATTCCGCGTCGCCGATAAACACATAATCCACCCCGTACTGCTCGGCGAAGTGCTCGAAGGCCGGGCCGGACCAGTACATCTGGGCGATCTCCGATTCCCGTATCTGGTAGTCGATGCCGTGGTAGTAAAGATACATGCCCGGGCCGCACAGGATGTTCCGTCCGCTGAGGACGGAGACGGGATTGGTGTGGTTGGTGGCGGTGAGGAAAAGGCTGTCCGCGGGGGTGTTTTCGACGATGAAATCCGCCGCCTCCACCTGGCTGCCGGAGAGAAGCTGATACTGGCTGACCGCCTCCCGCAGCATGGTCATCCCACCGGAGACGGTGCCCAGCACCACCACCGCCCCCGCCAGAGCCCAGGCGGCCGCCCGGGGCCTGATCCGGTCCAGAAGGCCGTAAAACCACCGGCAGACGAGGATATCCGTCACCATGTACCAGACATACAGCAGCTTGTTGTTGTCGTAGGGGTTCGGCTGGAAGGCCACGATGTTTGCCAGCACGAACAGGGCCGCCGCCCCCCAGAATAGTCGGGCGTCGTCCCCCCGGAGAAGGACCGCCATGGGCAGCATGAGGCAGAACACCACGCCGCAGTTTACGATCCAGAACCAGAGCCAGTTCATGTTCCCGTGGACCCAGCCGGGGTTCAGCCACAGAAGGTTGCCGGAGCTTGCCGCGTCGAAGGTCCACACGATCAGCTGGGGCAGGGCCAGGGCCATGCACACCGCCCCGTACAGGACGTAATTTTCCAGGAGCCTGCGCAGGGAGCCGCCCCGTCTGGCCTTGGCCAGAAAGGCGAAAAACCAGCCGGCGGACAGCATGCCCAGGGCCAGGAAGGTGTGGGTGTGGATCATGGGCATGGTCCCGGCCACAACGGCCAGCACCAGAAACTCCCGCCGCCCTGAGCCGTCCGTCACGGTCTTTTTCACCGCCGTCACCAGCAGATAGATAGCCGCCAGCCCCACGCACCACCCGGCCATGGTGGTCCGCTGGGGGATCAGCATGTCGCAGACCACGTTCACCCAGCGCAGATCCTCGTCCACCAGGTTGGTGGGGGTGATGTAAAACCCCTCCATCAGGTCCGTGAAGCTGTATTTGCCGGTCAGGTACAGCACGAAGCCGAACCCGCCGTTAAAGACGAACAGCAGCCATGCCGTCAGGGTGGGGGCCAGCTTCTCCGTCATGGACTGGGCCAGCAGCCAGAAGCCGTAAAACACGCAAAAGAGCATCACCACGCTTGGCACGATCACCGCCATGCGCAGGCTCAGACCGAAAAACCGCAGACTGGCCGACGCCGCGTCCACCAGGAAGGGGTAGTCCAGAAGCTGACCGGGATAGATACTGTATTCCGGCGGGAAAGCGCCCTGCCGGTACAGGCTCTCCACGAAGCCCAGGTGCATGGCCAGGTCCCCGTAGGTGCTCTGACCCACCCAGAGACTGCCGTCGTCGTGGGGCAGCAGCACATGGGTGTGCAGCAGGTACCCGCAAAAGGCCGTGGCCCCCGCCGCCAGCAAAAGGCCCGTCAACTCGTCATAGGAGGGCGGGTCCAGCCGGAGGCGGGACGGGCCTTCCGCCGCCGGAGCGGGCTTTTTTCGGCGGACGGACCAAAGGCAGACGGCCCCCAGACCGGCGGCGCCCAGAGCGATATACTGGGCCGTCGCGGTAAAGCCGCAGAAAAACGCCGGGATACAGGGCAGCCACATCAGCGCTATGCAACCGAACACCAGCCCCAGCCACAGCCGCACCGCCCCCCGGTGGGAGGGCAGGGCGCGCTGGGCCAGCGCCAGGCCGAACAGCAGATATACGAGCAAAGCGAGCATAGATATCCCTCAAAAGGCGGGGGACCGCCGCGCTTACAGCGGCGCTCCCAGCTTGGACAGGACGTCCTGGAACCAGTCGGGCAGGTCCGTCCACAGCTCCACGGGCTCCCCCGTGGCCGGGTGGATGAATTTCAGCCCCCGGGCGTGCAGGCACTGGGTCTGGAGCCCCTTGTCCCGTCGGCCGCCGTAGACCGTGTCCCCCAGCAAGGGGTGGCCGGTATAGGCCATATGGACCCGTATCTGGTGGGTCCGGCCCGTCTTCAGCCGGCAGCGGATGTAGGTGTACCGGGCGTACCGCTCCAGCACCTGCCAGTGGGTCACGGCGGGGCGGGAATTTTTGTCCGTCACGGCCATACGCTGGCGATCGCGGGGGTCCCGGCCTATGGGCGCGTCCACCGTGCCCTCGTCGGCCCGGAAGCCGCCGTGGCACACCGCGTCGTAAACGCGGGACAGGGTCCGGTCTTTCAGCTGGGCCGACAGGGCCTCGTGGGCCCGGTCATTTTTCGCGGCGATGAGAAGGCCGCTGGTGTCCTTGTCGATCCGGTGGACGATACCGGGCCGCATTTCGCCGCCCACGCCGGACAGGCTCTCCCCGCAATGGGCCAGCAGGGCGTTGACCAGCGTGCCGTCCGGATGCCCCGGGGCCGGGTGGACCACCAGGCCCCGGGGCTTGTTCACCACGATCACGTCCTCGTCCTCGAACACCACGTCCAATGGGATGGCCTGGGCCTCCGCTCTGGCCGGGGCCGGGGCGGGCAGCACGACGGTGAACACGTCCCCCGCCGCGACTTTATAGTTTTTCCGCACCCGCCGGCCGCCCATGGTGACAAGACCCGCCTCCAGCAGTCTGGCCGCCGCGCTGCGGCTGGGAACGGACGCATTGCGCGCCAGGAGAGCGTCGATCCGCTCGCCGCTCTCCTGTGCTGTGATCTCTATATGGGCGTCCATGTTCAGTCCCGGAACTCGGACAGGATGTCCTCCAGGGAGAAATCCTCAAAGCCGTCGTCGGGCAGATCGGCGGCGGGCCGGGCCGGCGTGGCAGGAGCCTTTTTGGGCGCGGGCCCGGCGGCCGGGGCGCTCTTGCGGGCGGGGGCCTTTTTGGCGGCGGGCCTGTCCGTGTCCTCCCACCGGTCCTCCGCCGGAGCGGCGGGCCGGGCCTTTCGGGCGGGAGCCTTTTTGGGCGCGGGCGCTTCGTCATAGCCGTCCAGGCCCCACTCGGCAAAGGGGTCGTCCGGGTCCTGGGGCGCAAGCTCGTCGGCCAGCGTCCTGTGCTGGCTCCGGTCCCGATGGGGGATGTCGGCATAGGGGTCATCCTTCTCCCGGGAGCGGACGCGGCCCGCCCGCTTTCCGGGCCGGGGAGCGGGCTCTTCCTCCTCGTAGTCGCTCTCCGCCTCGTACACCTCTCTGGCCATGCGCCGGGCCTTGGGGGGCACGGCGGTCCGGACCTCCTCCGGCTCCCGGTAGACGATCACATGGATACAGAACAGGATACCGCAGACCGTGATGAAGATGTCCGCCACGTTGAACACCGCGAAGGTGAAAAGCTCGAACTCGAACATGTCCACCACGTAGCCGTACAGCACCCGGTCTATGCAGTTGCCCAAGGCGCCCGCCATGACCAGCACCGCCGTCCAGCGGCCAAAGCTGGTGTGGATGATGTCCATGTTGATGAGGGCGATGATGGCGATGATGAACAGCGCCGACACGCCGATGAGCAGCCAGCGCTGGTCGGCCAGGATGCTGAAGGCGGCGCCGTTGTTCTGCACGTTGGTCATATGGATGACGCCGGGGATCAGCTCCACGCAGGCGTCGCCGATGGCCTGGGGCGTGATGTTGTTGACGGTCCAGAACTTCACCGCCTGATCCAGCACCAGGACCAGAACGGCCACGATGGTATAAAGCATGACGTTTCCTCCTACTGACAGACAACTATACCGCGCGAGGGGCCCGAGGGGTCACGCTTCGGCGGTGGATCGCAGGGCGGCCGCGCACCGGGCGCATAGCTCGGGATAGGCGCTGTCGCTGCCCACGGTGGCGCTGTGGGTCCAGCACCGGGGGCACTTGGGAGCCTGAGAGGGCGTGACCTCCACGTTCACGCCGGCGAACTCGGTCCCGGCCCAGCCGGGACCCTCCCCGTCGGAAAGCTCCGCCTCAGACACGATGAAAAGCGGCTCCAGCGGCTGCTTCGCCACCCGCGCCATGGCGGCCTTCGCCTCCGGCTTCACATGGATGATGACCTTGGCGTCCAGGGGCTTGCCGATGATCTTCTCCGCCCGGGCCAGTTCCAGGGCCTTGTTCACGTCCGTGCGCAGGCGCAGGCTGTCGCTCCAGAAGGCGGTCTCCTCCTCGGTGAGGACCCAGTCGGACCGCACGGCGGGCATGTCGTTCAGCATCACATGCCGGGCGTCGTCCCCGGACCGGTGGGGCATGGCCAGCCAGATCTCGTTGGAGGTGAAGGCCAGGATGGGGGCCAGCAGCCGCACCATGGCGTCCAGCACATACCACATGGCGGTCTGGGCGGCCAGCCGGGCGGGGCCGGTCCTGGCCTCGCAGTACAGCCGGTCCTTCACCACGTCCAGATACACGTTGGACATGTCCACCACGCAGAAGTTGTGGATGGCGTAGGTCACGGACCAGAATTCGTATTTTTCATAGCAGGCCAGACACCGCTCCACCAGGGCGTTGACCCGGCTCAGGGCCCAGCGGTCGATACTCTGGAGCTGTTCCGGCGGCAGCAGGTCCCTGTCCGGGTCGAAGCCGTCCAGATTGCCCAGGATGAACCGGGCGGTGTTGCGGATCTTCAGATACTTGTCGGAAAGCTGCTTGAAGATGGCGTCGGAGCAGCGCATATCCAGCCGGAAGTCGGCGCTGGCGGCCCAGAGCCGGCACAGGTCGGCGCCGTACTTGACGATGAGCTCATCGGGGGCAACGCCGTTGCCCAGGCTCTTGTGCATGGCCCGGCCCTCGCCGTCCACGGTCCAGCCGTGGCACAGCACGGCCTTATAGGGCGCCTCGCCCCGGGTGGCCACGGCGGTCAGCAGACTGGACTGGAACCAGCCCCGGAACTGGTCGCCGCCCTCCAGGTACAGGTCCGCCGGCCACACGCCGGGGGCGTCCAGTTCCATGGAGGCCACATGGGTGGAGCCGGAGTCGAACCAGCCGTCCAGCGTGTCGGTCTCCTTCTCCGTCACCTTCCCGCCGCAGTGGGGGCAGGTGAAGCCCGCGGGCAGAAGCTCCTCCACGCTCAGATCGAACCAGGCGTTGGAGCCCTTCTCGCCGAAAATTTTGGATACGGACTCGATGGTCTCGGGGGTGCAGACGCTCTTGCCGCAGTCGCCGCAGTAGAACACGGGGATGGGCAGGCCCCAGCGGCGCTGGCGGCTGATACACCAGTCGGCCCGCTCCCGGATCATGCTCTCCATCCGGTCCGCGCCCCACTCGGGGTTCCACTGGACCTTTCGGGCGGCCCGGACCGCGTCCTCCTTGAACGCGTCCACGGAGCAGAACCACTGGTCCGTGGCCCGGAAGATGATGGGGTTCTTGCACCGCCAGCAGTGGGGATAGGAGTGGGTGATGTTCTCAGAGGCCAGGATAGCGCCGCAGGCCGTCAGGTCCGCGAAGATGGGCTCGTGGGCCTTCAGGACGCTGAGGCCCTCATACTTCCCTGCGGCGGCGGTGAAGCGGCCGGAATCGTCCACGTTGACCACCAGGTCCTTGCCGGAGGGGATCTGGGGGTATTTCTGGCAGACGAAAAAGTCGTCCGCGCCGTAGGCCGGGGCGGTGTGCACGCAGCCGGTGCCGGCGTCCAGGGTCACATGGTCGCCCAGGATCACCAGGCTGGTCTGGTCGAACAGCGGGTGCTGGGCGGTCATCAGCTCCAGGTCGGAGCCCTTGAAGGTGGCCAGTACCTCCCGGACCTCCAGGCCGGCTTTTTGGAGGACGGACTCGGCCAGCTCCCTGGCCATGATGTAGACCTCGCCGTTGGAGGCGCGGGTCATGGTATAGTCATAGGCGGGGTTCAGGCAGATGGCCAGGTTCCCCGGGATGGTCCAGGTAGTGGTGGTCCAGATCACGAAGTATACGTTGTCCAAAGGCTCGATGGCGCTGAGCTTGCCCAGGTCGTCCTTGACGCGGAACTTCACGAAGATGGTAGTGACCGGGTCCTCGGAATACTCGATCTCCGCCTCCGCCAGGGCGGTCTCGTCCTTGGGGCACCAGTACACGGGCTTTTTGCCCTTGTAGATGTAGCCCTTCTCATACATCTTGCCAAAGACCTGGACTTCCCGGGCCTCGAACTTGGGGTCCATGGTCCGGTAGGGCCTGTCCCAGTCGCCCAGCACGCCCAGCCGCTTGAAGCCCTGGCGCTGCACGTCCAGATAATGCTCCGCGTAGGCGTGGCAGGCGGTGCGGAACTCGGACACGCTCATGGCCTTGTGGTTGAGCTTCTGCTCCTTGATGATGGCCGACTCGATGGGCATGCCGTGGTTGTCCCAGCCGGGGGTGTAGGGGACCTGATAGCCGGACATGGACTTGTAGCGGTTGATGAAGTCCTTCAGACACTTGTTGAGGGCGGTGCCCATGTGCAGATTGCCGTTGGAAAAGGGAGGGCCGTCGTGCAGAACGAACAGCGGCCGCCCCTCGTTCTTCTTGAGGAGCTCGTGGTAAAGGTCCATGTCCTCCCACGCCCTGAGCATATCCGGCTCCCGCTTGGGCAGGCCGGCGCGCATGGGGAAATCGGTCTTTGGCAGGTTGACGGTGGCGTTATAGTCGGTGGGCATATGTGTTACTCTCCATGGCTGAATATAGTTTGCAAGGGCGGAGCCTTAACTCCGCCCTGTTTGGATCAGATATCGTCGTCGAAGCTGAAATCGTCGAAGCTGCGGCGCTTGCGGGACCTGCCTTTCGGGTTCGCGCCGCCGGCGGGGAACAGGCGGGTGGGCTCGTCCGGTTCGGGGTCCGCCTCCGGCTCCTTCACCGGCTTCACCGGCTGCGCCGGCGGGGCCGCTTCCTCCGCCATCCCGGCGTCCGGGGCGTCCTCCGGCTCATCCTCCGGCTGGGGCTGTCCCTGAACGGGCTGCTCGCCGCCCACGAGATGCATTTGGCTCAGCTTGTCATAGAACTCGATCTGCTTCTGGCAGACGGTGCGCATGTGGTCGAAGAAGCGGTCGGTGGCCTTTTTGGCTTCCTCCAGCTTGGCGTTCTCGTTGGCTATGCCGTCGCTGGCCTCCTGGGTCAGCCGCTGGGCCCGCTGCTTGGCGTCGGCCAGCATGCTGTCGGACTTCTCCCGGGCCTCCGCCTCGATCTGGGAGCTGAGCTTCTGGGCGGACAGCAGGGCCAGACGCATGGAATCCTCGGTCTGACGGTACTCGTCCATCTTCTGCACCAGCATTTTCATCTTGCCCTTGAGCGAGGCGTTCTCCTTGCTCAAAGCGGTGAAATCGGCGGCCAGTTCGTCAAGGAACTCGTCCACCTGCTCCATATTATAGCCCCTGCCGGCCCGTTCAAACGCTTTTTCCTGGATGTCCTGTGCTGTGATCATTCTCCGCTCACTATCCTTTCTCTTTGTAGGCTGTAAAAAAGTCAGATGTAGACCCCGTTGTTTTCCAGCTCGTCTATGAGGTCGCCCATGATGTCCACGTTGAAGGGGGTGATGATGTAGGTGTTGATGGCGACCTTCTTGATCTTGCCGTCGTTGGCGTAGGCCACGCCGGAGAGGAAGTCCACCAGACGGCGGGCCACGTCCTTGTTGGTGGTCTCAAGATTCATCACCACGGTGCGCTTTTCCCGCAGATGGTCGGCGATCTCCGCCGCCTGCTCAAAGCGCTCCGGCTTCGACAGCACCACCTGCACGGCGGTGGTGGTGTGGATGTTCACCACTTTGTTGTCCTTTTTGGTGGCGCGCTCCTCGAAAACGGGAGCATCCGCTTCCTCGTCGTCGAAGGGGTTGCGCCGCTCCTGACGCTCTACCTTGGGCACGATGATGGTGGGATCCTCATCATCCTCCGGGGCCGTGTCACCGAAATACTCGTCGTCCTCGTCGTATGGCTTCGTAAGTTTTTTCAGTTCATCTAGAAAACCCATGGTGTGCCTCCTGCATCGTTACTTTCCATCTGTATGCTCGCGGGGTCCAAACAGCAACGAACCCACGCGGACCATGTTCGCGCCCTGCGAGATCGCGTCCGCGTAATCGTCCGACATGCCCATGGACAGAAAGTCCATAGAGACATTATCGTATTTTTTTTGTCCATTGTCAACAAAAAGGTGAGCCATTGGAGCAAAATAGGCCCTGGAATTATCTGCCGGGGGTATGGCCATCAGGCCGCGGACCCGTATACCGGGCAGGTCCGCCGCCCGGCCCAGCAGCTCGTCCAGCGCCTCGGGCAGGCACCCGGTCTTGCCGCTCTCCCGGCCGATGTTCACCTCGATGAGAACGTCCTGGACCGCGCCGAGCGACGCGGCCCGTTTGGCGATGGCCTCCAGAAGCGCCGGACTGTCCACGGACTGGATCATGGCCACGCGCCCGGCCACATATTTGACCTTATTGGTCTGCAAATGGCCGATGATGTGCACGTCTGCTCCCTCGTAGGCGCCGGCGGCGTTCTTTTCCCGGAATTCCTGGACGTAGTTCTCCCCGATCACGGTCACGCCCGCCCGGATGGCCTCCGCCACCAGGGAGGCGGGCTTTGTCTTGGCGACGCCCACCAGGGTCACGGGCTGGCCTCCCGCCGCCCGGTCTATGGTCTCGCGCACCAGCGCCAGGCGCTGGGCGAATGTCAGTTCCATGCTCTCACCTCACCAGGAAACGGTCAAAATAAAACGGGAGCGGGCTCACGAAAATACCCGGCCATTGTAAAGGCCGTGGGCCTGCACGATCACATCGTTGCCCTCCCGGAGGGCGTCGTTGCCCTCGGAGGACAAAAGACAGTACTCCTCTCCGGCAAAGACCAGGCTGACCAGCTTCCGCTCCGCCTGTAGGCCCGTCATGGTGAACACGCACAGCCGGTCCTGTTCCTCCGGCGCTTCCGGGTCGTAGTCGTAGTAGTTCCAGACGCTCATTGGCTCCCGGCCAAAGACCGTCACCTGTCCGGCCAGAGCGGAGGTGTCGATGGGGTCGGACTCCGCGGACCAGGGCCAGCAGAAGATCACCAGCCGCCGGGCAGGACGGGTGTCCTCCCGGCTGTCCGGCTCCACGCCCTGGGGCAGGTCCCCGTACTTGTCGGCGGCGCTCACCTCCGAGACGAACACCTCATAGTCCGTGCCGCCCATGGAAAGCGTGACCGTGTCGCCGGCGGTGAGGGTCTGGCCGTCCTCGTCCGACATATACCCGGCATAATACCGGTACAGGCCCCGCAGAGGCACCCGCAGGCCCGTGAACTCCCTGTATACCAGCTCCGCCGACACCGCCCGGACCGCCAGCATGTCCGCCTGGCCCCGCTCGATGCGGAAGATGACCACCTGCTCGTCGTGCTCGGCCCGGCCCACATACTCGATCTGGGCGTCCAGACTGCCGCTGTAATACCGGCCAAAGGAGAGCTTGACCATGTCCCCCTCCAGCAGGTGCTGGCCATCCTCCCAGGGGACGATGGCGGCGTAATACCAGTCGAAGGAGGTGATGAGCTTGCCGATGGAGGAATCGTCCACCACCCGCTCCGCGGCGATCAGATCCCGCAGGGCGGACGGCGTAAGGTCCATGGCGTAATCCTCGTCCACGCCCTCATAGCCGTCCACCAGGGTGGAGAAGGTGCCGCTCTCGCCCACGGTGATGTCCTCGGTGTCGCCGGCGCTGGTCTTGCGCAGCTCGTCGTATTCGCTTTGCAGCTCGTCCAGATACTCTCCCGAGGCGGCGGTGCCGTCGTCGGCGGGAAAGAGGATACCGGCCAGAGCGCTGCTGCGGTTGTCCAGCTCGGAGAGATCCACCCCCCGCAAGCAGGAGGAAAGGCTCTCGATGGCGCTGTAAATGGACTGCTCCCGATCCCCCGTCACCTGCACGCTGCCCACGCTGGCCAGGGACGCCTGTACGTCCTCGATCTCCTGGCGCAGCACATGCAGCCGGGAGGCCCGTTCCAGGGCCTCCTCGGAACTGTACGAAACGGCCACCGTCTCCCCGGCGGCCACCTTGGCCCCGTCCTCGGCGGTGACGTCTATGTACGGTTCGGCGCTGCGGATCACGAGCTCGTCCCGGATGACCAGTCCCGTCAGCGGCGCGGAGTCGCTCATGGTGGCCGTCACGGTCAGGGCGGTCTGCACGGTGTTCATGGACCGGCTGGCGATGTACACCGAGAGATAGGCCACCATGGCGATAAACACCAGCAGCGACGTGATCCTGATGAGGGTGTCGGTTTTTTTCAACTCAGACTGGCTCCTCCGTAATGGGCAGGTTCCGCGCCGGAGCGATGGTGGAGATGGCGTGCTTGTAGATCATCTGCTGCTTGCCGTCCGTGTCCACGAACACCACGAAGGAGTCAAAGCCCCGCACCGTGCCCCGCAGCTGGAAACCGTTCACAAGAAACACGGTCACCATGACCCGCTCCCGACGCGCCTGATTCAAAAAAGTGTCCTGATAGTTCTGCGTTTTCTGCATCTTTTTCCGTCCCTCCCGGGACGGACAGCACTATATTATTGGATAAGAATTGTATCACAGTCTGCCGCCCCGTAAAATAGTGATTTTGTACAAATTCTCTGTACGGGGCTATTTTACGGCATTTGTGTGGCGGTTACCGTCGAACGGCGTCGAGTTAAGCGGCGGAAAAAACGGTTTTTGCCATATCCTCCGCGGCGGCTTCTATGTCCGCGCCGTCCGGCTCCCGCGCCCAGAGCCGCCAGTGCACGTCCGGACGGCCGCGCAGCCAGGTCAGCTGCCGCTTGGCGTACCGGCGGGAGGCCAGACACACCGCGTCCACCGCCTGCTCCAGGGTGCACCCGCCCGCCAGGAAGCCGGCCACCTCCTTGTAGCCGATGGCCTGCATGGCGGTGGCGTCGGGCCCCACGCCCGCGTCCAGCAGCGCGCGGACCTCCTCCACCAGCCCGGCGTCGAACATGGCCCGGGCCCGCCGGTCTATCCGCTCGTAGAGCGTCTGCCGGTCGGCGAAGTCCAGCGCCGCTGTATAGGCGCTGTACCGGGGCGCGGCCAGCTTCGACTGGGCGTCGTGGCGGGTGATGGTCCTGCCCGTGAGGGCGTAGACCTCCCAGGCCCGGACCAGCCGCTTTTTGTCCCGGGGATGGAGCGCCGCGGCCCGGTCCGGGTCCACCGCCGCCAGCTTCTCCCGGAACGCCTCCCCGCCCAGGGCGTCGTATTCCGCCTCGATGGCCCGGCGGATCTCGGGGTCCGACGGAGCCGCGGCGTAATCCGCGCCCCGCAGGAGCCCGTCGATATACAGGCCCGTACCGCCCACCACGATGGGGAATCGGTCCCGGGCGCGGATATCCTCCACACAGGCGGCGGCCATCCGGGCGTATTTTGCCACGGAAAAGCGCTCACGCGGGTCCGCCACGTCCAGCATGTGGTGGGGGACCCCGTCCATCTCGGCGGCCGTGGGCTTGGCGGTGCCCACGTCCATGCCCCGGTAGATCTGCATGGAGTCGGCGGAGATCACCTCGCCGCCGATCCTCTTTGCCAGCGCCACGCCCAGAGCGGTCTTGCCCGTGGCGGTGGGGCCGGTTATCACAAGAAGGTCGTACATAGGAAAGGGCCTCCAGATTGTCAAAGTATCGGCGTCATGTGATCCGGCCGAACTGCCGGTCCAGCTCCTTTTTCGTCAGCGTGACGGAAACGGGCCGGCCATGGGGGCAGTAGCGGATCTGGCCCGAGGCCACCTTCTCCGCCAGGACCAGAAGCTCCGCCGGGTCCGTGTCCCAGCCGGCCTTGATGGCCGCTTTGCAGGCCACCGTCTGCAACACGCTGTCTCTGGCCAGGTCCGAGGCGCCGGTCCGGAGCTTTTCGCATATCTCCTCCAGCGCGGCCACGGTCTGGGCCGGGTCCAGTCCGTCCGGCACGGCCCGGACGACGATATCCCCGTCCCCGTAGGGCTCCAGGTCGAAGCCCAGGTCCGCCAGAAGCGCCCCATTGGCGGCCAGCGCGTCCATGGCCTCCGGGCCGGGACGCCAGGTCTGGGGCGACAGGAGGGCCTGGCTCATGATCCGGCGGCCCTGTGCCTTCAGCCGGTCAAAGACCATCCGCTCATGGGCGGCGTGCTTGTCGATGAGGAGCACTCTGTCTCCCTGTTCCGCCACGATGTAGGTGCGCAGCACCTCTCCCGCCAGCCGGACGGGGGCCTGCTCCTCCGGCTCGCTTTGGACCTGCGCCTCCGGCGCGTCCTGGACCGGCGCCCCGGTCCGGGGCGGCTGTTTGACCGGCCCGGGATGGAACGGCTGGGTCCGGGGCCGGAACGGGGCCCGGTCCGCTATGGCGGGCCCGGACTGCCGGGGGCGTATCTGCGCGGTGTGGGGCGCGGGGGTCCGCAGGTCCATGGAGGTCTGCCGCCCCGTATCCCCGCCCGTGACGGCCAGCCGCCCGTAGGACGAGGGAGAGAGCTTTTTCTCCGTGGAGGCGGAAAGGTCCATCTCCAAGGGGCTCCGCTCCCCCTGTACGGCGGAGAGCGCGCTATAATACACCGCGTCAAAGACCCGCTTTTCGGAGGAGAATTTGACCTCGTTTTTCGTGGGGTGGACGTTCACGTCCACGGCCCCCGCGCTCAGGGCCACATACAGCACGCAGGCGGGGAACCGGCCTACCATCAGGGTGTTTTTGTAGGCCTGCTCCACGGCGGCCTGCAGGCTCTGGGAGCGGATGGACCGGCCGTTGACGAAGAAGAACTGCATGGCCCGGCTGCCCCGGCCCGCGGCGGGGGAGCTGACGAAGCCCGTGACGGCCACGCCCTCGTTTTCCCCCTCTACCGGCAGCATGGCCAGCGCCGTGCCCCGGCCCAGGATGGCGTACATGGCCGACTCCGCCCGCCCGTCGCCGGGGGTGAAGAATTCCTCTTTTCCGTCCTTGAGGCAGCGGACGGACACGTCCGGACGGCCCAGCGCCACCCGGGCGGCCTGCTGCACGCAGAACGCGCCCTCCGCCCGGTCCGACTTCATGAATTTCAGCCGGGCCGGGGTGTTGTAAAAGATGTCCCGGACGGTGAAAACGGCGCCCTGGGGACAGCCCGCGGCGCGCATTTCCAGGATGTCACCCCCGGCCACGGACACATATGTGCCCTCCCCGTCCCCGGCCCGGCGGGTGAGCAGCTCTATCCGGCTGACGGCGGCGATGGCCGCCAGCGCCTCGCCCCGAAAGCCCATGGTCTCGATGGCCTCCAGGCCGTGTTCGTCCCGGAGCTTGGAGGTGGCGTGGCGCAAAAAGCAGTTGCCGGCGTCGTCCGCCGCCATGCCGCAGCCGTCGTCGGCGACACGGATGAAGGTGGTCCCGCCGCCCGTGAGCTCCACGGTCACGTTCCGGGCCCCCGCGTCCAGAGCGTTTTCCAAAAGCTCCTTCACCACGCTGCCGGGCCGCTCTACCACCTCGCCCGCGGCGATCATGTCCGCCACATGGGGAGAGAGGATGTTGATGACTGCCATGGAAGTTCTCCTTTGCATGCAGTATTACGCTTTTCTTGATTATAGCACAAATAAATGGTATTATAAAGCGTCTATATATCGCTTCAAAGGAGCATTCCATGTACCAACGCCGTGAGATAACCACCCAGGAGCGCATCGCCCAGGAGCGGTTCTGTGAGAAGATAAAAGAGCGTATTGCCCGTCGGCCCCATTACGCGCTGGTGGATACGTACGGCTGCCAGCAGAACGAGTCCGACAGCGAGATATTGCGGGGCTGGCTCGTCCGGTGCGGCTACGAGTTGACAGAGGACGTGGACAAGGCGGACGTGGTGGTGGTGAACACCTGCGCCGTGCGGGAGCACGCGGAGAAGCGGGTCCTGGGCAACGTGGGCGCCCTGAGCCACAACAAGGCGAAGGACCCGGACCTGATCGTGTGCGTGGGCGGGTGCATGACCCAGCAGCCCGTCATGCGGGAGAAGATCAAAAATTCCTACCGGGTGGTGGACCTTGTGTTTGGGCCCCACGAGGTGTGGCAGTTCCCGGAGCTGCTGCTGGGGACCATGGAGCGTCGGGACCGCCGGGACCGGAAGCGCCGGCTCATAGCGGCTGCCCCCTCCGAGGGGGTGGTGGCGGAGGGCCTGCCCCGGCGGCGGGACAGCGGCGTGAAGGCGTGGCTGTCCATCATGAACGGCTGCGACAACTTCTGCTCCTACTGTATCGTGCCCTATGTCCGGGGCCGGGAGCGGAGCCGCCGCCCGGCGGACGTGCTGGCGGAGGCGCGTGCGCTCGTAGCCGGGGGCTACCGGGACATCACCCTGCTGGGCCAGAACGTGAACAGCTACGGCAAGGGACTGGACGAGGCCGTGGATTTCCCCGACCTGCTGGCCCATATCGACGAGATAGACGGGGACTATGTGCTGCGGTTCATGACCAGCCACCCCAAGGACGCCACGGACAAGCTGTTCCGGGTCATGGGCGGCAGCGGGCACTGCGCCCACCATATCCACCTGCCGCTCCAGTCCGGCTCGGACCGGATACTGAAGCGGATGAACCGGCGCTACGACCGGGCGGCGTACCTGGAAAAGGTGGCCGCGGCGCGGAAGGCCATGCCGGACCTGGTGCTGACCACGGACATTATCGTGGGCTTCCCCGGGGAGACCGAGGCCGACTTCAGGGACACCCTCTCTCTGGTGGAGGAGGTGGGCTTCGACGCCATGTTCACCTTCCTCTTCTCCCCCCGGACGGGGACCCCGGCGGCGTCCATGCCGGACCCGGTGAGCCGGGCGGAGAAGCAGGCGTGGTTCGACGAGCTCCTGGCGCTGGCCAACCGTATCTCCGGCGAGAAGCACGCCGCCTATGTGGGCGGGACATACCGGGTGCTGGTGGACGGCGAGACGGGCCAGACGCCCTATAATCTTTCGGCCCGGACCAGAGGCGGCCGGCTGGTACATCTGGCGGGGGACCCGGCGCTGGTGGGCCGGTTCGTGCAGGCGCGGATCACGGCCAGCAGCACCTGGGCTCTGGACGGGGAACTGGCATGAGCGCGGGACGGAAAGACCCGCTGCTGGACTGGGCGGTCCGGCTACAGGCTCTGGCCCAGGCGGGGCTGGAGTACGGGCGCGACCGGTTCGACCGGGAGCGGTACGAGAGCGTCCGGGCCATCGCGGCGGAAATGCTGGCGTACGAGACGGACCTGCCCGTGGAAAAGGTGCGGGACCTCTTTTGCGGCGAGACGGGCTACCAGACCCCCAAGCTGGATACCCGTGCGGCCATATTCCGGGACGGGAAGATCCTGCTGGTGCGGGAGACGGACGGCCTCTGGACCCTGCCGGGAGGCTGGGTGGACGTGGACCTGTCCGTAGGCGAGAACGCGGTGAAAGAGGTGCGGGAGGAGGCCGGGCTGGAGGCGGAGGCGCTGGCCCTCATCGCCGTCCAGGACCGGGACAGGCACAACCGGCCTGTCTACGCCTACAAGATCTGCAAGGTGTTCGTGCTGTGCCGGGCCCTGGGCGGGGCCTTCCGGCCCAACAGCGAGACCGTAGCCAGCGGCTATTTCGGCCTGGACGAGCTGCCGCCCCTGGCGGAGAGCAAGACAACCGCCGAGCAGATCAGGATGTGCTTTGACGCCCACGGGGCGGAGCATTGGACCACATTGTTCGACTGACGGGCCGGGAAAGGCGAAGGACGGCGCTTTCCCGCGGGAAAAGAAAGAGAGAAGCGTATCATGGCTGAGTTGACCCCCATGAAGCGGCAGTACAACGAGATCAAGCGGCAGTGTCCCGACTGCCTGCTGTTTTTCCGGCTGGGCGACTTTTACGAGATGTTCGACGAGGACGCCCGGCTGGCCTCCCGGGAACTGGACCTGGCTCTGACCACCCGGGACCGGGGCAAGCCGGAGGAGGAGCAGACCCCCATGTGCGGCGTGCCCTTCCACTCCAGCGAGGCGTACATCGCCCGGCTCATCGCCAAGGGGTACAAGGTGGCCATCTGCGAGCAGCTGGAGGACCCCGCCGCCGCCGCGGGACTGGTGGAGCGGGGGGTCATACGGGTCATCACCCCCGGCACCGTGACGGAAAGCTCCATGCTGGAGGAGGGCAGGAGCAACTACCTGTGCGCCCTGTGGCTGGAGGGGGACGCCGGCGCGGCGGCCTTCTGCGACATCTCCACGGGAGAGTTTTGCGCGCAGGGATTCTCCGCCGAGGCGGCGGAGCACATGGTCAATGAATTGGGCCGGTTTTCTCCCCGGGAGGCGGTGCTGTCCGCCGGCGCGGCGGAAAACGCCGCCATCGGCGCGTTTCTTGACAAGCTGGACTGCATGAAGACCGCCGGTCAGGACCGGTTCGAGCCGGAGCCCTGCCGGGAGCTGGTGTACCAGCGGTTCCAGGAGGTCATATCCCCCGGGGAGACCCTGGCGGCGGGCGCCCTTTTGAGCTATATCATCGAGACACAGAAATTCGACCTGTCCCACATCCGGCGTCTGGACCGGTTCGGCCAGGGCCGGTATATGGAGATGGACTACACCACCCGCCGGAATCTGGAGCTGACGGAGAACCTGCGCACCGGAGAAAAGCGGGGCAGCCTCCTGTGGGTGCTGGATAAGACCCGGACTCCCATGGGCGGGCGGCTTTTGCGGTCCTGGGTGGAGCGGCCCCTGCTGGACCCGGTGGCCATCCGGCGCAGGCTCTCCGCCGTGGCGGAGCTGCACGCGGACGCCATCGTGCGGCCTGAACTGCGGCTGGCCCTGCATGAGATCGGGGACATCCAGCGGCTGGTGGGCAAGTGCGTGTACGGCACCGCCAATGGCCGGGACCTGCTGGCTCTGGGCAACTACTTCGGGCAGCTCCCCCGCATAGGGTCCCTGCTGGCGGGGGCCAAAAGCGCCATGCTGCGGGACGCGGCGGCGGTGGATACCCTCGCGGACCTGCGGGAGGACATCCTTTCCGTCATATCCGACGATCCCCCTTTCTCCGTCCGGGAGGGGAATATTCTCCGGCCCGGCGCCGACGCCGAGGTGGACCGGCTCCGGGACGTCCGGGACAACGGCGCGTCCATGGTGGTGGCGCTGGAGGCCCGGGAGCGGGAGCGCACCGGCATAAAAAAGCTGAAGGTGGGCTACAACAAGGTCTTTGGCTACTACATCGACGTGCCCCGGTCCGCCGGGGACACGCCCCTGCCGGAGGAGTATATCCGCAAGCAGACCCTGGTCAGCAACGAGCGGTACTTCACCCCGGAACTGAAGGATCTGGAGAATACCCTGCTGGGGGCGAAGGACCGGATCGCGGAATTGGAGTACCAGATATTCACCGCCCTGCGGGAGCGGGTGGCGGCCCAGGTGGAGCGGGTACAGGCCGCGGCGGGCCGCGTGGCGGAGCTGGACGCGCTGTGCTCGCTGGCGGAGGTGGCGGCCCGCAACCGGTTCGTCTGCCCGGAGGTGGACGTGAGCCGGACCGTGCAGATCAAAGAGGGACGGCACCCGGTGGTGGAGGCCGCCCAGAAAAATGTGCTGTTCGTGCCCAACGACACGTTTTTGAACGACACCACAGACCGGGTGGCCATCATCACCGGCCCCAATATGGCCGGCAAGTCCACCTACATGCGCCAGACGGCGCTGATCGTGCTCATGGCCCAGATGGGCAGCTTTGTCCCGGCGAAGAGCGCCACCATCGGCGTGGTGGACCGGGTGTTCACCCGGATCGGCGCGTCGGACGATCTGGCCAGCGGCCAGTCCACCTTTATGGTGGAGATGGCGGAGATGGCGGACATCCTCCGCCACGCCACCGGCGCGAGCCTGCTCATCCTGGACGAGATAGGCCGGGGCACCTCCACCTTCGACGGCATGGCCATTGCCCGGGCCATGCTGGAGTACTGCGCCGACAGGCGCAGGCTGGGGGCCCGGACCATGTTCGCCACCCACTACCACGAGCTGTCCGCCCTGGAGGGGACGCTGGACGGGGTGAAAAACTACAACATCACCGCCAAAAAGCAGGGCGGGAGCCTGATCTTCCTGCGGAAGATCGTCCCCGGCAGCGCGGACGACAGCTACGGCATCGAGGTGGCCAAGCTGGCGGGGGTGCCGGACCCGGTCATCAGGCTGGCCAAGCAGTACCTGTCGGAGCTGGAGGCCGGCGGCGTGGTCTGTCCGGCGGCCCCGGCGGCAAACGCGCCCGGCGGGGAGCAGGTGTCCATGCTGGACATGGCCGGCGACCGGCTGGCCAGGCGGCTTCGAGAGACGGATCTGAACACCGTCACCCCGCTGGAGGCGCTGAACCTGCTGTATCAGCTGAAGCAGCAGGCGGAAGAAGGATAAAAAGCAACGGCGCGCCGCATTCGCGGCGCGCCGTGACAGACTGTCAAAGAAGGGATAAACAGAGGCGAAGCCCGGTCATTGCTGGCCGCCCAGGGCGGCCCGCTCCCGGGCAAGCTCCGCGTACAGGGCCGGGCCGGACCAGCCGGCGTTGTGCTCGGTGAGCACGGCTTTCAGACCGGTCCCCGCCCGGGCGGTCCGCAGGGCGGAGAGAAACCCGTCCAGCTGCCGGGAGGTGAAGTTGCCCAGCACCAGCATGGGGCCCGGCACGGCGCCGTGCCCGTCTGCCCGCGGCTCCCGGGGCGCCAGCCCGAAAAAGGAGCCCACGGGCAGGGCCTGTTCCGCCGGCGTCACCTGGCGTAGCCGGATGCCAAGCCGGGCGCACACCTCTTTCAGCGCTTTGCGCTCCTTATCCTCATAGCCGTAGGCCAGTACGGTGGCTCCCATGGGGCGCTCCTTTCCGAAAAGCGGCCGTCCGGCAAAAGTAGTGTTCGTTCGACCGTTCTCGCTCTTTACAAAGGGTCCAAAAAGGGTTATCATCTGGGTACAGCTTATCCAATGGGTCCTGGAGGGCCCGGCTCATATCTTTATCCCACAACCCTATGCTTTGGCGGACTGTGAAACAGTCCGCCGCTTTTTTTGCCGCCCTGTGTTATCCGGCCGCCTCCGGTGTGGGCGTGGTGATCTCCGCCGGGGTGGCGTCGATGATGAGATAGGTGCTGCTGCACCAGCCGTAGATGGCGCCCTCGTCGCCCTGATAGCGGACGAGCGACCAGTCGTTCTTATCCGCAAAGACCTCCACCTTGCTGCCGTCGGGCATGGAGGTGATCTCGTCATAGCTTGTATTGGGGCCCTTGCGCAGGCGCAGGGAGATGGAGTTGACGCTCACCGTGGCCGTGGTGGGGCCGGAGCGGTAATCCTCCGCCATGGGCGGGATATCCAGCTCCGCCGCCTCTATCTCGGCGCGGGTGGCGTCGTCGGGATAGCTGCCCTGGGGTTCGCCGGTGGGGATCACGGCCGCCGGGGACACCTCGCCCGCCGGGGGGATGGCGGAGGCGGCTTCGCTGCCACTGCGGCTCCCGCGGCTGGTGAAGAGCATGACGGCGATGGCGATCAGGAGCACGAGGCAGATGACCACGCAGATCCGCTCCGTCCGGCGCCACTGGGTCTCCCCCCAATTGGAGAAAAGGCCGCCCTTGCCGCCCCGGTCCTTCCTGCCCCGGGCGGGACGGACGCCGGCTTCGTCCTCCACGTCCCCGTCCTCGCCGTCATACAGCTCGTCCTCGTCCTCGGCGGGTGGCTCGGGACGGCGGGCGGTGGAGGTGTGCCGGACGGGAGCGCGGGAGGCCGCGGACCGCCGGGCGTCGTGGATGGACACGGGCTCCCGGTCCGGGGCGGCCCGCCGGGCGCGGCGGGGCTGGACCGGCTCCTCGTCCGGTATATCCTCCGGCAGGGGCTCGTCCTCCGGCGCCGGCGCCTCCGCCGGACGGGGGCGGTCCTCCGTCCGCCGGGACGAACGCGGCCCGCCGCCGGCAGCGCCGCCGCCGCTGTTGCTGAGGAGCCCGGCCATCCGCTCCTGGGCGGGGCCGTAGCCCGCCTGGGCCGCCTTCACAAGGCACTTGGCCGCCAGCCGGTTCCAGCGGGGCTCATCCGGCTCCTCCTCGCCCCGGGCCAGCGCCCAAAGGCTCAACGCATAGTTGGCCTCCGGCTCGCCCGCCTTGGCGCGGTCTATCATCTCCTGTTCTTCCTGCTCGGTCCACTCTCTCATGGGTATTCCCTCCTGTTTCCGGCGTGGCCGGAAAAGACGAAATTTATCGGTTGCAACGGTATACATAATCATTATAGCGTGAATCTTACAGGATTCCAAGGGTTTCCGCAAAAAAATGTGATTTTTTGCTTTTGGGGGCGGGAACAACACGGTTGCATTTTCCATGGCGGACAAGTATAATTGTGCACGGGTGATACAAGGATGAAAAAACTGCTCTTGCTTATCAATCCCCATGCCGGAAAAGGGGGATTCCGCAATGGATTGGGAGAGGCGCTGCTGCACTTCCACCGGGCGGGATTCGTCACCACGGTGCGCTTCACGGACAAGCATGGGGACGCGCCGTCCATCGCGGCGGCGGAGGCGGGCAATTATGACCGTATCGTCTGCGTAGGCGGCGACGGTACGCTGGGAGAGACGGTGTCCGGGCTCATGAAGATATCGCCCCGGCCCGAGCTGGGCTATATCCCCATGGGCACCACCAACGACTGCGCCACCACCCTCGGCCTCAGTCACGACCCGGCCACCGCCGCCCACACCGCCGCGGTGGGCCGGACCCTGGAGCTGGATGTGGGCCGGTTCAACGACACGGAGTATTTCACCTATGTGGCCGCTTTTGGCGCGTTCACGGAGGTGTCCTACCAGACGCCCCAGGACCAGAAGCAGGCCCTGGGCAAGCTCGCCTACTTTCTCGACGGGGTGAGCCGGCTGCCCAATCTGACCCACCGCTGGGCCAGAGTGGAGTATGACGGCGGCGTGCTGGAGGACGACTTCATCTTCGGCGCGGTGACGAACGCCCGGTCCGTGGCGGGGGTCATCAAGCTGAAGGAGGACACGGGCGTATCCCTGAGCGACGGGCTTTTTGAGGTCATCCTCATCCGCACGCCGGAGAGCGTTTTGCAGCTGGGCGCCATCGTGACGGATATCCTGGCCAATAAATTCGACAGCGAGTATGTGATGCTCCTGCGCAGCAAAACGGTCCGCTTCACCTTCCGGGACGAGGTGGCCTGGACCCTGGACGGAGAGGACGGCGGCAGCCACCGGGAGGTGGTCTGCGAGAACATCCGCCACGCCGTGCGGATCATAGTCAACGGACAGTGAACGGGGCCGTGGGCCCCGGACGGAGGAAGGCGGATCGGCTATGGGCGGCAGAACGAAAACGAAACGGCTGAGCCAGGCCATGACGTTCATCATCCTGTTCGGCGTGGTCAGTCTCTTCTCGGACATGACCCACGAGGGCGCCAGCAGTATCCGGGGGGCGTACCTGTCCCTGCTGGGGGCTTCCGCCGGCACCATCGGCTTCGTCTCCGGACTGGGTGAACTGATCGGCTACTCCATGCGCTATGTGTTTGGCAGGATCACGGACCGGACGAAGCGTTACTGGCCCATGACCATCGCGGGATACATACTGGACGTGCTGGCCGTGCCGGCGCTGGCACTGGTCGGCGAGCACGGGTGGCTGGCCGCCTGCGCCCTGCTGGTCGTCCAGCGGATGGGAAAGGCCATCAAAAAACCGGCGAAGGACACCATCATGTCCTTCGCCGCTTCGCAGGAGGGCGCGGGCAAGAGCTTCGGCATTCAGGAGGTGCTGGACCAGACCGGCGCGTTCCTGGGGCCGGTGCTGCTATATCTCGTCATGCTCGTGAAAACGGACGGTACCGCCTTCCAGGTCTATTCCGCCTGCTTCGCGGTGCTGGCCGTGCCCGGGGCGATCACCATCGTCCTTCTGCTGGTCACGAAGCGCTGGTTCCCCGACCCGGAGCGGTTCGAGCCCTCCCCGAAGGAGTATGTGCCCTTTAAGCTGAAAAAGGAGTTTATCTGTTACATCGCCGGTATCAGCCTGTTCGCCTTCGGCTTCATCGACTATTCCATCATCATCATGCACATCTCCAGGACGTACGCCGGTCTGGCGTCCGGCCTGGCGGAGACGTCCTCGCTGGTGAACGGCGGGACCCTGCCGCTGCTGTACGCGGGGGCCATGCTGGTGGACGCGGTGGCGGCGCTGGCGTTCGGGCTCATGTATGACAAAAAGGGCGTCCGCGCTCTGGTGTGGTCTACGGCGATCTCCGCGCCCTTCGCGGCGTTCGTGTTCGCCGGCCGGTCGGTGCCGATGGTCCTGGCGGGCGTCGCCCTGTGGGGCGTGGGCATGGGCGCCCAGGAGTCCATCCTGAAGGCCGCCGTCACCGGCATGGTGCCCAAGGGCAGCCGCGCCACCGGCTACGGTATCTTTGAATGCGCCTTCGGCGTGGGCTGGTTTTTGGGCAGCTGGCTGCTGGGGGCGCTGTACGACAGGAGCATCCCGGCCATGGTCTGCGTTTCCGTGGCCGCGCAGCTCGCGGCCATCCCGTTTTACATCGCCTCTCAGATCGAAACTGCTCGGCGGAAGTGAATCCCGCCGGCAGGAAGTCAAAAGCCTGTCGTCCAGCGGCTTTTGACTTCACAGGCGGCTCCGCCGCCTGGCTCGCCCTGACCGGGCTTCGCTCCCTTTCATCGTTCTTTGACAGTCTCAGCAAGGGAGGCGCGTAAAACGCGCCTCCCTTGCCAGTTCATACATCTCATATACGGACCCGCGCGGGCTCAGACCCCGTATCCGTAGCTTCTCACAGGCAGCACCCTGCCCGCGAGAACAGCCTCCGCCTTCTCCCTGTCCTCGACGGCCACGTCGATGGTGTAGAGCGTGGTGGGCACCGGGTTCGGGTTCATGAATTTCCGGGGGTCGATCTTCGCGCCGCAGCCCGGCACCGGCGGCTCCTCCCCGGCGAGAGCAAAACACTCCACCCCCGCCTGCTGAAGAAGCTCTTTGGCCTTGTCCCAGTCCGCCCGGTCCTTGGAGCGGTAGACCAGCGCTTTTCTCCATTTTTTCATGACACAGCAGCCTCCCTCGTCAGCATAATGAACGCGACGCCCCGGTGCGTCGGCATAATAAAACGATAACGCAGCTGATACCATCGTATCGAACTACGTTACCAGTTATGGCCCGAGTGACGTTATAGTATTTTATGAAAGTGCCTCGATCTCGAAAACTTGCGGGCAGATGCACATTGTCAAATGACCACGAAAATGGTACACTGTTAATGCATTCAAACGTGAAACGCTTATGAATATTGTGAGGTGTGACAGATGGCTTTGCGTAATCTTTCGGACGAAGAAAAGATCGTCCGTATCACAAAGGAATTTCTTCAGGCGCGGATCACACGTCTGGAGCAATATGACAGTCCCATCGACTTTCTGACCTTCTTTGACCCGAACTCGCCGCAGTTCCGTCATCTTCAGTATCTGTCCGACCGCATCGAGCTGGAGGCCGGACTGCGCAGGTCCAACGAGGCGCAGGTCATGAAAAGTGAGCACCACCTAAAACATCACCTGGTGGGTATCAGCGGAGACTATGCGGAGATCACGTTCTTTGAGAGGTATGAATATGTCCTGAAGCCGGTGCCAGAGTTCAAGACCTCCGAGACCACGAGATATGAAGTGGCCCTGGACAGGGTGAACGGGACCTGGCTTCTGTCGGACATCATCACCGACAGCGATTTTGACGACGCCTTCCGTGACACGGACGTTGACGTCAAGACGTTCCTCGACTTTAATCTCCAGGAGCAGAAAAGCGTTCTCCCAGCAGAGTACCTGGGGCCCAACATGGCCGCTGATATGTTCCCGGTCTTTACGCCCTACGACACCGAAAAAGCCGTGGCTTACGCAGAAAAATACGCGCTGTCATATAACCCGCTCTTCTTCAGTTATAAGGGGCTGGGCGGTGACTGCCAGAACTTTGCGTCGCAGTGTGTATGGGCGGGCCTCGGGGGAAAGAATACCGCCACGGCGGTCGACCTCAAGCTGCCTCCCATGGTGCGAAGCGGTCCCCGGGCATGGTATCAGAACAATACGACCGACCATGACCCCTATGGCCGCTGGATAGCCGTCCAGCCGTTCTCCGACTACATACTCTCCGGCCAGGTGGGAGACCTGGGACTGGTGGGCACGGTCACCGACGGTCTGGCAAATGCCGCTACGGGAGACTTGATCGCTATCTCAGACGGCAAGAGGTGGTTCCATATCTATTTCGTTGTCGCGCACACGGGCGTCCAGGGTATGCGCACGACAAAGGATCTCTGGGTCTCGGCCCATACCACAGACCGGAACAGGCAATGGCTGGCAACGCTGATCACAAGTGCGCTGCCCGTCCGTACGATACATATCATCGGCGGCGTGAACGACACGGGCTCCGGCCCACTGCCTGTCCCTGGGGATACAGACATTCTTTGAGAGCAAGGACGGACAGCGGGAGTTTGCCAGGCGGAAAGGCCCAAAAGCGACCACGGGAAAACTCAAACTAGGTCTTGTTTACAAAACGGCGACATGCCCAAATGACGGGTCTTTTTCCGCCAGCCTGCGTTGTTTTTGCTTGCAATGCACAAAGTATTCCCGCGAAAAACCTCTTCTTATTGAGAATTAGTATAAAACGATGAGGGGGCATTACGGAATGGGGGTCAATCGAATGACGGGCAGATCCTGGAATAAGAAACGTGCGCATTGCGTTGATGGAGGCGATGCAGATGCTTGACCTGATCGCGATCGGGGAGACCATGGTCGCGTTTATTCCCCAGGAGCCCGGCGCTTTGCGCTATGTGCAGCAGTTCGGGAAGAAAATAGCCGGGGCGGAGAGCAATGTGGCCATCGCCGCCGCCAAGCTGGGCCATGCCAGTGGGTGGATCAGCAAATTGGGGCAGGATGAGTTCGGCGAGTTCGTTCTGCGCGAGCTGCGGGGCGAGGGCGTTGACACCTCCTGTGTGGTCCGCACGTCCGAGCACCCGACCGGCATCATGTTCAAACAGTTCAACGCCGGCGGGGAAAGCAGCGTCACCTATTATCGAAATGATTCCGCCGCGAGCAACCTGTCCTATGACGACATTGATGAGGCCTATATCCGGCAGGCACGGATCGTGCATATCAGCGGCATCACGCCGGTGCTGAGCGAAAGCTGCGCCTCCGCGGTCGAACGCGCCATCTCTATCGCCCGTTCTGCCGGGGTCAAGGTCAGCTTCGACCCCAACATCCGGCTCAAACTGCGAAGCGCCCAGCAGTACAGGGAGGCGCTTCTTCCCATTCTCCCTCAGTGCGATATCATTCTCTTAGGGCAGGATGAGGGGCTGGTGCTGTTCGGCTGTTCCGCGCCGGAGGAGATCATCGCCGCGCTGCGCGGTCTTGGTGTGGAAAACATCGCCGTCAAGCTCGGCGCGGATGGAGCTATTGTTGCCGATCGGGATACGGTCTTGAAGATACCGGCCGTCAAAGCCGCCGTGGTGGACACTATCGGCGCAGGAGACGCATTCAACGCTGGCTTCCTCTGTGGCGTCCTGGAGGGATGCCCCCTGCGGGAAAGCGGCCAGATGGGCGCGTTGATGGGAGCGCTGGCTGTCTCTACCTATGGGGACGTGGAGGGACTTCCCGACCGGCGCGCCTTTGATCAGATACGCAAAAAAGCCTCGATCATATATCGGTGACAGACTGGGCCCTGTTTAAAAAACGGCGACATGCCCGCTTTTTAAACAGGGCCTAAAACTAACCCCACAAAATATCACATGGCGTTTATGAGTAAGAATTATATGTTATAATGTGCCGCGCTTCATCACAAGCGCGGCACTGTACGGAGGCCATAGCCGATGCCCTATTACACGATATGACACGCGGCGGCAAACTTCCGGGCCAGGTCCGTGATGCGGTCCCACCTGCCCTGGGATATCCACTCCTTATTGACCAGATTACCGCCCACGCCCGCGCCCTCGCAGCCGGCTGTCAGGAATGCGGCGACATTGTTCTCGTCCACGCCGCCTACGGCCAGCAGGGGAATATGGTTCAGCGGCCCTCGGACGGCCCTGATATAGGCCGGACCCAGTTGGGCCACGGGGAATACTTTCACGAAGTCAGCCCCCGCCTCCCAGGCGTCCCAGATCTCGCTTGGGGTCATGGCGCCTGGCAGAGACACCATACCAAGCTCCCTTGTCTGGCGGATCACCTCAGCGTTCACATTGGGCGAAACGATATATTCTGCTCCCGCGTCATAAGCCATCTCCACAAGCTCTGGTGTGGTCACCGTACCCGCCCCGGCGATGAGACTACCGTCCATGCTTTGGCCTATGGTATGTATGGCCGCGGCAGTGTCCTTCCAAGAGTTCCTGTTGCTTTGGTCGAATGTGACCTCCATCAGCCCAATGCCGCCCGCCGCCAGGGCCTGGGCCAGACGGCATATATCCTCGCCATACACGCCCCGGACGATGGTGATGATCTTCTTCTCCCGGATGCGCTCAATTACTTGTTCTCGGTCCATTATGCTCACCTCTCAAAGTTCACAATGCAGAAAGCCCCGCACAGGCGGGGCTTTCTGTTTGCACAGTCATGATCACTGGGCATTTTTCGCTGCGGCGCGGGCGGCTGCCTCGCGCTTATTGATTTTGTGCTGGTTGTAGATGGAGTAAACGATGACCAGCAGGGCCACGCCGAAGAAAACCATAGCGATGGGGCTCTTCACGATATTGAAGAAGTTGCCGTGCTGGATGTTCATAAAGCGGACGAAGTTCTGCTCGCACATGGGCCCCAGGATCAGCGCCAACAGGATCGGGCTCAAGGGGAACTCATACTTGTTCATGAGCCAGCCGATCACGCCGAAGGCCACGCACACACCCACGTCGAACACACTCTTGTTGATGGAGAACGCGCCCAGGATGGACACCACCAAAATGATGGGATAGAGCATCTTCTTCTCCACCGAAACGATCTTGGCAAAAAACCGCACGCCCAGGCACCCTACCACCAGCATAGCCAGGTTCGCCAGCATCAGCGCCGCGAACACGCGATACACGGTGGGCAGTTCCGATATGTACATCATGGGACCAGGCTGGATGCCCTTCATGATGAATGCGCCCAGGATGATGGCCGTGACGGCGTCGCCGGGCACGCCCAGGCTCAAAAGCGGGATCATAGCGCCGCCGGAGCAACCGTTGTTAGCGGATTCGGTAGCGGCCACGCCCTGGGGGATACCGGTGCCGTACTGCTCGGGATGCTTGCTGGCGCTCTTGGAGAAGCCGTAGGACACGAACACGGCGATGTCGCCGCCAGCGCCGGGAATGGCGCCGATGAAGGTGCCGATCAGACCGCCGGACAGGATGTTGGGCCAGATCTTCCTGATGGTCTTGAAGTCGGGCAGGACGTTCTTGATCTTCTCGTTGGAGCGCTCCTGCTTCTCCTTGCCATTGATGATGCGCTCCACGCCGGCAATGATCTCCGCCACGGCGAAAAGGCCGATCAGCAGCGGGATGAACTCAAAGCCTTCCAGCAGGGCTGTCTGCTTATAGGTAATGAACCGGGGGATGCCGTTCGTTGGGTCCAGGCCCACCGTGCACAGCAATAGTCCGAAGAAAGCACTGATCATACCCTTTGCAATGCTCTTGCCCGAGATGGCGATGATGACCGACAGGCCGAATACCACCAGCATGAACATCTCGCCGGGGCCGAACTTCATGGCCATATCGGCGATGATGGGCGACAGGAACGTCATGATCAGCGCGCCGATCACACCGCCGCAGAAGGAGGAGAACATGGCCACGGACAGGGCCCGGCCGGCCTCACCCTTCTGGCACATGGGGTAGCCGTCCAGCAGCGTGGCCGCCGCGGAGGGCGTGCCGGGCGCGTGGATCAATATAGCGGAGATGGACCCGCCGTACATGCCGCCGCAGTAGATGCCCAGCAGCAGTCCCAGGGAGGGCACCAGGTCCATGCCGAAGGAGAACGGAATCAGCAGCGCCACGCCCATGGTGGCGGTCATGCCGGGGATGGCCCCCAGCAGTACGCCGCCGGCGGCGCCCAGCAGCGTCATCAGAAGCACCTGCGGGTTGGTGAATACGGCGGCGTAACTCTCAGCCAATAATTGCCAATTCATACAAGTACCTCCTCCCTTAAATCTTGTCTACCAGATCGCGCAAAAACTGCAGCGCGCCCATGGGGATATTCACGGCCAGCAGCTTATAGAACAGCAGCCACATGACCAGCGGCACCAGCACAGACACCAGGATGATCTGCAGCGCGTTGCGCTTGCCGATCAGCAGCATGATGGCCGCGCTCACCAGCGCCGCGGTCAGCACATAGCCCAGCGGCTCGAAGCCCACCACGAACAGCACGCACAGCGCAATCACCACCAGACCCGCCAGCACGCCCTTGTCCTTGACAAAGTTGATGCTCTCGGCAGCCTGGGCGGCGTCGTCCTCAGGCTTCATACGCAGCAGATTCCACACCGACTGGATCAGCAGCGCCACGGAGAAGATGATCAGCCCGGTGGACATGATCTGCGGGAAGACGGCCGGCTGCACATAGGTGGTGGCGCCACCCGCCTCCTGGAAGCTGAAAGTCTGTATCAGCGCCCAGAGACCCAGGGTGCCGAAGACGATGGAGCCCACCAGGTTCGCGAACGCCTTCGATTGGGTCTTCTTCATATGATCACTCCTTTACTCTCCAGTTTCATGGTCTTATCAAAAGACGGGCAGGCAACAGCCTGCCCGTCGGACGATTCAGGGGGAAGCGCTTCGGATATTACTCTGCGGCGGCCTCCACCAGGCCCACGGCCTCCATGGCGGCGGGCACGTCGATCATGCTCTGCGCCAGGAAAGCGGCGTAGTCCTCAGAGTTCTGATACGCGATGGTCTGGCCGTTGTTGTTCATGAACTCCACGAATTCCTCGTCCTCCGCGGCGGCCGCGCAGGCCTCCTCCAGGACGGCCTTGATCTCGGGGTCAACACCCAGAGGCAAGGCAAGGCCGCGCTGCGTGAAGTACTGGATGTCATAGCCCTGCTCGGCGCAGGTGGGCACGTCGGGGAAGGAGGGGTTGCGCTCAGCGTCCATCACGCCCAGACACACCAGGTGGCCGGACTCGATGAAGGAGCGGGCCTCGGCCAGGGACACGGTCACGCCCTGAATGAAGCCGCCGGCCGCGTTCTGCACGGCAGTGGCCGCGCCTTCCTGGTAGGTGATCATCTGGATCTCGATGCCGGTCTCATTCATCAGATAGCCGCCGGCGATGTGCCACACAGAGGCGTTGGAGGAACCGCCCATCTGGACCTCGCCCGGGTGATCCTTGCAGTAGCTGATGAAGCTCTCCAGGTCGGTAATGCCGTTGGTCTCGGCCCACTCGGCGTTGACAGTGATGGCAGCAGCATCGGTGTTGACGCGGCACAGGGGGTCATAGCTCAGGTCGGTCAGCTCGCTCTGGCCCAGGGCGTTGTAGGTGGCCAGCTCGAAGGTGATCATGCCCAGAGTATAGCCATCGGGATCGGCGTCCGCAATGGCCTGATGGCCAAGGATGCCGCCGCCGCCAGTCTGGTTATCGACGGTAAGGGTCACGCCAAGCTGGCGGCCCACAGCGTCGGCAAAAGCGCGAAGGCAGGCGTCGGTGCCGCCGCCGGCAGCCCACGGGCAGATGACCTGGATGCCCTTGGTGGGATAGTCAGCCGCGAAGGCCACGGTGCCCAGGCTCAGGACCATCGCCAGAGCGATCAGCAGAGAGATGAATTTCTTCATGGTGATTCTCCTCACAAATTAAGTCTTTTGACGGGGATAAAACCGTCAAATTTGTATAAATTTTAGCACACACCTCCTGGCATGTCAACAAAAACATGCATAAATGATGTATTTTATTATCTCCGTTTGTACACTTTTAACATCCTTCGGTGGATCATCCTGTAAAATGGCTACCCGGGCTCACCGTAGGGGTCAGATTTGCGCCCGATATGAAGGCCGATTCTTGTCGGCAGTGAAAAAGCTCCAGGCCGGGGCGCTTGACCCCAGCCTATAAAAGAGAATACCCACAAGGGAACGCAAGTCCCTTATGGGTACTCGTCATGGTCCGAGTGACTGGACTTGAACCAGCGGCCTGGTGGTCCCAAACCACCCGCGCTACCAACTGCGCTACACCCGGACAGGGGCCGCCGTGTCACACGGCGGCCCCTATACTATAGCTTTTTGCGCAGCCGCTGTCAAGGAAAAGCCGGGAGCGGCCTCAGTTTTCCCGCTTTTTGCCCCAGAAGAACAGCGCCACCGTGCCGGGGCCCGTGTGGCTGCCGATGACCGTGCCGATGGAGTTGATGAGCACCTTCCCGTTCAGCCTGGGGAACCGCTCCTCCACCAGCCGGGCTACCTCCCGGGCGTCCTCCAGACAGGCGGAATTGGAGATGTAGCACTTGCCGTCGTAGTCCAGTCCGCCGTCGGCGCACTGCTCCATCTTGTCCACGATGGCCCGGATGACCTTCTTCTTGGTGCGGATCTTCTCCCGGGGGATCAGCCGGCCCATGTAGTCCACGTTCATCAGCGGGCAGATGTTCAGCACGCCGCCAAACACCCCCGCCGCCTTGGAGATACGCCCGCCCCGGACGAAGAACGTCAGGTCCGTGGAGAAGAACCAATGGTGCAGCCGCAGGCGGTTTTCCTCCGCCCAGTCCCGCAGGGCGTCGATGTCCATCCCACCGTCCCGCCGGTCCGCCAGCGCGTCCATCAACAGGCCGTAGCCGGAGGAGGCCGCCAGAGAGTCCACCACATATACCTTCCTGTCCGGATACCGTTCCCGGGCGATGGCCGCCGCGTTCACGGCGGAGTTATATGACCCGGAGATACCAGAGGACAGCGTCAGGTGCAAAATGTCCTTGCCCGCCTCCAGGTAGGGGGTGAAGAAGTCCAGATACTCAGAGATGTTCACCTGGGCGGTGCGGGTCATGGCCCCGTCGGCCATGGCCTGGTAAAACTTGTCGAAGGGCATGGACTGGCCCAGGTCGTCCGGGTATTCCTTCTCGTCCAGGAAATAGTGGAAGTATACGCACTTTATGTCCCGGCTGTCCAAATGCTCTTTGCTCAGATCGGCGGTGGAGCAGCAGCTCAGAATGTAATCGCTCATGATTCCTCCTTGCGGGCCGGGAGGCCCTTCGTAGTCTGGAGCCATTTTACCGTCGACGCCGCCGGACTGCAACCTACCGCCATTGGAAATTTCTCTCAAAAGCGGCCCGGGGCGTAGAATGCGCTCTACGCCCCGGGAGAAAATATCTACTATCAGGAGAATCCCGCCTGTATCAGGCCTTGCGGCGGCGGATATGGAAGCACAGCACCACCAGTATCTCCGCCGGGATCAGGATCAGGAAAAGCTGCCATGGCCGCCAGCGCAGCAGGAACAGATACACCAGCGTCACCAGTGTGGCCACCAGGAGCATGACGATGATCATGTTGTGCCGGCCCTTGTTCCACACGGAGTTGAGCACCAGCAGCGTGATAAGGGACACCGGCACGGCGCAGGCGAAGATCAGCCACAGCATGTCGCCGAAAACGATCCAGCACACCACGAACAGGATCACCGCCATGGTCCATATGCCCATGATGGCCACCATGGTCACCACCCGGCTGCTGAAGGTTGGGGCGCTGGCCCGCTCGGCGGCCCGGGCCTTCTCCACCGGGTCCTGCCACTGGTCGTCGTTGTGGAGCAGATCATCCACCGTGAGGCCGTAAAGCTCCGCCAGTCTGGTGAGGACATAGGCGTCGGGGATGGATTCGCCCCGCTCCCACTTGGAGACGGTCTTGTCGGAGTAGTTGAGCTTTTCCCCAAGCTCCGCCTGGGTCATGCCCGCCGCCTGGCGCAGCTTGATCAGATTACTGGCCACCACCAGCTTCAATTCGTCCATGCCGCCGCCTCCTTCCCCGAAAAGTGTATGAAACGGATGGGTCTATTTTACCATATCCTCCCGTGTTTCGCAAGCGGCGGCGTTCCGGGCGGAGAGGGACGCCTTCACCGCGTGGAAGGCGGCGGTCCGGGGGAGGGGCTCGCCGTCCATGTTCAGGGCGCCGGGCTGGTCGAAGGTAACGGAGACGTCTTTGCCGAAGCGCACGTCGCACTGACGCATTTTCACATGTCCGCCCCAGTAGACCCTGACCAGGTTCAGCAGGGCCATGCCCCGGCTCAGGCTGTGCAGCACCACGCAGCAAAGCCTGTCGCCGGTCCGGTCCTGATCGGGGGCCAGCTTCATGCCGCCGCCCACATACCGGCCATTGAAGGCGGAGGCCACCCACACCCGCCGGTAGGTCCGGCTCTCCCCGTCCACGGTGACCGTGGCCGTGGCCGGACGGAAGTCCCGCAGCACCAGCCGCAGGGCCAGGGCGATATAGTTGACGGGCCGGCCCAGCCGGGCCTTCTCCTGCTCGCCCAGTTCGCAGACCTGTCCGTCCAGGCCGAAGCTGACGTTGTTGAGGAAATACCGCGTCTCGCCGTCCACCTCCGCCGTGGGCAGGCCCCGTATGTATTCGTTCAGGGGGACGAGCCGGGGGCCCGATCTGCCCGTCACGTCCCGGAGAAAGTCGTTGCCGGTGCCCATGCGCCAGAGATAGACCGGCGCGGCCGGCACCCGCCCGGCCAGGGCGTTGACGAGATAGTGCAGCGTGCCGTCTCCGCCGCAGACGATGGCCTCGTCGGTCTCCGCCAGACCCAGCAGCAGCGCCGCCTCGTCGGCCTTCGTCACGTCCACCAGCTCGGGAGTCTCCTCCCGGTCCCGCTGGCCGGCGGCGGCCAGCACGTCGTCCAGCCCCTCCGTACCGTGGCCGTTATTGGCGCGGGGATTGTAAAGGATGTAGATCATGGTCTCTCTCTTTCCGCATGGCGCAACCGATGGCTTTGCAATATTATACACGCCCAGGTCCCGTTCGTAAAGACCTCGCCGCCGGAGGAGCGGCTGTCCGGTTTATGGGACTTCAAAACCGCTATCCTGTACCTGTCGGGCGGAAGGGTCCGAACAAACGACAGGAGGCGGCGGCAATGCGCGGATATTTCACGGCGGCGGGGTTTTACGGACTGGTGGACGGGCGGTATATGCTGTTCGCCGGTGAGGCGGAGTATTACGAGTGGGCGGAAACGGACGAAAACGAGGAAGAAACCGCTTGACATCATCACTTTTTTGCTTTATATTGTGAAAGGAAAATTCCATAGGGGCGGCGTGCGCCGCAAGACAGTTCGTGACCATCCTGTCTATAAACAAAACTACGGCGAGGGAAAGACCGATCCCGGGGGCGTAGGCTCCCGGGACTGTTTTTTCCGGGAAGGAAAACTGAATGAACGAGATCATTTTGGCCGCGTCGGTGGCGCTGATCTTCGGGGCGGTGCTGGCCGCCTACCGGCTGTTCGGGGACGTGGGCCTGTACGGCATGACGGTGACGGTGACGATCCTGTCCAACATCGAGGTGCTGATCCTGGTGGAGGCCTTCGGCATGGAGCAGACCCTAGGCAACGTGCTTTTCGCGGCGACGTTCCTTATCACGGACATCCTCAGCGAGAACGCCGGCAAAAAGGCGGCCAACCGGGCGGTATTTCTGGGCATAGGCGCGTCGGTGTTCTTTGTGGCGCTCACCTACAGCTGGATGCTGTACGAGCCGGCGGACAGCGACTGGGTCATGCCCTCCATCCGGACCATATTCTCCACCACGCCGCGGCTGGTGCTGGCCAGCATGACCGTGTACGCGGTGAGCCAGCTTCTGGACGTGTGGCTCTACCACCGGTGGTGGGACTGGTCGGACAGGAAGTTCGGCGACCACAGAAAATATCTGTGGCTGCGCAACAACGGCTCCACCCTCATCAGCCAACTGGTGAACACGGTGCTGTTCAACCTGGGGGCCTTCGCGGGCATGGAGGGGTACAGTCCGGCCCTTCTGACGAGCATTATCGTTTCGGGCTACGCCATTTATGTGGTGACCAGTCTGCTGGATACGCCGGTGGTGTATCTGGCCAGGAAAATACATGACAAAAAAGCCACGCCCGACAGGGCGTGACCGGCGGTGCCGGGCAGGGTCTTGGACCCTGCCCGGTTTTTTATACGGGAGCATCACCAATCGCTCAGGTCAGATTCCCGTTTTTGTCACAAGAGAGAGACAACTGATAGGTAGGCTTAGAAGCCGTGACACCTAAAACCCTATATCCCATAGTAAATGTGGCAGTAGCTGTATTCCCGCTTTTAGTGGCAGACTTTGATACCAGGTACCAACTGCTGCTATAGACATTGACAGAGCAGTTAGACGAAGTACAGGAAGAAGTCGCCCCATTGTATGAAAATGTGGCTGTCAGTACAGCTTGCCATGCAGTCGTTCCGTCAGATGTAACATAAGTCTGTGTTCTGCTCCCGGTTTTTGTGCCAGATGCGCGAGCGGGGGACTCCTGCTTTGTAACGGTGATGTAATCACCATTTTCTAGCATGATAACCGTTTCAGGATTGTCTGCATAAGCGACGGCGGGAAACATTGAAATAATACAGACAATGATAAGTACAAAGGTTGCCGTTCGTTTCACGTCTTGTCCTCCTTGCGGATATAAGTTATGGAATGGAAATCCCTGCTGGTGTTAGATCGTTGTCAATGTTAGGGATATAGGTTATAGAATTGCTGAAGGATTGGGTTATGACATTGCCTCCATGCACATTACGATTGAGATCAATTGCCGCCCATGCGACCACGCCGGACCAAAGGACGAGAATGACCGCCAGGACGGCCATCACGGCGGTCACGATCCGCCGCCGGACATGGAGGTCCTTCAATAGCTCCGCGGTATCCACATTGTCCAGACAGGCGACCGCAACGCTCCGGGGGTCGCCGAATCGGTCCGCGATCTGGTCAACGCCCGCGTCCGGGGCCTGCTCCAGATAATCGTCCACGCTGCTGCTGATCCGGGCCATGATCGCGTTTTTCATCCCGCGGGAGCCGGGAAGCAGCCTGCGGACAGCCCGCAGATAGCGTCTTGAGGCGGCATTACCGTTCATCGTCGTTCTCCTTATCTCTGTGTATGAACTGATACACGCCACTGACCACGGTCTCATATTCCCGCGTGAGAGCCTCGAGGCGCGTCTCCCCTTTCGGCTCCAGGTGGTAGTAGATGCGCGTCATCCTTTTCCCGACCGGTTCTCTCCTGTCGGAAATAAAGCCCTGCTCCAGGAGCTTGTACAAGATCGGATACAGAGACCCCTCCTGGACGGAAAGCCGCCCACCGCTGACGCGGCCGATCTCCTGCACCAGTTGATAGCCGTACATATCTTCCCTTTTCAACAACGCCAGCACTACCAAAGGCATGACGCCCCGGCGGAACATGTTTTGTCCGTTTTCTTCAGCCATAGAGAGCCCTTTCCCGCGTGATAGTATCAATATACCGCATCTGTTTTGAAAGTCAATACCTAGATTTTATAGGTACTGTTGACTTTTGTTATTTTCTGTGGTAAACTTATTTACAGTCCTTCGGGAGGATATGCATCGACTTGAATTTAAGAACATTAAAGGAGAATGATCTATGAAAATCAAACGTTTGGTTAGCTCGGTCATACTGTCCGCCATGCTCCTCACACTGCTTTGCGCTACCGCCTATGCAACTCCATTCTATCTCCATACTCAACCTGGCGCGATTGGAAGCGAACGCGTATATTCCCAAAGCGTAGTGGCCGAGGGCACTGGTATAAACCAAATCGCCACTCGTGTGACCAGTTTTTCCAGGAACGGAAGCTGTAATGTGTATGGAACCTGTACCAGCCATACTACCAAAACCCCGGTAGTATATACTTCCACTGGAAGCAAAACCATTTTTGTTTACAGTGGCGTCGCGGCGGGGACGCTTGTAACGGTACTTATGCAACTGCAGAATGTAGGCAGCGGCGAAACCGTCAAAGTCTCCGGTACCGTAGGATAATTGTACGACCATCATCCGCCATACACTCAGCGTTGCTTTTGACGCTGAGTGTATGGCGTTTAACAGCATTGAACAGGCGCGATAAAGCCACATTTTTTGATTCGATTATGAGGAGGCTCTCATGAGAAGAAAAATCGCCGCGCTCATATTAGGCGTTCTTTTTCTTTTGCCATCTTGCGCCGCTCCTGACGGGAAAAGCGGCGGGGCGAAAGACGATCCATCTCTCACGCCGCTTTCGCAGGTGATCGCCGAGGCGGCAAATTTTGCGCCGGGAACATATGAGAACCTTGCGTTTGAGAAAGAGACATACTCTGTATCCGTGCCTGAGGATCTTGCCCACTGTACTTTGCGGGAAGTGGGAAATTTCGATCTGGATTATGGCGAGAAGCTGATGCATTATTGGGTCCCGGATGCGGTTTGGGACGAGCGGTATGTATCCCACTGGGATGACAATTATGCTTATGCGTTTAACTCTACCTTCGATGGCCGGGCGGAAGTTGACCGCGGCTGGTACGCGTCGGTCTGGTGCACAGGGACCGTAATATATGCCCGCGACGATGGTTGGGCGCATTTCCTGCACTTTCCGGAAGTATTGGATCACGGCTATAGTATCGACCGGGCGGACCTGGATAAGACCATATCTCTGGGTGACGACGAGTTGACGCTTCAGGACGCCGTTGACACGGCGGCCGGTTTCGCGTCGGACTGGCTGGCACAGACCGATCTGCAGGTCACATTTCGCCCAAAGTATATCTATGTATGTACTGACGACGGCGGGAAGAAGTTTGTGAAGATCAATTTTCAAACTTGCTGGAATGGCGTTCCGATATCTATTGCCACGCGGCAATATGATGATCCCATGACCTTCACGCTTCCACGACCCGCCGAAGAGAACGGTTATACCGGCGATGTGGAATTGATCTCGGTCCTGGCGACCATGCCGTCGAAAGACGATCTGGACAGCTTTGGCGGCGGCCACGGCACGGTTGAGCTTTATGACGCCGGCGAGGTGTGTGAAAAAATGATCTCTCTATCTACGGCTTGCGATATCCTCAGCCAAAGCATTACGAGCCACGGCGTACAGAACATCAAAGATGTGGCTTTGGAATATCGACTCAATATAATCGGGACAGATCAGCCGGAAGATACTTACCGATACCCGGACGCAGAGACGGGAGAGCTTCTTCCTGACCGCGGCGTAGTGCAGCTTTTCCGCACCAGCTATGATCTATATGAGGCCACGCCTTATTGGACGTTTTACTCAAACGACAGGCAGTACCGCGAGCTTATCTTCTATGTGAACTGCCTCACGGGAGATGTGCAGATCCTGGACAATCAGAGAGCCAGGTAGACGAATGAAGTTCTTCAGGTTATTAAAAACGGACCTCTATCGCTCCATTATGCATGTGGAGTTTGTTCTCTCGGTGTTGTTGTTCTGGCTGCTGTGCCTTACAAAAGAGGGCTATTTTGACGGCGTCAACAACACCAGTATTACCGTAGCAGAGCTCATTGTGTCTTACTCACGGGAGCAAATGCAAAACAACTTCATGCTCTCCTGGTACAGCGTGTTTCTCTATGGCATGGGCAGCTATGTTTTGATGTTCGCTCCCGTCATTGCCGCGCTTCCGTCCATTCCCGGCTATTGCCGGGAGCGGAGCGGACAGTACAGCCGCTTTCTCCTTCCAAGGTGCAACGTGGCCATGCGCTGCATCAGCATGTGGCTATCCGCGCTCATAACCGGCGGACTGGCGGTCGTTCTTGGGGAAGGACTGTTTGGCATAAGCTGCTGGGCATTGTTCCCGAACATAACGGCAGAACAGGCATTGCTGTATGACGTTCCTGTTTGGAGAGGGCTCCTGACGCATCTTGCGGGGATGTTTGTTTTTGGTATGGTGTCAACGCTGATCCCAATATTGTTATCTGGCATGAGCCGGAATGTTTATTTTGTTCTGTGCGGCGCGTTTGCTTCCTTTTACGCCTATTGCACCCTCATCACGAATATCTCCGATTACATCTTTTACGCCGGAGAGCCGGAGCGCAGCTTCCAGATCGCCCTTCTCCATCCCAGCTCGGTCGTTCAGACTTTCGTCGGGAACACTACCTGGGTTTTAGCCGTATGGTGCGCTATAGCACTGGCGATACTGGGCATATTGTGGGTCTGTGCGAGCCGGCGGCTCGACAAGGGAGCGTAGTCATGAAGAAAATATACCTCCAGGCTCGGATGGAATACTCCCTGTGGGTGACGAACCCTCGGATGTCTATTCTGCTGGTGCTGTTTGTGCTGATCCATACGCTCGTGATTCAACCGCTCGCGCAGGCGGGAGAGCAGATCGGCGTGTCATTCAACATATTGGAACCGCTCGCCGCGCTATGTAACTCCAGTCTCATTCTGCTGTTACTGCCGATCGGATTTCTTATTCTGATCGCGGATTATCCGCGGATGGGATCGGGCTTTTTGCTGCAGCTTTATCGTGTGGGACGCCGCAAATGGGTGTTGGGAGAGTGGGTACACCTTGTTATGGCGGCGGCGACGTATCTCGCGGTCGTTCTGTTGGGGATCACGCTCCTTTCTTTGCCCTATTCCCCGGCTGTAGGGAAAGAATGGAGCGCCGTGGCCACGGACTATCAGCGCATCCTGGGAGATGATGCGCTTGAGATCATCGCTTTTTTGCTTCCCAGGAATCTTTATATCCAGATGTCGCCCTGGGTCGCCGTACTTCGCAGCTATCTGCTGTTGCTGCTCTATCTCATATTCATCGGCTCTGTACAGCTTGCAACAAGCCTTCTGCGAGTAAAGTTTTTGGGTGTCGCCATCAATGCGGCACTGTTGCTCGCCGGCTTGGGACTTGTTCTTTTGGAAAACCCTTTGATGTGGGGGTTCCCCTGTGCTCATGCGCTGACATGGATACACTTTACGCCCTATTATCGTACCCCTGTCTGCCCACTATGGACGAGTTGGCTGTATTTTATAATAGGAAGTGTTCTGATGACCGGCGCGGCGTGTATCGTTGCACGTCACCGCAGCTTTGATTCGGTGCTTGAATTTGACTGATCATGTCGGTCTCAAAAGAATAAAGATTTTTGTGATATTGGGGTTTTGATCATATGGCGGCTATTACCATTGAAAATGTCTGCCTGACTATAGGAAAGGCACAGATACTCAAAAACATTTCCGCAGAGCTTGAAGCTGGATGTATCCATGGCATCATCGGACGGAACGGCAGCGGGAAGACTATGTTGATGAAGTGCATATGTGGTTTTATTCGGCCTACGTCAGGGCGTATCATTGTGCACGGAAAACAGGTAGGCAAGGACGTTGATTTCCCGCCAAATCTTGGGTTGCTGATCGAAACGCCCGGGTTCATTCCGTATTACAGCGGCTTGAAAAACCTCAAACTGCTTGCCGCTATAAACAACCGGACTACAAGCAAGGGGATAAACGCCTGCATGGAGACGATCGGCTTGGGCGATGCCAAACACAAGAGGGTGAGCAAATATTCAATGGGTATGCGCCAGCGCCTGGGAATAGCACAAGCCATTATGGAGGACCCGGACATTCTGGTCTTGGATGAGCCCATGAACGGACTGGACGAGCAGGGGGTTTCTGATATTCGTGAGCTACTGCTGGATCTGAAACGACAAGGAAAAACGATCCTCTTGTCCTCTCACAATGCGGAGGATATACACTTTCTCTGCGACACTGTATATAAAATGACGAGTGGCGTGATGAGTCCGCTTTGATTTGAGTATGAAAACGATTCCCGGCTCTTTGCCGTCTCTCCTGTCATCATCGCCGCTCAACAATACCTAAGTTCCAGTTGCCGGCAACTGGAAACATATGTTATAATCTATTGTCCGTCCAACAAGGAACCGGATGGACGGACTGAATGGATGGGGCGATCGACGTGAAGCGAGTTACCATAGTCCTTTTTTCGCTGTTGCTGTTTTCCCTGCTCGGCTGCCGTGAAGAAAACGAGACGAATACGCAGACCTTAGACACGGCACGATCTTTCTACCAGTATTATCCCCTGGTCATGGCCGCAGAGTCGGAGGACACCGTCTATTATATGGATATGTTCAGCAGTGTCATTCAGTATGTGGACAAGGCCACAGGTATTTCCGGTCCGCTGTGCGGGAAGCCGGAGTGCACCCATGACAGCGAGAGCTGCAACGCTTATGTGGGCTCCACCGCCCGCATGTTTGTCGACGGCGGACGCCTGTATACGGTGGGTGTAGTTCCGGAACCTGTATTGGGCATCCCTGTATACAGCATGGCCCTGGACGGTACGGACCGGCGGACGGAAACTTACCTGGATGACGAGATTCTCCCCGGTTCCGGCAACTGGCCCTATTATTTGCTCCACGATGGGGTGATGTACTACGGCAGCGTAGATCAGCGCATTGAAAACGGCGAGGAAGTCCTTTACAATCACATCTGCGCTTTCCCCCTGGATGAAAAGGCGGAGCCATACGACATCCTCTTGGAAAAGGTGCCATACAGCTGGGATTTTTCCATGCAGTTTTATGGGGACAGGCTGTATTTCATCACCAACGAGCTTGCCGCAGGCACTGATGACCGCCGCGACTTCCGCCTGCGCCGCTATGACGTGGGTTCCGGCGAGGTAGAGACGCTCTATGAGGACCTGGCCAGTTCTCCTGACAAGGCCACGGAACTGTGGGTGACGGAGCAGGGGGTTTACTTCGACCGGCTTGCCATAGACCCCATGGAGGTCAAGATATTTTATTATGACTTTGAGGCTGGGACATGCGAATATCGATTTTCCACGGACGTGAGTTATTCCCGTGTAGGGCTTGCGGACGATCTGGTCACAGGGGTGGAATTGACAGATGGCGGCCTGCGGGTAGTTTTAAAAGACTTTGCGGGAAATGTACTCGTGGATGACCTCTATGCCTTGGAATTGGGCAAGCCCGATCCGAGTGTGGACGTGTTTTTCTTAGGTCGTGATAATGCCACGGCATTTTACGCCATATACGATATGAAAGATAACTCCGTCGCCATCGTGACCGTGGCCTTGGACGGCGGCGGCGCAAAGATTTTATGCACGCAAGGCGGGTAGCTTGTGGTCGATGGGACTACAAAGCGATATAACGCCCTGTCGGTAAAAGGCGATCTGAAAGGAAGCTCTGATATGAGAAAACTGACGGCAACGGTCATAGCGCTCCTGTTTCTTGCCACGCTTTCCGTGCCTGCCTTCGCGGCGGATAGCGGGAAGGACAGCGACAGGGTGTTTGCGGCGAGGAAGAATGCGAACGCCTGCGCGACGGAGGACACGGTCTATTTCCTGTGCAACGAATCCGTGGAGGGCGGGATGGAGCACTACGTCATACGCTACCTGGACAAGGCCACGGGCATAACAGGGCCCCTGTGCGGCAGGCCGGAGTGCCTGCATACAGACGCGGACTGCAACGCCTATGTGAAGGGCAGGGCGTTCGGCATAGCGTATTATGACGGCCGGCTGTATTGGGTGGCGGCAGGCGATATGAACAAATACTATGTATACAGCGCCGCTCCCGACGGTACGGACCATCGAACGGTGAGAGAACTGGACGGTGAACTGGTGCCAGATGAAATAGGAGACTGGTCATTTCAATTCCACCGGGAACACGTTTATCTGAGCTGCATAAAAAACACGGTCATAAACGGCAAGGTCCATGAGAGCGGCTATATCGCCGCCTGGCCCCTGGACCCGGACGAGGCCGGGTTCGTGGTTCTGGACGAGGAGGGGACCACGCTCCAGATGAGCACGCAGCTTTACGGGGACGATATGTATATCGTCGATGTGCACCGGACGGAAACGGGAGAAAAGAGTCCGCCCCGGTTCCGCAGATGGGACATCACAACAGGGCAGATGGAGGTACTGTTTGATGGCCAGCCGCCCTTTGCGGGCGGGATATCGGACTGCTGGGTCACGGAGGACAGCATTTACACGGTGGAAAGCCATCCTGTCGGCGAGGAGCAGTACGAACGGAGCGTCTACCGGTATGATCTGGCTGACGGTACGTTTGAGCGGTCGTTCGAGTGGTTCACCGGCGGACCGTGCGCCGTCGGTATTTCCGACGATCTGTGTGTAGCGGTCGATAGTGAGACCGATGGCCGGCTGGCCGTCATCGCGGCGGACTTTCAGGGCAATACCGTTCTGGACGCTGAGCTTGCGGCGGAAGGCATGCCGAGGGGCCTGAAATTTTTGGTGCTGACGATGGCGGGGGAGGATGGGGAGAATATGTATTTCTATAACTACAACACATCTCCCTTTTTCGTCTCCGTGGCCCTGGACGGCAGCGGGGCCAGAATACTGTGGCCGTAAAGGAAACGGTTATGGAACTGAAGCTGGAGCATGTGACGAAACGCTACGGCGCCAATACGGCGCTGGATGATCTCACCATCACCTTCACGCCGGGCATTTACGGCATTCTGGGGGCCAACGGGGCAGGTAAGTCTACCCTGATGAACCTCATCACCGACAATGTGAAAAGGGACGGCGGCTCCATCACCTTCGACGGGACGGATATTCTGGAACTGGGCGACGCTTTCCGCGCCCAACTGGGCTATATGCCCCAGCAGCAGGGTATCTATGAGCAGATGACGGCGGAGAGCTTCGTCAGCTATGTCGGCAGACTCAAGGGGCTCAGAGGGAAAGCCCTCCGACGGCAGGTGGACGAGGCGCTGGCGCTGACAAATCTGTCGGATGTGCGCCACAAAAAAACCGGCGGCTTTTCCGGCGGTATGAAACAGCGGCTCCTGCTGGCCCAGGCTCTGCTGGGCCAGCCCAGGGTGCTGCTATTGGACGAGCCCACCGCCGGGCTGGACCCCCGGGAGCGAGTGCGTATCCGCGACTATATCAAAGCGCTGGCACAGGACAGGATCGTGCTGCTGGCTACCCACATCGTCAGTGACATCGAATCCATCGCCGGTCAGGTGCTGCTTATCCGGAAGGGCCGTCTGCTGCGCGTAGACACGCCCCAGGCGCTCATCGACTCGCTTCCGGCGGACTGGAAGCCGGTGATGGGCGTTAAGAGTCTGGAGGATGTGTACCTGTATTTTTTAGGTGATTGATATGGGCGAGTTCAAAAGGGTGTTTCTGGACCCCCGGCGCTTGGCTCTCTGGCTTCTGACAGCCGTCCTGTGCGCGGGGCTTTTTGTGCTGTCGCTGCTGGATCGGGTGGCGCCGGAGGAGGTCGGGCGGCTTGCCTCCGCCAATGCCTACGTTGACCGTCTGGTGGAACAGTGGCGGGGCAAAGATTATGACGAGATAACGGAACTTGCCCAAAACGAGTGGGACCGGATAGAGAACATATATCTTTGGTATTTCGATGCCTGGGACGAGCCGCTCTTTGAGACGGAAGAGGACGCGCTGGCCTCCATCAAAGACCTGCCCGCGCTGGCCAGGGCAGTCCGGGACAGAGACAACGACGGGGTCTTCTCTACCTATGTGAAATATCTGGACGCCGTTCAGACGCTCCAGGGGGAGATAGAGTACCTGTCCGGATACGGGGCGTATCTGGCGGGCGTCCAGGCCCAGGCGGAAAGCCAGGCCCAGACCAGCCTGTTCGGCAGGCCGGGCAGCTTCGCCCAGCGGAATCTGTCCAAAACGGCAGAGGACTTCCGGGGGCTTTTGGGCGTGGAGACGGCCTTCGGTAACAGCCAGGGCATAGAGCGATGGCTGAACTTTGAACTGGCGGACTATTTTCATCTTCTGGCCATCATCGTGACCGTACTGGCGTTTCTGGAGGAACGTAAGAAGGGTCTTTGGCCCGTACTGCGGACTACGCGCGGCGGCCGGGGCCGGCTGGGCCTTGTCCGCGTGGGCAGCCTGTTCGCCGCCTCGGCGGGAGCGACGGTCTTGTATACGGTTGCGCCCTTTGTCCTGTCCATGACCATCCATGGGGGCTGGGGCGATCTGACGCGGCCGCTTCAGTCGGTGGAGAGTTTCAGCTTTTGCACGCTTCGTATCAGCGTGGCCCAATGGCTGGGGCTTTTTTTCGCGGTGAAGGTGCTGGCCGGGGTCTTTATCGGGCTTTTCCTGTGGTTCGTGCTGGGGGCGGTGACGAATCCGCAGTTTACTGTCTCCGTGCTTGGCGTCACGCTGGCGGCGGAGTATGCCCTGTATGCGTTTCTGCCGGTGCAGAGCATACTGAACGGCCTGAAGTATCTGAACATATTTGCTTACGTGCGCACGGCGACGCTGTACACAGAGTATCTCAATATCGATCTGTTTGGATTTCCGGTGGGGAACCGACGGCTCGCTCTATGGGCCATGGCGGCGGCGGGCGCTTTGCTGACGGCTGTGGTACTGTTGGATCAGGCGCGCCGCCGCCCGGAGGGGAACAGGGATCTTCTGAGCCGATTGGCGGGTCCTGTGGACCGCGCTCTGGACCGGGCGCGCTCCCGGCTCACCGTGGGCGGCTGGGAGGGTTACAAGACCCTGATATATCTGTATGGGGTTTTTATGCTGGCGCTGGTGGTCCTTGTCAGCGGAAAGCTGTCCTATCTGTACGCTTCCAGCGAACCGGTGGACCCATGGTATGAGTCGTATATATCGGATATGGAGGGTCCCATAGAAGATTCGACGGACGAATACCTTGCTTTTGCCCGTGAGAGCGCCGGGGAAAGTGAGAACGCGGAAGAACTTCTCCCCGCATTGGACAGGGTGGAAGCGCGGGTAGAGCAACTGCGGGCGAGGGCCCGGGAAGGACGCTATGCCCCCTGGGTGGCCGACAGCTTTCCATACGATATATGCTACGGCCCGCAGAGCGTCAATACCCAGCGGCTGAACGCGGCTGTGGCGATACTGCTGACGGTGCTGCTGGCCGCGCCGCTGTGGGCCTTTGAGAGGCAGTCGGGCGTGATGCCCATGCTGCGCTCCACACCTTATGGGAGGGGCAGGCTCCTGCGGCGCAAGGTGATATGCGCGGCCCTGCTCGCGGCCTTCGTGTGGGCCTGCGTATACCTCAGAGAGGTCCGGTATTTTATCACGGAGTATCCCCGGCCCGCTACCCTGTCCGCGCCGGTACAAAACATCGACGAGCTGGCGGCGTTCCCCGCCAATGTGACATTGGGGCGGTATCTGGCGCTGCTGTATGCCGTGCGTCTGGTCATGCTAGTGGGCACGGCGGAGGCGGCGCTGGCCGTGGGGCTCTTCTGTGCCAACGTGCGCATGGCCTATGTGGCGGGTACGGCGGCGCTGGCCCTTCCGGCGCTGCTGACCGCGCTGGGGGCGGAGCCGTTCAAATGGATCAGTCCTGTGGTCCCTGTTGCCTCGGCGGAGCTGCTGTGGGGCCTTGGGAGCGGACGGCTGACATATCTGCTGCCATGGGCTGCGTGGCTCGCCGCTTCTCTGGCCGGGACGATTCTGCCGGCAAAAAAGTGGCTGGGCCAGGCGAGGAAACGACATATTATCCTCTCCCCGCCGGCGGAGAGAGGGCATAAAAAAACAGCCGCTTGAAGCGGCTGCCCGGGACGGTGATGCGGCGTCCCTTTCATGGAGCGGGTCCGCCCGACAGGGCGTGACCGGCGGCGCCGGGCAGGGTCTTGGACCTTGCCCGGTTTACTGTCGGACGGATTCCTTCGCGGGCAGGTAGATCACCTTCAGCACCGCACCGAGGCCCACGCCGCCGATGAGGTTGCCGACGGTGACCGGCAGCAGGTTTTTCAGGAGAAACGCGCCCCAGGTAAGGCCCTCCGGCCCGCCGCCGTAGCGTATGACGGCGAAAAGGCCCGCGGGGATGAAGAACATATTGGCCACGCAGTGCTCGAATCCGCACAGCACGAAGGCCGCCACGGGCAGATACAGCGCCAGCACCTTGCCCCCCGCGTCCCGGGCCGCCGCGGCCATCCATACCGCCGCGCAGACGAGGATGTTGCAGGCCACGCCCCGCAGCAGGGCCTCCGGAAAGGCGAGGGCGGTCTTGGCCCCGGCGGTGGCCAGAAGGGCCTCGTAACAGCCGCCGAAGGTACCGCCGAACACGGTCAGCGCCGCGATGAGCACGGCCCCGATCAGGTTGCCGGCGTACACCACCAGCCAGGCCGTGAGAAGCTGCCGCCAGGTGATCCGCTTTTCCAGAGCGGAGATGATCATCAGATTGTTGCCGGTGAAAAGCTCGCTTCCGGCCAGGATGACCATGGCCAGTCCCGCCGGGAAGATACAGGCCCCCGCCAGCTTGCCCGCCGCCGCCGTGCCCACCACGGAGGCGGCTCCGGCCAGAGCGATATAGACGCCCGCCAGCACCGCCAGAAGGAGCATACGCCCCCGGGGCAGCGTGGCCTTTGTATAGCCCAGCTCCACATAGCTTGCCGCTATCTCTTTCGGTGTGTTCATGGCGCCCCTCCCGGAATGACTTGCGATCGGACACGGTATGCGTTATTATGTCGAAGATCGGTCTACAGGACCAGTATAACACGGTTCGGCATATCCTGTCTATGGAAACGGGGAAATACGCAATGCTGCAAAAGGTAGCCGTCATGGGGTACGGGAAAAACGTGCCCAACTATGTGTCCGCCCTGGAGGCGGTGGGCCTCCGGCCCGTGATAACGCTGGACCCGGCAGAGGCGGCCGCCTGCGCCGGACTGCTGCTGCCCGGGGGCGGGGATATCGACCCGGCCCGGTTCGGCCAGACCAACGCCGGGTCAAGGGATATCGACCCGTATCTGGACGAGGTACAGCTCGCGGCGCTGGACGCTTTTGTCCGGGGGGAGAAGCCCGTGCTGGGTATCTGCCGGGGCCACCAGGTGGTGAATATCGGCCTGGGGGGCTCGCTCGTTCAGGACCTGCCCACGGCGGACAGCCACATGGCCCACGGGCATACGGACAGCGTGCACCCGGCAGAGAATCTGCCTGGGAGCGTGCTGTACGGTCTTTACGGGGCCGGGATGATAGTCAACAGCGCCCATCACCAGGGGCTGGGGGCCATGGGTGCGGGGCTGCGGGCGGCATCCTTTGCGCCGGACGGGACGGTAGAGGCGGCGGAGCATGAGCGCCTGCCCATTTTGACCGTCCAGTTCCACCCGGAGCGGATGGCCTTCCGCTTTGCCCGGACCGATACCGCCGACGGGCGGCCCATTTTTGCCTGGTTGAAAAGCAAGCTGTGAATAAGAGAGCCAGCGGTGTTTTTGCCGCTGGCCGTTTTATTTTGGTGTCGGGACCGAACCGAAAGCATTTCCACCCGCTCGCGTTCCGCTGATGCGTCCGAAAATCGCGGGCGGAAACGCTTCCGGCCCGGTCTTCAAACTTTTGGTGCGCTGTCCTAAAGACTAGGTCTTTATTCTCTCCTGAGCGCGTCGATGGGGTTCAGATTGGCCGCCTTGACGGCGGGGATCATGCCAAAGATCACGCCGATGAGCATGGAGAACAGCACCGCCACCGCGATGGCGGGATAGCTGACCGCCGAGGGAGTGCCCATGGCGGAGGCGATGAACCGGCTCAGCCCCACGCCCGCGGCCACGCCCAGCACGCCGCCAATGCTTGTGAGAGCGGCGGCCTCCGTGAGGAACTGCCAGAGGATACGGCGCTTTCGCGCGCCGATGGCCTTTTTCAGGCCGATCTCTCCGGTGCGCTCCGTGACGGTCACCAGCATGATGTTCATGACGCCGATGCCGCCCACCAGCAGGGAAATGCCCGCGATCCACAGAAGCTGGTTGTTTGTGGCATTGGACAGCTCCTGTATCTTGGCGGCCTGGGCCATAAGGTCGTCGCTCTTATAGGCAAAACCGTTCTGCGCCGCGTCGGCGGAGATCTGGCTGGCGGTGAGAAGGTCCTCGGCCTGCTGGCCCAGGCGGGTCATGTCGTCGGTGCTGGCGGCCTTGAGGATGACGCCCTGGGGCTCGTCGAACCGGTAGATGATGGGCCAGTCACCCAGAGGGATGAACACCTTCCCGCCGGCGTTGCTGCCGTAGTACATGTCATAGTCCCGGTAGGATTCGATGACGTATTCGCCGGCGGTGGCCCGGTCCACGACGCCCACCACGGTGAAGGGCTCACCCTTTATCTCCAAGATCTCGCCCACGGGGCTGGCGCTGCCGAATATGACGGCGCTGGCCGCGGCGTCCAGAATGGCCACCTTGCGGAATTTGGAAAAGTCATCGGCCAGAAAGCCCCGGCCCACCGTGAGCCGGTAGCCGCCAGCGGCAAAGTAATCCTCGTCCACGCCGTAGAGCGTGCCGGACCAGGCGGTGTTGCCGAAGCAGATCTCGCTGTTGTATACCTGCCGGGAGGAGAAGAGGCTGGCCGCCACCACATTGTCCAGATCGGCCAGCTGCTGCAAGGTCTCCTCCGTGATGGGGCTGACGCCCTCCGGCGGTGCCTGCCAGGACATGTCGTAGACCGAGCCGCTCTGGCTGAGCTGGACGGTGACGGCATTGGTGCCGGAGCCGATGAGGCTCTCCTTGATCTGGTCATTGGTGCCCTTGATGGTGGACACGATGGTGATGATGGAGGCGATGCCGATGATGATACCGAGCATGGTCAGGAATGACCGCATTTTGTGCGCCCAGATCCCCTGGAAGGCCAGGGATATGTTTTCAAGCATATGCCGCCCTCCTTAATAGCCGTTGTACAGGACCATGATGTCCTCCTGCTTTACCGTGGCCGCCCCGGCCTTCACGCTGCGCCCATAGGGGAAGGCGATGTAGTCCGTCTCCGGGTCCAGCCCGCCGGTGATCTCGGTGGCGTTGCCATAAAGGCTCTTACCGGTGGTCACATACCGCTTTTCCAGCAGTCCGTCCGCTCCGGCGGCGTACACATAGTTTTTGCCGGCCTCGGTGCGGATGAAGGCGTTTTCCAGGTAATAGGCGTCCGCGTCCTGCTCCTGGGCGCTGCTGGCGGAGAAGTACACATTGGCGTAATAGCCGTCCCGCAGGTTCGCATCCTCGCTGACCGCCACGGTGAAGGGGTACTTGGACACGTTATTGTTGGTGCCGTCGGCGTAATAGTTGGGATAGCGCTCGGTGGTGGGGAACTGGGAGATCTCCGTGATGGTGCCCTCCAGCGTCTCGCCGGACATATAGTTGTCCACGGTGACGGTGTCGCCCACATGCAGTCGCTGCATGTCGAACTCGCTCATGCTCGGGGTGATGAAGTACCCGCCGCCGCCGGAGATCTTCACCACGGGCTCGTTGTTTTGCAGGGCCTCGTCCGGGTCCAGCACGCTCTTGACCACGCCCGCCGTGGTGGCCAGGACCTGGCCGTTGGACAGCTCGTACTGTACCTGCTTCAGATCCTGCTGGGCCATCTTCAGGTCGATGGTCTTGGCGGCGATCTCCCGCTGGGTCTCGGCCCGCATCCGCTCGATCTCCTCGGCGGGATGGTATATGCTGGAGTCGAAATAGTAACCGTCGTCGTCCGTCCCCGGTTCCTGCTCGATGTGGGGCACATAGGACGGGTCCATCACGATATAGCTCCAGAAGGAGTCGTAATCCTCCTGGGAGAGGATGACGGCCACCTCGAAGCAGCGCAGGATGTCCCCCTGCAGGGAGTTGTTCGCCCGCGTCTCAAAGACCATGAAATAGGTGGCCCCGGAGGGGGGCACCGTGGGCTCCGGAGAGGGCGTGGGCTCCTCCGTGACGGGTACGTCCGTAACGGGCGCGTCCGTCGGCTCGGACGCCGTGGCGGGAGACGACGAAGGGGCCTCGGGGACCGGCTCGGAGGAAGGCTCCGGGAGGGTCTGCTGGGCCGGGGGCTGGGGCGTGTTGGAGACGGGCGTGGGGAAGGGGTCGTCCACACCGGCGTTCGTCAGGATCGTCCACAGCTCGATCCGCTGTTCGTCGTTCAGCTTGCTCAGGATGACGTCCTTGTCCGTCCAGGACAGGACGTCGTTATAATACGCGGCCAGATCCTCCCGGTTCGCCTCCATGATCCGGAACCGGTCCATGATCGCTTCCGGCTCCAGCGCGTCGAATTCGGACCCGCCGGGCGAGCCGGGGTCCGTACCGCCGGGAACCCCGCCGCCCGTTCCGTCGGAAGGGGCGGGGTCGCCGGTGGCGGCGTCCCGCAGTATGGGGGCCAGCAGCCTGCTCAGACGGAGGCCCTGGTTCGCGCCCACGGGGGAGGGCTCGCCGGCGGAGACCGGCACGACGTCCTCCGCGATGGCCGGGTCCTCCGCCGGGACGGACGTGCTGTCCGGGACCGGGCTGCCGTCGGGGACCGCCCCCGGATCGGGGGTGGGCGTGGGCGCGGCCATGGTGAGGAGATGTTCCACGGTCCTGTCGTTCAGCGGCAGGCCGTCGGCCCACAAAAAGACGTAGGGGTCCTCCTCGGTGCCCGCGCCGCCCTGGAAGGTGGGCACATCCATGGCCGGGGGCACGGCGGTGGGGGCGGGGGTGGACATCGACCCGCCGCCCGGGGAGCCCACCCGGTAGGTGTTGATCTCCTCAAGGGTATCCTGCGCTTCCTCCAGGTCCAGGTTCAACTGGTCGATGGCGATCTGCTTGCGGGTCAGTTCCACCTCGTCCAGGGTGGTGTCAAATGCCAGGATGGGGTCGCCCACCTGGACCTGCTGGCCCTCCTGCACATATATCTCCGTCACGGTCTGGGTGGAGGACAGATACACCGCCTGCATCCTGTCGGCCCGGATCTGACCGCCGGTCTGGACCCGGCCATACCAGCTGTTGCTGGAGCCCAGCTGCTGGGCCGGATACACGTCCACCGGCTTGCCGGCGCGGTTTTGCAGATAGTAATACCCGCCCCCGCCGGCGGCGCCCAGCGTCAGCAGGACCGCGAGCGTGATGGCCACGGCCCGGCGGGCCCGCCGATTTTTCGGCCTGGGGGGCGCGGCGTGTCTGCTCTCGGGCATTGCGTGCTTAGCCATCCGCGCCGCCTCCTTCCTCCGGCAGCAGCGCGCCGTCCAGAATGCGCCGTAGCCGTCTGGCCCGGGCGCCCACCTTGGGCTCGTGGGTGATGAGCACGATGGTGGCGCCGTTTTCGTTCAGCTCGTCGAAAAGGTCCATGACCTGCTGGCCGGAGGCGCTGTCCAGTGCGCCGGTGGGTTCGTCCGCCAGCAGCAGTTTGGGGGCGTTGATCATGGCCCGGGCAATGGCCACCCGCTGCTGCTGGCCGCCGGAGAGCTGATTGGGCATAAAATCCACACGCTCGCCCAGCCCCACCATCTCCAGCGCCGCCTCCGCCCGGCGGAGACGCTCGCGCTTTTTGACCCCCGCATACAGCAGCGGCAGGGCCACGTTCTCCCGGGCCGTCAGCTTGGGCAGCAGATAGAAGCTCTGGAACACGAACCCCAGGGTGGAGTTGCGCACGTCCGCCAGCCGGTTCTCCGACGCCTTAGACACGTCCTCTCCGTTCAGCAGATACACGCCGCTGGTGGGCACGTCCAGACAGCCGATGAGATTCATCAGCGTGGTCTTGCCGGAGCCGGAGGGTCCCATGATGGCAAGGTAGTCTCCCTGGTCAACGGTCAGCTCCACGTTTTTGAGAATCTTCACGACCTCCCGGCCCTGGGGATAATCCTTGCATATGTTGTGCATTTCAAGAAGCATGGTCTCACCCCGTCAGGAACCGAGCTCTTCCGCGCCCATCCCGTCGCCCATATCCTCCGCTTCCGCGGCGGCGGCCGGGTCGAACCGTTCCGCGGCCTGGCCCTCGGTCAGGCCCTCTGCGGGGAAGGCGATGTAGTCCGTAAGGTCCAGCCCGTCCACGATCTCATAGGCGTCCGTCATCTCGTCGTACAGGCCCAGGGTCACCACGCGCTTTTCCAGCTTGCCGTCCCCGTTCTCGGCCCAGACGAAGGCGCCGCCATCGTCCTCATAGGCGATGTAATAGCCGGGGAGCATGGGCCCGGCGGGGGCCTCGTCCTCGCCGCCGGTCACCGGCTCGATGTACACATGCTGGCCCAGCATGAGCCCGTCCGTGTTCTCCAGATCTATGTAGAAGGGATACTTGCTGGCGGTGGTCATCTCGTCGCTGCCGCCGGAGATGTAGACCATGCCGTCGTCGTTGTTGTTCTGGACCGGGTTTTCCCAGTCGATACCGGTGAGCGTCCCGGACCAGGTCTGGTCCCGGTCCAGCCGGGAGCGGACGGTCATGGGCATGCCCTCCATCAGGGCAGAGGCGTTCATCTCGTTGATATTGCCCTGGATACGCATGCTGTTCACGTCTGTGACGGTGATGTAATCGGTGCCGGCGGAGCCGCCGGAGGCGTCGTCCCCGCCGCTGTAATAGTCGTCGCCGCTGCCGCCGGTCTCGTCCACGCTCATGACCCGCCCGGCGATGGGGGCCGTGATCACGGTGTTTTGCAGGGACGTCTCCATGGCGGCGATGTCCCGGTCGTTGACGGCCATGTTGTACTCCGCCTCCCGGATGTCCGCCCGGCGGGAGTCGATCTGAAGGGTATAGCTGAGCTTGTCCTCGTCCTTGGCCTTGTCCCGCTGGGCCTCCAGCTCGCCGATCTCCGCATTGGCGGAGGAGATGGTGTTTTCGTAGTCCGCCTTTTTCAGCTTCAGCTCGTCAAGGTCCAGCTGCATTTTCTCCATATCATAGGCAAAAAGAGGCGCGCCGGCCTGGACCATATCGCCCTCCTGGACGTAGGTCTCCAGCACCACCTTGTTGTTGTCCCGCTTTACCGTGGCGGTCTGGCCGGATACCACCATGCCGGCATACCGGTCCGCCAGGCCGACGGAGCCGCCGCCCACGATGGTGGCCACCGCTTCCACGGTCGCCGCCTCGCCGGGACCGCCGGCGCTGTCCGTGCAGCCGGACAGGACGCCGAGCGCCAGCGCCCCCGCCATGATCGCCGTTATCGCTTTTTTCATACTGCCCTCCCCGCGCGAAGCGCGCTGTGCCCGCCGGCCTTTCCCAGTCCGGCGCAAGCCTATCATAGTACATTTTGCCGGGAATGGCAACAGCGCAATTATTAAGATTTGATTAAGGAGACCGCTTCGCTTTTTCGCGCCGCTTATCCGCGCTCCGCGCCGGGAGGAGCGCGGATTGACAAACGCCCCGGCGGTGGATTATACTGCCGGGGACGGCCGCCCCCGGCGGCGTCTATCCCACCGAAAAGAGGATGACCCTTTTGAACGCACGGTCGATCAAAAATTCCGCCCTTCTGCTGCTGACCGCCCTGATCTGGGGCGTGGCCTTCGTGGCTCAGAAGGACGGCATGGCCTATATCGGGCCGTTCACCTACAGCTGCCTGCGCTCGCTGGTGGGCGGGGCTTTTCTGCTGGCGGCGCTGCCCCTTCTGGACCGGCTCCGGGCCCGGAACGGCGGTTTTGAGAAGGGGAGCGGGAAAACCGTCCTCCTTGGCGGCGCGGCCTGCGGCGCGGCGCTTTTTGTGGCGTCCAACCTGCAACAGTTCGGCATCGCCCTACAGGCGGCGGACACGAATGTGGGCAAGGCGGGGTTCATCACCGCCTGCTATGTGGTGATCGTGCCGGTGCTGGGCCTTTTCTGCGGCAAGAAGTCCCCGGCGCGGGTGTGGATCGGCGCGGCGCTGGCGGTGGCGGGCTTTTTCTGCCTGTGTCTCATGGACGGGGTGGTCTCCGGCGCGGGACTGGATCTGGGGCGCAGCGACCTGCTGCTCATGCTGTGCGCCGTGGTGTTCTCCGTACACATCCTGACCATCGACCATTTCTCGCCGCTGGCGGACGGCGTGCGGCTCAGCTGTGTGCAGTTTTTCGTCTGCGGACTGCTGGGCCTGCCCTGCATGCTTATTTTCGAGCGCCCCGTCTGGGCGGATATCATGGACTGCGCCGGGCCCATCCTGTACGCGGGCGTGCTGAGCAGCGGCGTGGCCTATACTCTACAGATCGTGGCCCAGAAGAACGTACACCCGGCTGTGGCGTCGCTGATCCTGAGCCTGGAGAGCGTGTTCTCCGTACTGGCGGGATATGTGCTCATGCCCGGCGCGGGACTGACCGGCTGGGAGATGTGCGGCTGCGCGCTGGTCTTTGCCGCGGTGATCCTGGTACAGCTCCCCTCCCGAGAAACAGTTGAGAAGAAATAATCCATAAGCGGTAGCAACGTTCGATGTTGCCCGAAGCGGATCATGCAGAGACAGGATAAACAAAGGACGGACGCTCTACAGGGCGCCCGTCCTTTGTTTATGTATGTTTCCTCGTCATTTGGTCTGGACAATCCCAAACCGCTCGTCATAGGCGGCGGCAATGGAAGCGGCCTTATTAAGATCAAAAGAAAAGTCGTGCAGATAAGAAGCGATCGCCTCAGAGTCCTGCGGTCCCGGCTGTGACGAGCAAAAGATGCGGATGCTTTCCTGCTGTGAAAAGGCGCCGGATTTCCTCGAGTTGTGAGGGATCGCCTTGGCTTTGGCTGTGTCAGCGATGACTTCTGCGCCTGAATGTGTGGGGGTCCGTGTGGGCATGTGGGTTAGCTCCTTTCTTATGTGTACTGGATCTGGTCCATGCGATATCCTGCCGGGGCAGCACCGCCGCCGTCGTCATCCGGTCCGCCATGTGGTTCGGGGGTGCATTCCACGACCTCGTAAGGCGCCCCCAGGGGAACGTCTGTCGATATCTGCATGAACTCCACCATCTTTGGATGCATCTCATAGAACCGCTTTAGTCGAAAATATACGATCTCCGGCTCGTTGCCTACCTCATCAAAGATGTATGACAGCGGAACATAACGATTGGTCTCCAAGAAACGCTGGTACGCTCTCTGAACACATATATGCCTGTCCAGGACCACGTTGCAGATATGTATCCGGTATTGGGCGGAGAGAAGAGCCTGGATAATGTCGTCCACAGAGTGATATGTTCTTCCGACCGTCGGGACTACCAGATTGTAGTGATGAGTGACGCAATATTCAAATAAACTGTTTTCTTTTGCGAAGATCAATTCATGTGACTCTTCGTGCAGGAGAGAGGCCCCAGCCTCATGCAGGGAGTATTCGGGGAATTTTCGCTTGGCGTAATCGGCATCCAGAATATACGCGCCGTAGGCATCCGCCAGAGCCCTTGCAATACGTGACTTCCCGGAGGCGGGCGGCCCACTGACGATAAAGGCGTGCTGATCAGCTAACACCTTTTCCGGACCTGCGCCACCGCTGCCGAGAATAATGTCGTCGTCATTTTCCAGCCGCGGGAGGGTAGCCAGTTCCTTTAGTATGCGCTCCCGCAGTTCTTCACGGTCCTCGTCGCTGCGGTAATCGTGATGACGGTGGTCATGGGCAGAGGCGGTGGGGAGAGATTCGAGATTCTTGACAAGATCTTCCAACCGGACGATATTCGCAGAAATTTCGGCAAATTTTGGATCTCTCTTGCTTTGACCCAGGATATCCACCATAAAAGTTTCCGCCAGGATAGCGGTACTCAGGGGACGCCGACAGCCCCGTGCCTGTCGGCGCCGTGGTGTTTGAGGCATTATGGACGGGTTCCTTTCATCAAGAGTTTAGTTGTAACAACAAACTGGACAAAGAAAGAATGAACAGGTCATCATTGTAACATATTTGCTGGATAATTCCCAGTGTTATTTTAAAATTTTTAACATTTTTACATATTTTTTTAGAAACACCGGGCGGGAAAAAGCTGGTGTGGATATATGAAGATAAAAATGCGCCCCTGTTCACCGCAGAGGCGCATGATAGAAGGCGTTATTCAACTGGTGTAGACGTATCCCGAGGCGACCACTTCGCTGAGCTCCACGTCGCTGTATGTGCCGTTGAACTTCCAGGAGACAGTCATGTCCCCCTCGGCGCCGGAGTCCACGTCGAAGGACGTGGAGAAAAGCTGGGTGCTGGTGGGGCCGGAGGAGACGTTGACGCTGCTGCCGGTCACGGTGGTGGAGTAGCCGCCAAAGCTGATGGTGACGGGCAGACTGGTGACATTGAGCTCATAGGAGTTCACATAGCCGGTCACATTGATACGGGCCCTGCCGCCGCCGAGCTCCGTGGCGGTCCAGCTGATATTGGTGTTCAGACCCACGCCGGTGTCGGAGGAAAAGTTGCCGTCCGACAGCACGGAGCCCACGCCGGAGGAGGGGGGCTCGGTGGGAGGCGCGGTAGCCGGCGCCTGGGTGGCGGGGGCCTGGGTAGGCGCCTGGGTGGGGGCCTGGGTCTCGGCGGAGTCGGAGGAGGACTGATCCCGGCGGCTGACCGGTATACTGGTGTAGCCCGGCGCGGTAGCCAGGGGCGTGACGGTGGGGACCGGCGTGGGCGTAATGTCCCCGCCGGTGACGGAGGCGCTGCTCACCGGCGTGGCCGTGGGGGCCTGCACACCGGCGGTCTCCCGCCCGGTGAGGCGGTCCATCAGGACCATCTCCAGGACGACGGCCATCGCCAGAACAACGACAATGATGGCGACTCGCTTCAGCTTCATGGCTCTCCCTCCCGTTCCCTGCGGCACAGCGCCCGGAGACCGGGCGCCGCTCTTTCTTCCTGCTTTCCAAGATCATTATACGCTGTTTTTCCCGCAAACGCAACCGCCTTTTACCAGACGCCGGCGGCCCGGAAATAATCGCTCTCCAATACCTGATGGGCGTAGGCGTACCGGTCGTAGACGGCCTGGCACATCTGCCGGACGTAGCTTTTCGTCTCCTGACCGCCGTCCGGCCGGTCCTCCGCCGGGAAAAAGGTCTCGCTGGCCGCCAGATAACAGCCCTCGTCCGTCACCCAGTCGGAGTAGGCGCTGCCGTACAGGCTCACCAGCGCCGCCGGACCGGAGAGCTCCGGCGAGAGCATGTCCCGCCCGGAGAGGAACCGGGCGTCATAGGCCGCGCCGAACAGATCCAGCAGCGTGGGCGTTACGTCGATGTCCGAGCAGGGCAGTCCCACCCGGGCGCTCTCCAGTCCCGGCCCCCATAAAAAAAGGTGCCCCCGCAGCGGGTCCGGGTGTCCCGTCATGAGACATACCGCCGTGTTTTCCGTGAGTCCCGCCGCCTCCATGGCCTGCCACAGCCGTGCCAGCGCCGGTTCCCCGTCCGTCCCCGTCAGCACATAGTAGGCGAAAAAGGGCTTGTCCCCGGCGGCCAGAGCGGCCAGGGCGTCGCCCACGGCGCCGTCCCCGGCGGGCTCCGTCCCGGCAAAGCCCAGCGCCGCGTAGGATGCCTCCAGCCCGGCGGCGGCGGGGTAGGCCCGGCAGTCGTATCCCGCCGCCCCGAGGCAGCACGCCAGGGCAAAGGGCAGGCGGGTGTTCTGCCGGCCGGTCCAGACCATGGCGGTGTCCCCCCGGATCGTGGTGGGCGCGAGCCCGGACAGCAGGGCGAATTCCCTGCCGTCGGCGCCCTGATACCAGTCCGGGGCGTACATCTCCGTAAAGTGCGCGCCGCCGTCCCACAGCTTGCTGAGCATGGGCGTGGCGGCGGCGTCCACCACCGCCGGCTCCCAGTTTTCCGCCAGCAGAAGGATCAGGTTTTTCCCGGCCAGCAGGCCGGTATAGGCGTGCTTGGCCGTGGGTGTGCGGGAGAGGAAGTAGCGGTCCGCCTCCGCCAGCAGGGAACTGCCCGCCGTTCCGGAGGAGACGGTCCGCGTCCGGTCCAGAACGTTGTAAAACTGTCCGTCCCATGCGATATCCATGGCGGCCGCCGCCGTCTCCGGCTGCTGTTCGGCTCTGGCCGCCACGACCATGGCCAGCGCGCCCAGCAGCACCGCAAGGATCATCCGCCGCATCCTGCGCCCCCCCTTTGTCCCATTCTGCTTATAGAATGGGACAAGACCGGGGCAAAAACGGTCGAAAGCGGGGGGAAGGTCAAAATAAAACCGCCCTCTCTGTGCAGTAGTCAAGAGTTTGGTCATATCTGGAACCACGAGTTCCAGAGGACGAGAAGCATTCCACTGTCCATAAACCAAGTTAGGAAAGGCGACATGCTCATCCCCCGGCGGCCGGTATTTATACTTTCTGGCTTTAGAATGGATGCCAGCCAGTTTACAGCATTTATGAGCCAAATTGTCTGAAAACACCCAACCTGTTCTATTAAACACATCTCTTGCCAGACGGTGATAGCCGTAGGAGGGGTGTTCAGCGTGGGCCTTTTGCAACAGCGCTGTCTGCCAAACGTGGTCTTTTTCATATCGATTCGGTGTTCCTTGTCTAAAGGGTTTCACGGGTGTCCTTTATGCACAAAGGAGTTTTCTCCTTCCGCCAGGTACTTCTTTACCCAGCGGCAGATCATGCTCCGGCCTGCGTGATACTCTTTCTCCAGTGTTCGCACCGATGCACCACTGACGGATGGCTGTGTTTTAATCCCCATCGATCATAATGAGAAACTCATTTTTCCGCGGGGATGCTTCTCCGCGAGCAGCAACGTCTGCTGGTGGGACGTGACATGCGTGTATATCTGCGTAGTAGATATGGAACTGTGCCCCAGCAAGGATTGGATATATCTGATGTCCATGCCAGCCTCAAGCAGAGAGGTGGCAAAGGTGTGGCGAAACATGTGCGGGGTGATGTCGCCTTGCGAATCGGTCCTGCTTAGGTATTTTCTGATGATACGCCGGACGGATTGTGTTGAGAGCGGCAACCCACGATCGTTAAAGAGGATCATCCCTGTCCGCTGTATGTCTTCCGCGTACTCCGCGCAATACCTCTGACCGAGATGGATTAATTCAGGCGTAGTAAGCTGAATGATCCGTTCCTTTCTCCCCTTGCCCTTGATCAGCATCCGCATGCCGCTTTCGTCAACGAAAAACGTATCGACGGACAGCGCGCACAGTTCGGATACTCTTACGCCGCTGCCGAACAGAAGCTCCAGCACGAATATATCGCGTAAGACCTTGCGCCTGCCTGGGGCATAGGAATCATACGCACACCGCAGCAGCTCTCGGATCACCTGCTCAGGGATCGTCCGCGGAAGCTGCTGCGGTGCGTGTATCTTAACGCGCAGTTTGTCAAAGGGGTTGTTTTCCAAGACGCCGTTCAATTCCAGATCGTGATAAAAGGCGCGCACACTTGCCAGCTTCCGCTTGACCGATCTCGGGGAAAAGCTGGCGTTTAAGTACTTTATGTACTCGCTCAGCGTATCCTTGTCCGCCCACGACCCATTGGTGAAGCGCGAAAATTGCTCCAGATCAATGCGATACGCTTTGACCGTGTGAGGGGACAGTTCCTTTTCATACTCGCAGTTTTCCAAATACGTCTTGATGATCTTATTGATTTGTTCCATGGCATCCTCCGCGGCAAAATATTTCTTTGCCATTATGGAGGATATTTACTTCTGCTGTCCAGTAGAAACAAAACGTTTCCAAACAGTGCTGCGATCATCTTCAAAGCTCTTCTGACGTGGTACGACTCCCCATAAGGGACCTCCCCCAGGGCTCCCGCGAAAGCCCAGCGAAGCGGGTTTCGCAAGAGAACATTTGTCAAGGATAATCAAAGAATAATGGGCCCAAAAGCAAATATGCTGCTGGGCCCATTATAAACAAAGGTCATATAAAACGCCAAAATTGGAATGCAACGCATCTTCTCGACAGAGAAAGCATTTAAAAATGACGTTGAAAATACACTGCAACGCCCCAAAACGCAACCATTAGTTGTAAATATGCAAAATCGCCTCTATTGTATTCAACTATTGTTTGTGGCATAATTCAACCAGAAAGGCGAAAGGACGGTGCTTTGTATGCCAAGCAAACTGAGTGAACAGATCGCCGCTCTGCGAAAAGAGCGGGGACTGACGCAGGAACAGCTGGGGAACATGGTAGGCGTATCCTCCCAGGCTGTGAGCAAATGGGAAAAAGGCGGCACGCCGGATGTGGAACTGCTGCCGGTGTTGTCCCGGCAGCTGGGCGTGACCATCGACGCCCTCTTTGGCATGCAGGGCGGAGAGCAGGAGGACCCGGCGGACGCGGTGGGCCGCTGGCTGCGGGGGTTCCCTGCCGGGGAGCGGCTAAATCAGTTTTGCCGTCTGGTCTGGAGATCCATAGGACACTTCGCGCCGGGGGATTTCGTTCTGCCGGATATGAGCTATCCTGAATCCTGCAAGCTTGACTGCGGGGACGGCAGCAGCCAGCTCTTTTTGTCGCAGGTCCTGGGAGAGGGCGGTATATTGCTGGACGTCCACGGGTCGGACCTGTCCTTTGTAACGCTCTGGCCGAAGCCAGAGGGCGGCTGGGCCCAGTGGCTTGCCCCCATGGAGGAATACCGAAAGCTCTTTGCGGTCCTGGCAAAGCCGGGCTGCCTGGAACTGCTGGGCTATCTCTACAGACGCAGCATAGGCTGGTTTTCTCCGGGCGTTGTGGTGAAGGATCTGACAATGCCGAAGGAGACGGCAGTAGAACTGCTGGAGGCGTTGACGGAGCGAGAAATGCTGTCCTCCATGGAGCTTGAACTGGAGGATGGCAAGGCGACCGTCTATACGGTGAAAGAGCCTTTGAAGCTGATCCCCTTTCTCCTGCTCGGGAGGACGCTCATGCAGTGGGATTCAAACGTTATGCGGTTTGGCGACGCCGCGCCGGTCCTGGCGCCGGACGAGGTCTGGGTGGAAACAGGAAAAGACGTGCCGGACGGACGGCACAACGCATAGAAAGGAGGCAACGTCATGCGTTATTATCTGAAAAAGCATTGGGCTGCAAATCTTTTGGCGGTCCTGCTGGGGCTTGTCGTAAGCGCCCTACAGACCGGGAACAACCTTCTGATGATGCGGTCCTTTCAAAGCATAATTGAACTTGATCTGCGCAGCTTTTTGTTTTGGTCGCTGATGATGACAGGCGCATGGTTCCTTCTGATGTGGGTCAACAGTCTCGTCGAGTTTTTCCAGGGGCGCGCCATCCAGGCCATGAACAACGCGGTCCGGCGGGACATGACGGCAACGCTGCTTCGTAAGTCCCATGTGGAGTTCCACGGGAAGGACACGGGGGAATACCTGTCCTGGTTCACCAACGATGTAAACCAGATCGAGAACCTGGCCTGGAGACCGTTCTATCAGTGTGTCGATGCCGCAGCGAGCGCCATCTTCAGCGCCATCGCCCTGCTGACGCTCCACTGGTCCCTGCTTGTGGCGGCGCTGGTCAATGTCGTCGTTATGACGCTTGTCCCCCAACTGTTCAATAAACGAATGGAAAAGCTGGGCGAAGTCTGCGAGGCGGGGCAGGCCAAGGCCACCGGGAGGCTGAAGGATATTTTGTCCGGCTATGACGTTCTGCGCTCCTTTGGCCGGGAACAGCGTTTCCGGCAGGGGACGGAGGAGGCCAGCGAGCAGATCGAAAAGCCAAAATTCAAATTGACTTATGTGAAAGGCTTTATAGGCGCGGGGTTCGGGTGCGTAAACATAGCTTTACAGATGCTGATAGATGTTTTGATCGGCGTGCTGTCCATCCGAGGCGTGATCCTTCAGGGCGCTCTGATGGGCGGCGGCAATCTGTGCGGCAGCCTCTCCAACGGGATCGGGACCATGGCACAGCTCCTGCTGTCGTTCTCCTCCACAAAGCCCTATTTTGATAAGATCACCGTTCGTGGTGCCGGTATTCAGGACGAAGAAAGCGGCGGTCTTCACGCGCTCAGCAATGCCATCACCGTGAAGGACCTGACTTTCCAATATGACGAGAAGCCCGTCCTTCAGGATCTGTCCCTCACCTTCAAAAAGGGCGGCAAGTACGCCCTGACCGGCCCCTCCGGGTGCGGGAAGTCCACGCTTTTGAAGCTCCTCTTGGGCTGGCTGCCGGATTACAGCGGCACTATTCAATTCGACAGCACGGATGCCCATGAATTCACACCGGAGCAGCTCCAGCAGCAGATGAGCTACATCGAACAGAACGTGTTCCTTTTCAACTCCACCATCCGGGACAACATCACCCTGGGCGAGGACTTCTCCGACGCGCAGATGGAAAAGGCCCTGCGGGACAGCGCCCTCACGGGGGACCTGGCCGTCATGCCGGAGGGGCTGGACACCCCGGTGGGCGAGGACGGCAGCAATCTCTCCGGCGGGCAGAAACAGCGTGTGGCTATTGCCAGGGCGCTGATCCATGACCGCTCCATCCTCCTGGTGGACGAGGGCACCAGCGCTCTGGACCAGAAGAACGCGAGCATCGTGGAGGATAGCCTACTTGCGAACCCGGAACTGACGCTGGTACTGGTCAGCCACCACCTTACCCCGGAGCGGAAGGAACAGTTTACCCAAGTGTACGATTTGCAACCGACAGCATCCTATCTAAAAACGGCATGAGCCGCTGACGGTATGAACGGCTTTTGATTTGTTTCCTCGTCTTGTATTCGCCAGTCGTAGAAATGAGATAATCTAAACCAAAGCGGCCACGTTCTGAATACTAAACGGAAAAAGCCTGCTGGGATGATTGATCCCAGTAGGCTTTTGGGTTATCTAATCTCAATATAATCACCCCGATAAACGGGAAGTTAGGGTATGTGGTCTTGCCGCACATGAGCCGGGCAGCGGAGCAGTCCTATTTAGCGGCCTTTGGCCGCAAAGAAATAGGCCAGGGCGCTTGACCCCAGCCTATAAAAGAGAATACCCACAAGGGAACGCAAGTCCCTTATGGGTACTCGTTATGGTACGGGTGTTCTTATAGGATTTTACAAGAAATCCAGTAATATCAAGGGTTTGCGGGTAGCAACACAGCGATATTTACCTATCTCAGCCCACATCCTCAGCCAAAGCATTCTCCTCATACGCGTCATAGATCCAGCTTGTGGAAGTCGGTTTCCGGCGCGCGGCACGCCTTGTTCTCACACAAATAAAATACTGGCTGTGTGGAAACCGGGTACGGCGCGGTGAAGGG
>CANQMO010000001.1 GCA_947624985.1 uncultured Oscillospiraceae bacterium | reverse complement strand
ATGCGTATCTTGAACAGTCCGTCCGCCAGGATCAGGACCCCCAGGGCGATGCTGATGACGTTCATCATCCTGCCGGGGAAGATGAGGATGATAATGCCCAGCACCAGCAGGATGATGCCGGTCTCCAGGTCATATTGGAACGCCAGACGGTACAGGTCCTTGGCAAAATATCCGGCCATTTTGGCAATGCCGAATATGACCAGCGCCGCGCCCAGGATATATCCCAAGGCCGTGGCGGAGATGCGGGGCCGCGCCATGAACAGTATGCCTATGACGCACAGGACCGCGCTTATGACGATATAGCTGATCTTGGCGGCCCGAATGGGCGTTACGGAACGAAATCGCATAACGGCACCTTCTTTCGATACCACTAATAGCATGGACGGCAGCCCTTTCATACGGACAAAATGGGTCCTATGCCCGATTTTTGGGCATAGGGCCTGATTTATCCAATTTTCGGGCAAAGGACCGGGTTTGCCTATTTTTCCCTGCCAAGAGAGCGTGCTATCATCTGCTCCAGAGAATCCTTCTGAAGTTCGACGATCCGGTGCAGGTCGGGCAGCACGTCGTCCTTCATGCCGGAGGCCAGCCACCAGGAGACGCATCCGAAAGCCACGCAGGTGTAGTGGCGGTGGAGGAGCTCCCAGTCGTCCTCCGGCAGCCTCCGGCCGTTCAGGACCGTGCTCAGATGGACGCGGATCACATGGCCGCACACGTTCCACAGGTATTGCTCGTACACGTCCCGGCTGGCGGAGTTATAGATGTGCAGGATGGCCCGCCTCTTGTCCAGCGCGGCCCGGACAATGGCGTTCACGCAGTCCTCCAGCGTCTCCAGCGTGGGGTGGCTTTGGATGATGGCCTCCGCCTCGTCGTCCACGATCTCCTCTATGAGCTCCGGGATGCCCTGGTAGTGGTAATAGAAGGTGTTGCGGTTGATGCCGCACGCCGAGACGATGTCCTTCACGGTGATCTGGGACAGGGGCCTGTCGTTCAACAACTTTATCAGCGCCGCCTTGATGGCGCTGCGGGTCAGGTTCGCCATAATAAAAATGCCCTTTTCTTTGATGATAACGCCATAAGACTAATGGATTTTCGCAAAAATGTCAACTCGCGCCTTGCCGGCGCAGGAAAGTATTGCAAGAGGTGAGTATATGGAAAGGATATGCAGGAAGATCGTCCAGTGGCGCGTCCCGATCCTGGTCATCAGCGTTCTGCTGCTGATCCCGTCGGTGATGGGCTTCGTGAACACCCGGATCAACTATGACATGCTGACCTACCTGCCGGAGGACATGGACACGGTGACCGGGCAAAACGCGCTGTTGGAGGACTTTGGGAAGGGCGCGTTCTCCTTCGTCGTGGTGGAGAACATGCCGGAAAGGGACGTATCGGCTCTCCGGGAGCGGATCGAGGCTGTGCCCCATGTGGAATCGGTGCTGTGGTATGACACCGTCGCTGACCTCACCATCCCCCTGGAAGCGCTGCCCGAGAATATCTACAGGGCGTTCAACACGGATGACGCCACGCTGATGGCGGTGTTTTTTGACACGTCTACCTCGGCGGACGAGACCATGGAGGCCGTGGGCCAGATACGGGCCATTGCCGGGGAGAAGTGCTTTGTGGCGGGTCTGTCCGCGCTGGTGGCGGACCTGAAGGAGCTGTGCGAGCGGGAGGAGCCCGTGTATGTGGGCCTGGCGGTGGCGCTGGCCTGCGCGGCGATGATGCTGCTGCTGAATGGGTGGCTCGTGCCCTTTGTGTTCCTGGCCAGCATCGGCATAGCCATCGTGTTCAATCTGGGCTCCAACTGGTTTCTCGGCGAGATATCCTATATCACCAAGGCGCTGTCCGCCGTGCTGCAGCTGGCCGTGACGATGGATTACTCCATCTTCCTCTGGAACAGCTATAACGAACAAAGGGAGTTCTTTCCCGATAAGGAAGAGGCCATGGCGCAGGCGATCAGAAAGACGATGGCCAGCGTCATGGGCAGCAGCGCCACCACCATCGCGGGCTTCATTGCCCTGTGCTTCATGAGCTTCACCCTGGGCCGGGACCTGGGGCTGGTCATGGCGAAGGGCGTGCTCCTGGGGGTGCTGTGCTGTGTCACAGTGCTGCCGGCGCTGGTGCTTCTGCTCGACAAGCCCCTGCAGAAGACCCGCCACCGCAGTCTCATCCCGCCCATGAACGGCTTTGCCAAGGCCGTCACCAAGGCGTTCCCGGTGTTCCTCATCCTGACGGTGGTGATCGTACCTGTCGCCTTCAACGGCTACAGCCAGACGAACGACGAGGTCTATTACGACTTGGGCGAGAGCCTGCCGGACGACATGGCATACGTGATCGCAAACAGCGAGCTGCGGGATAAGTTCGACATCGCCTCCGCCCACATGCTGCTGGTGGACGCAAATCTGCCCGCACCCCAGGTCAAGGCGATGATGGACGAGATGGAGCGGGTGGACGGCGTCAAGACAGTGCTGGGGTTGGAGTCCGTCGTGGGCACAGCGGTGCCACGGGAGATGCTGCCCGCGTCCATCACCGGACTGCTCCGCTCGGACCGCTATGAGCTCATACTGATAAGCTCTGCCTATCGGGTCGCCAGCGACCAGTCCAACGCCCAGATCGACGCGCTCAATGCCATCCTCAAAAATTATGACGAGACGGGCATGCTCATCGGCGAAGCTCCCTGTATGAAGGATATGATCGAGACCACCGACCATGACTTCAAGGTCGTCAACCTCATCTCCATCCTGGCGGTGTTCGTGATCATCCTGCTGGTGGAGCGGAGTCTTTCGCTGCCGTTCCTGCTGGTGGCGGTCATTGAGGTAGGCATCTTTATCAACCTGGGTCTTCCCCACTATCTGGGCCAGTCGCTGCCCTTCATCGCGCCCATATGCATCAGCACCATCCAGCTGGGCGCGACGGTGGACTACGCGATATTGCTGACGACCCGCTATAAAGAGGAGCGGGCCGGCGGCAGAGACAAAAAGGACGCTGTGGCCACGGCGCTGGGCATATGTGCGCCGTCCATCCTGGTGAGCGGCATCGGGCTGTTCGCGGCCACCTTCGGCGTGGCGCTGTATTCCAACATCGACATCATCCGGTCGATGTGTATGCTGCTAGCCCGGGGTGCGGTGGTGAGCATGCTGTGCGTGCTGTTCATCCTGCCCGCGCTGCTCATCCTCTGTGACGGGCTCATCATGAAAACGACGATAATAACCATCGCAAAGCGAAAACGAGTGTTTTCGCTGCCAAACGACACGTTTGGCAGCAAATGATCCGAGGATCATTTGCGCGATGTTCATTGCAATGACTATCTGGCAAAACAGCCGAGCTGTTTTGCTGAGCCGCAAAGCGGCTCGGCGCAACGCCTTGCGGCGTTTCGCCATCAGATAAGCATTATGGGATGCAAAACCAAGATCAGGAGGTAAGGATCATGAAAAAGTTTTTAGCGGCCGCGCTCAGCGTACTGCTCCTGGGCGCCCCGATCTCCGCCGCAGCGGCGGAGGAAGAGACGATGAACACCAAAAGCGAAACGGTCTATGTGCTCTGCGGCGCGGACGGCGAAGTGCAAAAGGTGCTGTCCAGCTGCCGCATCGAGAACAGCGAGGGAAAAGACGAGCTGTCGGACGTGTCCGACCTGGAGGATATCACCGTCGTCAAGGGGGACGCTGACTTCTCCGCCGGGGAGGACGGCGCTCTGACCTGGAAGACGGCGGGTGAGGACGTGTACTATCAGGGCACATCCGGCCAGACCCCGCCCGTGGGCGTCAAGCTCCTGTATACGCTGGACGGGGAGGAAATCTCCGCCGAAGATGTAGACGGCGCCACAGGCCGGCTGACCCTGCGGGTGGAGTACGAAAACGCCCTGCGGGCGGACGATAAGCAGGGCGCGGACATGACCGTTCCCATGATCTTCCTGACGGGCCTCGTGCTGGACGATAGCCAGACCGAAAATATCGAGGTGACCAACGCCAGGGCGGTAGACGACGGAACCCATACCGTGGTGCTGGGCGCGGCGCTGCCGGGCGTCCGGGACTGCTTCGACCTGAAAAACAGCGAGGATGTCCCCGATCTGCCCGAGTACATCGAGATCAGCGCCGACGTCACCGATCTCAAGGCGCCTATGACGCTGACGGTGGCGACGAACGAGCCCTTCAGTGCCGCCGACGCCTCCGGGCTTGACAAGGCGGACGATCTCAAATCGTCCATGACGGACCTGACGGACGCCATGGCCCAGCTCACGGACGGCTCCGGTCAGCTCTATGACGGCCTGGTCACCCTGTCGGATAAGGCAGCCGAGTTAAAGACCGGCCTGGATACCCTTGTGGAGAACAACAACACCCTGGCAGGCGGCGCGGCGCAGATTTTCGACGCGCTTCTGGCCCAGGCGAACAGCGCTCTCGCCGCGGCGGGACTGGCGCTGCCGGAGCTGACGGCGGACAACTACGCCGGGGAGCTGGAAAGTCTCCTGGACGGGAGCTTCGTGGAGGCCTCCGCCCAGGAGCAGGTAGAGCAGGCCGTCCGGGCCAATGAGGCGGATGTGCGCGCCGCCGTCACCCAGGCGGTACAGGAGCAGGTGGCGGCCCAGGTCCTGGAGGCCGTGACCGAGGAGGTCAGGACCCAGGTGCTGGCCGCGATGGGCATGACGCCGGAGGACTGGCAGGCAGGCATCGACGCCGGCATCGTGACGGAAGATCAGCAGACCCAGGCGGAGGCCGCCGTGCAGCAGCAGATGGCCTCCGATGAGGTTCAGGCCATGGTCGAGGGTCAGACGGCCGAGCAGATGGCCTCCGAGCAGGTGACGAGCCTCATCGACCAGCAGACCGAGGCGCAGATCGATGCGCTCATCAGTGAGAACATGGCCTCCGACCAGGTGGTTGCCCAGGAGCAGGCTGCCGCGGAGCAGCTCTCTGCCGCCGCTGAGACCATCGGCGCTCTGAAGGCCCAGCTGGACCAGGTGCAGGCGTTCGTCACGGGCCTCGCGGCCTATACGGACGGCGTCGCCTCCGTCCAGGAGGGCGTGACGGCCCTGCCTGAGGGCGTGAACGCCCTGCGGGACGGTGCGCTGGCGCTCAAAGACGGCATTGCCCAGTTGGACGGGGAGGGCATCCAAAAGCTGGCGGACGCCGTGAATGGCGATCTGGCCAAACTGGTGGACACCGTCCGCGGCCTGCTGGACGCCTCCCAGGGGTATACGACATTCTCCGGCCTGTCGGAGGATATGACCGGCACGGTCCGATTCATCATCCGCACAGATCCCGCCGAGGAATCGTGACGGAGACAAAAAGCGCAAAGCCCTATGCCCGAAGGCCGGGCATAGGGCTTTGTCCGCCCGGCTGCATGAAAACAGACCGGGCAAAACGTTGACGGAGAGGAGACAAAGCGCTAAAATAAGCGTTTGGGAGAAAGCATAAGGGAGCGACAATGAGTCTATGGACCTGAGAGGCATCTGCTATATCGCCGTCGGGTATCTGTCCGGCAGCGTGCCGTTCGCGGTGCTGGCGGGGGAGCTGTTCGGGAAGCGGGAACTACTCCAAAAAAGCGCTGACAAGAACCCGGGGACCGTGAACGCCTTCCAATACTGCGGTTTCTGGTGCGGCATGCTCACGCTGGCGGGAGATCTGGCGAAGGGATTTTTGCCGGTGTATCTGTATCTGCGGACCGCGGCGCCGGCCCAGCGCTGGGCGCTGCCGCTGGTGATGGCCGCGCCGGTGGCGGGGCATATCCTTCCCATCTTCCATCATTTCCGCGGGGGCAAGGGCATCGCCACTACCTTCGGTGTGATGCTGGGACTGTGTCCCTACGATATGCCGCTGATGCTGTTCGCGGCAGTGTTCGTGGTCCTGTCCGTGGTGCTGCGGGTGGACCCCACCTTTTACCGCACCGTGATCGCCTATCTGCTCACGCTGGCGGCCATGGTCATTGTCAAGGCAGCGAAGCCGGTCCTTTTGGGCTTCGCGCTCATCACGGCGGCGGTGTGCCTGCGGCTGCATCGGAGCCGCGAGCCGCGGGAAGATCTGGAGGTAAAGTTATTATGGACGCATTGATGCTCACATGCGGCACCGGCGGGGGACACAACACCGCCTGCGCGGCGGTGGCTGAGGCCATGGCCGCCAGAGGCCATGCCGTCACGACCCTCAATCCCTATACGCTGAAAAACGATCAAGTGGCGGAAGTGATCGACAAAGCCTATATCCTGCTGGCCCAGAAGGCCCCCAACGCCTTCGGCGCGGCCTACAAGCTGGGCGACGTTTACCGGAAGCTGCCGTTCCCCTCGCCGGTCTATCAGCTGAACCGGCAGATGGAACCGGTATTGGAGCGGTATATCGAGGAGCACCACTTTGACGCGGTGGTGACCACCCACCTGTTCCCGGCGGAGATCCTCACCAGCATGAAGCGGCGCAAGACAAGCGTCCCCCGGACGTATTTCATCGCCACGGACTACGCCTGCATCCCCTTCACGGAGGAGACGGACCTGGACCGGTATATCATCCCCGCCAAGGAGCTGACGGCGGAATTCATGGGCCGGGGCATCGACCGGGAGCGCATCCGTCCCCTGGGCATCCCGGTACGACCGCCCTTTTATCAAAGGGAGGACCGGGACGCTGTCCGGGAACGGCTTGGCCTGCCCGCAGACAGGAAGATCATCCTGGTGGCGGGCGGCAGCATCGGCGCGGGGCATATCCAGCAGGTGGTGGGCATCCTCCTGGACCGGTACGGACCCAGCGCGGATATTATCGTTGTCTGCGGCAGCAACCGGGACCTGGAGGAGGACCTGCGCGCGGCCTTCGGCCAGCGGTGCACCGTGCTGGGCTTCACCGATCAGATGGCGGACTATATGAAGGCCTGCGACCTGTATCTGTCCAGGCCCGGCGGGCTTTCTTCCACCGAGGCGGCCGTGGTGGGCACGGCCCTGGTCCACATCACGCCCATACCGGGCTGCGAGACCAGCAACATGCACTTTTTCGCCCAAAACGGTATGAGCCTCGCCGTCAACGCACCGGAGCATGAGCTGACGGACGCCTGCGACAGACTGCTGGAGGAGGGCGCCAGAGAAAGAATGATCGAGTGCCAGCACCGCGTCATCCCCAACCACGCCGCCGGCGATATCTGTGCGCTGCTGGAAGAGGACTACGCCCGGAATAAGACCTCCGGCTGAGCCGGGGGTTTGAAATAGTTGCTAAAAAAGCGGAGGACAACCTGCGGGAGATCGAGAACAAGATCGCCACCCTCACCGGTGGCCGGGCCGCGGAGGAGATCGTCTTTGGCGACTACACCACCGGCGCTTCCAACGACATCGAGCAGGCCACGAAGCTGGCCCGCGCCATGATCACCCGGTACGGCATGAGCCGTGATTTTGACATGGTGGCCATGGAAACAGTGACCAACCAGTACCTGGGCGGGGACACGTCCCTGGCCTGCTCCGAGGAGACGGCGGCCCAGATCGACGAGCAGGTAGTGGCCATCGTGAAGAAGCAGCACGAGAAGGCGACCAAGATACTCACCGACGACCGGGCGAAGCTGGACGAGCTTGCGGCGTACCTCTACGAGCACGAGACCATCACCGGCGACGAGTTCATGGGCATCCTGAACCGCTGAGGGGAGAACACGCCCTCAACGCAACGCTCAAGGCAAAATGCAACGCTGATACAACAAATGCAACGCTCCACAGAAAAGCGTTGCATTGTATCAATTAGCGCAGTCTTTGCCATAACTGGTAACGCAGTTTGATACAATGGTATCGACTGCGTTATCGTTATATTGTGCCGACACGCCAAGGCCTTCCGCCCTGGCGCATTGCATTTTATGTGTTGTGACGCCTGTATGGCGCGGTTTTGGGAGGGGCTTTGGGGGTGAAAGCGCAGGCTCTGGTGGGGCGCTACCGTTAAACGACCGCGATTCGTTAAATTACCGGGGATTCGTTAAACAGCCGGGGTATCGTTAAACAACCGATTATCAGACGGCATGTAAGATCCGGCCGTATTCTACGGCTGTCGAGGTTGGGCTGGACTTTAGTGAAGAAGAAATCGAGTGGATTACATGGGCAAAAGCAAAGGTGGACTGGTATGACCTGACGGTAAATAAGATGGATCCAATATTCGAAGAAAGGGATCACGAAAATTCGGATGAACCTAAAAAATGGTTCACCCTGATAGTAACAAAGTATAACCCCCTTGGGCACAGCTCGCCGATCCTGAGTTGCGCCCAAGAGTCTTTTGTCATATTTCATTCATAAATCGTTAAAAAAGGAAATACAAACTGTTAATCAAAATCAAACACTTTTTACCAAGTACAGTGATAAAGTTTGTCTGCTCATAAAGAGCGGCTACAAAATACAAGGAGATGCATACGAGATGGAACGTAAGATGATACGCAAGACCAGATGGGCAGGGCGTTTCCTGCTTCTGGTATTCACCCTTTCCATGGCCATGGGCATGGCCGTGCCGGCATTCGCCGCAGACGGCTCGGATCTGGAAATGAGCACGGCCTATCCCGGTGTCACCGCCAAGGCGGGAGACAGCCTGAGCTTTGACCTGGACTTTTCCAACGGAAGCGGCACGGGGGCCGATCTGGCACTCACCGTGACGGATATCCCGGAGGGCTGGGACGGATACTTCCAGGGCGGCTCCAGCCAGATCAGCCACGTCTTTGTCCGCGACGGGGACTATGAGGCGCTGGCTTCCTTCCAACTGACCATCCCCGTGGAGGCAGAGGAAGGTACATATACCGTGGACCTGCGGGCCTCCGGGGACGGGCTTTCCTCGGACCTGACCCTGACGCTGGATGTGAGCGAGGAGGAATTGGGCAGCAGCAGCCTGACCACCGAATACCCTGAGCAGGAGGGGTCCTCCGGCACCACCTTCTCCTTCTCTTCCACCATTCAGAACAACACCCCCAGCGAGCAGTCCTACTCTCTGGCCGCCAACGCCCCCTCTGGCTGGGTGGTGGCCTTCAAGCCCTCCGGCGAGAGCACCCAGGTGGCGTCCCTCACCGTCCCGGCCCGGAGCAGCCAGGGCATGAGCATCGAGATCACGCCCCCCAACAACGTGGAGGCCGGCGAGTATTCCATCCCCATCTCCGCTATCTCCGCCTCGGAGACCCTGGACGGGGAGCTGACCGTGACGGTCTCCGGCAGTTACGCTCTGGATATCTCCACCCCCAGCGGCCTTCTCAGCTTTGACGCCGCAGCCAATAAGCAGAGCGCCGTTACCCTAAGCGTGACCAATACCGGCAATGTGGATCTGCAGAACGTGAACCTCACATCCACCGCCGCCACGGGCTGGACGGTGGAATATTCCGAGTCCACCATCGACGTTTTGGAGGCTGGGGCCACCAAGGAGATCACTGCCTATGTGACGCCCTCGGACGAGGCCATGAGCGGTGACTATGTGGTGCAGCTGACCGCCTCCAACAGCGAGACATCCGATCAGGCGGAGTTCCGAGTCAGCGTCAAGACCGAGACTGTCTGGGGCATCGTGGGCGTGGCGCTGATACTGGTCATCGCCGTGGTCCTGTGGTTCATCTTCCGGAAGTTCGGGAGGCGCTGAGCATGGCTGAGCCTTTCATCATCGAGACTAAGGGGCTCACCAAGCGCTACGGAGAGGTGACGGCGGTGGACGGCCTTGATCTGGCCATCCGGCCGGGAGAGGTGTTTGGCCTGCTGGGGCCCAACGGCGCCGGCAAGACCACTACCACGCTGATGCTCTTAGGGCTGACCGAGCCCACGGAGGGCACGGCGTCCATCGACGGCTTCGACTGTACCCGCCAGCCCCTGAAGGTCAAAAGCATCGTGGGGTATCTGCCTGACAGCGTGGGGTTTTATCCCGACATGACCGGCCGACAGAACCTTGTCTTCACAGGTCAGCTCAACGGCCTGGACAAGGCGCTTTGTGAGCAGCGGGCGGCCCAGCTCCTGGAGCGGGTGGGCATGACCTACGCGGCGGACCGGAAGGCCGGGACCTACTCCCGGGGCATGAAGCAGCGGCTTGGCATCGCGGACGTGCTGATGAAGGACCCCAAGGTCATCATCATGGACGAGCCCACCCTGGGCATCGACCCGGAGGGCATGCGGGAGCTCATCAGCCTCATCCGGGAACTGTCGGTGCAGGATGGACGCACCATCCTCATCTCCTCCCACCAGCTCTATCAGGTCCAGCAGATCTGCGACCGGGTGGGCATCTTCGTCCACGGCAGGCTCATCGCCTGCGGGCGGATCGAGGACCTGGGCCGGCAGCTGGAGAACGAGGGGAACTGGTCCCTGGACCTGCAGGCGGAGCCCAACAAGAAGGAGCTGTATGAAAAGCTTTCCGACCTGGCCGGCGTCAAGCGCATCGAGCAGGACGCCACGGGCTTGATGCGTATTGAATCCAGCCGGGATATACGCCGGGACGCCACCACACTCGTCATGGAGACAGGGTGCGTGCTGACCCAGCTGCACCAGCGGGGCGGCGATCTGGACGAGATCTATCACAAGTATTTTGAAAAGGCAGGTGAAAACGATGAACGAGCAGGCGGTGGTAAGACCGGCGGCAAGTTCCGGTCCCTCTTCCACAGAGAGCAGGTGTCCGGCCAGTAACGGCGCGGGCCTCTATGCCCTGTACCGCAAGGAGCTGGCCGATCACCTGACCAGCAATCGGTTCTTTCTGGTCAGCGCGCTGCTTCTCATTGTCAGCGCGGCAAGCCTGGGTGGAGCCGTATCAAGTCTGGGCGGCAGTTCGGTGGACAGCAGTGAGTTTCTCTTCCTGAAGCTGTTCACCACCAGCGGTAACTCCATCTATTCCTTTGCCACTTTCATCGCCTTCCTGGGGCCGCTGGTGGGAATCACCCTGGGCTTTGACGCCATCAACAACGAGCGCAGCCAGGGCACCCTGAACCGCCTGGCCGCCCAGCCCATCTACCGGGACAGCATCATCAACGCCAAGTTCCTGGCTGGGGCTACGGTCATCCTGATGCTGACTCTTACCCTGGGGCTGTTCATGAGCGGCGCGGGCCTGCTGCTGATCGGCATCCCGCCCTCCGGGGAGGAAGTGTGCCGCATCATCGCTTATTTTCTTCTGAGCGCGGTGTATATGTCGGTATGGCTGGCGCTGGCCATCATCTTCTCCGTGGTCTGCAAGCACGCGGCGACGGCGGCCCTGGCCAGCATCTCCATCTGGCTCTTCCTGAGCCTGTTTATGAGCCTGGTGGCCAGCGGCATCAGCAACGTCCTCTTCCCCGTGGAGGGCATTGAAGGCTACGGCAACATGATGAAGAACTATGAACTGGATCTGGCACTGAACCGCATCTCGCCTTACTACCTGTTCACGGAGGCGGCCACCACGATCCTGAACCCCAGCGTGCGTTCCATCGGCATCGTGACCATGTCCTCCGTCTCCGGGGCCATCGACGCGCCCCTGCCCTTCGGCCAGAGCCTGCTTCTTATCTGGCCTCACTTGGTGGTCATGATCGCCCTGGCCGCGGCGGGTTTCGCCATCGCCTACGTCAGCTTCATGCGCCAGGAGATCCGAGCGTAAAACGATCCAACACAACGACCAGTCGGGACAAACGTCCTGGCTGGTCATTTTTACGTTTTTTGGGATGGACAAAACGGGAACAGTGGGACGGGAAAGTCGATTTATGGCGTATGCAACGCTCCCGCGCCGAGCGGTGCATTGTATCAATTAGCGCAATCTTTGCCATAACTGGTATGCTGCCTGTTTTACTTTGCGGCAGCGAAGCTGTTGGCGACCATGCCCGCGACGATGAGTGCGATCCCAGCGAAGCCGACCATGGTAGGTAGGCTGTCTCCCAAAAATAACACCCCGCCCAGGATCGTGAACAGCACCTCTCCCGACTGAGTTGCTTCTACCATGGCAAGCTGCCGGGCGTCGTGCTTGGAGAGGTTTGTGGCCTCGAAAAAGAGCAGCGTGGCGATAACGCCGGAGAAAAGCGCCACCGTGAAGCCCTGTGCGACTTGTCCCGCTGAAGGCAGACCGTGACTTGCCAGGGCGATCCCACTCATCAACAACCAGAAAGGCATACTGCAAAGGGTCATACCAAATACACGCTGGAAAGTCGAGAACTCCGCAGGGCAGCAGGCCATCATCTTCCGATTGCCAAGGGGATAGGAGAAAGCTGCGATCAGGATCAGCACCAGCGCAGGCAGCGTTCCCTCCAGCCGCATGGTGCGGAAGTGCGCCGCTTGCAGTAAAAACACGCCCAGCAGGATCACGCCGGAACAGGCTAGATTCTTTCCGGGGATCTTTTTCCCAAATAACGGGGTCAACAGGATTCCTGCTACGATGGTCAGCTGCCAGGTGGCTGCCACGAACCAACTCTCCCCATACACGGATGCCCATGTCAGCGGCGCGTAGAACAGCCCGAAGCCCACTGTACTCCACAACAGCCAGGGGCCGGGGTTTTCCTTGACCTCTCTCAGCACCACGCCAACACCACCGCGACGGCTTGCCAGCGCCCAAGTCATAGGCAGCATGAACAGATAGCGGAGGCTGGCACTCCATAGCCAATAGCCGCCGCCCAGATTCATGCTGCGGTTCAGCACAAAAGTGGCCGCAAAGAAAAGCGAGGCCAGCATACCCAAGAATATAGATTTTTTCATTCATCCTTGCCTCACTAAACATCGGTTTGTCGTTCTAACAAGGAATATACCACATCGGTCCAGACTTCACAAGATGCGCCCCCTGGCGGAGTATCGCCAGGGGGAAAGTTTATACGATCAGACCTCCGATAATGATCATCTGATGGCTCATTTGCCCGGTGCGTTGACGGATATCCAGTTCCCGTCCCGCATTTCAAACCAGTGCGTTCCTTTCATCCTGTAGGTGCCTCGCGCTCCATAGGCGTTTGCGTTCAGAACAGAGGTGAACGTGACTGACGCAAGATCGCCGTCCACTGTGACCACCGGGCTGTCGATGCCGATGGTGAAATACCGCAGGGCGCCGCTCTCAATGTCGGCAAAGTATTCTTCCCGCGTCTGCTGCCTGCCGCTCATGTGGGTGAAGGTGGCGTCCTCCGATTCTGCTTCCGACGGGGGTGCCCGTCGCCCGTGCTTTGCTCCTGCGCGTCATCCGGGCCGCAAGCCGGGAGGAGCAGAAACATCAGACCCAGAAAGAACGCAAGGGCGTTCCTCATTGCCAAAGTCCCAGCTTTTTGACCCACTTCTCCAGGGCTCTGTCGCATGTAGCCGCGTCGTCGCCGTGGATGGCAAGACCCTCCGTGATGTTCGCGCCGGGGCACAGCCGGGCGATGTCCCGCAGGGAGTTAGAAAAGCCGCTGCCTCCGTGGGTGATCAGCGGGCATATGGTCTTGGCGGTGAAGTCGTAGCTCTCCAGGAAGGTGAACAGCGCCATGGGCATGGTGGTCCACCAGTTGGGAAAGGCCAGGATCACGGTGTCGTATTCCGCCATGTTCTCCACCCGCGCCGTCAGTTCGGGGCGGGCGCCCAGCTCATATTCCCGCTTGGCGATCTCGATCTTCTGCATATGGTCGTCGGGATACTTCTGCACGGTGTCGATGTAGAAAAGGTCGCTGGGCACCATGGCGTGGAGCTTTTTTGCTACCACCTCTGTGTTGCCCACAGGCAGGTTTCGGATGCTGCCGTGGGAGTAGTTCTGTCCCGCGTGGGAGAAATAGGCGATCAGTGTTTTCATGGTGCTCCCTCCTTGACATTGGTTTACTTCTGTGATACTATGACTGTGCTAATGGATTTGCTCGGTGCTTGCTTAGGCGGCGCCGGGCTTTCATTTTACCGTCCGCCCAGGGCAAATTTGCCCGCCCGCATGGAGGCGATGACGCCCCCGTCGATGAGAAGGTCCGTGCCGGTGATGAAGCCCGCGTCCGGCCCCAGCAGGAACGCGCCCGCCGCCGCGATCTCGTCGATGGTGCCCGTGCGCCGGGCCGGGGAGGCGTCGATCATGCCCTGATAGGTGTTGCCGGGGGCGTTGAATTCGTCGTAGGCCAGGGGCGTGACGATGATGCCGGGGCTCAACGTATTGATCCGCGCCCGGCGCTCGCCCCAGGTGGTGGCAGCCGCCGCCTGGACCCGGAGCTGGTTTGCCCGCTTCGCCACGATATAGGCCGCGCCGGAGGTGGGCGTCTTGCTCCCGTCCAGGCAGGGCAGGGAGGAAAGCTCCGCCGACGGCGTCATGGCCAGGGTCTGCTCGTCCTCATTTGTCAGGGCCGAGGGCATATATCCAGTCTGGCTGGCCACCACCAGCCCCGCGCCGCCGGGAGCCATGACCGCGCCGAAGGCGTCGATGGCGTATGCGGTGCCGATCAGGTCCAGAGCGATGATGTGCGCGGGGCTTGCCTGGCTGGGGGAGGCTCCCGCCGTCATCACGAAGGTCTTGACTGGCCCCAGAGAGTCGGCCTTTTCCGCAAAGGCTTTCAGAGAAGCCGGGTCGCAGGCGTCCACGACATGGGTCTGCACGTCATAGCCGCTGTACTGGAAATCATGACTCACCCGCTCCAAGGCTTTTTCGCTGATGTCGCCCAGGAGTATCTTTTTGCCCGCCGCCACGCGCCGGACGATGGCGGTACCCATGGCTCCCGCGCCCAACAGGACGACCACGTCTTTATTCTCATTCCGATCCAGGATCATAGCTGCGCCCTCCTTATTGGTTCTTGACAGGAACTAGTATAGCATTGTAGAATCAATAAAGCTAAACGAAGTATTGGATAATCAATCTAAAATACTGATTATACAGGTGAACAACATGACCACAAAAGACATGGACGCCATTCTGGAGGTGGCCCAGACCCACAATTTCAACCGGGCGGCGGAGAATCTCTTTATGGCCCAGTCCACCCTGAGCTACCACATCAAGGCGGTGGAGGACGAGCTGGGCTTTGCGATCTTCGTCCGGTCCGGGAAGGGTGCAGCATTGACGCCGGCGGGGGAGCAGTTTTGCGTCACCCTGCGGAACGTCCGCCAGGTGCTGAAAAACGCCATAGAGCAGGCTCAGAATTTCAGCGCCCGGTACGCGGAGAACATCTCCATCGGCATGCCCGTCCGCTCGGCCATCTATGACCTGCCCCGGCTCATGCGGCGCTTCGCCCAACTCCATCCGGCTGTTTCCATCACGCCTGTCTACTCTTACGCAAATTCCATCGACCAGTTTTTGAAGGGGGAGACGGACATACTGTTCGCCTTGGAGACCAGCGTCCGGCACATCTCCGACATCCAGGTACAGCCGTTTTATAATAGCCCTATCTATCTCATCACCCTGCCCGGCGACCCCCTGGCGAAAAAGGCGCGTGTCACAGCGGAGGACCTGGCAGGCCGGACGCTGATGATCGGCGGCGGATCACCTCCGGCCTTGAAAAAGGTGCAGCAGCGGATCATCGCCGGGGGCGGCGTGAACTACTTTAACAGCACCGACCATGAGACCACGCTGACCAACGTGGCGGCGGAAAAGGGCGTGTGCCTGTCGCCGGGGTTTCTCAATGACCACAACCCCGAATTTGCCTGGACGCCCTTTGACTGCCGGGAGGCCATATCCTGCGTACTCTGTACCCACAGGGAGGACCAGCGCCCCATCGTCCGGGAATTTGTGGCCCTCCTGCGGGAGTGAATGAGGGTAACCGATCTGAACAGATTCTTTCGATCTGACAAACCGGTTACCCTCTTTTTTGCCATGAAAACCCCGAAAACATGGGGTTTTCTGCATTTTGGCGCTTATAGGGGCGCCCGCTATAACGAGTCACGGATCGACTCGATGATGCCTCTTGGCCTGTAGCCGAGCGTTCTTGACGCCTTCTCATGGGAGAAGCGGCCGTTGGTGTGCAAGGTATAGACGGAGTAGGGGGTGAGCAGCGGCGAGCGGTCCCCGGCCAGCAGGGACAGGCGCTCCGCGATGGGGGCGATGCGCCGCACCAGACCGTGGGGAAGCTCGATCTTGTTCTCACGCCTTCCCTTGATGCGGCAGACGGTGCTGAGCAGCTCTTTTACCTTTACATAGTGGCCGCTGAGGATGTAGCACTCTCCGGCCTGGCCGTATTCCTCGCAGGAGAGGATGCCGTCCACCACGTCCCGCACGTCCACGAAGTCATAGCCGCCCTCCATACTGACGGGTATCCTGCCGCTGGCCATGGCCCGGATGGTGCGGACCATGTGGTTGCGCCGGCCGTGGTCGCCGGGGCCGATGATGCCGGAGGGATGCACGATGCTCACGTTCAGCCCCTCCCTGGCGTGGGCCAGGGCCCGCTGGGCCGCCGCGGCCTTGGAACGGGCATATTGGCCGTGGACCAGGTGGGGAGAGAAATCGTCTACCTCGCAGATGGTCTCGCCCAGAGGCTTTTCCGGTATGGCATGGACGGAGCTGACATAGATCACTCGCTCCACCCCGGTCTGCCGGGCCAGGCGCATCATGTTCTCCGTCCCGTTCACGTTTACGTCCCAGACCCGCCGGTCCTCCTTGGAGGCGATGGTGATCATGGCGGCGCAGTGGAGCAGGGTCACGCAGTCATAGCCTGCCCGGTCAAAGAAGGGGGCGAGGGTATCTTCCCGCGCCACGTCGCCCTCGACGGCCTCCGCGCCCTGGGGCACAAGAGATCTCCTGCCAGGCCGCACCAGGACCCGGACATGCTCCTTCCGGCGGAGCAGTTCCGCCGTGAGGCATGTCCCCAAATGGCCGGTAGCGCCGGTCACAAGATAGAGCTTCTTCATCTCTCGCGCTCCTTCTATGGGCCCGTTACTTCATGTATCACGATCTCATTGTAACAGACCGCTGAGACGCACGCAAGGAGAAAAAACACCCATATCACCGGCTTGTGCGGTGATATGGGCGCTCTGTGACAGCGGCAGCTCCAGCAAATTATCAACGCCGCAACGCGCAAAAGCGTTGCATTGTATCAAATAGCGCAGCCTTTGCTTTGGTATGGGTCTTTAGGAGTGGTCCCGAAGGGAGCGGCGTTAGAAAACGTGCCGGTGGCACGTTTTCTCCGCGAACTGGCCCGCCCGCAGGCGGGCGAAAATCAACCGCCCGTTGACCGGCCCCGAAGGAGCGGTCATTGTTTTTTCCGGGGAAAGGCGTATCATAAGGGCACAGGCCTGAAAAACAAAAAGGAGTCAAAGGGAATGGATATCAGCAAGCAGATCAAAGCCCTGCGCATACGCCGGGGCGTCACGCAGGAGGCCATGGCGCAGCGCCTGGGCGTGAGCCCCCAGGCCGTCAGCAAGTGGGAGCGAGGCGCAGCGGCCCCGGACATCGCCATGCTGCCGGAGTTGTCCGTCTATCTGGGGGTGAGCATTGACGAGCTGTTCTCCCTGTCGGATGACACCCGCATGGAGCGCATTCAGAACATGCTGTGGGACACCCGTACGCTCAGCGCCTCTGACGCGGACGCCGCCCGGGCCTTCCTGCTGGACAAGGCCCAGCGGGAACAGTCGAACGGTGCGCCCCTGGCCCTCCTGGCCGACATGGAGAACCACATCGCCCACAGCCACCGGGAGCTGGCGGCGGAGTACGCGAAGGAGGCGCTGCGCAGGGACCACACCATCAAGCAGGCCCACGGGGAACTGACCCTCGCCATGGGCGGCGCGGCGGATTGGTGCGTGCAGAACCACTGCGCCCTCATCGGGTTTTACAAGGACCTGGCCGCCCGCCACCCAGATGACCGGCGGATATACTGGTGGCTTTTAGACCAGCTCATAGACGACGGGCGGCTTTCCGAGGCGGAGACGTATCTGGCCGCGCTGGAGCGGCTCGACGACAGCTACCGTCCCGTGCTCTACCGGTGCCGTGCCGCCGTCAAGGCCGGGAAGAAGGAGCAGGCCGCCGCCCTTTTCCGGCAGGTGGAGGAGCGCTGGCCCGACGACTGGGCCGCGGCCTTCGACATGGGAGACGTGATGGCCCGGGCGGGGGAATACGAGACGGCCAAGAGGTATTACCGCGCGTCTATGGAGCGGCAGGCCCCGCCCCGGTATACGGACGGCCTCACCTCCATATCCCAGATATGTGAGATACAGGGCGACCTGGCGGGCGCCATCGCCGCCGCGGAGGAGGAGATCAACCTGCTGGCCTCTGACTGGAACACCACCGCCGGGGACAGCGTGGACCAGCACCGCCGCCGTATCGCCGCCCTTCGGGAGCGGATGGGAAGAAGCTGATCGTATACTTTATCTTCCGCCCGTCACAGCACATAGAGCAGGATCGCCAGCAGGTGCAGCACGCTGCCCGCTACGACGAACAGGTGAAAGACGCTGTGCATGTAGCGGTGCTTCCTGCCCATGCTGTAAAGGACCGCGCCCACCGTGTAAGACACGCCTCCCGCCAGTATCAGCCAGAAGCCGGCCGGGCCTACCGCCTGGATGAGCAGCGGGGCCTTGAAGATGATGGCCCAGCCTATGCCGATGTAGCAGATCATGGAAAAGACCCGGTAGCGCTTCAGGTCGATGGCGGTCAGCACGGTGGCGAGGATGGTCAGCGACCAGACCAGGGCGAACAGCGTCCAGCTCGCAAGCGGGTCGATGGGCCGCATGGCGCTCAGAAGGATGGGCGTATATGTGCCCGCGATGAGAAGGTAGATGGTGCAGTGGTCGATCACCTGCAACACCCGCTTGCCCATGCCCACGCGCAGGCCGTGATAGACGCTGGACATGGTGTACAGCAGGATCATGGAAAGCCCGAAGACCGCTCCGCCCACCACGCCCCAGCCGTTCGCGTGCAGCGCGGCCCGCACCACGCACAGGACCAGCGCGGCCACGCCCACGGCCCCGCCGACGATGTGCGAGATCATGTTGAAGCGTTCCTCGCCCTTCGTGTAGTCCGGCAGATCCCGGTCTGAGAGCTTTGTGCGTTTCAATAGCCTCACCTCCGGTGCTCTTACTATAATGCTATAATGATAGCCTATCGAAAGGCGAAAGTCGAGTGGTTTTTGTCTATTGCTGTCCGGGACCCATGGGCCCGCGCCGGGGCCGGCGGGCGCGGGAAGGCGCTTAGTATAAGGGCCCCCGGGGCGAGCAAGGCGCTCGCTCCGGGGGTCCTGCCCTGTTTGGAGAGCCGTCAGCCATGAAGGCCGTTTTCCTGGCGCTCCATGTTCTCCACCACCACGTCGAAGATGTCGCCCAGGGAGGAGGCGTACTCCAGCACCTTCCAGGGGACGTTGGTGTGGAAATGGATCTTGATCAGGTCCTCGTCGCCCACCGCCAGCAGGCAGTCGCCGGGAATGTTCTCCGTGATGTAATCGTGGATGGCGTCCTCGTCCAGATCGTGCCCCTCAATGAGAAGCTGTGTGTCAAAGCGGAATTCCAGCATGTATCAAGTCTCCTAAAGCTATAGTTTCAAAGCATATGTATCCGCCCGGCGGACGGATGGACGTACTTATATTAACATAACAGCCGCCGGTTGTCAAAAGCTGGATGAAAAGGCGTTCCGACGGGGCAAAAGATTTGGATGAGCGTACATTTTTGCGCAAAATGGTTTTTCAGATTCGTGAAAGATGACGAAAAATCATAAAAACGACAGACAGGGGGTTGACATTTAAGTTAGTCATGACTAAAATGGCATAGGTGTTAGCGATGGCTAACACCTATTATCCGGCCTGTGAGTTAGTGAAAACTAATATGTGCGGGCCGGTCTGCGGAGGACACGGTATGCTTCTCACAATGCTGCACAAGGGGGACAGCAGTCTCATCACCCACATCGGCGGCAAGCCGGAGACCAGGCAGTTCCTGGAGGGGCTGGGCTTCGTGGTGGGCAGCCCGGTGACGGTGGTGAACGACATCGGCGGCAATCTGATCGTCAGCGTCCGGGACAGCCGGGTAGCCATCAGTCAGGAGATGGCGAAGAAGATATTCGTCTGACGGCAGTTTGGAAAGCAAAAAAGGAAGGAGGAGGACAGATGACATTGAAGCAGGCCCGGGTGGGCCAGACGGTGAAGGTCGTGAAGCTGGAGGGCGCCGGCGCGGTGAAGCGCCGTATCATGGACATGGGTATCACCAAGGGCGAGGAGATCTATGTGCGCAAGGTGGCGCCTCTGGGCGACCCGGTGGAGATCACCATCCGCGGCTATGAACTGAGTTTGCGCAAGGCGGACGCGGACATGATCGTTGTCGTTTGAATGCAGCGCATTCAAACGAGAAGGTTTCGGCTCACATACGCGCACTCGCTGCGCTCGCACACTGCGTGAGCCGCAAAGAATGATTTCCGAGGCGCATGTCCCCGGAAATCATATATCCAAATTTATTCGCGCCTCCGGGCGCGAACTCTACGAGGTCAAATGAAAGGTACATAAAATGGCGGAAAAGAACATCACCATAGCCCTTGCCGGCAACCCCAACTGCGGCAAGACGACACTATTCAACGCCCTGACCGGCGCGAACCAGTATGTGGGCAACTGGCCGGGCGTGACCGTGGAGAAGAAGGAGGGCAAGCTCCGGGACCACAAGGACGTGACCGTCACGGACTTGCCAGGGATCTACTCCCTGTCTCCTTACACGCTGGAGGAGGTAGTGGCCAGAGACTACCTCATCCGGGAGCGGCCCGACGTGATACTGAACATCGTGGACGGCACCAATCTGGAGCGGAACCTGTACCTGACCACCCAGCTGGTGGAGCTTGGTATCCCCGTGCTGGTGGCGGTGAACATGATAGACGTGGTGGGCAAGTCCGGCGACCGGATCGACACCGCGCAGCTTGCCCGGGAACTGGACTGCCAGGTGCTGGCCATATCGGCCCTGAAAGGCGACGGGGTCAGGATGGCGGCCGAGGCGGCGGTGGCGCTGGCCAAAAGCGGCCGCAAGACCGTGCCCCAGCACCGGTTCGCTGGCTGCGTGGAGCACGCCCTGGCCCACATCGAGGAGGTCACCGTCCATCAGCTTCCCCCGGAGCAGCAGCGCTGGTACGCCATCAAGCTGTTCGAGCGGGACGAGAAGGTGACGGCCCAAATGCACCTGGACTCGGAGGTGGCCGCCCACATCGAACAGGACATCCGGGACTGCGAGAAGGAGATGGACGACGACGCGGAGTCCATCATCACCGCCCAGCGGTATGATTACATCACCTCCATCATCGACCGGTGCTATACCCGCCGGGACCGGGGCAAGCTCTCCGTCTCCGACAAAATAGACCGGATCGTCACCAACCGGTGGCTGGCCCTGCCCATCTTCGTGGCGGTCATGTTCCTGGTGTACTACATCTCCGTGACCACCGTGGGCACCATCGTCACCGACTGGACGAACGACGTGCTGTTCGGCCAGTGGATACAGGGCGGCGCGGAGACGCTTCTGACCAACATCGGCGCGTCCGAGTGGGTGATCTCCCTGGTAGTGGACGGCATTCTGGGCGGTATCGCGGCGCCCATCGGCTTCGCCCCCCAGATGGCGCTGGTGTTCCTGTTCCTGTCCCTGCTGGAGGACTGCGGCTATATGGCCCGGGTGGCGTTCATCATGGACCGTATCTTCCGCCGGTTCGGCCTGAGCGGCAAGAGCTTCATCCCGTTCCTCATCTCCTCCGGCTGCGGCGTGCCCGGTATCATGGCCACCCGCACCATCGAGAACGAGAAGGACCGCCGTATGACCATGATGACCAACACCTGGATACCCTGCGGCGCCAAGCTGCCGGTCATCGCCACCATCGCCGGCTACCTGATGGGCGGAGCCTGGTGGATGGCCCCCTGCATGTATTTTATGGGCATTGGCTGCGTCATCATCGCCTGTATCATCCTGAAAAAGACAAAGGCCTTCGCCGGGGACCCGGCCCCCTTCGTCATGGAACTGCCGGCCTACCACATGCCCACCCCGGGCACGGTCCTGCTCCACGTCTGGGAGCGGGTGTGGGCGTTCCTGAAAAAAGCGGGAACGGTCCTGTTCGTCTGCTGCGCCGTCATGTGGTTTTTGGCCACCTTTGGCTTCGAGGACGGCCATTTCGGCATGGTGGAGACGGAAAGCTGCCTGTTGGCCTCCATCGGCGGCGCCGTCGCCTGGGTCTTCAAGCCTCTGGGCTTCGGCACCTGGCGGGCCGTGGCGTCCTCTCTGTCCGGCTTCGTGGCCAAGGAGGGTATCGTGTCCACCATGGGCGTGCTGTCCGGCCTGGGCGAGATAGAGGAATACGCCTCGGAAATGCACACGGCCTTTGCCGCTTTCTTCAACGGCTCCGGCCTGTCGGCCTTCAGCTTCCTGGTGTTCAACCTGCTGGACTCCCCGTGTCTGGCGGCCATCTCCACCATGGCCCGGGAGCAGCATTCCGGCAAGTGGGTGGCTTTCACGCTGCTGTTCCAGAACGCGTTCGCCTACGGCGTCACGCTGATGGTCTATCAGCTCGGCGGCGTGCTGCTGGGGGAGCTCACCTTCGGCGTGGGGACCGTGGCGGCCCTGGCTGTGGCGGCGTGCCTTGCCTACTTCCTGTTCCGGCCCGACCCTGCCCGGAAGCTGGCGAAAGCGGGCGCTTACGCCTGATGAACGCCGCAGATTTTTTCAAATAGGAAAGGAGCGCGTTTCATGCGTCTTGTGGATATCATCATCTGCGTGCCCGTCGCCCTGGTCCTGTTCTTCTCTGCCCGCGCCATGGCGCGGAACGTGAAGGCGGGGCGGAGCATAGACGGCTGCAACGGCGACTGCGCCCATTGTGCCTCGTCGAGGCACGCACGCTAGGTCTCGCCTCGCCGCAAGCGGCAAGGTTCGAGTAGCCCGCGGCCTCTCCTCTCCCCACGGGAACGCCGTTCCCGTGGGGGCCCCGATAATAAAGATGAAGCGGCCGCAAGGCCGCTTCTTTTTTATTGGTCCGTATCGTCTGTCTGAGAGATATACATATCCTCCGCCTCATACAACGCCTTTTGCAGTATGTCCCGTCCCGGGGCGTTTTCCGGCGTGTCCGGCAGCGCGTCCAGCGCCTCCGACGCCGCCGCGCATAATATAGCGTACATCTTTGCGATATCTGCCATACGGCGCACCTCCTTTTCATGTGATATTATTATAGGACATTGTGGATATAATCACAATACTGAATTTTAGAAAACCGCCCTATAATTTCCATATCATCATGGGAAGAGGTAGCGGCATGATCGACTATGGACCCCTGTGGGAGACGATGCGCCGACGCGGTGTGTCGCAATATCAGCTTTTGCAGGCGGGTATCGACAACAAGACGCTGGATTCCCTGAAAAAGAACAGGAACATCACATTGCTGACCCTTGAGAAGCTGTGCGACATCGTTGGCTGTGAGCCGGGCGATGTGGTGAAGTTCGTAAAATAAGCTGCCGGACAGGACGTCCGGCAGTTTTTTTTGACCGCTCTGCGCCGTGGACCGGGAACGTCACGGGCGCTTGCGCCCGAAAACGGCGGCGTACAGGGCCAGGGCCAGCGCGGCGCTGGTCAGGTCCGCTATGGCCTGGGCGGCCAGCAGACCGCCGTAACCGGCCAGCGCCACCGCCGCCGCCAGCACGGCGATGAACACCACGCCCTGTCGGCTCACGGACATGACAAGGGCCGGCAGGGCCTTGCCCGTGGCCTGAAAAAGGCATGTATAAAGCAGCACCACCGCCGCGAACACGTTCCCCGCCGCCTGCCAGCGGAGCATTAGCGCCCCGTCCGCAACGACGCCCGGCTCGTCCACGAACACGCCCATGAGCCGGGGGGCGGCCAGGATGAGCACGGCGCTCATGGCGGCGGCCAGCGCGCACATGGACCGGCGGCAGAAGCCGGTGAGCGCCCGCAGCCGCGGCTCGTCGTCCGCGCCGTACAGATAGCCGAACAGGGGCACGCCCCCGAAGGCGAGGCCCACCAGGATGAGCTGGGCGATCATGTTGATCTTCAGAGCGATACCCATGGCGGCCACCCGGGCGCTGCCGTAAGCCGCCAGGTACTTGTTCATGACCACGAGGCACATGCTGGAGGCCAGGTTCGTGATGGCCGCCGTGAGCCCCACGGCCATGATCTGGCGAAGCTCTCCGGCGGATACCCGGGCCAGCCGGATATCCACGGACAGATACCGGCTCCTGCGCCGGAGGATGACCAGCAGGAACAGATCGCTGAAAAGATACCCCGTCACGGTGGCAAGGGCGGCGCCCCGGGCGCCCCAGCCCAGGCCGGAGATCATGATGGGGTCCAGAATGATATTCAGCACGGTACCGCTCATGGTGCCCGCCACGGCGGTGGAGGCCAGACCCTCGCAACGCAGCAGATTGGAGTGGATGAAGCTCAGTATCACGATGGGCGCGCCTGCCGCCAGCACGGAGAAGTACTCCGCGGCGTAGGGGAGCGTGTCCCTGTCCGCGCCGATGAGCGAGAGAAGGGGGCGGCGGAAGGCCAGCGCCGGCACGGCCAGCACAACGCCGGTGGCGGCGGCAAGATAAAAGCAGAAGGAGCTGACCCGGCGGACGCCCTCCCGGTCGTCCCCGCCCAGCATTCGGGAGATGAGGGAACTGCCGCCCTGGCCGTAGATGTTCCCGAAGGCCATCAGGGCGGTGAACACGGGGCTGCACAGAGCTACGCCCGCCACCAGGTCCGTGACGCCGGTCCGGGCGATGAAGTATGTATCGGCCAGATTGTAGACGAGCGTGACCAGCATGTTCAGCACCACCGGCAGAGCCAGCCGGAAATAGGCGCGGGGCAGATGGTCAAGATCGAAAACAGACTGCTGCTGCATAGCAAATGGTCCTCCTTTGTTCGGCCTGACCAGTATACCAGACCGGCGATAAAAGGAAAAGCGCGACATTTTAACCAAAGTTTAATCATTCGGTACTTTTCCTTTTGCCGGCGGTGTGATACAATGAATCCGCTATGAGTGAGTATAATTATAATTTCAACGATTCACCGGGACCGGGGCCGGGTTCGCCGGGGCCCCGTCCGCCCCGGCGGGACACGGACTGGGACGGCGTGAGCTGGGTGCTGGGGATGATCCTGACCTTTGCCACGGGGCCTTTGGGGCTTATCCTGACCTTTGCCCACGCGGCGGGCCACGATATTCTGGGCAACCTGCTACAGGGGCTCTTCGGCAGCCGGAAGACCTCTTCCGCCCGGAGCCGGCAGTATGCCGCGCCCAGGGCCAAGGCCGCCCCGAAGAAAGCTGCCGCCGCCGGGCCGGAAGGGCGCTTTCAGGGCGTGCACCACGCGGACGCGGGCGCCACGGTCAAGACCGTGGCCGGGTGGATACTGGCGGCGTTCGGCGCGGTGGCCGCCATCGGCGCCATCGGCAGCGGCCTGTGGCAGGTGCTGAGCATGGTGGCGGTGGCCCTCAGCGGCGGCGCGCTGGCCTTTTCCGGCATTCTGGGCCGCCGGAAGGAGGCCAAGTTCCGCCGGTGCATGGCCGTCAGCGGCGACCGGGGCGTGGTGGATATCCGAAAGCTGTCCAAGACCCTGGGCGTGAAGCTGGAGGAGGCCGACAAGCTCCTGACGGAGATGGTGGACCGGGGATTTTACGGCGAAAAGGCATACATCGACCACGAGCGGTGCCTGCTGGTCATCGACGTGGAGGAAATGCGGGACGTGTACCGCCGGGAGGACGAGGCGAAAAAGGCGGGAGCGGCTGCGGACGAGCAGTCGAAGATGTCGGAGTACGAGCGCTATGTGGAGCGTATCCGTCAGGCGGACGAGGATATCGACGACGAGGTCATGAGCGGGAAGATACGCCGAATGCAGGAGCTGACCGCGTCCATCTTCGCCGAGGTGGAGGCCCACCCGGAAAAGCGCTCCCAGATCGACCGGTTCATGACCTACTATCTGCCCACCACGCTGAAGCTGCTGGAGTCCTACGCCCGGATAGAGGCCCAGGGGGTCTCCGGGGAGAACATGGCCAAGGCCAAAAAGGACATCGAGGGCATTGCGGACACGCTGGTGGCCGGGTACGAAAAACAGCTTGACAAGCTCTACACGGCGGAGGCCGTGGACATCGCCGGAGACGTGAGCGTCATCGAGAACATGCTCAAACGGGACGGCCTTTCGGATAAGGACGACTTTGGAACACCGATGGGAGGACACTGATATGAGCGAGAACTATTATGAAAAACTCATTCGCTGCCGGGACGCGGTCCGGGCAAAAACAGACTTCCAGCCCCGGATCGGGCTCATCCTCGGTTCCGGTCTGGGCCCGGTGGCGGAGACCATGGACGTGACCGCCTCGGTGGACTACAAGGACCTGCCGGGCTTTCCCGTGTCCACGGTGCCCGGCCACGCGGGCCGGTATCTGTTCGGCTACATCGGCGGCGTGCCGGTGGTGTGCATGCAGGGACGGGTCCACTATTACGAGGGCTTTGACGTGCATGACGTGGTGCTGCCCATCCGGGTGATGGGGCTTTTGGGTATCAAGACCCTGTTCCTCACCAACGCCGCCGGCGGGCTGGACCCCAATATGGACATCCCCTCTCTGATGGTCATCCGGGACCACATGATGTTCAACTTCCCCAACCCGCTGATCGGGCCCAATCTGGACGAGCTGGGCCCCCGTTTCCCGGACATGAGCCAGATCTACGACCCCGCCCTGCGGAAGGTGCTGCATGACACCGCCGCAAAGCTGGGCCAGAAGCTGGCCGAGGGCGTGTATATCCAACTGACCGGCCCCAGCTTCGAGACGCCGTTCGAGGTCCGTTATTACGGCTCCATCGGCGGCGGCGCCGTGGGCATGTCCACCGCCTGCGAGGCCGTGGCCGCCCGGCATATGGGGCTGCGGGTGTGCGGCATAAGCTGTATCGCCAATCTGGGGGCGGGCCTGTCGCCCACGCCCCTGACCCACGCGGAGGTCATCGCCGCGGGAGACGCCATCGCCGAGCGGTTCTCCGCGCTGGTCACCGCCGCTATCCCCGCCATCGACAAGGCATGACGGAAGGCGGCGGAAAAGTGAAGAATATCGCGCTCTCGCCCGACGGGAGCGCGGTGCGTATCGTGGACCAGACCCGGCTGCCGGGGGAGCTGGCATATATCGACCTGCGGGAGCGGGATGAGATGGTGGAGGCCATTGCCGCGCTGCGTGTGCGCGGAGCCCCGGCCATCGGCATTTTCGCGGCCTGGTGCGTGTATGTGCTGGCCGGGAGCTACCCGGCGGAGAGCTTTTTTGAAAGGCTGGACGCCGATTGCGACGCGCTGATAAAATGCCGCCCCACGGCGGTGAATCTGGCCCGGCAGACGGAGCGGATGCGGGCGCTGGCCCACGGTATGGCGGGCGCGCCGGTCCACGAGATCGTGGGGGCGCTGGGCCGGGAGGCCCGGGCCATCCACGAGGAGGATATCGCCATGTGCCGGGCCATCGCTCAGGCGGGGCTGAGCCTGCTCCACCCGGGGGACACGGTGCTGACCCACTGCAACGCGGGCCCTCTTGCCACCAGCGAGTACGGCACGGGCCTGGGCCCGCTGCTGCTGGCGGCGGAGCGGGGCGTGGATATCAAGGCCTATGTGGACGAGACCCGGCCCCTGTTGCAGGGCGCCCGGCTCACGGCCTGGGAGCTTATGAACGCCGGGGTGGACTGCACCCTCATCTGCGACAACATGGCGGCGCTGGCCATGGCCCAGGGCCGCGTCCAGGCGGTGCTGGCCGGCTGCGACCGGATGGCCGCCAACGGCGACGCGGCCAACAAGATCGGCACCTCCGGCGCGGCCATCATCGCCCGGCACTACGGTGTGCCGGTCTATATCCTCCTGCCCTCCAGCACCATCGACCTTGCCTGCCCCACCGGGGCGGACATCCCTATCGAGGTCCGGGACGGGGAGGAGATACGGTCCATGTGGTACGAAAAGCCCATGGCCCCGGCGGGGGTGAAGTGCTGGGACCCGGCCTTCGACGTGACAGACCACGATCTCATCACCGCCGTGGTGACGGAGAAGGGCGTGGTGTACCCGCCTTATGACGTGAACCTGAAAAAACTCTTTGGAACGGAGGAACGGACATGATACGCTTTTATAACGGCCTTACGCTGGAGAGCGCTGGCTTGACGGAGAACGAGGTCTGGGTGGACGGCTCCGCCATCCGCTATGTGGGCCTGGCCCGGGAGGACATGCCCGCCTTTGAGCGGGAGGTGGACCTGAAAGGGGACCTTCTCATCCCCGGCTTTAAAAATGCCCACACCCATTCGGCCATGACCTTTCTGCGCTCGGCGGCGGACGATCTGCCCTTGCAGGAGTGGCTGGAAAAGCAGGTGTTCCCCCGGGAGGCAAAGCTGACCGCCGAGAGCGTGGCCGCGTTCACGAAAGTGGCCTTTCTGGAGTACCTGGCCGGCGGCGTGACCGCCTGTTTCGATATGTACTACCAGCCGGACGCCTTCGTGCAGGTGGCGAAGGACTGGGGCTTCCGGGCCGTCATGTGCGAGAGCCTGACCTTCGGCGACGACCCGGGCCGGGTCTATGACCGGTATGAGAAGTACAACAACATGGGTCCTTTCGTGGGCTACCGGCTGGGCTTCCACGCCGAGTACACCAACGGCCTGGACACGTTCCGGACCGTGGCGGAGGCCGCCCATCACTTTAAGGCCCCCGTGTGGTGCCACAACTCCGAGACGAAAAAGGAGACGGACGAGTGTATCGCCCGTCACGGGACCACCCCCACCCGGCTTTTTGAGGATATGGGCCTTTTTGAGTACGGCGGCGGCGGGTACCACTGCGTGTACTTCACGCCGGAGGACATGGACATCTTCGCCCGGCACGGCTGCTATGCCGTCGTCAACGCCTGCTCCAACGCCAAGCTGGCCAGCGGCGTGTTTCCCCTGCGGCTGGCCGTGGAAAAGGGCGTGAAGCTGGCGGTGGGCACCGACGGCTCCGCCTCCAACAACGCGCTGGATATGTTCCGGGAGATGTATCTCATCAACGTGCTGGCAAAGCTGCGGGAATCGGACGCGGCGGCGGGGGACCCGGCCCTTGTCCTGAGCGCGGCGGTGTCCGGCGGCGCCAGAGCCATGGGGCTTTCTGACTGCGACAGCATTGCCGCCGGCAAGCAGGCGGATATCGTCCGTATCGACATGCATAAGCCCAATATGCGCCCGGTGAACAATGTGGTGAAAAACCTCATCTACTCCGGCAACCCCTCCAATGTGCGCATGACCATGATCGCCGGCAGGGTGCTGTACGAAGACGGCGCGTTCTTTGTGGGCGAGGACGTGGAGGACGTCTACCGGGAAGCGGAGAAGTATACGCGGCAGATCGTGGATTAAAAGCAGGCACCTCTGGTCCGTAGATCGGAACCGGCAGCATCCCGGCGCCAGGTCGTTCGCGGCGTAAGCCGCGTGTTCTGGGTCGGGATGCTGTCGGGCCGAGCCCGACACCACGATAGAACCGCCGGACTTCCGTATGGGGTCCTTACGGCAGCGCGCCCTCGTGCTGCAAAAGCCAGCTCTTGACGGCCACGCCCGCCGCGTAGCCGGTCAGTGACCCGTCCGCGCCCACCACCCGGTGGCAGGGGACGATCACCGAGATGGGGTTGCGGCCCACCGCGCCGCCCACCGCCTGGGCGGACATGGTATAGCGCCCCATGCGGGCGGCGGCCTTCGCCGCCAGCGCCCCGTAGGTGGTCAGCTCCCCATAGGGTATCTCCAGCAGCAGGTCCCATACGAGCCTTTGAAAATCGCTGCCGGCGGGGGCCAGAGGCAGGGCGGAGGGGTCCGGATCGTCTCCGGCGAAGTACCCGTCCAGCCAGTCCCGGACCGCCCCGAACAGGGGCAGAGAGGCCTTTTGCTCCATGGGTCGGGCGGGGAAGTGCTTTTGTCCGTCGAACCACAGCCCGGTCAGGGCTTCTCCGTCCGACGCGAGCTTCATCCGGCCCACCGGCGAGGGATACCACGCGCAAAACTCCATACAAAGCGCCCCCTTTCGGAACGAAGATAGCACATTCCGAAGGGGGGCGCAAGTCTTTGCTTTTACCTGCCGGGCGTCCGCCGGTGAAGGACCAGCCCCAGCCCCGCCAGCGCCAGGGTCAGCGCCAGCCACAAGAGGGGCGCCGCCTGGCAGTTGGTGAGATATCCACCGATGTGGACCACCCGGGGGTCGAAGAAACCGGTCGAGCCGATCACCGCCGGCAGCAGGCTCCATGCCTGGCTCAGGCGGGGGTGGGACAGGGGGATGACCGGGATCATGATGAACAGCATCATCGCCCCGAAGCACACCGCCATGGCGGCCGTGCCGCCTTTTGTGCACAGGCTCACCGCCATCACGAAGGCGGCGTGGATGAGGCTGGCGACAAGGTATATCCCGCAGACGGTGAGGGCCAGCTGACCCACGGTCATGGGCGCGCCCCAGGTGGGGTCCATCAGCTGCTGCACGGCAGTGGCGGCATCCTCCGGCCCTAGCAGGACGAGGCAGCCGGCGGCCATGGCGCCCAGTATCACCAGCCCGCCGCAAAAGCTCACGGTGAGCCCCGCCAGGAATTTGGCGGCGTACAGGGGCGCTTTGCCGTTTTGAGCGCACCGGATCAGAGCGTCGGTGCGCCGCTGGCGCTCCATGGGAAAGAGCCCGGAAAGGGCGATGATGGCGAACAGGAAGATGAAGAGGTTTCCCACATAAGCCGTCTCGGCGAGGGAAGTCCAGCCCCCGTCGGGGTAGCCGGTGACGGGAAGCGGCGTTTCCAGCTTCTCCGCCCGCTCCGCCCACCAGGCCCTTTCGTCCTCTGTGAGGCCCCAGTACTGATAGGTCCTGGCCCGCTCGGCGTCCACCGCGGCGTAATAGTCCTGAGCGGTCAGGTCCGGCTTCATGTTCCCCTGGCCAACTACGCGCTCCAGCGTGTCGTATATATCCCCGTACTCCCCCCGGATGACGTAGCCGTCCAGAGTCCAGCCCATCTCGTCCGGGTCCGCCTGCCGGACGGTGACGGACTGGCTGGCGTTGTCGTTGCCGGCGACCGGCATGGTGATCCGGCTCAAATAGCCCATCTCCCCGATGGTCTCCCGGATGAGGTCCGTGTCCAGAAGCCGGCCGTCCAGCCCCGCCGGGTCGGTGCGCTCGCGCTGGACCAGCTCGTAGTGGGACCAGACCTGATCCTCCCCGCCGGTCACATCGTCGGACACATACATGCTGCCCGTGACCTGGGAGACGGAGGGCAGGACCGCCGCCACCGTCAAGAGCGCCAGGGCGGCCCATATCATCTTTCTCTGCAAAAGCTTTTTCAGCTCGAACCGATAGAGTGTGCCGAAATTATGCATGGTCCGCCTCCTCTCCGAACTGTGCCAGATAGAATCTCTCCAGGTCCTCGTGCTTATCCCACGCCCCGTCGAAGGGTATCTGGCCGTCCTTCATGATAAGCACCCGTCCGGCGATGTGCTCCACGTCGGAGACGATGTGGGTGCTGAGCAGCACCGCGCTGTCCCGGCCCAGAGAGGCGATCAGCTCTCGGAACCGGACACGCTCTTTGGGGTCCAGCCCGGTGGTGGGCTCGTCCAGAATGAGCAGCCGGGGGTCGTTCAAAAGGGCCTGGGCGATACCCAGCCGCTGGCGCATGCCGCCGGACCAGGTCCTGACCTTCTTTTTGCCCACGTCCGCCAGACCCACCATGTCCAGAAGCTCCAGGCTCCTGCGCCGGGCCTGGCGCTTGTCCAGTCCCTTCAGGGCGGCCATGTACAGCAGAAAGTCCAGCCCCGTGAAGTCCGGGTACCAGCCGAAGTCCTGGGGCAGATAGCCCAGTATGGCCCGGTATTCCTCCGTGCGCACGTCCAGCCCGTCGAAGGACACGGTCCCGGCGGTGGGCTTCAATATGCCGCATATAAGGCGCATGAGGGTGGTCTTGCCCGCCCCGTTGGGGCCCAGAAGCCCTGTGACGCCTGGCGTGAGGCGTAAGCTCACCCGGTCCACGGCGATCTTGCTTTGGAATTGCTTGGAAAGCCTGTCGATAACTAATTCCATGACAGCTCCTCCGTTTTTCGTATTGTCTTTGAATACTCCCGCCCGGTGAGGGCGGCGGTGCCCCCCAGCGCCAGCAGCCACCAGCGGAAGTTCCGGGGGGCGTAGGCCCCCCAGCGGGCGTGCAGCGCCGCCGCCAGTCCGGCCACCAGCACAGCCGCCCCCGCGCAGGCATACAGGGCCTCTTTGCCCCGGACGCGCCGGCTCAGCTCCAGACACAGCAGGTCCGTCAGCAGGTAGGGGACCAGCAGATAGGTCCCCCGGCGCAGGACGTCCCCGCCCCCCAGCGCCGCCAGCAGAACCAGCAGCACAAGGTGCGCCAGCCCTATGAAGCCCATCCGGGCCAGCGTCACGCTCCGCAGCCCGAACCGGCTGGCCAGCTCCAGCTCCTCCATGCCGTACAGAGCCGGACGGCCAAGCTCCGTCACCGCCGCCATCGCCGCGAAGGGCGTCAGCGCCGCCCCGATCCACAGCCCGTCCGCGGGCATGGTCCGGCCGACCGCCAGGGCCAGGGCGAACACCCCCAGGGACACGGCCCAGACCGATCTGCGGACATAGCCCGCCTGACCCAGTATAAAGGCCGTGTGGCTCACCGGCGGGACCGGCAGCGAGCGCAGGAAGGCCCGCTTCCTTGCCGGGTCCGGTGCGGGAGAGGCGGCCCGTAGCGCCCGTATCAGATCGTTCTTTTTCATGGCTCATCCTCCGAAAGCGCCCGGCGCAGCTTCTCCAGCGCCGCCTCCGTCCGCCGGTACACCGCGAAGCGGCTGAGCCCCGTGACCCCGGCGATGACGGACACCGGCTCTTGGTTAACATAACGCATTACGATCAACTCCTGTTCCTCCCCGGTGAGGGCCGCCAGCGCCGTCCGCAGGGCCAGGCCGGTCAAGGTCCCGTCCGTATCGTCCGGCGCGGGCAGATCGTCGGGCAGGGGCTCTGTCGGGGCCCGGCGGGACCGGTCCGCGCACAGGTTCCGGGCGACGGTGTAAAGGTATTGCAGGGCCTTGCCCCGGTCCCGGTAACCCTCCGCCGCCAGGAACCGGGCGAAGGTCTCCTGTACGGCGTCCTCCGCCGCCGCCCGGTCACGCAGCCGCCGGAGGCAGTAGCGGTATATCTTGTCATATTGTTCTTCCAGGTCCATGGGTGTGAAGGCTCCTTCACTTTGTTTAACGGGCGAGCGGACAAAATGTGCGGCGGGCGCATAAATTCTAGCATATTTCCCGGTCCTGTGGTACAATGGGCGATAGTTTTATTAAAATGAGGTATCCGCCATGGGATTTCTGTATGTTTTGGAGGGGCTGCGCACGCCGGTGCTGGATAAGCTGCTGGGCGCGCTGACCCTGTTCGGCGGCGAGGGGCTGTTCATCGCGGTGGCCATCGTGGTGTTCTGGTGCGCCGGAAAGAAAAACGGGTATTATCTCATCGCCGCCGGAGTGGGCGGCACGGTGGTGAGCCAAACGCTGAAGATCGTCTGCGCCGTGCCCCGGCCTTGGGTCCGGGACCCGGCCTTCACCATCGTGGAGAGCGCCCGGGAGGGGGCGGGGGGATACTCCTTCCCCAGCGGCCACAGCCAGAACTCCGTGGTGGCGCTGGGCGGTACGGCCCGGTTCGTGAAAAAGACCTGGGTCCGAGCGGTACTGTGGGCGCTGGCGGCGCTGGTCTGCTTTTCCCGGATGTATCTGGGGGTCCACACCCCGGCGGACGTGGCGGTGGGCGCCGCCATCGGCCTGGCGCTGGTGTGGGGGCTGTATCCGCTCTTTGAAAAGAGCGGGGACAGGCCCGGGGTCCTGACGGCGGTGTTCGCCGTGACGGCGGCGCTCGCCCTGGCGGCGGCGCTGTACGGCCAGTTCCACGCCTGGCCCGCGGACGTGGACCCGGAGAATCTGGCAGAGTTTCGGAAAAACAGTTACACCATGCTGGGCGTGGCGGCGGGCGTTGCCATCGCCTGCCCGCTGGAGAAGCGTTATGTAAACTTTAAGACAGAGGCGCCCTGGTGGGCCCAGATACTCAAGTGCGTGCTGGGCCTGGCGGTGGTGATGGGGCTGCGGGTTGCGCTGAAGGCGCCGCTGAACGCCCTGTTCGGCGGCCATCCGGCGGCCGGCGCGGTCCGGTACTGCCTGGTGGTCATGGCAGCCATCCTGGTCTGGCCGCTGACATTTCCCTGGTTTGCCGGGGGGTGCCCTCTCAGTCCGGGCGGAAAGAAGGTATTGAAGATCGTGGGGATCGTCTTACTGGTGCTCGCCGTGCTGGCGGGCGTGCTGTGCTGGGCGGTGACGAAGGATTCCTCCATGGAGCCCCGGGACTTCCCGGAGGCGGAAAATCCGCTCATCACGCCTCTGGGCGTGACCATGCTGTCCGGCCACCGGGCGGGGGGCGGCGTTGCCCCGGAGAACACCATGATGGCGCTGGAGAATTGCGTAAAGAGCTCGGACTACGGGCTGGACATGTTTGAATTCGACCTGCACATGACGGCGGACGGAGAGCTGGTGCTGCTGCACGACGCCACCCTGGACCGGACCAGCGACGCGGCGGAGGTGTTCGGCGAGAGCGGCGTGGACGTGGGGAGCAAGACCTTCGCCCAGCTTCAGGAGCTCAACATGGGCGCCGGGTTCACCCGGGACGACGGCACGAGACCCTACGCGCACCTGTCCGGGGAGGACGTGCCGGAGGAGCTGCGTATCGTGAGCCTGGCACAGACGCTGGCATATCTGGAATCGACCGGCGCGGGATACCGCTATATCATCGAGATCAAAAACGGGGGCGAGCAGGGCTTTGCCGCGGCGGACAAGCTGTATGCCACGCTGAGGGAATATGACTGTCTGGACCGGGCCGTGGTGGGCACGTTCCACAACGAGGTCACGGCCTATATGGACGGTAAATACCCGGACATGCCCCGCAGCGCCGGGGTCAACGAGGTGATCCGGTTTTATTTCTCCGCCCTGCTGGGGCTGGATCTGGACCCGGCGGAGCTGCACTACCGGGCTTTGCAGATCCCCACCACGGACTATTTCTTCAATCTGGGCACCAGCCGGGTGGTCAACTACGCCCACGAGCGGGACATCGCGGTCCAATACTGGACCATCAACGACCCGGCCGAGATGGCCCGCCTGCAATCCATCGGCGCGGACGCCATCATGACGGACCTGCCCGACGTGGGCGCGGCGGTGCTGAACCAGCCGTAAGACAGGGCGCGGCCCTGTCAACGAGGGCGCGCCCGGGCGCGCGGAGGAAAAATTTTTTCAGTTTTTTTGTAACGAATCGAAAGAGAAAACGTCTAACCATAGGGATGGGAGGTGGCGGCACTGGACTACGAAGGGCTTTATGACGCCTGTTACATGCAGGTGTATTCCTTCCTTCTCACCATGTCCAGAGACCGAAGCCTCTCGGAGGAACTGACGGCCCAGACCTTTTACAAGGCCATGACCGCCCAGAGCGAGTACCGGGGCGAGGGCACGGAGCTCACATGGCTTTGCGCCATAGCGAAAAACCTCTATCTGGACGAACGGCGCCGCCGGTCCCGGCAGACGGAGCTTGCGCCGGACAGTCCGGCGGCCCCGGCGGAGCCCATGGAGGACGGGGCGCTGGACCGGGATATGGCGTTCCGGATACACATGATCCTCCACGATATGCCGGAGCCCTACAAGGAAGTGTTCCAGCTTCGGGTGTTCGGGGAACTGGCCTTTCGGGAGATAGGCAGGATATTTGGCAAGACGGAGACCTGGGCGCGGGTGACCTACCACCGGGCCCGGCTACAGATACAGGAAAGGATGGGTGAGGATGGATAACGCTTGCGATGTGGTCCGGGACCTGCTGCCGCTGGTGGTGGACGGGGTATGCAGCGATGCCAGCCGCGCCTTTGCCGAGGAGCATATCCGCACCTGTCCCGCCTGCGGGAAGATATATAGACAACTGCAAAACGACGCCTGCGAGAACTCTCTCCGCCAGGAGACCTCCGCTGTGCTGGCCCCCCGCCGGTGGCGGAACCGGGCCTTCGCGGTGAGCTGCGCGCTGGCGGCGTTTTTGTGCGTGCCGGCCTGCCTGCTGGCGGTGGTGGTCCCGGCCCGGGAAAACGGCATGACCATGGGCTGGGGATGGCTGCTGCTGCTGGCCCCGTCGCTTCTGGTGGAGATGAGCGCCACGATCCTGCCCCTGCGGACCCGGCGGTACACAGGCCGGTGGACGCTGCTGGGCTTCACGGGGAGCCTGCTGCTGCTGCTGATGGCCTGCATGGTGTACACGGACTTCTGGTATTTCAAGGCGGCGGTGCTGGCCCTGTACGCCCTGTCGGCGGCGGTGCTGGTCCCCTGGGCGGTGAAGGAGCTGCCCCTGCAAGGCGCCTTTGGAAAGAACAAGCGGCTGGCCATGGCGGCGTGGGACGGGGGCTTCGCCTTCCTGACGCTGACGGCCTGCGCCATGACCTGCTCCCGGTCCCCGATATGGCTGGGGCTGGGCGCGCTGGGCGCGCTGGTCGCGTTGATCCTGGCGGAATATGGCCTGGCCACGAGGCTGCCTCTCAACAGGACGGTCCGGGCGGGCCTTTGCGTGACCCTGGCGGGCAACGCGCTCACCTGGCTGATCCGGCCGTTCCTGCTGCTGACCGGCGCGGAAAAGAACGTGATCGAGCTGAGCTGGCGCGCCGGCTTCTGGCTGCTGGTCCTCTCCACGGCCCTGGGCCTTGCTCTGGTGGCCTGGGGCATCCGGCAGGCCTACCAGCGCAGCCGGCATAAGAGATAACGGGAGATGGCTATGCTCACGAAGGGAAGGACCGAGGCGGTGGTCCATCTGGACCGGCTGGCCGCGAATTTTGAAAAGACCCGGGCGCTGCTGCCGCCCGAGACGGAGATCATCGCCGTGCTGAAGGCGGACGCCTACGGCCTGGGGGCGGCGGGTATATGGCCCGCGCTCCACGGCTGCGGCGTGCGCACTTTCGCGGTGGCCTACTGGCAGGAGGGCGCCGCGCTGCGGGACGCCGGACTGGAGGACGACATCCTCCTTCTGGCCGACATGTGGGACGACGAGCTCCCCATGGCCCTCAAGTACCGGCTGACGCCCACGGTGTTCGACCCGGGCACCGCCGCCATACTCAACGGTCTGGCCCGGGCGGCGGGCGTCGTGCAGCCCGTCCAGCTCAAGATCGACACGGGCATGCGCCGTATCGGCCTGCCCTGGGGGCAGGACGCCGTACCGGCGGTAAAGCGGATCGCCGCCATGAAGAACCTTCACATCACCGGGGCGTTCACCCATTTTTCCAAAGCGGACGATCCGGCCTCGGACGAGACGGAGCGGCAGATGGAGCGGTTCATCGGGACCGTGGAGGCCATCCGCGCCGCGGGCGTCCGACTGGACATGGTCCACGCGGCCAACTCCGCCGCGGTCATCCTCCGGCCCTCCACGGCGCTGGACGCCGTGCGGGTGGGGGATATCCTCTATGGCCTCATCACCGTGGACGACGGGCCATGGGACGCGCTGGGTCTGGAGGAGGTCATGACCTGGTCTGCCCGGGTCAGCTTTGTGAAAACGGTCCCCGCCGGGACCGCCATCGGTTACGGCGGCACCTATATCACGGACCGGCAGACGGTGGTGGCCACCGTGCCGGTGGGCTATGCCGACGGGTACAGCCGGCGGCTGTCCAATAAGGGTGTGGTCCTCATACGGGACCGGGAGGCGCCCGTTATCGGGCGGGTGTGCATGGACCAGTTCATGGTAGACGTGACGGATATCCCCGGGGTGCGCCGGGGCGACGAGGTGACGCTGCTGGGCGGGCCTGTGACCATCCGGCGCATGAGCGGGCTGTCCGGCGTCAGCGTGGATGAGCTCGCCTGCGGTATCACGGCCCGTGTACCGCGTATCTACGCGGGGACGTAGCGGGACGGTCCATTATTTCATCTAAAGACCCCTATTATGGGAAAGGACGAAAAGAAAATGAATGAGAACAACAACCACCGCATGCCGAAGATGTGGGAGGCGCTGCTGACGCTGGCCTTCCTGGTAGCCATGCTGGCCATCGGTATCATGGTCTACGGCGTGGACCCCCATGTGCCCATGTTCGTGGGGACCATGGGCGCGGCGCTGATGGCGCTGCGGCTTGGGTATAAGTGGGCCGAGGTGGAGCAGGCCATGTTCAGCGGCATTGGCAAGGCCATGCAGTCCATCATCATCCTGGCCATCATCGGTATCCTGATCGGCGTTTGGCTGGACGCGGGCACGGTGCCCGCCATGATCTATTACGGTCTGAAAATACTCAAGCCCTCCATCTTCTTTATTGCCACGCTGCTCATCTGCTCCATCACCAGCCTTGCCACCGGCACCAGCTGGGGTACCATCGGCACCATGGGCGTGGCCCTGATGGGGATCGGCTACGGCCTTGGCATGAACCCCGGCATGACCGCCGGCGCGATCCTCTCCGGCGCCTACTTCGGCGACAAGATGTCCCCTCTGTCCGACACCACCAACCTGGCCCCCGCCATGGCGGGCACCGACGTCATGACCCATGTGAAGTTCATGATCCCGCCCACGGCCATCATCTACGGTATCTGTATCGTGTTTTTCGGCGTGCTGGGCGTTATGCAGTATCACGGCGGCGCGGCGGACATGAGCAAGGTGGAGGAGCTGCAAAAAGCCCTTTCCGATATGTTCAACATCAACCCCCTTCTGCTCCTGCCGCCGCTGGTGGTCATCGTGGCGGTGGCCTGCAAAATGCCGGCCATCCCCGGTATCACCCTGGGGATCGTCACCGGCGCTCTGGTGGGGATCATTTTCCAGCCCGACTGCGATCTGGGGACCCTGTTCTCCTGCGGTATGAACGGCTATGTGTGCGAGACGGGTATCTATGAGATAGACGAGCTTCTCAACAGCGGCGGCCTCATGAGCATGATGTTCTCCATCTCCATGACCATCATCGCCATGATGTTCGGCGGTATCATGGAGGACACCCACCAGCTGGAGGTCATCGTGAACAAGCTGACGGGCCTGGCCAAAAAGCCCGCCTCCCTGGTGGCGCTCACCGAGGCCACATGCGTGGCCTCCAACGCCCTCATGCCGGAGCAGTACATCTCCATCGTGGTCCCCGGGCGGATGTATGCCGAGGAGTATAAAAAGCGCGGCCTGGCCCCCCAGACCCTCTCCAACGCGCTGGAGAGCGCCGGCACGGTCAGCTCCTGCCTGATCCCCTGGAACACCTGCGGGGTGTTCATCCTGGGCACTCTGGGCATAGGCGTGGCGGAGTACGCCCCCTGGGCCATATTCAACTGGCTCATGCCCATTGGCGCCATCGTCATGGCCTTTATGGGTATCACCGTGGCCGACCAGAACGGCGTGCGGTATATGAAGCTGAAGAAGACCGGGGCCGTCCGGACGAAAGGAGAGTAACGTATGGCGTCCGTAAAATACTATCTGCGGGTCCTGTCGGGCATGCGCTATAAAAAATTCGCCGAGGTCCTCCAGCGGGCCCACGACAAGTCCGGCAGGAGCAAGCTGTGGCTCACCGCCGATATGATCCACTGCGCCCGGAAATTCGGCGCCGGATACTTCGACTATGTGACCTTCGGCTTCTGGGACCTGAACGACGCCCAGCGCTCCACCTATGTGACCCGTATGATCTCCAAGGACCTGGTGACGTTCCTCAACGACATGTCCTATGAGCACTATTTCAACGACAAAGAGGAATTCAACACCGTCTTTTCGGACTTCATCCGCCGGGAATGGATCAACTTCCGCAAAGCCTCCAAAGAGGAGGTCCGGGCCTTTGCCGAAAAACATCAGGTCCTGTTTTCCAAGCCCGCCCACGGCTCCTGCGGCAAGGGGTGCAGCAAGGTGAGCCTGTCCGACTACCCGGATTTCGACAGCTTCTATGAAGCGCTGCAAAAGGACGACGCCTGGCTTTTGGAGCAGGTGCTGCCCCAGCACCCCCAGAACGCCGAGGTCTATCCCAACGCCATGAACTGCATGCGCATGATCACTCTCATCGACAACGAGGGGACGCCCCATGTGATCTTTGCCACCCAGAAATACGGCCTCAACGGCCGGGTGGTGGACAATTATGGCTTCGGCTGCCGGGTGGACCTGCAAACCGGGTGTATCCGCTCTCCCGGTGTCAGCGGCGACGGCTCGCTGGGTATCGTCTACGACGAGCACCCCCTGACCCATGTGAAGCTGATGGGCCGGCCGATCCCCTGCTTCAACGAGGCGTGCGAGCTTGTGAAGAAGGCGGCCATGGTGTTTCCCGGAATGCGCTACATCGGCTGGGACGTGGGTATCACCCCGGACGGACCCGCCATCATCGAGGGCAACAACTACTGCGCCCACGACTTCTGGCAGCTGCCCGCCCAGACGCCTGAAAAGACCGGTATGCTCCCCGTGTTCATGCAATATGTGCCCGATTTCAAGCGGTAAAAAACAATATGCGGCCGCCCGGACCTGTCCTATTGACAATCCGGGCGGTTGTGCTATAATATTGGAAGCAAATAGGAATTATTCCTAAATCATATTTGGAGGTAAAAGGAATCATGGCAAAATGGGTTTGCAGTGTTTGCGGCTATGTATATGAGGGCGAGCAGGCCCCAGAGGCTTGCCCGGTGTGCAAGGCCCCGGCTTCCAAGTTCACGAAGCAGGGCGGCGAGATGACTTGGGCCGCCGAGCATGTGGTGGGCGTGGCCCAGGGCGTTGATGAGGAGATCCTGGAGGGCCTGCGCGCCAACTTCAACGGCGAGTGCACCGAGGTGGGCATGTATCTGGCCATGGCCCGTGTGGCACACCGGGAGGGCTATCCCGAGATCGGCCTATACTGGGAGAAGGCGGCCTACGAGGAGGCCGAGCACGCCGCCAAGTTCGCGGAGCTTCTGGGCGAGGTGGTCACCGACTCCACCAAGAAGAATCTGGAAATGCGCGTGGAGGCCGAGAACGGCGCCACCGCCGGCAAGTTTGAGCTGGCCAAGAAGGCCAAGGCCCTGAATCTGGACGCCATCCACGACACCGTCCATGAGATGGCCCGGGACGAGGCCCGTCACGGCAAGGCCTTCCAGGGCCTGCTGAAGCGCTACTTCGGCGAGTAAGAGTTCACACATACTGGAGAGGGGACAGCGAAGCGCTGTCCCCTCTTTTGTGCTGTTTTCAGTAGATGAATCCTCTCTCCGGCTGGGAGAACTGCTCCAGCCGGTGGGCGTATACGTCCATGGCGGCCTCCTCAAAGGCCAGAACGGGCTCGTCCACGCCCATGAGACGCAGCAGATGTTTGGCAAAGGGCGGGTTGAGCACCACCAGCGGGCCGATCAGGTAGGTGGCCATCAGATCGTTTTGATGGATACCCTCCGCCGTTACGTACGGATTCAGGCCCGCGCCCCGGACGGTCTGGAAGAGGCCGTCCCCGTTGTCGCCGTAAGAGTGGCCGAACTGGCTCTTGAAGCCCACGATGTCCATATCCCCGAATTTGCCCAGATACAGGGAGTTGTAGCGGTTCATGAAGTGCCGGTCCGCGTGGGTGGGGAACCAGCCCAGCATGGTCTCTTTGGAGCCGTCCTCATCCTCGATGTACTGCCCGAATATCTCCAGGGCGTTGCCGGTGATGAGGGTGAGCCCGCCGTCTTCGGTACGCTTTTTCAGACCGTCCAGATAGGGGGCGAAGGCGTCCCGCACGATGACCTGCCCCCGCTCGGTGGTGCCGCCCATGTAGACCATGGCGATATCCTCTGTCAGGAACCGGGGCGCGGCGGTCAGGGGCGTTTTCACGACCTCCGCTCCGGAGGACCGGGCCAGATACTCGGCATTGGCCAGGTCGCCGTAAAGGTTGCAAAGCTCGGGATACAGGACCTCTATTTTCATTTTGCCGCCTCCTCCGCCAGCTTTTTCACCTTTTCCCGGACCTTGTAGGCCAGGGCAAGAGAGTCGGTGCCGTAGAACATATAGACCTGGCTGCCGGGGTCGAAGTGTAAAAGCTCCGTGGCTTTGAACTCGTCCTCCTCGCAGTCGATGCGCTCCGCCGGCACCCCGGCCAGCAGCAGCCGCAGCCGGTAATCCCGGGCCCGGGGCCCGGTGGCCACCAGGTGGTCCACGCCCTCCCGGGCTAAAAACTCAAAGTCGCAGTCATACAGCCAGCACACGTTCTCCGACCAGTGCTTTTCGTCGCCCAGGCAGTTCATCATGAGGAAAAGCTCTTTGTGGCCGGGCTGCTGGGACACATAGTCGAAGGCCCGGGAGCAGGCCAGGGCGTTTTTCTCCTTGGCCATCTGCATCACCAGGTCCACATTGCCCACCCGCTCCACGTTGTAGCGGGTCTCCACCACCCGGGTCCGGGCCATGTAGCCGGCGATCTCCTCATGGGTCATGCCCAATTCCCGCAGCAGCGCCGCGGCGGTGACCATGTTGTAGATATTGAAAACGCCGTCCGAGAGCAGCTTGTAGGTGGCGGAGCCGTCCTTGTCGGCGATGGTCATGGTCATATGCTCCAGGTCCACGTCCCGGCCCGCGTAGTCGTAGGCGGGGGCTTTGAAGCCGCAGTGGGGGCAGTAGGCCTTGCCGATGTGGTGGTAGCGCAGGTATTCGTATTGCAGATCCCCGTTGCATTTGGGGCAAATGCGGTTGTCGTTGATGAGGTTGACGCACTCGGTCACGTCCGTGGCCATGCGCTCGATGCCGAAATAGACCCGGGGGTTGTCGGGGGCCACGGAGGCGGCGATCAGATCGTCCGCGTTGAGGACCAGCCTGGTCTCCGGGGGGATGCTGTCGGTGAGGAAGTCCGCGATGTAGTGGGGATGGGCGTTGCGCATGATGGAGTCCCGGAAGAGATTCGTCACCACCAGTATGTCCGGCTTGACGAAGGGATAGATACGCTTGGAGGAGCGCTCGTCGATCTCCAGCACGGCCACATGGTATTTGGAGCGGTTAAAGACGCTTGCTCCGTTCACAAGGCTGGTGGAGATACCGGAGATGATGTTGGAGCCGAAGCGGTTGTCCAGCACCTTTTTGCCGCTCATCTCCAAAATGTCGCACAGCAGATTCGACACGGTGGTCTTGCCGTTGGTGCCGGTGACGGCGATGACCTGCTCGGGCTTGGCCACATACCGGAGGAAATCCGGGCATATTTTTATGGCCAGTTCGCCCGGAAAGTTGGTGCCGTTGTGCTTCGTGAGCTTCAGCGCCGGTCTGGACAGCTTGGCGGCCCAGAGCGCCAGGAAAAATTTCAGCTTACCCATCTTTTGTATACCTGCGATCCTTGTCTTATGCGTATTACGTTATTATAATATTCGACATTAAAAATTATAATACACACTCCATCGAAAGTCAAATTCTCCCGTAAACAGGAAAAGGGCGCGCCGCCAAAAGCGGTGCGCCCTCTGCCCGTTGCCGGTCAGTCGTCGCTTGTGGAAAACTTCATGTAATCGGAAAGCTGCTGTCCGGCGGCCTCGGACTGCTCATAGAGCGCCCGGTAATCGTACTTGAGCACCTCCGGCATCTTTTCCGCCACGCTGATAGAGCCGTTGCCGTGCCAGAGCATGTACCCGCCGGTGATGTCCGCGTCGTACAGCGCTATGATCTGGCGCATGATGGCCAGAGAGTCGTATTTGTAGCCGTAATCGTCCCAGGTCTGGATCCAGGTGCGGGCGATGGCGGGGGAGCCACACTCGGTCTGCCGGTCACTGACCTTGATGGACCAGTCGCTCATGGACTTGTAGGGCATCCGGTAGGGGACGACCCGCTGGTTGTTCTCGTAGTAGGTGCCGAAGTGGTCGGGGTAGGGCATGCCGCAGATCACGTCCACCACATTGGAGATGGCCGGCCAGTACTGGCCGTAGGCGGCCACATAGTAGTTGCCGGTCTCGCCAAACATATCCGCGCCCACATAGACCCCGTGGGCGTGCAGCAGGTCGGTGGCGTAGGTGAGGAACCGTTGCAGGGCCTGGGCCTTGGATTCGCTCAGGGTGTTTTTCAAGTCCACCGTGCCCTCGTTCTCATAGTTTTGGATGTAGTCGGGGAAACGAACGTAGTCGAACTGGATCTCGTTCAGGTCGAAAAGCTCCGCGGCCTCCAGCGCAAAGGCGGCCTTCACCTGCCAGGCCTCCCGGCAGTAGGGGCTGGGCCAGTAGCTGCCGCCCATCTCCATCAGCTCGCCCCGCCAGTCGGTTATGCTCCAGTCGGGCCGGGCCTGGGCCAGGGCCGAGTCCTGGAAGGTGGTCATGCGGCCGATGACGTAGTAGCCCGCGTCCTTGAGCATACGGATGGCGGACTGGACCTGCTCCAGAGAACCCTCTACCTCGTATGTATCCAGGACCCCAGCCTGTTTCAGCGCCGGCGATTCGTAGGCAAGACGCCAGTTTTCGTTAAGCGTGACCACAAAGGCGTTGCAGGTGGTGCCCTCCGCCAAGTCGATGTACTGGGCGATGATGTCCGGCGTGACGTGGGACACGGGGACGAACAGGGCGTAAACATCCACGGGCATCTCGTTGCCCTCGTCGGCGAAGTCGCCCTTTTCGTGGGGCCAGTAGTCCAGATCGCCGGCGTCGCCGCCGCCGTAGTCGTCGCCCCGGAACACATGGTCGCCGTAGCTGTCCTTGGCGTTGTTCCAGTTGCTCATGGCCTCGCCGTAGTCCAGGGCCACATATTCGGACTTGATCCAGCCGAATTCCTCGCCCATCATGACGTGGTACATGTTCACGGTGCCGTCTTCCCGGAAGTAGTCGTAGCCCATGATCCGCAGCAGGGTGCCCTTCTGGGCCAGGGGACCCACCAGAACGTCGTCAGCCTCCTGGAGCATGTTCACCGTGGAGCGCACATAAAGCTGTGCCTCCTGCAAAAGGGCGGACTGGTCGTCGGTCACGTTCTGACAGGGCATGTAGCCCATCTGGCCGTCCAGAAAGGCGTGGTAGTACTCCTGACCGTCCTCCGCCACGAAGGGCTCCCAGCTCTCCAGCTGGATATCCGTGCCCCGGCCATACTCGCCGATGGGGGCCAGCCCCTCGTTGTAGAAGGTGGCCGTGAGACTGCCCTCCTCCGCCAGCACATAGGCGTTCACGGCGTCCGGCCAGTCGGCGCTGTCCTCCGCCGGTTCATAGGCCTCCTCCATGGAGGTCAGGTCAAGAAACACCGTGCTGCACACCGCGAACACCGCCAGCAGCACCACTGTGAACAGCAGCTTCTGCCCGGGCGACATATGGTGGTGTTTTCTTTTTGTCTTTGCTCCTTGGGACATTGATTTATGCCTCCTGGGGATCAAATCCCACAAAATCATACCACAAACGCCCAAAAAATGCAAGCTGGTGGGGGATGGCGTCCATATATTGGGCCTTTTTCCCCGCTATACGCCATTGAAAGTGTACCTGGCGACATAATATGGAACGCCCCCGGCCTTGTGAGCGGCCGGGGGCGCGGCTTTATTATTCTTTTAAATAACGCCCAGCAGGACCAGAATGAGCAGCGCGCCGGTGACCACCAGCGCCACGCCCAGGATGAGGGCGCCCGCGTTGACCTTGCCGCCGGTGTTCCCGGAGGCGGAGGCGTCCACCAGACCGGCCTTGCGCAGGGCGGTGACCACGGGCTTATACAGCAGCAGCGTCAGTCCCGCGTTGATGGCCCCCTTGACCAGGTTGAAGGGGAGGAACAGGGTGGGCAGCATGGAGGCGACCACCTCCCGGGGCACGCCCTGATAGACCGGGGTGACGATGTAGTTCCAAAGGCACATCATGGCGGCCATGACGGCCACTCCGGCGGTCAGGCTCCAGACGGCGCCCTTCATGCTGCGGGCTTTTTTGTAGATCAACGCGGCGGGCACGGCGAAGGAGCAGGTGCTCACCACGTTCATGAGAAATCCCACCGGGCCGGTGGAGGAGATGGTGAGCATCTCCACCAGGCTCGTGATGGCGGAGATGAGCACGGCGGTCAGCGGGCCGTAGATGAACCCGCCGATGACGACGATCACGTCCTTGGGGTCGTAGCTGAGTATGCCCTGCACGGCGGGGATCACCTGGCCGATAAGCGTGGCGGCGTAGGCCACGGCGCAGAGCATGCCGACGGTGGCGGGCCGGCGGGCGCCGGCGGTGGTGTGAGCGGTGGGGTGACTGTCCATGGGGAAATACCTCCGATAATAGATTTGACACCTGGAAAGTTCTTATGCCTTCCAGGTGTCAATATCGGGCCGCGTCATGGCGCGGGCTGAAAGCCCGTCGCACTTCCGGCGCCGCTCAACACATCTTCTTCCATCCAGACTATACTGTCGGTCCCGGGATCTCACCGGGTCTGCTTTCGCGCCAGCGCCGGCCGAATGGCCGGCCCTCTGGGCCGCTACACGCTCGCGGACTATACCGCCGGTCGGGGATCACACCCTGCCCCGAAGACATCGTTGCCTTTTCAGTTGTCGATGTATACTATACCACTTTATGCTGACAAGTGCAATACCAATATCAGAGAGCCTTTATATCTTTCACCAGCGCGGCCACGTCCGCCGGGTCCGTGTACCAGCTGGTGCAAAAGCGCACGCACACATGCGCCCCGTCCACCGCGTGGTCCGGCTCAAAGACGTACTTTTCCGCGAGCTTTTCCGCCTGGGCGTTGGTCAGCACCACGAACTGCTGATTGGTGGGGCTGTCAAGGAAGGCGGGTATGCCCTTCCCGGCGAAGGCGGCCCGTATCTCTCCGGCCAGCTCCACCGCCCGGCGGCAGATATCGAAATAAACGCCGTTTTCAAAGAGCGCGGCGAATTGCAGCCCCAGCAGCCACCCCTTGGCCAGCATGGCCCCGTTCTGCTTGATGAAGCTGCGGAAGAAGGGCTGGAGGGCGGGGGCTGTGACGACGACCGCCTCTCCGAACAGGGCACCGCACTTGGTGCCGCCGATGGTGAAGATATCCGCGTACCGGGCCATGTCCGCCAGCGTCACGTCCGACGCGGCCAGACCGTAGCCCATCCGGGCCCCGTCCACATAGAGATACATGCCGTACTCGTCGCACACGGCCCGGATGGCGGCCAGCTCGTCCCTGGTGTAGACCGTGCCGTATTCCGTGGGAAAGGAGATGTACGCCAGCGCGGGCCGGGTGATGTGCTCGGGGATGGGGCTTTGGCGGTAGCTCTCGCCCACGGCGGCGAGCCGTCCGGCGGTCAGCTTGCCGTTTTCCCCCGGAAGGACGAGGATCTTGTGGCCCCCGTGCTCCACCGCGCCGGTCTCGTGGGCGTGGATATGGCCGCTGTCGGCGCAGACCACGGACTCATAGGCCCGCAGGCAGGCGGCCACGGCGATATAGTTCGCCTGGGTGCCTCCCACCACGAAGTGGACCGCCGCCCCGGGGCGGTCCAGGTGTTCCCGGATCATCCCGGCGGCCTTTTCGCACCAGGGGTCCAGGCCGTAGCCGCCGAAGCTGTCGGTATTGGCGGCGGTCAGGGCCCGGATGACGGCCGGGTGGGCCCCCTGGGAGTAGTCGTTGTTGAAGCGGATCATGGCGTCTCCTCAAGGCTGTGTAATGTACAGGGAGAGTATAATGATTATCTGATGGCGAAACGCCACAAGGCGTTGCGCCGAGCCGCTTTGCGGCTGAAGCAAAACAGCGCGGCTGTTTTGCCAGATAGTCATTGCAATGAGCATCGCGCAAATGATCCAAGGATCATTTGCCGCCAAACGTGTCGTTTGGCGGCGAAAACATTCGTTTTCGTCTTGCGATGGTCATTATAGCACGAAACCGGTCCGGTGCAAAGGGCCCCGTTTATTTTTTCCTCCCGGTGTTAATTATAGAGACGGGAGGGATGGAAATGCGATCTATGTGGAGCGCGGAAACGGCCATACCGCCCCGGGCGCCTCTGTCCGGGGACCGGAAGGCGGACGTGGCGGTGATCGGCGCGGGCCTGGCCGGGTGTCTGACGGCGTACCTTCTGCAAAAGGAGGGGCTGAACGTGGCGGTGCTGGAGGCGGACCGGATCGGCTCCGGCCAGACCGGGGGCACTACCGCCAAGATCACCAGCCAGCACGGCCTTATTTATGACCGGCTCGTCACCCAGCTGGGCACGGACCTGGCGGGCCGGTACGCCCGGGCGAACCAGCGGGCGGTGGAGCAGTATAAGGCGCTCATCGAGGCGGAGGGGATCGACTGCGACTTTAGGGAGGTCCCGGCCTTCCTTTACACCACCGCGTCCCCTTCGGCGCTGCAAAAAGAGTGGTCCGCGGCGGTGCAGCTGGGGCTCCCCGCCCGGCTCACCACCGCCACGGAGCTGCCGTTCCCCGTGGCGGAGGCGCTGCGGTTCGAGAGGCAGGCCCAGTTCCACCCGCTGAAATTCCTGCGGGCCGTCGCGGAGGATCTGACCGTCTATGAGCGTACCCGGGTGCTCCGGGCGGAGGGCCATGTCCTGACCACGGACCGGGGCGCGGTGACGGCGGGGAAGGTGATCTTCGCCTGTCATTTCCCGTTCGTGAACGTTCCGGGGCTGTACTTTGCCCGCATGCACCAGGAGCGCAGCTATGTGCTGGCGCTGGAGGGCGTCCGGGACCTGGAGGGGATGTACTACGGCATAGACCCGGACGGGCTCAGCTTTCGCATGGCGGGGGACAGGCTCCTTCTGGGCGGCGGGGAACACCGGACCGGGGAGAACGCCACCGGGGGGCGCTACGCCCGCCTGCGCCGGGCGGCCCGCACATATTGGCCGGACAGCCGGGAGATCGCCGCCTGGTCAGCCCAGGACTGCATCCCCCAGGACGGGGTGCCCTTTATCGGCGCCTTCGCCGCTTCAAGGCCGGACTGGTATGTGGCCACCGGCTTTCAGAAGTGGGGCATGACCACCTCCATGGCGGCGGCCCATATCCTGACGGACGCGGTCATGGGCAGGCACAACGACTGCGCGGCGGTGTTCGCGCCCCGCCGGTTCCGGCTGCGGGCCAGCTTCGGCACGCTGGCCGAGGACGTAAAGACCACCGCCGGCAGCCTTTTGCGCAGTTATTTCGCCACGCCCCGGGACGCCGCCGCCGACATGCCCGCCGGCCACGGCGGGGTGGTGGAGCTGGACGGGGAGAAGGTGGGTCTTTACCGGGAGGGGCCGGACAGGGACCATGTGGTGGACGTGAAGTGCCCCCACCTGGGGTGCCAGCTCGCCTGGGATCCGGACGAAAAGACCTGGGACTGCCCCTGTCACGGCTCCCGCTTTGACCATACCGGCGCGCTGCTGACCGGCCCGGCCCAGGCCGGCATTCGCAAGCAGGACCCTCTCCCGTCATAAAAAATAATATTTTTTTCACCGCCCCCTTGAAAAATATGGGGGCGGTGATGGATATTATGGGTGAAAAGCTTTTCGAGAGGAAACGGGAATGCTCACAAAGGAACGATTCACACAAGCGGCCCAAAAGTACATGGACATGATCTTCCGCGTGGCTTTCAGCTACCTGAAAAGCCGGGAGGACGCGGACGACGCGACGCAAAATGTGCTTTTGGCCCTGTATAAGACGGACAAGACGTTTGAAAGCTTCGAGCATATGAAGGCGTGGCTCATCCGGGTGACGGTGAACGAGTGCAAAAAGATCCTGCGTTCCCCCTGGCGGAAACGGGGCGAGCCTCTGGAGGATTACGAGAACACCCTCCGATTCCAGGAGCCCCGGGACCGGGAGCTCTACAGTGCCGTCATGGCCCTGGACGTGAAGTACCGGGCGGTGATCGTGCTGTACTACTACGAGGGCTATTCCATCCGGGAGACCGCCGGGCTTCTGAGGATACCGCCCGCCACCGTGGGCACCCGCCTTGCCCGTGCCAGAGAACAGTTGAAGCTCACTTTGACGGAGGCTGAGAGACTATGACCGACAGAGAACGTATCCGGCGGGCCCTGGAGCCCCTTCACGCCTCCGACGGCACCTTGGAGGAGGTTTTAGAGATGATCGACAGAGAAAAGACTGTAAAAACGATGAAACATACCGGGCGCAGAACGGTCCGCACCGCCCTTATCGCGGCGGCGCTGGTGCTGATCCTGTCCGTCACGGCTTACGCCGTGGGGGAGCACACCGGCTTTTTCGAGACGGTGTTCGGCAACGGGGACATCGCAAGCTGGGATACGGAGCATGTGACGTTGACGGATGAGGACGGCAACGTCTGGAAGTACGACGTGGCCGGCCAGGAGCGTGTTCCGGTGGACCCGGAGGACGCCGAGGCCCTGGTGGGGGACGAGACGGCCAGCGTGGGCCAGAGCGTGACGGTGCAGGACGTGACCTTCACCGTGGAGGACATCGTCATGGACGCCAACGGCATGGGCGTGCTCACCTACACCATGGAGGACCCCAACGGCTTCCCCGGTACGGAGTTCACCGAGACGGGCGGCATGTTGACCCAGGATTCGGGTGAGGTGGGCACCCTGCGGGGCGCCACGCTGTGCTTCGCGGATGCTAACGGCAAGGAGATAAGCTTCCTGGACGAGAATACCATTGTGGCGGCGGGGGGCACCGACACCCGAAAGACCGTGGCTATGTACTTCGCGCCCTTCGAGGGCATGGAGGAGGCGGAGAACCTGAAGCTGACCTTCTATGTGGTGAAGGAGCATGATCCGGACGCCACGCTGGCCGCCGACGTGGAGGCCGAGGGCGGGGTGATCTTCCCCCTGTCCCAGGCGGTGGCTGTCACGCCCCTGACCGGCCCGGACGGCTGGAGCGCCAGCATCTCCCCGGTGGGGCTGATGATCGCGCCTCCGGAGGGGAACCCCTACGGGCAGAACTACTTCTTCAACGACCTGGCGATCCACATGACCGACGGCAGCGAGTACGTCCTGAAGCAGGCCGAGCCCTATATGTATAACGCCATGGTGGGCTGCGTCAGCGAGGGCTTCCGTACCGGCTTTACCTTCAACCGTATCATTGACCCGGCCCAGGTGGAGAGCGTCACCGCCGTGGGCGAGGGTTCCGGTTATGAGGACGCTGGCGGAGAGGCTGTGCCCTATGAGGATGCGTGGATAGACGGCAACACCCTCCAGGAGGGCCTGACCGAGATGCACGACGAGCTGGACCTGACGTTCACGAAATAAAACGGGCACATCTGGCCCGGCGCCCGGCGGACATGTCCGCCGGGCGCTTGCGTTTGAAGGCAGATCAGAGTATAATATCTTTAATTGCGGGTAAAAAGGGGGCGCCGCCATGCATTTCAGCGCGGGAATGGTATACGACATCGTGCTGATCGTGATGTTTCTGTACATCCTGTGGCGGGGCTGGCGCCAGGGCATGGTGTCGGAACTGGTCCGGCTGGCGGGCTGGGTGGCGGCCATCGTGCTGGTGAGCGTATATTCCGCCCAGTGGGCGGAGAAGCTGTACCACGGCTTCGTGGAGCAGATCGCCGTGAACGCCGTGGCCAAGGCCATCCCGCCGGACGTGATCTCCGCGCTGGAGAGCGGGGCACTGGCGGTGCAGAGCCTGCAGGAGATACTCAACAGCCTCAACGGCTTCTTCGGCAGCCAGCCTGTGGACGCCACCACCGTCAACAACATCATCACCATGTTCCAGCAGGACGCGGGCAGCCTCGCCCAGATCATAACCCAGACCGTGCTACAGCCGGTGCTGATCACGGTCAGCCAGGTGCTGCTGGGCTTCCTGCTGCTGGAGGGGTGCCTTTTCGTGAGCCGGCTGATCGCCCGGCTGGTGGCCGCCCACCGGCGCAATACCGACAGCCTTCTCAGCATGACCAACCGGATCCTGGGTCTGGCTCTGGGCTTTGGAGAGGGGCTGGCAACGGTGTACGTATATGTGTTTCTGCTGTCGCTGGCGGCGATGTTCGTGTCCACCAAATGGCTCAGCCAGGACGTGTTGCAGGGCACCGTATTCGTCAGACTGTTTTTGTGATACAGGGGGAGAGAGATGGTCGCCAACGTATTGGAATGGCTGGACGCCTCGGCGGCCCGGCTGCCGGATAAGATCGCCTTCGGGGACGAGAAGACCACGCTGACCTTCGCCCAGCTGCGGGACCTGTCCCGCCGGGCGGGGACGTATCTGTCCCGCCGGGTGGGGACGGGTCTGCCCGTGGCGGTGTTCATGGAGAAAACGCCCGCGTGCCTGGCTGCCTTTTTCGCCGCGGTCAGCGCCGGGTGCTTTTATGTGCCTCTGGACACGAAAATGCCCCCGGAGCGTATCCGCCTCATCTTCGACACCCTCCATCCGGCCTTCGTGTTTTACGACGAGAAGAACGCTCAGGCGGCGCAGGCCGTGGCCGGGGACGCCCAGAGCGCGCTTTTCTCCGCCGCCTGTGAGACGCGGCCGGACGAGGCGGCCCTGGCCGCCGTCCGGGCCGCCCATGTGGACACGGATCTTTTGTATGTGCTGTTCACCAGCGGCTCCACCGGCGTGCCCAAGGGGGTCACCATCAGCCACCGGTCCATGGTGGATTACGCCGACTGGCTCCACGACGCGCTGGATATAGACGAAAGCTGCGTGCTGGGCAACCAGGCGCCCTTTGTGTTCGACAACTCCACCCTGGACATCTACAGCACTCTGCGCAACGGCTGCACCACCTGGATCATCCCGAAAAAGTGCTTCTCCTTCCACCGGACCATGGTACGGTTCCTGGCGGAGCACGCCATCGACACCATCTTTTTCGTGCCCTCGGCCCTGATCAGCATGGCCAACTCCGGCATTCTGGAGAAGGACCCGCCCACGGGCCTGAAGCGGATATACTTCTGCGGCGAGGTGATGCCGAACAGGCAGCTGAACCAATGGCGGCGGGCGGTGCCGGACGCGGTCTACTGCAATATGTACGGCCCTACGGAGATCACGGACGTGTGCGCCTATTATGTGGTGGACCGGGACTTTGACGACGAGGAGCCCCTGCCCATCGGCAGAGCCTGCGCCAACACCCGTATCCTCATCCTGAACGACAAAAACGAGCCCGTGGAGCCGGGCCAGACCGGGGAGATATGCGTGCTGGGCACCTGCCTGTCCCTGGGGTACTACAATAACCCGGCCCAGACGGAGCGGGCCTTCGTGCAAAACCCGCTGAACACCGCCTTCCACGAGCGGATGTACCGGACCGGGGACCTGGCCCGGTACAACGACCGGGGCCAGATCATGTTCCTGGGCCGGAAGGACTTTCAGATCAAGCACCAGGGCTGCTACCGGATCGAGCTCGGCGAGATCGAGACGGCTCTGCTGGCCATCCCCGGCCTGTCCAACGGCTGCTGCCTGTTCGATGAGGCGAAAGACGAGATCGTCTGCGTCTACACGGGCGAAGAGGATGAAAGGGCTGTTGCACGGGCTCTGGCGGTGAAGCTGCCGGCGTACATGCTGCCCAACCGGTACGAGCGGCTGGACCGGCTGCCCATGACCATCAACGACAAGATCGACCGGGTGACGTTGAAAAAGACGTACATCGGGTGAACGGAACAAAGGAACGGGGACGGCGGAGAAGGGCCGTCCCCGTTACCGTTTGTCGGGCAGGATGGCCCGGACCAGCTTTTCCATGACCGGGAGCAGGGGCAGCCACAGGGCGGTACACAGCACGTTGAACAGGGTGTGGGCATTGGCGATCTGCCTGGCCAGGGCGTCCGTACCGGCGGGAGAGAGGGCCTCGGCGAAAGACGCGAAGCCGGAGGCGAAGGGCAAAACGATCAGCGCGCCGGAGAGATTGAAAAAGGCGTGGGCCAAAGCGGCCCGTTTGGCGTCCCGGGACCGGCCCGCGGCGGCTATGACAGCCGTGACGGTGGTGCCGATGTTGCAGCCCAGCAGCAGGGGCAGCGCCCCGGCCAGGTCCAGCCCGGACCGGACCGCCACACTCTGTAAAATGGCCACCGCCGCGGAACTGCTCTGTACCGCCGCGGTCAGGGACGCCCCCAGCGTCAGCCCCAGCAGCGGCGTATCCGCCGCCCGCGCCATGAGCCCGGCAAAACGGGGACCCTCCGCCAGAGGACCCATGGCCCGGCCCATGGCCTCCACACCGGCCAGCAGCAGCCCGAACCCGGCCAGCGCCCGGCCCCCGGCCCGGAGCGGCGCGCTTTTGGCAAGCTGCCACAGGGCGAAGCCTGCCAGCAGCAGCGCGCCTGCCCAGTCCCCCAGCCGGAAGGCCAGAAGCTGGGCCGTGACGGTGGTGCCCACATTGGCGCCGAAGATGACCGCCATGGCGGATGGAAGGTCCATGAGGTCCGCGCTGACGAATCCCACCGCCATCACCGTGACGGCGGAGGAGCTCTGCAAAAGTCCCGTGGCGGCGGCTCCGGCCAGAGCCCCCGTCAGGGGGCTTTTGGCGCAGGCGGCCAGGGACCGGCGCAGCCGGTCCCCGGCGGCGTCCCGGAGGGAGCCGCTCATGATATCCATGCCCATGAGGAACATGCCCAGTCCCCCCGCCAGAGCGCACAATGCCTTCACCGCCGGATGCACGCCGCCGCCTCCCTCCGTGATGCCCGCCCCGGGCGCCGGCAATTTCCGGGACCGTGATACGCCGACGGAAAAAGCGGCGGGGACAGGCACGATGGAGCTTATGCGCGTCTGGCCCGCGGATATGCCGGCGGGCGCGGTTAGCATTGACAAAAGCCTCCGGCAGGCCCTATGATCGAACAGCGGCTTATAGCCAATGGGCGCCGGCGGGCATATCATGGACCGCATGACATAAAGGGGGCGGTAGCATGTTTCGGTGGTTTGCCGCAAGGTTCATAAAAGACTGGGAACGGACGGAGCGGCAGGAGGTGCGCGCGGCCTACGGGCAGATGGCGGGCGTTCTCGCCGTCGTGTCAAATGGGGTGCTGTTTTTGTTCAAGCTGCTGACGGGACTGGCCGCGGGGTCCGTGGCCATCGTGGCGGACGGGGTCAACAACCTGTCGGACGCGGCGTCCAACATCATAACGCTGCTGGGCTTTTGTCTGGCGGCCCGCCCGGCGGACGAGGAGCACCCCTACGGCCACGGGCGGTACGAGTATCTGGCTGGGTTCATCGTGGCGGCGCTGATCCTGGCGGCGGGAGCGGAGCTTCTCAAAAGCGGCGTGGAGCGGGTGCTGCACCCGGCGCCGCCGGCCTTTTCCTGGGTCATGGCCGGGGTACTGGCGGGCTCGGTGCTGGTGAAGCTGTGGATGATGCTGTTCAATCTGGACGCGGGCCGCCGCATAGGGTCCGGGACCCTGCTGGCCACGGCGGCGGACAGCCGCAACGACGCCATCGCCACCGCCGTGGTGCTGGCGGGCATGATCGTGTCCCGGTACACCGGACTGGACCTGGACGGCTGGCTGGGCATGGGCGTGGCAGTGTTCGTGCTGTACAGCGGCCTTTCTCTGGTGCGGGAGACGCTGGACCCGCTGCTGGGGCGCAAGCCGGAGCCGGAGGTCGTGGACGATATCCGGCGGCGTATCCTGGCCTGTCCCGGCGTGCTGGGCACCCACGACCTCATGCTCCACGATTACGGCCCCGGCCAGCGGTTCGCCAGCGCCCATGTGGAGATGGCGGCGGAGGACGACATCATGGCTTTCCACCGGCGGCTCGTGGCGCTGAGCCGGGAATTCATGGAGCGGGACGGGCTGCACATCGTGTTCCAGCTGGACCCCATCTCCCGGGAGGACACGGCGGAGAACCGCCTGCGGGCCCACCTGGAGAAGCGGATGGGCTTCATCGACCCCCGGCTGGCGGTCCACGACCTGTCCGTGACCGGTACGGGAGAGGACCCGCACATCCGGTTCGACTGCTTCGTCCCGGCGGATGTGGAGATACCGGAAAAGGAGATACGCCGCATGCTGGAGAACATGGTCCGGGAGCTGTACCCCCGGGGAGAGATCACCGTGGCCATCGACCGGGATTATATGGCCCTGCCCCACTGAGGGGCGGCGGAAAGAAAAGACGGCCGGGCGCGCTGTGAGCCAGTGCGCCCGGCCTTATCGCGCCCGCCGCGCTCAGACCAGAATGGGCTGTAGCTGCCGCCCCTCGTAGGCGGCGGCGACGGCGGGGATGATCCGATCGTAGTCACAGGCGAGGCTGGTGGGCTTGGCGGCGGGATCGTCCTGGCCGAAGGGGACGAAATAGATGTTCTTGCGGACCAGCAGCCGGCCGATGTTCTCCGCCGAGGCCCCAAGGCCGTCATTGGTGGACACGCCGATGACCACCGGCTTGCCGTTGCGCAGGTGGCCCTTGGCGGCCATGGTGACGGCGGTGTCCGTCACGCCCCGGGACAGCTTTGCCAGGGTGTTGCCCGTGCAGGGCACGATGGCCAGCACATCCATGAGCCCCTTGGGCCCCAGCGGCTCCGCCCCGGCGATGGTGGTGACGGGCTCGCGGCCGGACGCCTCGGCAAAAAGCGCCATCCAGTCCGCCGCCTGGCCGAAGCGGCTGTCCCGCTGGGCGTTCTCACTGAAAATGGGCAGCACGTCAAACTCCCGGCACAGCGCCGGCAGGACCTCCGCCAGCTTGCCGAAACAGCAGTAAGAGCCGGTCAGCGCCAGCCCCAGACGAAGTTTAGCCATGTTCTTCTTCCTCCATTACTCGATATATCGCCTCCGCCATCACGTCGGCGGCGGCTTTTGGGGCGTAAAGCCCCGGCAGGCCGGGGGCTTTCAGCACCGGCGCGTCCGAGGCCCAGCCTCCCGGGGCGCTGGCCACGTCGATACACAGCGCCCCGCCGTAATCCCCCTCCAGCACCGGGGCCGGCACGGTGTTGATCACCCCGTCAAAGACGGGCGGGATATGTGTTATGTCAACCGCACGGCAGCCTCTGGCCCGGGCCTCCGCCCGGGCTGTCTCGCTCCGGGCCGCCACGGTCACCCGGGCGCCCAGGGCCGAGAGCATCCCGGCCAGAAAGCCGCCGATACGCCCGAAGCCCACCACCAGGACCTCCATGCCCGCGATCGCCCGGTTGGACCGGCGCATGAGAAGCTCCAGCGCCCCCTCGGCGGTGAGAGCGGCGTTCTCGATGACATAGATGCCGTCTTTATAGTAGCTCACGCCCTGCCGCCAGGCGGGCGGGGCGATCTTATTGGGACTGTCCGGTATGAGCCGGTGGCCGTCCAGCTCCAGCCGGCGCTTCAGATACATGTACCGGGGATCGGTCCCCAGCAGCGTAAAATCCATTCGACATCACCTCTTGCCATGCTATGCCAAATGCGGTAGAATTGCCATATGACAAGGAGTGAGAGCATGAAAGACATATTCACCCCCGCGGATATCCTGCTGCCCCGGGAGGGGACGGACATGACCCGCTGGGCTGCCGTGGCCTGCGACCAGTTCTCCGCCCGGCCTGATTACTGGCGGGACATGGACGCGTTCGTGGGCGGCGCGCCCTCCGCCCTGCGGCTGATGTTACCGGAGGTGTATCTGCATGCAACGGATGTGCAGGCCCGCAAGACCGCTGTGTGCCGGACCATGGAAAAGTACCTGGTGGGGGATATATTCCGAGAAATACCGGATTCTTACATCTATGTGGAGCGAACGCTTCCCAATGGGAAGATAAGGAGCGGCCTGGTGGGGAAGCTGGACCTGGAGGCCTACGACTGGGCGCCGGGGGCGGTCTCGCCGATCCGGTCCACGGAGGCCACGGTGCCAGAGCGGCTGCCCGCCCGGGCGGAACTGCGGCGGCGGCAGGCGCTGGAAATGCCCCACATCGTGCTGTTCATGGACGATCCCCGGGACAGGGTGCTGGGCACGGCGTCGCCGGGAGAGCCGCTCTACGATTTTGACCTGTACGCCGGGGGCGGCCATGTCCGGGGCAGGCGTCTGACGGGCCCGGCGGCGGAGGCTGTGCAGGCCGCCGTGAACGCCCTGCCGGGGGAGATGGTGTTCGCCATGGGCGACGGCAACCACTCTCTGGCGGCGGCAAAGGACCACTGGGAGCGGCTGAAGGCGGCGGGGGCGGCCATGGACCATCCGGCCCGGTACGCTCTGGCGGAACTGGAAAACCTCCGGGACGAGGCGGTGGAGTTTTACCCCATCCACCGGGTGGTATTGGACACGGACGCGGGGGGCTTCATCGAGGAGCTCACCGGCGGCGATACCGGCGCGCTGGTGGCGGAGGCGGACGCGCTGGCCCGGGCCTATGTGGCGGCTCACGGCGGGCGGATCGACTACATCCACGGGGAGGACGAGGTCCGGCGTCTGGCGTCCCGGCCTGGGTGCGGGGCCTGGCTGCTGCCGGCGCTGGACAAGGGGGAGCTTTTTCCCCATATCCTGCGATACGGCAATTACCCCAAAAAGAGCTTTTCCGTGGGCCAGACGCTGGATAAGCGCTGGTATCTGGAGTGCCGGAAGATACGATGACGAAAAACGCCGCCTCCCGGGAGGGAAGCGGCGGTACTGTCACAGCAGAAAGATCACCGATGGGGGCTAGGCAAAAGGCCGGCGGTCTGCTATAATAGCTTAAAAAATAATAATAATTAAGGAGGTCACAGGCATGATCTACTCCAAGCTGAACGGACACGACGACCTTTCCGTCTATCCCGCCGCCATCCGGCGGGCGCTGCAATGGCTCAGGACCACCGACGTGCTGGCCCTGGAGGCGGGCCGCCTGCCCATCGAGGGGGACGACATCTATGTGCTGGTGCAGGACCTGACCACCAAGTCCGAGGCCAGAGCGGAGGCGCACAGCCGGTATATCGATCTTATGTACTGGCCGGAGGCCGGCGAGCGCATTGGCGTGGCGCCTCTCACCGGGAAGGAGCATGTGGTCGAGGACGCTCCGGCAAAGGACAAGACGCTCTTCGACCAGGTACAGGAGGAACACTTCCTGACCACCGCGCCGGGGGACTTCATCGTGCTGTTCCCCTGGGATGTGCACCGTCCGGGTCTGGACCCCGCCGGCGAACATGTCAGCTTCCGCAAGCTGGTGATGAAGATCGCCGTGAGCCTGCTGTAAAAACAACTAAAACGCAGACCGAGGCCGCTCCTTTGGGAGCGGCCTCGGTCTGTAGCCTGTCACATGGCGGCCTTCAGTTCCTTGACCTCGGCGGCCAGCTGGGCCACGGTATATTTCAAAACGGACACGTCCGTCTCCAGCGCCTCTACCGGCTCACCGGCGCCAGCGTCTCCAGAAGCTGCTGATGGCCTTCCGCCAAAAGCTGGAGCTGCGGCTCGATCTTTCCCTCAAAGTAGGCCATCATCCGGTTCTCTGATGAACCGATCTTCTCGTCCATCATCTGGCCGAGCAATTCGATATCGCTTTTTTCCAGCATATGCTCTCGTCTCCTTCGCCATTATTATGGGCCGTCCGGGCCCGATTGTCAAGGGTGTCCGGCGGTCAGGACAGGCTTTGCAGCAGCTTGTGCAGCAGCGTGTAAAGCTCCATGGTCTCCGACGGGTCCATCCGGATACAGGAGCCGAGCCGGGCGGGGATGTCCACGGCCCGGTCCTTCAGCGCTTCGCCCTTTTCCGTTACGGACACGATCAGGTTGCGCTCGTCCTCCCGGGAGCGGACACGGGTCACCAGGCCCTTATCCTCCAGCTTTTTGAAAAGAGGCGTCAGGGTGCCGGAATCCAAATGCAGCAATTCGCCCGCCGCCTTGACCGTCAGCGCCTTGTGCTCCCACATGACCATCATGGTGACGTACTGGGTATAAGTAAGGTCCAGCTCGTTCAGATAGGGGGTGTAAAGCCGCACCACCTCCCGTGCGCAGGCATAGAGAGGAAAGCACAGCTGATTGTCCAGCTTCAGGCAGTCGTACTTGTTGTTCGACACGGTTCTGTCTCCCCGGCGATTTTTTGATGACTATATTTTAACACATTAGCCCTGCTGTTGTAAAGGAGGGCAGCGTTCAATTTTCCTTTTCATGCATCCTCTCCGTGGGCGCGGCCCGGACGGCGCCACGAGAACGGGCGGCGTCGGCGGCGCTCTGTCACGCCGTATGTCGGCCCGGCATATCGTGGAGCAGATCGTTCGCAGAAGGAGGATGGGCGATGAGCAGTGCGGCAGAAGTCATATCCATCGCGCTGGGAGAGGTGGGCTACAGGGAGAAAGCCACCAACGCGGCACTTGACCAGCCCGGGGCCAACGCCGGTAGCGGCAACTGGACCAAATACGCCCGGGATCTGGCCGCCGCCGGGTATTATAACGGCGACAAAAACGGCTATGAGTGGTGCGATGTATTCGTGGACTGGTGCTTTTATAAGGCGTTCGGTAAGACCGAGGGACAGCTTACAGAGTACCAGAGCGGGCCGCTGGGGGCGGCGGTGCCCTACTCGGCGGGGTACTATAAGGCCAGAGGGCGCTATGACCAGACGCCCCGGGCGGGGGATCAGGTGTTCTTTCAGGAGAACGGCGCTCTGGTCCACACCGGCATCGTGGTGGAGGTGACGCCGACCCAGATCGTCACCGTGGAGGGCAACAAGAGCGATCAGGTCACCAGACAGACCCGCAGCCGGTCCGGCGGCTATATCGCCGGTTACGGCCACCCGGACTATGACGGCTCCGCCCCGGCCGCGCCGCCTGCGTCCGTGACCGCGCCGGCGGCGGACCCGGTCAGGACCTGGCAGACCTGGCTGGGGGTGACGGCGGACGGGGCCTACGGCGCGGCCACCCGCACGGCGGCCATCGCCAAAGCCCTGCGGGGCTATGGGGCAAGCCACAGTCTGGCCAGCGGCGCCACAGGCGACATGGTGAAGGTGTTGCAGGGCAGGCTCTACTCTCTGGGCTACGACCCCAAGGGCTTGGAGGGACAGTACGGTCCCGGCATGGCGGCGGCTGTGAAGGCGTTTCAGGCCAAGACCCCCGGCCTCGCCGCCGACGGCGTGATAGGGGAATCGACCCTGGCGGCCCTGCTGGGACTGTAAAGCACTGGCGCCGGAGCGGGATACGCCTTGCTCCGGCGCTTGAGATGCTGGACGCTATGTCATAAAAAGGGCGGGAACGACTGTTCGCCAACGGCGGAATTGAACTGAAATTGAACAATATTGTTGACATTTACCGGGCGCCGTGGTAGATTTAATGTACCAAAGCGCAGATACGGCGTTTTATAGCCAGCGCCATAAAAAGCCGCTCTCCAAGGAGAAGAGAAATGCCCACAAAAGACGCCGCGCAACAGTATATTGATTATCTGGCACGGGCGATAAGTCTGACCGAAACATTTCCCGATTCGCTCTCTCGTATCCAGCAGCTTGCCGATTATAAAAAATTTAGTAAATCTGCCTGCGATGAAATGGATAACGCCTGGAAGAAGGGAACAGATCAGTTTTTGTGTTTTCTGTCCGGCCTGATAGACGACCTTGAGAAGCAGACAAGCGATGGCCGTTTTATTTGGGCGGAAGCAATATGCAGATGGATGGACCAGAGAATAACATATGTGCTGACGGACGATACGACGGCCTTTTCCCTATACCCCATCTTTCCTCTCTGCGGAGATCATCCGATAGTTCTGGATCATTTCAATACCAACCGCGCCGCCACAGGCATTCAGATCTTTCCTAAATTCAAGACGGCATCGATCCTTGAACGGAAACCGGGCGCCGAGTGGGAGCGGACCGGGGAGAGCAGGAACGTCCACGCCGGCATAAACGGTCTTTTGAAAAATGTGGGCTATCTGAAAGACAGTCCGAACATTTCAGTCCACCATATCGTCGTTCCCTATGGGTATACGGAGGGTGGAGAGGAGGACCCGATCACGGTTGCCTTCTGCCCTCTGTCAAGCGCGGACGACCACCTTATCCTGCAAGCCACAAAAACGCCGGTAGAGTATAACGGGATGAAATACGACGGGCGCGTCCTCCAGGGAATAAGGCATGAAAAGGAGCTCACTGGCCGGGTGGAAAGGGATCTGAGACTGGCCGCCGAAGGGGGCGCCTTCATCGCCTTTTTTCCGGAGATGCTCGGCACGGCCGGGCTGGAACAGGATAGAAACGGCTTTAACCCGCAGATACGCCAGAGCTATCTGTCCATGATGAAGGAGAGCATATCTCCGCCCACGCTTACCTTTCTGCCTTCATACTGGAGGGACGGGCATAACAGCGTGACCATTGTCTACCAGGATGGGAAGATCCTGGGGAGGCAGGAAAAATACGTTCCGTATGAGGACGCGGGCGGCCACTGGATCGAAGTGCTCGCCCCTGCGGAAGTCCAGGATATCTATCTGATCCATGTTCCGGGGGTACACCGTATCGCGGTCATGATCTGCGCGGATTTTCTGGAAAAAAACGAGTTTGTCTGCGAGTCTTTGGGCGCCACGCTGGTATTGGTCCCTTCGTACACACCGGGAGAAGAGGACTTTATCAACGCTCTGCCGCGGCTGAAACGCTACGGCGCCACGGTCATATGGGGCAACTGCTGCGGCGCGAGGGCCGCGCCCCGTGTGATCGGAGGGTGCAGCATCGCCGGGACGGACGACTGCCGGCGGTTTTGTGACAGGCGCTCCTGCGGCGATTCCTGCGACGGCAGAAAAGCGTGTGCGTTTTTGGTCTCTCTGCCGCTGCGGCTGGTGCGGGACAAGCCTGGCGGAGGGAAGTGGGAAAATGCCATCCGTCACTGCCTTGCCGACGAATAACGACAAAAACGCAGAGGCGATCTGTGTATAATGCTCAAGTCAATACTTACGTTTAGGAGATAGAAAGAGATGGAAAAGAGCGCAATGAACATCCCCGATCCTTTGGCGTTACTTACCGAAGGAGAGAACGGCGAAATAGTTTCCTATGTGGAGGACCAGCGGCAAAAGATCTATCTGACCTGGTCGAACGGAAACGCGGCGAAGCGGGCTGCGCTGCTTAAGATCCAGTCGGCGGCAATGCATGAAACATACCAGTTTTTGCGGCGGAATATAAAGGAATACGCGCTCTTTTCCCTGGGAACGCTGTGGGGAACGATAGAGAGCTTTGAATTTCTTTCGTACAGCTCCCGTCAGGAGAAATGGGCGGAGGCGCGGCTTCTGAAAGAGAGCGGCTCGGTCAGGCACCTGGAGGAGATCGTCCGGGAGCTTGAATCCCACGGACCGATGTATCATGGTGAGCTGTGCAAACGACTTGGTATGAATGCGCCAACGCTCACGGAAGCGATGAAGAAGGTCACGGAAACGGGCTTTGTCCGGGCCGAGACGTTTGGAAAATACAAGCTGTATTCGCTGACGGACGACGGCATCCGCTATGGGCAGATGCGCCGCCGTGCTAACAGCCATAAAGTCGATTTGGAAGAGATCCTTCAAAATATCGATCAGCTGCTTCGTAATACAAAGGACGCTTCGGAACAAAAACGCATAAGAAACGCCGTGCAGGAGGCGGCGGCAGACGCTCCCGCCGGCCAGCCCAAAACCGCGAAAAACGAATGGCGTTTCTGGGATAAAGCGGGATATATGCTATTTTTCGGTGAGAACAGCTACTTCATGAAACCGGAAGAATACAGGGGGATCTGTATTCAGGACGTAAAACCGGACGTAGATAAGGGCGACAGGAGAAGAAACGGCCTGTCAGACGAGCCGAATATAGAAGAACGATCTGTAGATTTGCCAAATCGCAGATATGATGGGATCATAGCCAATGCGAACGCGTCGGCTTATTGAGAAAGGAGGAGCGCAATGGCAAAAATAGGTGAAAAAAGGATACAGGATATTTTGAGCAGCGCCCCGGGCCATCCGCTGGATATTTACCACACCCTGTATATGGAGTTTTTGAAAGGAAGCGACCATCCCGGGAGCGTTCTGCGGGAGATCATCCAGTATACCGGGGACGTGGGCTCGGAGGACGACGCCCCTTCGCTGATGGACATGGACGACGCAAAGAGGATATCGAACCGATATACCGACCTGCTCTCTGAAATATCCTTTGCACTGATGGCGGACAATCCGACGGAAGAGGACTTCTATCAAAAACTGTATGGGCACGTCTTTGCATCTGAACTCTTTCCGCAGGACGAGCAGTCACAGACCGTGATGTTGTATACGATAAGTCAACTGTGTGTCGGACTGCCGTATTTTCAATTGATCGAACCGACTAAAATGTCGGATGAAGAGTATCGAGAGCGCACGACGGATCTGATGCCTCAGATAGTCCGGGCGCTGCACATCCTTAACCGCAGGCTGAACAGCCGCACAGAGGAAGCGTCGCAGATCTGCCTGGCCGCTGAGAGCATCCCGGACCGTCTGAACCGAATCGTGTTCTGGTCCGCCGTTATCGGGATCCTTAAGGCTCCGAAGCAAAATAAACCGTCCAACTGAACGGTGGGCACTGCTTTTCGCAAAGAAGAACGGCCCGGACGAGCGAAAGGGGCCCTGCATGGCAGGGCCCCTCGGCTTTGTCGGGATATTTGCCGTGACAACGGCGGACGGCTGTGGTACAATATGAGCGATATCTGAGATAAGGAGACGCGCGCAATGAAGGTACTGATGATCAACGGCAGCCCCCGCAAAAACGGCAACACGTCCGTGGCCCTGCGGGAGATGGAAAAGATCTTCGCCGCCGAGGGCGTCGAGGTCGAGACCGTATGGGTGGGCAACAAGGCCGTGCGCAGCTGCATCGCCTGCGGGTCCTGCTTTGAAAAGGGCAAGTGCGTCTTTGACGACGTCGTCAACGAGACCGCCCCCAAGTTCGAGGCCTGCGACGGTCTGGTGGTGGCCAGCCCCGTCTACTACGCCTCCGCCAACGCCACGCTGGTGGCGTTCCTGACCCGGCTTTTCTACAGCACGCACTTTGACAAGACCATGAAGGTGGGCGCCGCCGTGGTAGCCGCCCGCCGGGGCGGCCTTTCGGCTACCTTTGACGAGCTGAACAAGTTCTTCACGATCTCCGGCATGCCCGTTGCCTCCGGCCAGTACTGGAACAGCATCCATGGCCGGGAGCCCGGCGAGGCGGAGCAGGACACGGAGGGCCTGCAGAGCATGCGGACCCTGGCCCGGAACATGACCTTCCTCATGAAGAGCATCGCCCTGGGCAAGGCGGAGTACGGCCTGCCGGAAAAAGAACCCTTCCAGCCCATGAACTTCATCCACTGAGACCGGCGGGCGGCTCCCGGCTTGACAGCCGGGAGCCGCGATGTTATACTGTGGCCGTCGGCAGGGCAGGAAGCCCGCCGGAGGCACAGAAGTGCTTTTGAAACGTTTTATTGCGTGGAGGATACCAGGAAGGTACGCATTCGTCCTGAGAACAGGGACGTGCGTGCCTCTTGTTTTATCGGCTTTGAAAATACAGCGCGACGGGAGGCGGCGGATGAACAGCGAGGCAAGACGGGTCCTGGAGGCGGTGCGCGACGGCGCCATGCCGGTGGAGGAGGCCCTTTTGAAATTAAAGACGGAGCCCTTTGCGGACATCGGCTACGCCAAGGTGGACCTGCACCGGAAGGTGCGGCAGGGGGCGCCGGAGGTGATCTACGGCGCGGGCAAGACCCCTGAGCAGATCGCCGGCATACTGGAGACCATGACCGGCAGCGGACAGGGGCGCGTTCTGATCACCCGCCTTTCCCCGGAGGCGGCGGAGGACGTGAAAAAGCGCTGCCCGCTCGTCTATCACCCCCAGGCCCGTATCGGCACGGTGGGGGACATACCCGTCCCGGACGGCATAGGCAGTATAGTGGTGGCTACCGGCGGCACCAGCGACATCCCCGTGGCGGAGGAGGCGGCGCTGACCGCCGGGATGCTGGGCAACGACGTCGTCCGGCTCTACGATGTGGGCGTGGCGGGATTGCACCGGCTGCTGGCCCACAAGGAGCAGATCATGTCAGCCAGCGTCATCGTGGCCATCGCCGGGATGGAGGGGGCTCTGGCCAGCGTCATCGGCGGGCTCGCGGACTGCCCTGTGATCGCCGTGCCCACCAGCGTGGGCTACGGGGCGTCCTTCCAGGGGCTCAGCGCCCTGCTGTCCATGCTCAACTCCTGCGCCAGCGGCGTGTCCGTGGTGAATATCGACAACGGCTTCGGCGCCGGATATCTGGCCAGTATGATCAACCACATGGAGGCGAAAAAATGAGAACGCTCTATCTGGACTGCGGTATGGGCGCGGCGGGCGATATGCTGACGGGGGCTCTGCTGGAACTGCTCCCGGACCCTGAGGACTTTGTAAAGCGGCTGAACGCTCTGGGCCTGCCCGGCGTGGAGATAAAACGGGAGAAGGCCGTCCGGTGCGGCGTCACCGGCACATATGTGTCCGTGCTGGTCCACGGGGCGGAGGAGGACGAGGTCCTGCATCACCACGACCACGACCATGAACATGACCATGACCATGACCATGAACATGCCCATCACCATCACAGCGGCATGCACGACATAGAACATCTTGTCCGGGAACATCTGCCTCTGCCGGGGGCGGTGAAAGAGGACGTGCTGGCGGTCTACGATCTCATCGCCGGGGCGGAGAGCCAGGTCCACGGCGTACCGGTGCCGGAGATACACTTTCACGAGGTGGGCGCTCTGGACGCGGTGGCGGACGTGACGGCGGTGTGCCTTTTGATGCGCGAGCTGGCCCCGGACCGGGTGGTGGTCTCGCCGGTGCATGTGGGCAGCGGTCAGGTCCGCTGCGCCCACGGCCTGCTGCCGGTGCCGGCCCCCGCGACGGCCTGCATACTGCGGGATGTGCCCATCTACGGCGGCGCGATCAGGGGGGAGCTCTGCACCCCCACCGGCGCGGCGCTTTTGAAGCGCTTTGCCGACAGCTTCGGGCCCATGCCCCCCATGCGGGTCCGGGCGGTGGGCTACGGCATGGGGAAAAGGGACTTTGACGCGGCGAACTGCGTCCGGGCCATGCTGGGCGACAGCGAGGATCGGACCGACACGGTCCTGGAGCTTTCCTGCAACGTGGACGACATGACGGCGGAGGCGGTGGGCTTTGCCATGGAGCGGCTTTTCCGGGCCGGAGCCCGGGAGGTCTATACCGTGCCCGTGGGCATGAAGAAATCCCGCCCCGGCACGCTGCTGCGGGTGCTGTGCCCGGAGCGGGACCGGGAGAAGATGTTGCAGGAACTCTTTGCCCATACCACCACCATCGGCGTGCGGGAGGCGGCCGTCCGGCGGTATGTGCTGGACCGGCGGGAGGAGACGGTGCAGACCCCCTGGGGGCCGGTGCGCCGGAAGGTATCTGCCGGCTACGGCGTGCGCCGGGCCAAATATGAGTACGAGGACCTGGCCAGGATCGCCCGGGAGAGGGACTGCTCTCTGGACGATGTGGAGAGGCTGCTGGAGGAACGATGACGGACGAACTGCGTGTGAAAAAGGCGGCTCTGGACGACTGCCTGCGCTCTCTGGGAAGCGTGGCGGTGGCCTTTTCCGCCGGGGTAGATTCCACATTTCTACTGAAGGCGGCCCACGATGTGCTGGGGGACCGGGCCCTGGCGGTCACGGCACGGTCCTGCCTGTTTCCGGCCCGGGAGACGGAGGAGGCAGCGGCGTTCTGCCGGGCGGAAGGCGTCAAGATGGTCCTGGTGGACTATGATCCGCTGGCGATGGAGGACGTGCGGAGCAATCCGCCGGACCGGTGCTACCGGTGCAAAAGGGCGCTGTTCACCCGGATCGGGCAGGCGGCGGCCGAGCGGGGCGCCGCTTATGTGGCGGAGGGCTCCAATGTGGACGACGAAGGCGACTACCGGCCCGGTATGCGGGCCGTGGCGGAGATGGGGATAAAAAGTCCCCTGCGGGAGGCGGGACTCACCAAGGCGGATATCCGCGCCCTGTCCAGAGACCTGGGCCTGCCCACCTGGGACAAGCCCTCTTACGCCTGCCTGGCCACCCGGTTCGTCTACGGCGAGACCATCACGGCGGAGAAGCTGGCCATGGTGGACAGGGCCGAGCGGAAGCTGCTGGCGCTGGGGCTCCGGCAGGTACGGGTCCGTATCCACGGGGACCTGGCCCGGATCGAGGCGCGGCCGGAGGCTTTTGAAAGACTGCTGTCCCACGCCGGTGAACTGGACGGCTATCTGCGCTCTCTGGGGTTTTCCTATGTGACCATGGACCTGGGCGGATACACCATGGGCAGCATGAACCGGACCATCGTGAAATAAACGCGTTTCAGACTGTCAAAGAAGGGATAAACGGAAGCGAAGCCCGGTCAGGGCGAGCCGCGCGGCATTCCCGCGCGTGAAGTCAAAAGCCGTTGTGCGACAGGCTTTTGACTTCCTGCCGGCGGGATTCACTTCCGCCGAGCAGTTTCAATCTAAGCGGTCAAAAAACTTGTTTTTTGACAAGCTCAAGGCAAAAGCGCCGCGGCAAGCGGCGCTTTGCTTTTCACAGATTGCTCTGGCCCCGGTTGGCGCTCCGGCGGAGCCATTCCCCCAGCTCCGTGACGGCCAGGAGCGTGGCGACCAGGAAAAGACCCGGGATGAGAACGATCCACCAGGCCCCTGCCGTCAGGGCGTTTTCCGCCAGGGACAGCATGCTGCCCCAGGAGACCGTGTCCAGCGGCAGGCCCGCCCCCATAAAGCTCAGCGTGGACTCCGCCACGATGGCGCCCCGCACGTTCATGACCACCATGAACATGATGGAGGCGAGGAAATTGGGGGCCAAATGCCGCCGCAGGATGTGGAACGTCCCCCCGCCCATGCACCGGGCCGCCGCCACATACTCGCTTGTCCGCAGCTGCCGCACCTCTGTGCGGACCACCCGGGCGACGCTCATCCAGCCGGTGGCGCCGATGACCAGCGAGAGACTGGCGATGTTGGCCCGGCCCAGCGCCGCCTGCAGCAGGATGATCACCAGCAGCGACGGTATACTGAGCAGGATGTCGGTCAGCCGCATTATGAGCGCGTCCAGCCACCGGGGGGCAAGCCCGCTCACGGCGCCTACCGCCACGGCGATGACAGTGGACAGGGCCGTGGCCAGAAAGCCGATGGACAGGGATACCCGCCCCCCGGACCAGATCATGGCGAATATATCCCGTCCCATGGTGTCCGTGCCGAACCAGAACGTCCCGTCCGGCTCGCGGGCGTAATTGGAAAGGTCCATGCTGGCGGGGTCTTTCGTCAGAAGGAGCGGGAACAGCAGACACCCCAGCACCATCAGCGCCAGAAACGCCGCCGCGAGAGCGGGCCTTTTTCCGGGCCTGCGCCCCTTCGGCGCGGCCTGCTCCGCCGCCGGACACAGCCCTACCAGAGCGAATCTCTCATCCATGGCCGTCCGCCTCCGCTCTCTCCGCCGCCGCTGCCCGGACACGGGGGTCGATGTGCTCGTTGATCGCCTGCGCCAGCATATTGCAGACGATCACCACCGCCCCGGACAGCAGACACAGGACCATGAGCAGATCGTAGTCCTGATAGCGGGCGCTCTCATAGCACAACGTGCCGATACCGGGATAGGAAAAGACCGTCTCCACGACATAGGTCCCGCCCATGATGTGGGGCACCGAGATGGCCATGATACTCAGATAGGAGGGCAGGGCGTTTCTCAGACAGTGGCGCAGCAGCACCCTGCGCCTGCCGAGCCCCGTGGACCGGGCCAGCAGCACATAGTCCGCCCGGACCTCTTCCAGCAGCCGGTTGCGGATCATGTAGGCGTAATACCAGAGATGGCCGGTCACCACCACGGTCATGGGCAGGATCAGATGCCGGAGCCTGTCGGCGGCGCCGCCTCCGTCCACGGACCAGGCGCCGGAGCTCGGCAGGACCCGCAGATATACCGAGAAAATCAAAATGAGCAGCAGCGACAGCCAGAACTCCGGGATACAGCTCGACAGCGTCCCAAGTTTACATAATATCTTGTCCAGAGGCCGGCCCTCGAACCGGGCGCACAGAAGGCCCAGACCCAGCGCCATGGAGAAGATCAGCGCGAAGCCCACGCCTCCCAGCAGCAGCGTGTTGCTCACCCGGCCCCGGATGACGTCCACCACGTCCCGTTTATATTTGAAGGACACGCCCAGGTCCCCATGGAGGGCGTTTCTCAGCCAGCGCACATACTGCACATGGATGGGCGCGTCCAGTCCCAGCCGGGCCTCCTCCCGGGCACGCTGCTCGGGGGTCATACGCTCCGCCCGCTGGCCGTAGTAGGAGACCAGCGGGTCCCCGGGGGCCAGCCGGGCGATCCAGAACACCGCCGCGGACAGGACCAGAAGGCTCAGAAGCAGGGAGCAAAGCCGTCTTGCGAGCTTCATGGTTCCGCCTCCTTTCCGCCCAGCACGAAGTGTTCCGGCGACACCTGGACGAATCCGCCGGTCCTGTCGAACGCCGCCTCGTCGAAGTGAAAGCGGGTCCGGGCCCGCTCCCGCCGGGGGTCCGGGATGGGGATGGCGGACAGCAGCGCTTTCGTATAGGGGTGCAGGGGCCGGTCGAACAGTTCCTTCGTGGGTGCCATCTCCACCAGCTTCCCCCGGTACAGCACCCCCACCCGGTCACAGAGATAGCGCACCACGGCCAGGTCGTGGGCGATGAACAGGAAGGTGAAGCCGTGCTCGGCCTGTAGGTGCCGGAACAGGTTGATGATCTGCGCCTGGATGGAGACGTCCAGAGCGGCGATGGGCTCGTCCGCCACCAGAAGGGAGGGCTCCATGGTCAGGGCCCGGGCGATGGCCACCCGCTGCCTCTGGCCGCCGGACAGCTCCGGGGGGTACCTGTCCAGATAGGCGGGGTCCATGCCCACATATCGCAGCTGAAACGCCGCCTCGGCCCGGAGAGAGCCCCGGGGCGGGACGATGTGGTTCACCGCCAGCGGCTCGGCGATGATGTCCGCCACCTTCATCCGCTGGTCCAGACTGGAGGAGGAGTCCTGAAAGATGATCTGCCGCTCTGTCTGGAGCATGCGGCGGTTGGCCCGGAACTGGGCCGGGTCGCACACGTCCACGCCCCGGTAGAGTATGCTCCCCGCCTGGGGGCGGAGTATGTTCATGACGCACCGGGCCACGGTGGACTTGCCGGAGCCGGATTCGCCCACCAAACCGAATATCTCCCCCTTCCGTATCCGGAAGGAGACGCCGTCCACCGCCCGGAGGTACCGTCCCGCGCCCAGTGGGAAGCTGTGGCACAGGCCGCGCACGTCGAGCAGCGTCTCACACATGTAGCTCACCTCCCACAGGGCGCGCTACCGCCGGGGCGCGCGGGTCCAGCAGCCATGTGGCCGCGTAGTGGGTGGGGCTGACCTGGAACAGAGGCGGAGCCTGGTCGTAGTCGATGGCCAGAGCATACCGGTTGCGGCAGGCGAAGGCGTCCCCTTTGGGCGGGGGCGAGAGGGTGGGGGGCATGCCGGGGATGGCATAGAGAGGTCTGCCCTCCGCCGCCAGAGAGGGCAGGCTCGCCAGCAGCCCCCAGGTATAGGGGTGGCGGGGGTCATAGAATATCTCCTCCGTGGTGCCGATCTCCACGATCCTGCCCGCGTACATGACCGCCGTCCGGTCCGCCGCCCGGGCCGCCACGGCCAGGTCGTGGGTGACCAGCACGGCGCCGGCGCCGAGCCCGCGCTGGATATCCCGCAAAAGGTCCAGTATCTGGCCCTGGACCGTCACGTCCAGGGCTGTGGTGGGCTCGTCGGCGATGAGCAGCCGGGGCCGGGAGGCCAGGGCGATGGCCAGCACGGCCCGCTGGCGCATGCCGCCGGAGAGATCGTGGGGATAGAGCCTGTAGCGGGCCGGGGGGTCTTCAATGCCCACCATATCCATGAGCTCCAGGACCCGCCGCCGGACCGCGTCTTTTTTCATCCCCGGCTCGTGGGCCAGCACGGCCTCGGCTATCTGCGCGCCGATACGCATGGTGGGGTCCAGACTGGTCATGGGGTCCTGAAAGACCATGGAGCACAGCCGGCCCCGCAGCGCGCACATGTCCCGCTCCGACAGGCCGCGGATGTCCGTCCCGGCCACGGCCAGCCGGTCCGCCTGTACCCGGGCGCTCGCCGGCAGCAGCTTCATGATGGCCCTGCACAGCGCGCTCTTGCCGCAGCCCGATTCGCCCACGATGGCCAGTATCTCCCCCGGGGCCAGGTCCAGCGACACGTCCCGCACCGCCTCCACCGCCCCGGCGGGGGAGGCGAAGGTCACGGACAGGCGCCCGACGTCCAGAAGCTTTTCCGCCCGGTCGGCGTCGGCTGTCATCGCTCGATCTCCCACTGCGTCACGTTCCAGAAGATACCCACCCCGTGGTGGCCCATGACCGTGTCCGGATCGATGCCGTGAATGGCGGCGCCGGCCACATAGTCCGCGTCGATGTAGCAGATGAAGGCATAGGCCGGGTCCGCCGCCAGGGCCCGCTGGAAATCGGCGTACGCCTCGGCCCGCGCCGCCGGGTCATCGGTCTGCCGGGCCTGGGTCAGGCATTCGTCCACGTCGGCGTTGGAGTAGCCGGAGTAATTGGCGCCCTTGTCCGTGCCGAACACCTTGTAGGTGTGGTCGTCCGCGTCAAAGGGGCTGCCCCAGCCGATGAGGTAGGCCATCTGGCCGCCCCAGTCCACCACGGCGGGTATCTCCACGGTCACGTCCAGACCGATCCGGCGAAGCTGCTGGGCCGCCGCCTGGGCGATGTCCAGCCGGACCTGATCCCCCGCGGCCACGTCTATGACGAAGCCCAGCTTTTCCCCGTCCCGGCGGTAGAACCCGTCGTCCCCCATCTCGGCGCCGGCGGCCTCCAGAATGGAGCGGGCCCGGTCGGGGTCGTAGTCATAGCGCTCCACATCCTCGCAGTTGTAGACGTTGCGCTGGAGGGGGCCGTAGGCCGCCTCCCCGTGGCCGAGTATCACCCCGTCCACGATGGCCTGGCGGTCGATACCGCAGCAGACGGCGGGGATGATGTCCCGATTTTTCTGCCAGTACTCGTTTCGGAAATTGAAGAGGATGCCCCGGTAGTCGGCGGTCCTCATGTTGTAAACGGTATATCCGTCCAGAGCGGCAAAGCTGTCCGCGTCCCGGGGCGTCAGCAGGGCCAGGTCCAGTTCGCCGGAGCGCATTTGCATGGCCCGGGCGTTGTCGTCCGGCACGATCTTGAAGATGATCCGGTCGATGTGGGCGGGGCCGCGGAAATAGTCCTCGTTCTTCACCAGCGTGATGGCCTGCCCCTCGTCCCAGCGCTCCAGCCTGTAGGGACCGGTGCCCACCGGATGGCGGAAAAAGTCGGAGGTCTGAAAGTCCTCCCCCTCCAGCAGATGTTTGGGCAGCACCGGCATGGTCATGTAGTCCAGAAAGGCCGCATTGGGCGCCGACAGCACGAACTGGACGGTGTGCTCGTCCAATACGTTGATGGCCGTCACGTCCTCGTAATTTGGGGCGTTCTCCGAGGCATTGGCCGGGTCCATGATGGCCTCGATGGTGAACTTCACGTCCTCGGCGGTGACGGCCTCGCCGTCGTGCCAGCGGGCGTTTTCCGCCAGGTGGAAGGTGTAGGCGCAGCCGGCCTGGTCGACCTCCCAGTTATCCGCCAGACCGGGGACCACGTTGTTATCCCCGTCGTGGGCGGTGAGGCCGTTGAACAGCAGCAGGTTGATCTCCCCGTGCTCGTCCATGGCCGGATCGATACGGGTATAGTCGCCGCTGGCGTAGACAAGCGTGGTCTCCCCGCCGTCGGCCAGCGCCGGGGCCCCCATGGCGGCCAGCGCCAGCGCCGCCAGGATGAGCGCGGTCAGTCGTCTTGTTTTTTTCATGTTTTGCCTTTCCTTTTTCGCCGGGAGCCGGTATAATTATTTTGATACGGAGATTTTATCAGACGCCATCCCCCCGCACAAGCCGGGTGGGGGGATACAAAAACACAAAGGAGCCCGCCATGAGTGAAGAACATATCCATGACCACGACCACGCCTACTGCCACAGCCACGGCATCCCCCACAGCCACGGCCATGTCCACGAAAACCAGAAGGTGGTGCTCAACCGCCTGGCCCGGGCCATCGGCCACCTGGAAAAGGTGAAGCGGATGGTGGAGCAGGGGGAGGACTGCTCCGAGGTCCTGGTCCAGCTCGCCGCGGTGCGCTCCGCTCTGAACAGCACCGGCAAGGTCATTTTGCAGGACCACATGCGCCACTGTATGGTGGACGCCATCTCCGCCGGGGACCACGCCGCCGTGGAGGAGCTGTGCGACGCTATCCAGAAATTCGTGAAATAGCGCCGGACGGGACGGCAAAGAAGTGTTTGCGTTTTGGGTGAGCAGCATTTATAATCGGAGTATGATATCATGAAAATACTATAAAGGAGGCGCCAGACCATGGTAGACATGAAAGCCAGACCCTATTTCCTCTCCGATGAGGACATCGCCTGGGTCCGGGACACCATCGCGGGCATGACCGACGAGGAGAAGGTGGGACAGCTGTTTTTCCAGCTGACATCCAGTCAGGACGAGGCATACCTGAAGGAACTGATGGAGAAGTATCATCTGGGCGGCTGCCGGTACAACGGCATGCCCGGCGCAAAGGTGCTGGAGCAGAACCGGATCCTGCAAAAGTACGCCAAGGTGCCCCTCATCATCGCCTGCAACACCGAGGCGGGCGGCGACGGGGCCTGCTCCGACGGCGTGAACATCGGCTCCGGTATCAAGATCGGCGCCACCGGCAACGCGCAGTACGCCCACGACCTGGGCCGCATGGCCAACGAGCAGGCCGCGGCCATCGGCTGCAATATGGCCTTCGCGCCGGTGTGCGACATCCACTACAACTGGCAGAACGAGGAGATCATCTCCCGGGCCTTCGGCAACGACCCGGAGCGGGTGGCCGCCATGAGCCGGGCGTATCTGGACGGGGCCCACACCATACCCGGCTTCGCCTGCGCCGCCAAGCACTTCCCCGGCAACGGCCAGGATTACCGGGACGCCCATATGGCCAACAACATCAACGAATTCGACCACGACCAGTGGATGGCCACCTACGGCAAGGTCTATAAGACCCTCATCGACGGCGGGCTGGACGCCATCATGGGCGGCCACATCATGCTGCCCAAGTACATGCGCCAGGTGAAGCCCGGGATCACCGACGACGAGATGATGCCCGCCACCCTGTGCCCGGAGATCATGACGGGCCTTCTCCGGGACGAGCTGGGCTTCAACGGCATGGTGGTCACCGACGCCAGCCACATGGTGGGCATGACGGACCGGATGAAGCGGCGGGATATGCTGCCTGCGGCCATCAACGCCGGGTGCGACATGTTCCTGTTCTTCAACGACCCGGACGAGGACTTCCAGACCATGCTGGACGCCTATAAGACCGGCGTCATCAGCGCCGAGCGCATGACCGAGGCGCTGACCCGTATCCTGGCCCTGAAGGCCCACATGGGTCTCAACAAGAAGGCGAAAGAGGAGCTGGTCCCGCCCGCCGAGGCGCTTCCCGCCGTGCTGGGCGAGCCCGGCTACAAAAAGACCGCCGAGGCCATCAGCCGGGACGCTCTCACGCTGGTGAAGTACAAGGACCAGGGCGTGCTGCCCCTTGACCCGAAAAAGACAAAGCGGGTCATGATCGTGTATGTGAAGGGGGCGGACGGCCCCATGGCGGCGCTGGCGGCCATGGCCATGGGCGCGGGCGGCAAGCGGAAGGATCCCGCCGAGGAGCTCCGGGACCGGCTCATCGAAAAGGGCTTTGACGCCTTTATTTACGAAAGCCCCCTGGAGAAGATCAAAAAGCAGATCGCCGCGGGCCAGGCCCCCAGCCTGAACCTGTACTTCGCCGGGAAGAACGCCATCGCGGACTTCGTCTCCCAGATGGACCTGGTGATCACCCTGTGCGACGTGGCCAACGGCCACCCGGCCTTCGGCATGAGCAAGGGCGGCGGGGAGATACCCTGGTATGTGTTCGAGGTGCCCGTGGTGGCCATCAGCGTGAACCTGCCCACCATGCTGGCGGATATCCCCGCGGTGCGTACCTACATCAACGCCTACGATTCCAGACCCTACACCATGGACGCGCTGGTGGACGCGCTGCTGACCGGCCCGGAGGCGTTCCGCGGCAAGGATCCCATCGACAGCTTCTGCGGTCTGTGGGACACCAGGATCTGACATGACGGCACCGGGACGGGCGCTTGCCCGTCCCGGGCGGATAAAGGAGCGCCCATGGCAGTCTATGACGAGTTCAGATACACCCAGAGCGTGACCCGGAAGATACCGGGCCACATCCGGGTCATACAGTGGCTTTTGTACTTCTGCGTGATGATCTTCACGATCCTCGGCGCCCTGCAGGGCCCCATCTGGCTATTCCCGGCCCTGGGCACCCTGTTCGGGTCCTGGTACTACATGGGCGCGGCCCGGGTCACATACCAGTACCAGCTGGAGGGGGCCCGGCTCACCGTGGAGCGGACCAGCGGGCTCAAGTCCAAGCCCAGGACCGTGACCTTCGGGGAGTTTGACCTGACGAAGCTGATCGTCATGGGGCCGGAGGGGTCCGCGCTGCTGGAGAAGGCGGAGGCGGACTCCGCCGCCGCCGTGCCCAGGCGCATCACCTACGACGTGTCGGCCCACGACCCGGACGATATCTGCAGTGTGATGTATCTGACCGGCGTAGGGGAGCAGTCCGGCCGGGCCCTGAAGGTCTTTTTCCAGCCGTCGCCGGAGCTGCGGGACTACATCCGCCGGATCGCCCCGGGCCGGGTGGGCGGGTATGAGGAATGAATGGGGCCGATGAACGCAAAATAGGCGGGGGGGGTTATATACCCCTGATCGGGTCAGCGCCGAGGACCCGAACCGGGAGCAGCGGGATTATGAGCTGAGCGGAGAGAGCCCGCTGGTGGGACTGATCGACAACCCCTGGTATCCGCCCTACATGCCGGACCGGAGCCACTACCACAACTGCCTGGAGATAGGCGTGTGCCTGTCGGGAGAGGGGACCGTCGAGATAGGCCGGAGCCGCCGGCAGTTCGGGCCCGGGTCCATCGTGGCGGTGGGCCGGGGGCTGCGCCACTGCCAGCAGAACCAGGGCAGGCCCATGACCCACTGGCAGTATGTGCTGGTGGATGAGGAGACGCTGCTGCGGGAGGCGCCGGGCCGGCACCGGGCGGCGCTGCGGGCCATGCTGGAGACAGCCCGGGGCCGGGGGCTCTACTTTGACGCGGACGAGGACTGCCGGGACCTGCGGTCCGTGCTGCGGGCCATGTTCGAGCTGGGCCGGCGGCGGCAGGAGTCGGACCGGATGGAGCTGGAGACCATGACGGCGCTGCTGGCGGCCATCATGAGCCGGTCGCTGGGTTCGGCCATGCGGGACATGCCCGCCGATACGGACGCCCGGCGGCCCGTGGAACCGGCGCTGCGGTATGTGTCGGAGAACTATATGCGCAGGCTGCGCATGGAGGACCTGGCCGCGAGCTGCGCCATGAGCGTGAGCTATTTCCGGAAGGTGTTTGCCCGGAGCATGGGCATGGCACCGCTGGAGTATGTGAACCGCTATCGGATAAACCGGTCGCTGAACCTGCTGCGCAGCACCGACGAGACCGTGCTCCAGATCGCCGTGCAGACCGGCTTTCCCTCTGTGGCCACGTTCGACCGCAACTTCCGCCGCTATGTGGGCACGTCCCCGGCGGAGTGGCGCAAAAACACGCATATTTGAATGATCTGTATCGGAATGCCGCCGGCCCGTTCGGGCCGGCGGCATTCCGCGCATAGGGCATTTTTGGCAAAAATGCCCTAATTTTTTTGTGAATTATTTACTACGCTGTTGAATTACGCCGAAAAAGAATCGAATATGCGCATAACAGGAGCGTAAATGAGCCATTGAGAAAGTCCGCGTGTGCTAAGATTTGATTATCAACCTACCGGGCGCGTCGGAAGCGGACCGGTAATAAAAATCAAGGAGGAACCCCATGAAAAAGCTCATTTCTCTGCTGCTTGCGCTGGTCATGGTCCTTTCCCTTGGCACGGTGGCGTTTGCCGAAGCCGGCGACCAGGCCGACGGCAAGCTGACCATCTGGTGCTGGGACCAGACCTTCAACATCGCCGCGATGGAGAAGGCCAAGGAGATGTATCAGGCGGAGCATCCCGATGTTGAGATCGACATCGAGGAAGTCCTGTCCGAGGACATCGAGTCCCGTGTCATCGCCTCCAACGGCGACACCAGCACCCTGCCCGACATCGTTCTGGTGCAGGACCACTCCATCCAGAAGTTCGTCACCAACTATCCCGAGGTCTATCATGATCTGACCGACGAGTACGACTTCTCCGATTTCATGCCCGCGAAGCTGGGCCTGTCTGTTGTGGACGGGCGTAACTACGGCATCCCCTTTGACGCCGGCACCGTCGTGGCCGCCTGGCGCACCGACTATCTGGAAGAGGCCGGCTACACCGTGGACGACCTGACCGACATCGACATGGACCGGTTCCTGGAGATTGGCCGTGACGTAAAGGAAAAGACCGGTATGCCCATGCTGTCCGGCCAGGCCGGCGCGGTCGACACCGTGCTGATCATGCTCCAGTCCTGCGGCGGGTCCATGTTTAATGAGGACGGCTCCGTCAACATGAAGGACAACGAAAAGCTGAAGGCTGTTATCGAGACCTACAACACCATGGTCGCCGAGGGCATCTTCATCGAGGTCAACTCCTGGGACGAGTACATCGGCACTCTGTCCAACGGCTCCGTCGTGGGCACCTTTACCGGCTGCTGGATCCTCTCCACCATCATGAGCCTGGAAGATCAGGCCGGAAAGTGGGCGGTCACCAACATGCCCGCTATGGTGGGCGTGGACGGCGCCACCAACTACTCCAACAACGGCGGCTCCTCCTGGGCTATCATCAACAACAAGGATATCGATCTGGCCCTGGACTTCATGCAGATGTATCGGAATGTGGACTTCTACAACGAGATCCTTCCCACCACCTCCGCCATCGCCACCTATGGTCCTGCGAAGGAGGGCTCCAACTATACCGCTCCCAGCGACTTCTTCAACGGTGACGCCGTCTTTGCCAAGATCGTGGAGTTCGGCGACAGCGTTCCCGCCGAGGTCACCGGCCCCTTCTACTATGACGCCCGCGGTAACGTGGGTACCGCCGTCACCAACGCTCTGAACGGCGCCGATCTGGACAGCGAGCTGCAGACCGCCCAGGACACCACGGAATTCACCATGGGCTTCTGAGCGGAGATGTCCCGTCATAGCTTGACTTGAAAACAGACTGCCGCTTCGGCTGCTTTCCGGAGCGGCAGTCCTCTTAAAAGCGTTTCGCACCCTTTAAATCAAAAAGCGAGAGAGGGGAGTTGCTACGATGACTCAAACTTCCGGGAGAAGGCTCACCATGCACCAGAAGCAGAATATCATAGGCTGGTTTTTCCTGATCCCCGCCACAGTGCTGATCTTCTGGCTGAGCTTCTACCCCATGATCCGGGCCCTCCTGATCTCCTTCCAGGGCGGCCGGCCCACCGCGCTGACGTGGTCCGATCCCCTGACCCGGAACTATCAGTTCCTGATGAAGGACAATGTATTCAAGACGAGCCTGAAAAACACCTTTACATACCTGATCATCCAGGTGCCCATCATGCTGGTGCTGGCGATGATCTTCGCCACGCTGCTGAACGATCACCAGCTGAAATTCAAGGGCGTCTTTCGCACCTGTATCTTCCTGCCCTGCGCCACGGCGCTGGTGGCTTATTCTCTGATCTTCCGGACCATGTTCGCCTATGACGGCATGGTCAACGCCGTGCTAGTGAAGATCGGCATTCTGGACGCGCCGGTCAACTGGCTCAACAGCCCCGGCACGGCCAAGGCGGTGATCATCATCGCCCTGATCTGGCGCTGGACGGGCTACAATATGATCTTCTATCTGTCCAGTATGCAGAGCATAGATTACTCCGTATATGAGGCGGCGCGCATCGACGGCGCCGGTGCCGCTACCCAGCTTTTCAAGATCACCATCCCGCTGCTGAAGCCCATCATCCTGGTGACGGCCATCATGTCCACCAACGGTACGCTGCAGCTGTTCGACGAATCGGTGAACCTGACGAAGGGCGGACCCGCCAATGCCACCATCACCATGTCGCATTACATCTACAACACCATGTTCCAGAACAACCCCAACTTCGGCTATGCCGCGGCCATGAGTTTCGTTATTCTGATCCTGGTGGCCGTGCTCAGCGCGATCCAGATGAAAGTGGGTGATAAGCGTGAGTGAAGGTACCTTCAAAAAATACGGAAAGAGAACGCTGGTCTATGTGTTTTTGATCCTGATGAGTCTTATCTCGGTGTTCCCCCTGTACTGGTGCTTCATCTCCTCGTTCAACTCCACGGCGGAGATCCTGGGCGGCAGGATGGTGCCCAGTTCCCACCTGATGGAGAATCTGAAGAACCTGTTCGCCCAGCAGGACGTGCTGAACGCGTTCAAAAACTCCGTGATCAACACGGTTCTGGTGCTGGTGCTGAGCCTGGCCATCTGCTCCGTCGCGGGCTATGGCTTTGAGATCTTCCACGACAAGGGCAAGGACGCCGTGATGGCCCTGATCATGATGAGCATGATGGTGCCCTTCGTGGCCATCCTGGTGCCCCTGTTCCAGATGTTCACCAAGATGGGCTTTGTCAACAAGTACATCGGATACATCCTGCCCAGCCTGTCCACGCCGTTTCTGATCATGCTGTTCCGCAACAACGCCCGGACCTTCCCCAAGGAAGTTCTGGAGGCGGCCCGTGTGGACGGCCTGAGCGAGATCGGTATCTTCACCCGCATGTTCGTGCCCATGATGCGCCCCACCTTCGCGGCGGCGGCCACCATCACGTTCATGAACACCTGGAACGCCTACCTGTGGCCCAAGGTCATCCTACAGACAGCCGACTCCATCACCATGCCCATGCTGGTCGCGAACCTGCTCAGCGGCTATGTGGTGGACTACGGCGTGGTCATGGCGGGCGTCACCATCTGCACCCTGCCCACGGTCATCGTGTTCTTCATCCTGCAAAAGAGCTTTACCGAGGCCGTTGCTGGCGCGGTCAAGTGATGTGTTGATAATCGCGGCGGACTCTGCTATAATGCGAAAGCACTGTAACGGCGTCCGCCCGGCAAAACGATGCCGTGCCGCCTGGCACGGCATCGAGCTTGTCAAAAAACGAGTTTTTTGGCCGCTCGGATATATAAACTGCTCGGCGGGAGTGAATCCCGCCGGCAGGAAGTCAAAAGCCTGTCGCACAGCGGCTTTTGACTTCACATGCGGCTCCGCCGCATGGCTCGCCCTGACCGGGCTTCGCTCCCGCTCATCCATTCTTCGTGCAGCCTGCGCTTTGAAACATTCAGATCAGTTAGGAGGAAAGACCGCCCCGGCGGCCTGCGATACCAAGTGGAATTCGATTACAACAAGCTGATGGACCCCGCTTATTTCGCCGAGAATCGCGTCGCGGCCCACTCTGACCACGCCGTGTATGCGTCCGCCGCCGAGGCGGACGCCGGCCGGAGCAGCCTGCGCTTCTCCCTCAACGGCTATTGGAAGTTTTTCCATGCCCGGAACGAGGGCCAGGTGATACCCGGCTTTGAGAGCGACGGTTTCGACTGCTCGGACTGGGCGGATATCCCCGTGCCCGCCCACATCCAGATGGAGGGCTACGGCACGCCGCAGTATGTGAACGTCCAGTATCCCTGGGACGGGGTGGAGGATGTTCAGATCGGCCGGATACCCCAGCGGTTCGACCCGGTGGCCTGCTATGTGAAGTATTTCACCCTGCCGGAGGCCATGCGGGGCAAGCGGGTGTTTGTCTCCTTCCAGGGGGCGGAGAGCTGTGTGGCCGTGTGGCTGAACGGCCATTATATCGGTTACGCCTCCGACTCGTTCACACCGTCGGAGTTTGAACTGACGGACCATCTGCGGGAGGGCGAGAACAAGCTGGCCTGCCGGGTGTACCGGTTTTGCGCGGGAAGCTGGCTGGAGGATCAGGACATGTTCCGGTTCTCCGGGCTGTTCCGGGAGGTGTTTTTGTACGCTGCCCCCGCGGTCCATGTGCGGGATATCCGCGTCAGGACCCTCCTGGACGACGCGTACCGGGACGCCGTTTTGGACGTGCGGGCGCAGGTGGAGGCCGCCGGTCCCTGGAAGATACGTCTTGCCCTCGCCGACGGGGGCGCCGTCGTGGCGGAGAGCGAGCAGGAGGGCGCCGGCGATACGGCGGCTTTCTCCCTCCCCGTGACCGCGCCGAAAAAGTGGAGCGCGGAGCGGCCCGACCTGTATACGCTCACGCTGACGGCCATGACCGCGTCGGGCGAGACGGTGGAGGTGGTCCGCCAGCAGGTGGGCTTCCGCCGGTTTGAGATCAAAGACAGCGTGATGTACCTGAACGGTCAGCGGATCGTGTTCAAGGGCGTGAACCGCCACGACTTCTGCGCCGAGTCCGGCCGGGCCGTGCCGGCGGAGAAGATACGCCGGGACCTTATCACCATGAAGCGCAACAACATAAACGCCATCCGCACCTGCCATTACCCCGACAGCAGCGTCCTGTACGCGCTCTGCGACGAGCTGGGCCTGTATGTGATCGACGAGAACAACATGGAGACCCACGGCGCCTGGGAGCCGATCGCCCGGGGGAAGGAGCCCATCGAATACGCTCTGCCGGGCGATAGGACCGAATGGCGGGACCTGCTGCTGGACCGGGTCAACTCCACCTGCCAGCGGGATAAGAACCACCCCTGCGTGCTGATCTGGAGCCTGGGCAACGAGTCCTTTGGCGGCGGCGTGATCTGTGAGATGAGCCGCAGGTTCCGTGAGCTGGACGACACCCGCCCGGTCCACTACGAGGGCGTGTATCTGGACCCCCGGCGGCCCGAGTCCACGGACATCGAAAGCCGGATGTACACCCCGGCGGCGGAGGTGCGCTCGTTCCTGGCGGAGCACCGGGATAAGCCGCTGATCATGTGCGAGTACGCTCACGCCATGGGCAACTCCTGCGGGGCCATGGACAGGTATACGGAGCTGGCCTATGAGGAGCCGCTGTATCAGGGGGGCTTCGTCTGGGACTTTATCGACCAGTCCATCCGCACCAAAGACCGCTACGGCAACACGATCTACGGCTACGGCGGCGACTTTGACGACCGGCCCACGGACTATGCCTTCAGCGGCAACGGCCTGGTCTATGGGGACGGCACCGAGTCGCCCAAAATGCAGGAGGTCAAGTACAACTACCAGAACATCGTCGCGAAGGTGAGCGAGAGCGAAGTGACCGTCGTCAACCGGCACCTGTTCACCGGCACCGCCGCCTATGCGTGCGTGGTCACCCTGGCCCGGGACGGCGCGGAGATCGCCAGCGCCGCTCTGGAGACGGATGTGCCGCCCATGGCCGAGCGGACCTATCCGCTGCCGCTGGCAAAGCAGACCGTGCCCGGCGAGTACGCGGTGACGGTGTCCTTCCGGCTGAAGGAGGACGCCGTGTGGGCGGACCGGGGCTATGAGGTGGCCTTCGGCCAGGGCGTGTACAGGGTCGAGGCCCCGGCCCGGCCGCTGCCCGCCCGCCGGCCTCTGCGGGTGGTGTACGGCAACAACAACCTGGGCGTGCAGGGAGAGGATTTCGCCGTCCAGTTCGGGTACATAGCCGGGGGGCTGACCTCCTACCGCTTCGGCGGCGTGGAGCTGCTCAAGACCATCCCCATGCCCAACTTCTGGCGGGCCCCCACGGACAACGACAGGGGCTGGTTCATGCCCGGGCGGTACGGCCAGTGGAAGCTGGCCAGCCTGTACGCCACCCACCACACCGACGGGATGTTCTTTGGCGCGGGCGAGACGCCCGTGACGGAAAACGCCGACGGGTCCGTGTCGGTGAAGTTCACCTACGCGCTGCCCACCGCGCCGGCGGCCGGGTGCTCCGTGACGTACACGGTGTGGCCCTGCGGGACGGTGGATGTGCACCTGCACTACGATCCGGTGAAGGGGCTGGGCCCCATGCCGGAATTCGGCATGATGATGAAGCTGGACGCGGACCGTGACCGGGTGCGGTGGTACGGCCTGGGCCCGGCGGAGACTTACGCGGACCGTTGCCGGGGCGCGAAGCTCGGCATATGGGAGAGCACGGTCGCGGACCGGCTGGCCCATTATCTGACGCCCCAGGAGTGCGGCGCCATGACCGGCGTGCGCTGGGCGGAGGTCACGGACAGCCGGGGCCGGGGCCTGCGGTTCACGGGCGATGAGATGTGCTTCTCCGCCCTGCCTTACACGCCCCATGAACTGGAAAACGCGGCGCACGAGTACGAACTGCCGCCGGTACACTACACCGTGGTCCGGGCCGCGCTGGCCCAGGCCGGTGTGGGCGGCGACGACAGCTGGGGCGCGAAGCCCCATCCGGAGTATCTGCTGGACGTGTCCGGACCGCTGGATCTTCGGTTCAGCTTCCGGGGCGTCGTGTGAGCGCATCCGCGCTTGAGGCCAACGGCACTGTGAAAGGGGAGACGACGATGAAAAAGGTAGCGGTACTGTTTTTGAGCATGCTGTTTCTGCTGTCCGGCTGCATGACCATCTCCGAGGGGGATGTGTCCGCCTTCCTGGGCGTGGGCGATCTGACCGCCTCCGCCGCGGATCAGGCGGGGCTGGATCTGAGCGGTATCACCGCCGTGATGGAGGCGGCCCGGAACGGGGACGCCCGGGGCGTGCGGGTGTATTTCACCGCGGAGGATCAGATCTACGCCGAGGCCATCCTCACTGTGGACGGCGCGCAGGCGGCGCTGTGCCTGCGCCACGCCTCCGAAGCGCCGGAGAGCGTGTATGTGACCCGGGACGGGGACATGGTACAGGCTCTGAGCCAGCTCATGGACGGCGTGGTCGCGGAGCCTGTCCCGGCGCTGGACGAGATGACCGACGAGCAGATCGAGGCCATGGTGGCCGAGATGGAGGCCGCTCTGGCGGAGATGGACCCGGACGCCCTGGCGGAACTGGAGAGCATGTCCGAGGAGGACTGGCAGGCCCAGCTGGACGGGGCGGCGGAAAAGGCCGCGCAGATAGAGGAGCTTCTGGCCCGCTGCATCCAGCCAGGCGGGACGCAGACCATTGACGGCGTGGACTATGACGTGACCGGGATCAACATAGGCAACGACGATCTGGCGGAGATCCTGAACGTTCTGAGCGACGGCGAGAATTTGGGTCAGGCGCTTATCGACAGCGGCTGTGAGGTGACCGTCACCGGCACGGTCTATGATGCCGGTGACCTGGGCGGTCTGGAGTTTGCGGTGGATGCGCTTACCCCGGAGGGGGAGAACGTCACCGTGACGTTCAGCGCCGACCAGATGGACCAGACCGATGTGCAGACCGTGCAGGCCGGCGTCTGGGTGGACGGGGAGCAGGCCGCCGCCTTCTCCATGGACGTCCTCGCGGGCGCCGGGGACAGTGCGGACTGGATGGACTTTGACCTGTCGGACGCGGTGGATCTGACCGGCATGGACGGGGAGGAGGCCTCCAAGCTGGTGGGCAACGACTGCGCTGATTTCATCGGCGCGGCCCTGTCCGGTGTGCTGGGGCGGCTGACCAGCAACAGGCTGATGAGCGCTCTGCCCTGGTGAGATCGGGATACGAAAAAACGCCCCGCAGAGAACACACGTTCTCCGCGGGGCTTTCGTATGCCGTCACAGGCGCAGGGCCTTGCCCAGAGCGGGGGAGACGATCCGGCTGTCCCGGGCCGCCAGTTCTCCGCCGATGAATACATAGTCTATGCCATCCGGCGGCAGGATGGGACTGGCAAAGGTGGCGTTGTCCTTTATCCTGTCCGGGTCGAACACGGTCACGTCCGCGTCCGCGCCCACCGCCAGCGACCCCTTGCCGGGCAGCCGGAACCGGGCCGCGGGCAGGGCGGTCATCTTTTCCACCGCCTCATAGAGGCTCAGCTTGCCGGTGCGGACATATCCCGCGATGAGCCGGGGGAAGGTCCCAGCGGCCCGGGGATGGCCCTGGCCCCGGTGCATGGTGGCGTCGCTGGCCAGCAGCACCGCCGGGTGGGTCAGGGCCAGCGCCACCTGCTCCGGCTGCATGACATGGCACACGGTCCGGCATTCGGGCATATCCCGGCGTATCTCCCGGAAGGTCTCGGCGGTGCAGCGCCGGCCCTTATACTTGCCCTCGCACATCTCCACGGCGTCGTAGCCGCAGCCGTAGCGGTCCATCCAGCCGTCGTCATAGGTGGCGGAGCCAAGGCCCGTGGAGAAGGCGCTGTAGGGGTAGCAGTCGCAGAAAATGTCCGCGCCGCCCAGACGGCAGGCGTCCACCATGGCCAGCGCCCGCTCCATCTGGCCAAAGCCGGCCATGCTGCCGATGTGGGATATCTGGGCGGGGATACCGAGGCACATCATGGCGCCGGTGAACTCCTCCAGCGCCCCGAAAAAGGCCGCCGCGTCGTCCCGCAGATGACAGGCGGCCACCTTGTCCGCGCCCTGTAAGGGCCCGGCGGCGGCCAGAAGCTCTCGCCGGTCCATGCCGGGGGTGTAGCGGATGCCGAAGGAGGCCCCGGCGCAGCCCCGGTCCAGCGCCCGGGCGATACCCTCCGCGATGGCGCGGCACTGCTCCTGCGTGGCGGGGGCGTAGGGGTCCGCCGCCCCGGCTCGGACCCGGTAATACTCGTGCCCTGCCAGCATGGCCACGTTCACATATGTCCCGTCCCGGTCCGCCAGGTCCAGATAATCCCCCGGGTCGCACACATTGCTGCCGCAGTTGCCGCCCACTACCGTGGTGACCCCCATACGGAGCATACAGGAAAAGACGGACCGGTCCGGGTCGGCGTATATATGGCCGGCATCATCCACCGGGTCCTCGTGGACGTGTACGTCGATGAAGCCCGGGCACACCACCCGGCCCGTCACATCGACGCGCCGGTCCGCCACCATGTCCTCCGGGCCCACGGCGGCGATCTTCCCGTCCTCCATGAGCACGTTGAGCGCGCTGTCCAACCGGCTGGCCGGGTCGATGACACGGCCCCCATACAGGAGCGTTCGCATACTGAGCCTCCCAAAAGTCGAAAAGGATAGGGCTATTGTACACCGGGTCCGTTGCTTTTGTCGAGGGCGGGTGATAAAATAGTGCAAAAACCGCCGGGGAGGAAGAAGCCATGCCGCACTGGGTCAGCGTCTGGGGCCAGGCCCACACGCCCATAGAGGGGATCGGTCCGTCCTATCGGGACAGGACGGCCCTGCTCACGGTCCGCAGCGCGCTGGCGGGGGAGCGAATGCGCCTGCGCCTTGCCAATTGGGAGGGCCGCAGGCCCCTGACGGTCCGGGCCGCCACCGCCGGGACCCTGACGGGTCCTCTGACGCCGGTGACCTTCGGCGGCGGCAGGGACATCACGCTCCCGCCCGGAGCGGACGCTTACAGCGACGAGACGCCGCTGGCCGTGAAGCCGGGAGAGCTCATTTGCGTCCGGCTGGCTTTCGCCGGGCCGGTGAGCTCTGGAAACGGTATCCGGGCGGACGTGCATTGCAGCAAAAAAGGGGATTTCACCCCCGGCGGGCCCTTCGACACGGAGAGTTGTGAGCAGGGGATAGCGGTGCCCGCCGTGGCGGCGGTGGAGCTTCTGGCCCCGGACAGCGCCGGGGCGCTGGTGTGCTTCGGCGACTCCATCACGCAAATGGGTCTGTGGACAGACCCTCTGGCGGAGACGCTTATTCGGGAAATGCCGGGAAGGCTGGCGGTGCTCAACAAGGGGATCGGCGGCAACCGGCTTCTCCAGGGTCCCGTTTCCCCGGTCTGGCGTATGTATGGCCGGGCGGGTATCGAGCGGTTTGAGCGGGACGCCCTGTCGGACCCCGGGACCAGGGCGGTGCTGCTGAGTATCGGCACCAACGATATCGGCACGTCACCTGACCCGGCGGCGGACTGTGCCGGGGCGGACCGGCTGGCCGGCGCGCTGGAGGCACTGGCGGCGAAGGCCCGGGCGGCGGGCATGCAGGTCTTTGCCGCCACGGTGCTGCCCCGGATGGGCAGCGAGGACTACGGCCCTGTTCAGGAGGCGGAGCGGGTCCGATTGAACGCCCGGCTGCTGGCGGGGGAGGGCACGGCGTTTGACCGGGTGTTTGACTTCAACGCCGCCCTCCGGGACCCGGACCGGTCGGAATACATGCTCATGAGCTATGACAGCGGCGACCACCTGCACCCCAGCGCTCTGGGGGGCAGACGCTTGGCGGAAGTCGTCCTGGCGGGGTTACGATAAGCGGATAAATGACAGCGGCGCGGCCCGATGGGGCCGCGCCGCGCGCTGTATATCCGTCTGTCAGTCCATCTTCAAAATGAGCTCCAGCACCCGGCGGGCGCAGACCAGAAGGTCGTCCCGGGTCAGCAGGCCGAGCTCCATGGCCTTTTCCAGCCGTTCCGGGTAGCCGGTGGCCATTTTCAGGTCGTTGCCGGCCAGCACCTCCTTGTAGTGCTCGGCCCGGTTCCACCAATCGGTCATGACCAGTCCCTCATAGCCCCACTCGCCCCGGAGGATGTCCGTGAGCAGTTCCCGGCTCTCGGAGGCGCGGCGGCCGTTGATGATGTTGTACGAGCTCATGATGGCCCAGGGCCGGGCCTCCTTCACGATGATCTCAAAGGTCTTCAGGTACAGCTCCCGCAGGGCCCGCTCGGAAAGCCGGGAGTCGGACTGCTTGCGATTGGTCTCCTTGTTGTTGCAGGCAAAGTGCTTCACCGTGGCGGCCACATGCTGGCTCTGGATGCCCCGGACCATGGCCCCGGCCAGCCTGCCGGCGAGAAGGGGGTCCTCAGACCAGTACTCGAAGTTCCGGCCGCACAGGGGGCTCCGGTGCAGATTTACGGCGGGGGCCAGCCACACGCCGATGTTGTTCTCCTTCACCTCCCCGGCGGCGGCGGCGCCCACGGCGGCCGTGAGCCCGGCGTCCCAGGAGGCGGCCAGGGCCGTGGCGCAGGGCCAGGCGGTGGCGCACACACCGCACTCGGGCCGCAGGCGCAGTCCGGCGGGGCCGTCGGCGGTGGTAACGGTGGGCACGCCGTATTCGGGCAGGTTGCCCATGCCGAAGGTGTTGGACACGGAGGTATTGGGCTGACCGCCGAGAAGGTGCATCAGGTCCGCGTCGGAAAGCTGTGCCAGAAAATCGTCCAGAGAGAGCCGGCCCTCGGCCACCTCCTCCAGAGGCCGGGCGCCCCCGGCATACTGCTCCATGAGCAGATACCGCCCCCGGCCCGGCCGGGCGGGGCAGACCGCCTCCTCAGAACCTGCCGGGAGACGGGGCAGAGCGTCCTCGTCCGGGTCCACGGCGGGTCTCGTGGGCAGGTCCTCATAGGTGCCGTCCGCCAGCAGCCGCCTGGCCAGTTTCGAGGGGGCCAGCTTCTCGCTGAGCCGCTCCGTGACCACTGTGTGCGCCTGCTCCCAGGCATAGTCCAATTCCCGTACATCCCGGATGGAGGAGCCGACGTAAAACCGGTAGGTCCCCGCCTCCATCACATAGCAGCTTTTTTCCACATGGCCCAGATCGTCGTAGCTGGCCATAGCGGACACCGGGAAGGAGAGGGTCAGCGTCTCGCTCTCGCCTGGGGCCAGATCCCGGGTCTTGGCGAAGGCCGCCAGGGTCCGGGCGGGCTTTTGCAGTTTGAGGGCGGGGGCGCTGAAATAAAGCTGGACCACCTCTTTGCCGGGAACGGCGCCGGTATTGGTCACCCGCACCGCCACGGCGATCTGGCCGTCCTTTTCACCGGCTGTGATGGGCTCCGTGGCGAAGGTGGTATAGGAAAGACCGTAGCCGAAGGGGTAGATCACCTTTTCCGCCGCCCCGGGCAGAGTCTCGAAGTACCGGTAGCCCATGTAGATGTCCTCGGTGTAATCCACATGGAAGGGGGAGTCGTGGAACCCGGCGGTGGAGGGGTAATCCTCCACGTCCCGGGCGTATGTATCGGGCAGTTTGCCGCAGGGGGAGGCCCTGCCCGTCAGAAGATCCGCCGCGGCGCAGCCGCCCTCCATGCCGCCCTGCCAGGCCAGCAGCGCCGCGCCGACGCGCTTATCGTTGCTGAACCAGGACACGTCCACGACGCCGCCCACATTCAGCACCAGCACCACCCGGTCAAAGGCGGCGCATACCGCCTCGATCATGGCGGTCTCGGCGTCGGAGCGGTAAAAATCCCCTCGGGGGAAGATACGCCCGGCGATCTGGGGCATGGAGACCTCGTGGGGCCAGGGGTTGTGCTCGTCCACGAACTCCACGTCGGACCGGTCCCAGCCCTCGCCGGAGAACCGGCTCAGCACGATGACGGCCGTATCCGCCGCCTGCCGGGCCGCCGCCAGCAGAGCGCCCGGCAATTCCGGCTCCGCCATCATGCCCGGCTGGTCCCCGGCGGCGTACCGCTCCGCCACATAGGCGCGGTAGTGGTCCGCCAGCGGCTCATAGACCGGCACGTTCTGCTCCTTCAGCCCGTCGTAGAGGTTTTTCACATAGGCCACGGTCACGTCGCCGCTGCCGCCGCCGCCCTTCACATAGTCGAACACGCCCTTTCCGAACAGGGTCACGGGCCGGGCCGGGTCCAGGGGCAGAAGGCCGTTTTCGTTTTTCAAAAGCACCATGCCCTCCCGGGCGGCCAGCCGGGACAGGGCCGCGTTGGCGGGGCCGGCCGTCACGAAGCCGGCCGGGGTAAGGGGCAGATTGGGCTGGTACAGAGCCCGGGTCCACTTTTTCATAGCCGTCACCTCATAAAATATATCGTGTCAGCGGATATCGTACACGCTGCGGGCGGTCACGTCCCGGGGCTCGCCCCGGAGTATCTTCACCCGGCGTGTGCCGCCGTTCATGTCGAAATAGTTGTCGTCCAGCACCGTGTCCGGGCCGCACCGCAATTCCACGTTGCGGGCGTAGGCCCGGGCGCTCACCACCACCTCGTCCCCGTCGATATGGGCCTCCAGCCCCGGGTCGGCGAACCGGAAGTGCTTGGGCGCGCAGAAAAGCACCGTGCCCTGGCCCACCGTGCCGCCGGCGGTGTCCGCCAATTCATAGGCGTAGTAGCAGCCGTAGGTGTCCTGGCTGGAGAAGTCCTGTTCCGGCAGCCACACCGCCGAGAGGGCGGGCACATTCACATCGAAGGCGCCCTGCTCTATGACGGAGCCGTCCGGCCGCCGCAGGGACCATTTTGCCGTACCGGCGAAGGGGGCCGGGGTCTCATTGGACACGTTCAGCCGGGCGGACTTTTTCAGCGGACGGAGCCGCTCGGCGTTCACGTTGGTGTCCTGGCTGAGGACGCCCTCCTCGTGGCAGGAGATGAGGACCGGCGCGAAAAACCGCCTGGCGTAGTAGTGCAGGGCCTTCCACCGGCCGTAGTAGTCGATACTGGACCAGCTTGCCACGGGCCAGCAGTCGTTCAGCTGCCATATCACCGCGCCCATGCACCGGCCCCGGTTGCGCCGCCAGTGCTCCACGCCGTACTGCATGGCCTGGGCCTGCAAAAGCTGGGAGGCGTACACCAGTCCGTCCAGATCGGAGGGGTACAGATACATCTGCGACAGGTACGACACGATCCGCCCGTTGGCGGAGGCGTTGCGCTGGTGCTTCTCCATGACGTAGGAGAACACGTTCCGATCCTCCGGGGCCGTGAAGCTCTCGATGGTGGCCATGCAGGGGAAGGACTGGAAGCCGAACTCGGACACATAGCGGAACGGGTAGTTGCGGTAATCGGTGAAGGGTTTTAAGCCATGCCACACGTCCCAGTAGTGCACGTCCCCCCGGTCCGGGTCCTGGGGCGCGTCGAAGCTGCCGCCGCTGCTGGGGCTGGCGGGCCAGTAAAATGCCTGGGGGTCCTCGGCCTTGAGCACCTTGGGGATGATGTACTCGTACATCTTGATGTAGTCCGCCTTCTGCTTGCAGCTGGACACCCACTCGCCCACGGCCACGAACTGCTCCATCTCGTTGTTTCCGCACCAGAGAGCCAGGGAGGGGTGGGAGCGCAGCCGGCGGATGTTGTCCACGAACTCGGCGGTGATGTTGGCCTCGAACGCCTCCGTCAGGTCATACACCGCGCAGGCGAACATGAAGTCCTGCCACACCAGCAGGCCCAGCTCGTCGCAGGCGTCATAAAAGGCGTCGGAGGGGTAGTGGCCGCCGCCCCAGACCCGGATACAGTTCATATTGGCGGCCCGGGCGTCCTCTAAAAGCCGCCGGGTCCGCTCAGGGGTCACCCGGGGCAGCAGATTGTCCTCGGGGATATAGTCCGCGCCCATGGCGAACACGTCCACCCCGTTGACGCAGTGGCTGAAGCTCTCCCCCCACCGGTCCTTCCGGCGGGTCACCGTCATGGTCCGCAGACCGACGCGCTTTTCCCATGCGTCCAGCTCGCCCTTGTCCCCGGTCAGGGCCACATGGACCGTGTACAGGGGCTGGCCGCCCAAGCCCGCCGGCCACCAGAGCTGGGGGTCGGGCACGGGAATGGCGCAATGTTCCCCTTCGGCGGTCAGCGCCGTCCCGTTCGGGGCCGTCACCGTCACGGCCACGGCGGTCTTGCCCCGGGTGATGTGGGTCAGATTCGTGACGACCTCCAAAGTCACGGCGCCGTTTTTGTGGTGCTGGAGCACCTGCACGTCCCGAATGCGGGCGGTGTCCACGCCCGCAAGGGCGATGTCCCGCCAAATGCCCGCGTCCGGCAGCCGGGGGCCCCAGTCCCAGCCGAACATGCAGTGGGCCTTGCGCAGATGGGGGAAGCCTACCATGGCGTCGGAGGAGCCGTCCGCCCGGCTTTTGGCGTAGGCACGCTTTATGTATCTGGTGGGGGAGGCGAAGGTGACGGAGATGTGGTTCTCCCCCGGGCGGAGCAGACGCTTTACGTCGAACTCCCAGGTCCGGTGCATGTTGTCGGCCCGGCCGGCCGCCCGGCCGTTCACCGTGACGGAGGCCAGGGTGTCCAGCCCCTCGCAGCGCAGGTACACCCGGTCGCAGGCCAGCAGCGCCCCGTCCACGGAGAAGCGGCGGCTGTATGTCCAGTCGAAGTCCATCAGCTTCAGGGCCTCGTTCTCATTGTCCCGGTAGAAGGGATCGGGGATGAGCCCGGCGGTGAGCAGATCGTTGTACACGGAGCCGGGGACCTGGGCCGGTACCGCGGAAAAGCCCGCCTGGCCGCAGTCCAGCGTCCAGGGGCCGTTCAGAGAGACAGTCTTCATGGCAAACCTCCGAAAACGTTTTCGCAATCCATAGAGTATTGTGAGAGCAGTATAGATTATCCCATGGGCAATGTCAACAATCTTCCCGGGTGGGACCGGAAGAAATTGGGAACTTTTTCGACGCCCGTTCTGGGCGGTGGGCAAATTGCGCAAAATAGACACATAAAATTTGATGGTTTTGAGCGTATTGACAATGTGTTAGACGGGGGTTATAATGAGCTTACGAAATCGTTTTTGCCGGAGGGTAGGTATATCTGTGGTCACGATCAAAGCCATAGCGCGGCAATGCGGTTGCTCCCCGGCGACGGTGAGCAAGGCGCTGAACGGCGCGCCGGATGTGGGCCACGAGATGATGTGCCGGATACGGGCCGCCGCCGAGGAGATGGGATACATCCCCAACGCCGCCGCCCGGGCCCTGAAGACGGCCCGTACATATAATTTCGGCGTACTGTTCCGGGAGGGGTCCCGGACGGGCCTGGCCCACGAGTTTTTCTCTCTGGTGCTCAACGGCTTTCAGCGCCGGTCCGAGGAATTGGGCTACGACATCTCTTTCATCGGCACCCGCTTGGGGGACAGGGATTATACCTATGCCGAGCACGCCCGCTACCGCAACTACGACGGCGTGGCGGTGATCACGATCCCGGACGCGGACCCGCCGATCCGGGAGCTGGTGGACAGTGGCATCCCCACCGTGACGGTGGACCACGAGTTCAACGGCTGCGGCTGCGTCATGAGCGACAACGTGCAGGGCATGCGGGACCTGGTGAGCTATGTATACGCAATGGGCCACAGGAAGATCGCGTTCATCCACGGGGAGACCACCGTGGTGACCCGGGTCCGGGTCGCGGCTTTTTGCCGGGTCTGCGCGGAACTGGGCCTGCCGGTGCCGGAGGGATATCTGGTCCCGGGCGTGTTCCACGACCCCGCCGCCTCGGCGGCGGCCACGCGGGAGCTTATGGCCCTGCGCGACCGGCCCACCTGTATCTTCTACCCGGACGACATCTCTTACCTGGGCGGCCTGCAGGCCATCGAGGAGATGGGCCTGTCGGTGCCGGAGGACGTGTCCGCCGTGGGCTATGACGGCATTTTTCTGGGCCAGCAGCTGCGGCCGAAGCTGACCACCCTGCGCCAGCAGGCGGACCTGATGGGGGTCCGGGCGGCGGAGGAGCTGGCCAGGGCCGTCAGCGAGGGCAGGACGTATCTGCCGGGCCGGATCGTGATCCCGGGGCAGCTGCTGCCGGGGGAGACGGTGAGGCGGCTGTAAAGTTTATAAAACGGCGCGAAAACGGGTACCCGTTTTCGCATGGGATGGGTACCATCCCATGATGTGTTTTGTAGTCCTGGCCTTTTCGGAGGCTAAAAATAAGACTAAAAAATCAAGGAGGAAAAACAATGAAGAAGCTCATCGCACTGGCGCTCGCTGTGATCATGGTCCTGGGACTGTCGGTCACCGCGTTCGCCGCTGAGGGCGACGTCGTGCTGCCCCGGGAAGAGACCCTGTACTTCGCCGGCCAGCAGTGGGGCACCGTCAACAGCTGGAACCCGATCGGCACCAACCAGAACAACGCCATGGCCATCGCGGCCGGCGCTGGTCAGCGTGAGATCATGTTCGAGACCCTGTACATGTGGAACGTGCTGGACGGCAAGCTGTACGGCCTGCTGGCCAACGACGACTACGCTTGGAACGACGACATGACCCAGCTTACCTTCACCATCAAGGACGCCGCCAAGTGGAACGACGGCTCCGACGTGACCGCCGCCGACGTGATCCGCACCTTCGACATCAGTGTAGAGATCGCCAACGGCACCGGCTCCAGCTATGGCCCCTTCATCGAGTCCATCGAGGGCGAGGGCAAGAGCGTTACCATCAACGCCAAGCTGAATGACGCCGGCCAGCCTGTCAACCCCCTGAAGATCCTTGACTTCCTGGAGCTGTGCGTCATCGCCAACGCCGACTGGATCGACCAGGTCTATGAGGCTTGCGAGGGCGACGCCACCGCCATCCTGAACGACGACGGCCTGGACGATAACGGCGAGCTGGAAGTGCCCTACACCGGCCCTTACACCCGCTACTTCGACGACGACCAGAAGGTCGTGTTCATCCGTGACGACAACTACTGGGGCCAGGACGCCTCCATGTGGGGCAAGCTGCCTGTTCCCAAGTACATCGCCCACACCATCTACGCCGACAACCCCGCCGGTGAGGTCGCTCTGAAAGAGGGCGAAGTGGACGTGTGCCAGCAGTTCATCGGCAACGTGCAGGACCTGTGGCTGGAGGACGGCCTGCCCATCTCCACCTACTATGAAGAGGCTCCCTACGGCGTGTGCCTGACCATGCCCACCGCCTGGTACAACATGAACATCCCCGTGATCGCCGACAACGCCGCTCTGCGCAAGGCCATCGCCATGGCTGTTGATTATGACTCCATCATCGCCAACGCTATGACCAACCAGTCCCCCTCCTTCGCCGACGTGCCTCGTTCTCTGATGAACCCCACCGACGGCGAGCAGGCCCTGTATGACCACGACGCCGTGGCCGATCTGCAGTGGGCCGGCAACGACATCGAGGGCGCCAATGCTCTGCTGGATGAGGCCGGCCTGGTCGACACCGACGGCGACGGCATCCGCGAGTACAACGGCGAGAACATCTCCCTGAACGCTGTCTGCCCCAACGGCTGGACCGACTGGCAGGCCTCCATGGAGCAGGTCGCCGCGGCCGGCAAGGAGATCGGCATCGAGATTACCACTCTCTATCCCGAGTACTCCATCTATCAGACCGTGTTCGTAGACCCCGATCAGACCGAGTATGCCATCTTCATGTGGTCTCCCGACGCCTCCACTCCCTCCAACCCCTGGACCCGTGTGAACCAGTTCATGGGCATGGACTATGTGGGCATCCAGAACAACTGGTCCGGCAACTGGGGCCAGTATGTGAATGAAGAGGCCGACGCGCTGATTAAGAAGATCCCCCTGACCACCGACGAGGCGGAGCTGAAGGATCTGTACACGCAGCTGACCGAGATCTATCTGACCGAGGTCCCCAGCTTCTCGCTGATGTATCGTCCCAGCGTGTTCCACGCTGTGAACGAGTCCGTCTGGACCAACTACCCCTATGAGGGCCAGACCTACACCATGGCTGACGGTTCTGAGGTCCTTGTTCCTCCCGCTGACTGCACCGACGGCTTCGGCATTGCCGCGCTGTACAACCTTGAGCTGGTCGGCTGATATGTAACTTTCGGCGGCCATGCTCCCCCTAAGGAGCATGGCCGCTTCTTTTAAAGAAAGAGGATATGAGAAAGGGGGAAGACTCGTGAAGGGTTACAGGAAGTATTTCGGCAAAAAAATATTCTGGTTCATCCTTACCTTTATCGCGGCAGTCGTCCTGAATTTCATCCTGCCCCGGCTCATGCCGGCGGACCCTGTGGCGGCCATCACCGGCCGTATCGCCGGCGGCAACACCGACGCCAAGGCGGTGGCGCAGATATACGAGCGCTACCAGGAGGAGTTCGGAACGAACCTGCCCATGCACCAGCAATTCCTGAAATTCTGCAAAAACGCCATCCATGGCAACTTCGGACTGTCTTTCAGCCAGTATCCCCGCTCCGTGAGCGACATCATCGGCAGCGCCATCGGCTGGACCATCGCGCTCCAGCTGCCGGCGATCCTGGTGGGGTGGCTGCTGGGTAACCTGTTAGGCGCCCTGGCGGCCTACATACGAAAGGGATTTGATAAGGTCCTGCTGCCCGTGTCGCTGTTTCTCAGCAACGTGCCCGCCTTCGGCATGGCGGTGGTGCTGCTGGTGGTCTTCGGCGTGTATCTGAAGGTGGCCCCCACCGCGGGCGGCTACGCCTTCGACATGATACCGCATCTGAGCTGGGACTTCATCAAATCGGTCATCAGCCACTACCAGCTCCCGTTCTGGTCCATCGTGCTGGTCTCCATCGGCGGCCAGGCCGTGGGCATGCGCTCCATGTCCATCTATGAGCTGAACGCGGACTATGTGAAATACTCCCGGTTCCTGGGTATCAAGGACCGGAAGATCGTGGGCTACGTGTTCCGCAACGCCATGCTCCCCCAGGTCACCGGCCTGGCGCTGAGCATCGGCACCATGGTGGGCGGCGCCCTGGTGGCGGAGATCATCTTCTCCTACCCGGGCCTTGGCAGCACCATGTACTCGGCGGTCACGGCGGCGGACTATCCGCTGATCTCCGCCACGACCCTGATCATCACCGTCATGGTGCTGATTGTCACGTTCCTGCTGGATATCATCTATGGCTTCATTGACCCCCGGGTCAAGGCTGCCCAGTTTGAATAAGGGAGGGATGCGCGATGAAAAACACGATTCGTCAGGTATTCCATTCCCCCAAGTTCGTGGGAGGCTTCGTCATCTTCGTGGCGATATTGCTGACCATGTTCATCTACCCCCTGTTCAACCCCGGCAACCCCTTGCAGCAGATCGGCGTGGGCACCTTCGCCAAGCCTGGCACATACGTGTCCCTGTATGACGCCACCAAGACGACGCCCGAGACGTTCCGTCTGCCGGAGGCGGACGAGAACCGTCTGGCCGCCAGCCTGTCCGACGAGGACCGGGTGGCCATGGTGGAGTATTTCACCGCCATGGGCATCGACATCTCCGACCTGGACACCGGCGATACCGACACGCTCCTGCAGATGTGGGAGGACAACTACGATCCCTCCGTCCGGCCCAAGGGCATGACCGGCGCCAGGGTCAACTACTTCAAGCGGCTCAACAACTCCCTTCAGGACCTGAAGGGCGGCGACACGATCATCATCGCCGAGGAGGGCGAGGACGGCGCGCTGGTGGAGAGCAAGTCGATCTCCACCACCGACTACGTCCGCACCGGGGCCGTGGCCAACGTGAAGACCCTGCCTCTGGGCACCGACAACTTCGGCCGGGACGTGCTGAAAGAGCTTGTCAGCGCCACCGGCACCTCCATCGGCATCGGCCTGCTGGCCGGTATCGTGGCCACGCTGATCGGCCTGACCTTCGGCCTGCTGGCCGGGTATCTGGGCGGCTTCGTGGACGACTTCATCATGTTCATCACCAACATCTTCACGGTCATCCCCGGCTTCGTGCTGCTGATACTCATCAGCTATTCCATCGGCCAGGAGCAGCGCGGCGCGGCGGTGGTCGCAACGGTCATCGGCCTGACCGGCTGGACCTGGACGGCCCGTTCCGTCCGCAGCCAGGTCATCAGCCTGCGCAACCGTGACCATGTGAATCTGAGCAAGCTTTCCGGACACAGCCTTCTGCGTATCATCCTGACGGACATCCTGCCCTACATCGCCTCCTATGTGGTGATGGCGTTCATCCTACAGGTGTCCAGCGGCATCCTGGCGGAGGCACAGCTGAGCCTGCTGGGCCTGGGTCCCCGGACCACGGAGGTCCCCACGCTGGGCCTGATGATGAACTGGGCCATGCTGTACTCAGCCCATACCAACGGCTCCTGGTGGGCATACTTCCCCGTGATCCTGGTCATCACCCTCATCTCGTTCTCCCTGAACCTGATGAACACGGGTCTGGATCAGGTATTCAACCCCACCCTGAGAGATTAAGGAGGCTGCTATGGGAAAAGTTATGTTAGAGGTCAGGAACCTCAAGACCAAGTATGTCACCCGCTTCCACGAGGACGTGTACGCGGTGGACGGCGTCTCCTTCACCATTGAAGAGGGCAAGAGCCTGGGGATCGCCGGCGAGTCCGGCTGCGGCAAGTCCACCCTGGCCCTGTCCATGATGGGCTACTACTTCCCGCCTCTGCACTATATGAGCGGGGACATCATCATCGACGGCCAGAACATCTCCGGCATGGACCCGGACACGGTCCGCAAGACCATTCTGGGCAGCGAGATCGCCTACATCCCCCAGGCGGCCATGAACGCCCTGAACCCCACCCAGAAGATCATCCGGTTTTTGGAGGACGTGATCCACGCCCACGACCCGAAAAAGACGAAAAAGGAGATCCGGGAGATGGCGGAGGCCCGCTTCGCCGAGGTGGGCCTGCCTCTGGACGCGCTGGATAAGCACGCGGTGGAGCTGTCCGGTGGCATGAAGCAGCGCACGGTCATCGCCGTGTCCACCATTTTGAACCCCAAGGTGCTCATCGCCGACGAGCCCTCCTCCGCGCTGGACGTGACCAGCCAGAAGCTGGTCATCAAGATGATGCGCGAACTCATGGAGAAGGGCCACGTCAAATCCATGCTGTTCATCACCCATGAGCTGCCGCTTCTGTACAACGTGACCGACGACATCATGGTCATGTACGCCGGGCAGATCGTGGAGAAGGGCACGGCCCGGGAGATGGTGTTCGATCCCGTACACCCCTATTCCCACGGCCTGATGGGCTCCATCCTGGTGCCCGAGGAGGGGACCCGGGGCCACAAGCTGGCGGCTATCCCCGGCGCGCCCCCCAACCTGAAAAATCCCCCCGACGGCTGCCGCTTCGCGGAGCGCTGCAAGTACGCCACCGCCGACTGCCGCTATACCTCCATCCCGGAGAAGCCGTTCGGGGAGGGGCGTATGTACCGCTGCCTGAAGGGCCTTGACGAACTGAAGGAGGTGTACAGCCATGAATGAACCGGTCCGCGTGCAGAAGGATTTCACCAACGCGCCGCTGTGCCTGTCCGGCAAGGGCGTCACCAAGGTCTTCGGCTTCGGCGACAAAAAGACCGTGGCCGTGGACCATGTGGATTTTGAATTCCACGAGGGCGAGTTCGTGTCCATCGTGGGCGAGTCCGGCTCCGGCAAGACCACGCTGAGCAAAATGCTGCTGGGCCTGTCCAACGCCACGGAGGGCGAGATATTCTTCCAGGGCAAGCCCCGGGATATCTCCTCCGGCCACAAGAAGAAGGAGTACTGGAAGGGCATTCAGGCCATATTCCAGGACCCGTTCTCCTCGTTCAACACCTTCCAGAAGATCGACACCGTGCTGCTGGACTGCATCAACATGCGGGGCGGCAAGGGCCTGAGCAAGCAGGAGAAGTTCAACATGATGAGCGACGCCTGCCACTTCGTGAACCTGGAGTTCAAGGAGCTTACCAACAAGTATCCCTTTGAGCTCTCCGGCGGCCAAATGCAGCGGCTCATGATCGCGCGTATCTTCCTTTTGAAGCCCAAGATCCTGCTGGCCGACGAGCCCACCTCCATGGTGGATGCCTGCTCACGGGCCACCATCCTTGACATGCTCCTCAACCTGCGTGACGAGATCGGCATGACCGTCATCTTCATCACCCACGATATCGGTCTTGCCTACTACATCTCCGACAGCGTGTACATCATGGAGCACGGCAAGTTCGTGGAGTACGGCAAGGCGGACGAGGTGATACTGCACCCCCAGGCGGCCTATACCAAACGCCTTATCAGCGACGTGCCCAAGATCCACGAGGAGTGGGACCTGTCCACCGTGGATCTGCACGCCTGAGCGCACGGCAGTAAGGAGTCAGATCGATGGATATCAAAGCGTTGATAAAAGAGATGACGCTGGAAGAAAAGGCCGGGCTCTGCTCCGGACTGGACTTCTGGCATACGAAACCTGTGGAGCGGCTGGGCGTGCCCGCCGTGATGGTGTCCGACGGCCCCCACGGCCTGCGCAAGCAGGACGAACAGGGGGACCATCTGGGTATCAACGACAGTATCAAGGCCGTGTGCATGCCCGCGGCCTGCGCCACCGCCGCGTCCTTTGACCGGGACCTGATCCGCCGGATGGGCGAGTCCATCGGCGACAGCTGCCAGCATGAGAAGCTGAGCGTGGTGCTGGGCCCCGCCGTGAACATCAAGCGCTCGCCTCTGTGCGGGCGGAACTTCGAGTACCTGTCCGAGGACCCCTACCTGGCGGGCGAGATGGCCGCGGCCTACATCAACGGCGTCCAGAGCCGGAACGTGGGCGTCTCCATCAAGCACTTTGCCGCCAACAACCAGGAGCACCGGCGCATGAGCTCCAGTTCCGACGCGGACGAGCGGACGCTGCGGGAGATATACTTCCCCGCCTTTGAGACCGCCGTGAAAAAGGCCCGGCCCTGGACCGTCATGTGCTCCTACAACAAGATAAACGGCGTATACGCCTCCCAAAACCACTGGCTGCTGACAGATGTGCTGCGCGGGGAATGGGGCTTTGACGGCTACGTGATGAGCGACTGGGGAGCGGTCAGCGACCGGGTGCCCGGTCTGGCCGCGGGGCTGGATCTGGAAATGCCCTCCTCCGGCGGCGTCAACGACAAAAAGATCGTCCAGGCTGTCCGTTCCGGGGAACTGGACGAGGCGGTGCTGGACCAGGCCGTGGAGCGGATACTGACCATCAACTACCGGTACCTGGAAAACGCCCGGCCCGACACCCCCTGGGACCAGGAGGCGGACCATCTGCTGTCGGCGGACATCGCCGGGCAGTGCATGGTGCTGCTGAAAAACGAGGGCGTGCTGCCCCTCAGCGAGACGGACGACGTGGCGTTCATCGGCGAGTTTGCCCAAAAGCCTCGGTACCAGGGCGGCGGCTCCAGCCACATCAACTCCTTCAAGACCACCTCCGCTCTGGAGGCGGCCAAGGACCTGGGCCTGAAGGTCACCTACGCCCAGGGCTACGACGTGGCCAGAGACGAGGCCACCGACGAGAACATCGCCCAGGCGGTGGCGGCGGCCAGAGCCGCCAAGGTGGCGGTGGTGTTCGCGGGCCTGCCCGACGCCTACGAGTCCGAGGGCTACGACCGCGCCGACATGGCCATGCCCGCCTGCCAGAACCGGCTCATCGAGGCGGTGGCGGCGGCCAACCCCAACACGGTGGTGGTGCTGCACAACGGCTCCCCCGTGGAAATGCCCTGGCTGGACAAGGTAAAGGCCGTGCTGGAGGCATACCTGGGCGGCCAGGCCGTGGGCCTTGCCACCGTGCGGGTGCTGTACGGCCAGGTGAACCCCTCCGGACACCTGGCGGAGTCGTTCCCGGTGAAGCTGTCCGACAACCCCTCTTACCTGTACTACGGCGGCGAGGGCGACCGGACCGAGTACCGGGAGGGCGTGTTCGTGGGTTACCGGTACTACGACAAAAAGGATATGCCGGTGCTGTTCCCCTTCGGCCACGGCCTTTCCTACACCACCTTTGCCTATTCCGACCTGCGCCTGAGCGCGGATGCCATCACGGACCGGGACACCCTGACCGTGACGGTCAAGGCCGCCAACACCGGCAGCCGCCGGGGCCAGACCGTGGTGCAGCTTTATGTGGGCGACGTGGACAGCACGGCGCTGCGGCCCGTGCGGGAGCTGAAGGGCTTTGAAAAGGTGGAGCTCGCCCCGAGCGAGAGCCGCGACGTGACCTTCACGCTGGATAAGCGTTCCTTCGCCTGCTGGAACGACGAGCTGCACGACTGGTATGTGGAGACCGGCGATTTCACCATCGAGGTGGGCCAGTCCTCCCGGGCCATCGATGTGCGCGGCACGGTCCATGTGACGGGCACGGCGATGGTCAAAAAGCACTTCACCAAGGACAGCATTTTCATGGACATCATGTCCGACCCCGCCGCCATGCAGGTGGTGAAGCCGCTGCTGGACGGCATGGGACAGATGTTCGGCGGAGGCGGCAGCGACGGCGACTCCGCCATCACCGACGACATGGGCGCGGCCATGGTCAAGTACATGCCCTTGCGCAATGTGGTCAGCTTCAGCGGCGGCGCCGTCAGCGAGGACGTGCTGAACGGTCTGCTGCAAGCGCTCAACAGTCTTTAAGCCTACGGAACGGGAGGGTCCCGAGGGGGCCCTCCCGTTTTTAAAACGGAGAAGAAGGAGGGACCGGCCACGAAATACGGTTTTTTTGACGATATAAAGAAGGAATATGTGATCGAAACGCCCGCCACGCCTCTGCCATGGATCAACTATCTGGGCAGCGAGGCGTTCTTTTCGCTCATCAGCAACACCGCCGGGGGCTACTGCTTTTACCGGGACGCCAAGCTGCAACGGCTGCTGCGTTACCGGTACAACAACGTGCCCGCTGACGTGGGCGGGCGGTTTTTCTATGTGAAGGAAGCCGGCAGGCCCGCCTGGAGCCCCACGTTCCACCCGGCGGACGCGGCGCTGGACGCCTACCGCTGCCGCCACGGGCTGGGATACACCGTCTTTGAGACGGAAAAGGACGGTCTTGCCGCAGAACTCACGTTCCTTGTGCCTCTGGGAGAGGACTGCGAGATCCAGCGGGTGACGCTCAAAAACATGTCCGGCGCGGAAAAGACCCTGCGCTTCACCGCCGCGGTGGAGTGGTGCCTTTGGAATACGGTGGACGACGCCACCAACTTCCAGCGGAACCTGAACATCGGCGAGCTGGAGGTGGAGGGCTCCACCGTCTACCACAAGACCGAGTACCGGGAGCGCCGGGATCATTACGCCTGGTACGGCGTGAACGCGCCTCTGGCCGGGTTCGACACGGACCGGGACGTGTTCCTGGGCCAGTTCGGCAGCTTTGCCGATCCCCGGGCCGTCCGGGAGGGAAAGACCGCCGACGCGGTGGCCCACGGGGGCGCGCCCATGGCGGCCCTGGCCCTGGACGCCGTGCTGGCCCCGGGCCAGTCGGTCACCTGGGTGTTCGTGCTGGGCTACGGCCAAAACCCCCGGGAGAAGAAATTCCTGTCCCCCGGGGTCATCCGCAAGGATACCGCCCTGCGGGTGATGGAAAAGTTTTCAGACGAAAAGGCCGTAGACGCCGCGCTGGCCGCGCTGGCCGCCCACTGGGACGGGCTGCTGGGCCGGTATACGCTCCAGAGCGGGGACGAGAAGCTGGACAGGATGGTGAACATCTGGCACCAGTACCAGTGCATGATAACGTTCAACATGAGCCGGTCCGCCTCCTATTTTGAGAGCGGCACGGGCCGGGGCATGGGCTTTAGGGACAGCTGTCAGGACCTGCTGGGCTTTGTCCACATGGCCCGGGGCCGGGCCCGGGAGCGGATCATTGACATCGCCTCCGTCCAGTGGGCGGACGGCAGCACCTACCACCAGTATCAGCCCCTGACCAAGCGGGGCAACAACGACGTGGGCAGCGGCTTCAACGACGATCCCCTCTGGCTGGTGGCCTGCACCTGGGCCTACATCAGCGAGACCGGGGACTGGTCCATTCTGGACCACCCCACGCCCTTTGACAACGTGCCCGGCAGCGAAGCGCCGCTGATGGAGCACCTGCGCCGGAGCGTGGATTTCACCTTCACCCACAGGGGGCCCCACGGCCTGCCCCTGATCGGCCGGGCCGACTGGAACGACTGTCTGAACCTGAACTGCTTTTCCGAGGAGCCGGGGGAGAGCTTCCAAACCACGGGCCCGTCGGAGGGCCCGGTGGCCGAGTCGGTGTTCATCGGCGGCATGGCGGTGCTCTACGGCGGCCAGTACGCCCAGCTGTGCCGGGCTCTGGGCCTGGCGGAGGAGGCCGAGGCGGTGGAGAAGAACGTGGCGGAGATAGAGCGGGCGGTGCAGACCGCCGGCTGGGACGGGGACTGGTTCCTTCGGGCCTACGACGCCTTCTCCCAGCCCGTGGGCAGCCACACCTGCCCCGAGGGGCAGATCTACATCGAGCCCCAGGGCATGTGCGTCATGGCGGGTATCGGCAGAGTGGACGGCAAGGCGGTCCGGGCGCTGGGTTCGGTCCGGGAGAGGCTGCTGGGCCAGTACGGCGTGGAGCTTGTCACGCCCTGCTATACGGTGTATCATAAGGAACTGGGCGAGATCACCAGCTACCCGCCGGGATACAAGGAGAACGGGTCCGTCTTTTGCCACAACAACCCCTGGATCACCATCGCGGAGACGGTGCTGGGCCGGGGCGAAAACGCCTTCGATGTCTACAGGCGCACCTGTCCGGCCTATCTGGAGGACCAGAGCGATGTGCGCCGGACGGAGCCGTATGTGTACGCCCAGACCGTGGCGGCCCGGGCGTCCTATGAGGAAGGCGCGGCTCGCAACAGCTGGCTCACCGGGGCGGCGGCCTGGTCCTTCGTGAGCGTCAGCCAGTACATATTGGGCGTGAAGCCCAGTCCCGGGGGGCTGAAGGTGGAGCCCTGCCTGCCCAAGGAGCTGGGGGAGTACACGGTCCGCCGCCGGTTCCGGGACGCGCTGTACATCATCCATGTGCGGCAGACCGGGGAGCGGTCCATGACCGTGGACGGCGCGGCCGTGACCGGGACCACCATCCCCATCGAGCCGGGCAAGAAAGAATATCATGTTGAGGTGACAGTATGAGCAGATTCCCGAAAGATTTTCTCTGGGGCGTGGCCTGCGCGTCCTATCAGTGCGAGGGCGGCTGGGACGCCGACGGCAAGGGGCCCAATATCTGGGACGAGTTTTGCCACGATAAGGCGGGCCGCCACATCAGAAACGGCGACACCGGGGACGTGGCCTGCGACAGCTACCACCGCTTCCGGGAGGACGTGGCGCTGATGAAAGCCCACAACATTCAGGCATACCGCTTCTCCGTGAGCTGGGCCCGGGTGATCCCGGACGGGGACGGGGCAGTAAACCAGGCGGGACTGGCCTTTTACGACCAGCTTGTGGATGAACTTTTGGAAAACGGGATCGAGCCCATGATAACCCTCTACCACTGGGACCTGCCCAGCGCTTTGCAGGACAAGGGCGGGTGGCTGAACCGGGACATCGTGGACGCCTTCGGCCGGTACGCGGGCGTGCTGGCGGAGCGGTTCAAGGGCCGGGTGACCAGGTACATGACGCTCAACGAGCCCCAGTGCGCCGCCCGGCTGGGCTACGGCATGGGCGAACACGCCCCGGGCCTGAAGCTCAGCGAGGAGAAGGTGGCCCGGGTGTTCCACCACCTGTGCCTGGCCCATTCCGCCGCCTACCGGGCCATCAAGGCCGCGGCGGGGCCGGACGTACAGGTGGGCGTGGCCTCCTGCGGCGATCTGTACTACCCGGAGCGTGATACCCCCGCAGGCCGGGAGGCGGCCTATCAGGCCACCTTCGACCTGAGCCGGGCCGACTGGGCCTTTACGTTCAATATCTTTCTGGACAGTATCTGCCTGAAAAAGTACGACGAGTCGGCACCGGACTGCGTGAAGCGCTTCGCCGCCACCGTGGACCCGGCGGACTGGGACCGGATGGAAAAGCCGGACTTCATCGGCGTGAATGTGTACAACGGCCACGCGGTGGATGAAAAGGGCGATAACGTGCCCCGGTACCCCGGCTTCCCCCTGACCGGCTGTAAGTGGCCCGTGACGCCGGAGGTCATGCGCTACGGCCCGGCCAATATCGCCAGACGGTACGGACTTCCGGTTTACATAACGGAGAACGGGCAGTCCTGCAACGACCGGGTGCACATGGACGGCCAGGTCCACGACCCGGAGCGGATCGACTTTCTGCACCGGTACCTGCTGGAGCTTTCCAAGGCCGTGGAGGAGGGGCTGGATCTGCGGGGCTATTTGCAGTGGAGCTTTCTGGATAACTTCGAGTGGAGCTCGGGCTACGGCGAGCGGTTCGGCATCGTGTATGTGGACTACCGGACCGGCGAGCGTATCCCCAAGGATTCCGCACGCTGGTACGCCAGGGTCATCGAGACCAACGGCGCGTGTCTGTGAAAAGGAGACAGTGAGCATGAAGCGTTCTGAGATCAACCGGGCCCTCAAAGAACTGGAGGCCATGTGCGAGAAGTATCAATGCTATCTGCCGCCGTTCTGCCACTTCACCCCGGAGCAGTGGCAGAGCGTGGGCCACGACTATGACGAGGTCCGGGACTGTATGCTGGGCTGGGACATCACCGACTACGGTCTGGGGGACTTCGACAAAGTGGGCTTTTCCCTCATCACCATCCGCAACGGCAACCGGGCCATGGCGGACAAATACCCCAAGGTGTACGCGGAGAAGCTGCTGTACCTAAAGGAGGGCCAGTACGCCCCCAATCACTTCCACTGGTATAAGACCGAGGACATCATCAACCGGGGCGGCGGCAACGTGCTCATCCGTGTGTACAACAGTCTGCCGGATGAGAGCATAGACTATGACTCCGACGTGACCGTCCACACCGACGGCCGGACCTACACGGTCCCCGCCGGCACCCAGATCCGCCTGACGCCGGGGGAGAGCATCCACATCCAGCAGTACATGTACCATGACTTTTCCGTGGAGCCGGGCACCGGGGCGGTGCTGCTGGGGGAGGTCAGCCAGTGCAACGACGACAACACCGACAATCGCTTCAACCCGCCTGTGGGCCGCTTTCCCGCCATCGAGGAGGACGAGGCGCCCTACCGGCTGCTGTGCAACGAGTACCCGCCGGCAAAGTAACGGAGCGTGGTAAAGACCCCAAAGCATGGACGACAGACGGACCTTTCGCAGAAGGCTTTTAAAATTGATCCTGCCCATCACGTTCCAGCAGATCATGCTGGGACTGGTCAGCGCGTCCGACGCGCTGATGCTGGGCGCGCTGACCCAGGACGCGCTGTCGGCGGTGAGCCTGGCGGGACAGGTGAGCTTCGTGGAGAACATGTTTCTGGCGGTGCTGACCACGGGCCTGTCCGTGCTGGCCGCCCAGTACTGGGGCAAGGGCGACGTGGGGGCGGTGGAGCGTGTCTTTGCCTACGCCATGAAGGTCACGGCGGCCCTGAGCGCGGCGTTTTTCCTGGCGGGGCTGCTGGCGCCGGCGGGGCTCATGAGGATCTTTACCGGCGAACAGGCCCTCATTGAGCGGGGAGCGGTGTATCTGCGGGCGGCGTCCCCGTCCTTTTTGCTGACGGGGCTGTCCCAGGTATATCAAACGGCCCTGAAAAACAGCGGCCGGGCCGGTATCGCCAGCGCGGTGAGCTGTACCAGCGTGGTGGTCAATATCGTCCTGAACGCCCTTTTTATCTTCGGGCTTCTGGGCTTTCCCCGGATGGAGATCGCCGGGGCGGCCCTGGCCACAGTGCTGGCGCGGGCGCTGGAGGCGGTCTGGTGCGTGGCGGAGACGGCCCGGCCCGGCCGGGTGAAGCTGCGCCTGAGCTACCTGGTCCACGACGACCCGCTCCTGCGGGGCGACTTTTGGAAATACACCTGGCCGGTGCTGTGCAACCAGATCGTCTGGGGCGTGGGCTTCACCATGTACTCGGTGATCATGGGCCATCTGGGCACCGACGCGGTGGCGGCCAATTCCATCGCCAACATCGTGAAAAACCTGCTCAGCAGCCTGTGCTTCGGCCTTGGCCTGGGCGGCGGCATCCTGCTGGGCAACGAACTGGGGGCTGGGCGGCTGGACCGGGCCAGGGAGTACGGCGGGCGGCTGTGCCGTCTGGCGCTGGCCTGCGGCGTGGCCTCCGCGCTGGCGCTGCTGGCGGCCACGCCGGTCATATTGGCGGTGACGGACCTGAGCGACCGGGCAGCGTATTATCTCAAGTGGATGCTCGTCATGTGTACCTACAACATGGTGGGCATGGCCATGAACGTGATGACCATCAACGGCGTGTTCCCCGCCGGAGGCGACAGCCGGTTCGGGTTTTACTGCGACAGCGTGGTCATGTGGTGTTTTTCCGTGCCGGCGGGGTGCGTGGCGGCCTTCGTGCTGAAATGGCCGGTGCTGGCGGTGTTTTTCCTCATCAATCTGGACGAGATGGTCAAGCTGCCGGCGGTGTACCGGCACTACAGAAAGTACAAATGGGTCCGAGACCTGACCGTGGAAAAAGACCCGGCCTGAGCCCCTGGACAGCAAAAAGCCCGCAATCCCTTGGGATTGCGGGCTTTTTTGTTGGCACGGCATGAGGGATTCGAACCCCCGGCCTTCTGGTCCGTAGCCAGACGCTCTATCCAGCTGAGCTAATGCCGCACATGGCGCTTGTACGCTTGCGCCAAAGTATAATAGCACATGCCCGGACAGATTGCAAGGGGTTCTCTGGAAAAAATCCTTTACAGGCCGATGGCGTCCGCCACGTTGTCCACCACGTCGCCCATGGACTTCAGGGCTTTGCCGATGTTGAACTTCTTCTTGCGTGGCATGGCCATCATTCCCACCATGGACCCGACCATCAGGCCCACGCCCATACCTTTGATAAACGACATATTATTCATGCTTTACCCCTCTTTCCTGTCGGTTCACGGCTAGTATTTCCCACCAGTTTGTGATATATTTACAGTAACTGTGATTTTTTAAGGAGATCGTCATGATAATCAGCATACTGGCCGTAGGCGACGTGTGCGGCGCGCCGGGTCTCGCGATCCTGGAAAAGCGCCTGAAGACCATCCGCCGGGAGCGGGGGATCAGCTTCGCGGTGGTGAACGGAGAGAACGCCAATGTGGTGGGGGTGACGCCGGAGCAGTGCGACCGGATCTTCAACGCCGGCGCGGACGTGATCACCCTGGGCAACCACACCTGGGTCCGCTGGGAGCTGAAGCCGTATCTTGCCGACAACGTGCGCATGCTCCGGCCCATCAACTACGCGCCCCAGTGCCCGGGGAGGGGCTTCGGGGTGTACCGGACGCCCTTTGGGGAGATATGCGTCATCAACGCCCTGGGCCGGTTCACCCTGGACACCAATACGGACAACCCCTTCGTGGAGGTGGACATGCTTTTAAAGGAGCTGGATCCCCTGCCGAAGATCATTTTGGTGGACATGCACGCCGAGGCCACCAGCGAGCGGCTGGCCATGGGGTATTTTCTGGACGGCCGGGTCAGCGCCGTGTGGGGCACCCACACCCATGTGCAGACCTCGGACGCCTGTGTGCTGCCCGGGGGCACCGGGTACATCAGCGACCTGGGCATGACCGGCGCCAGCCACAGCGTGCTGGGCATCGATGTGGACCAGTCCATCAACAAATTCCTGGGGGACCCGCCCATGCGCTATCGGTCCGGGGACGGGGACGGAAAGATGGAGTGCTGCGTGTTCGATATCGACACGGACACGGGCCGGTGCGTGAATGTGGAGGCGCTCAGGATACTATGATACGCATACTGCACGCGGCGGACCTGCATTTGGATTCCCCCTTTCAGGCCCTGGGCCGGGAGCGGGCCGCTCTGCGCCGGGGGGAGCAGCGGGGGATGCTGGAGCGTATCGCCGCCGCCGTCCGGGAGACGGAGGCGGACATGCTGGTCCTGGCGGGGGATCTGTTCGACTCCGACAGTCCCTATCCGGAGACGGCCCGGCTTTTGGAGCAGGTACTTCCCGAACTGGGCGTGCCGGTGTTCATCGCCCCCGGCAACCACGACTGGTACGGCCCCCGTTCTCCCTGGACCCGGCTGGAGCTGGGGGAGAACGTACATATTTTTACCGACGCCGATATCGGGTGCGTCCGGGTCCCGGCGCTGAACGCCCGGGTCTGGGGCGCGGCCTTTACCGGCAGGCACCGCTCCGCGCCTCTGACGGGATTTGCGGCGGAAAAAGATGGGGATACTATCGATATCATGGTCCTGCACGGGGAGGTGGGCGACCCCTCGTCCCCCTACGGCCCGGTCTCGGAGATGGATCTGGCCCGCAGCGGCATGGACTATGTGGCGCTGGGCCACAACCATGTGTGCAGCGGCCTGCGCCGGGCGGGGAACACGTTCTATGCCTGGCCCGGCTGCCCGGAGGGCCGGGGCTTTGACGAGACCGGGGAGAAGGGCGTGCTGCTGGTGGAGGCGGGCCGGCGGGCCTGCCGGGCCAAATTCATGCCTTTGGGAGGCCGCCGGTACGAGACGCTGACGGTGGACCTGACCGGCAGCAACGACCACACCGCAACGGTGCGGTCGGCTCTGGGCCGGGATCCGGCCCGGGATGTGTACCGGGTCATCCTGACCGGCACGCCGGACACGCCCCCGGACCTGCCCCGGCTGCAAAGCGCCCTGGAGGGGCAGTTCTTCGCTCTGGAGCTGCGGGACGGGACCCGGCTGAGCCGGGACGTCTGGCAGGGCCGGGAGGTGCTGAGCCTGCGGGGGCTGTACCTGGCCAAGCTCTGGGAGCGGTACCAGGCGGCCCAGACGGATGATGAGCGCACAGCCATTGAGCTTGCGGCGAGATACGGCCTGCAGGCGTTGGAGAACGGAGAGGAACCGCCCTTAGCGTAAGACACAAAGGAGAATCTATGCGGATAAAGAAAATGACGGCCTGGTTCGGGACGCTGGACGGGAAAAGTCTGGAACTGGGCCGGGGACTGAATATCCTGTACGCCCCCAATGAGAGCGGCAAGTCTACCTGGTGCGCCTTTCTGCGGGCCATGCTCTACGGAGTGGACACCGCCCAGCGGGTCAGGCAGGGCCAGCAGCCGGACAAGGTGAAGTACCGCCCCTGGAGCGGCGCGCCCATGTCCGGCAGCATGGATATCGAGACGGAGAGTGGCCCTGTGACGCTGCGCCGGTGGACGGAGCGGACGGGCCAGCCGATGCAGGCGTTTTCCGCCACCGTCACCGGCACGGACACGCCCGTGGCGGATCTGACGGCGGACGATGTAGGCCGGGCGCTGACCGGCGCACCCCGGGAGGTGTTCGAGCGCAGCGCGTTCATCCGCCAGTCCGCTTTGGGGATCGACTCCGACCCGGAACTGGAAAAACGGTTCGCGTCCATCGTGTCGGCGGGGGACGAGGAGCAGTCCTATACGCAGGCGGACGCCCGCCTGCGGGCCTGGCAGCGCCGGCGCACCGGGCGGAAGGGCGCCATCCCGGAACTGGACGAGCAAATGCGCCGGCTCCGCGGGGAGCTGGAGGCCATCGAGGCGGCGGCCCGGAATGTGGACGCCGCGGACGCGGAGCTCTCCGCCGCCCAGACCAGACAGGAGGAACTGGTCCGGCGCATGGAGCAGGCCCGGGCGGAGGCCCGGAAAAAGGCTCTGGCGGACTTTCACGCCGCCAAGGCGGAGACCGAGGCAAGGACCGAGGACCTGCACCGGGCGGAACAGGACCGGGACCGGGCCATGGAGGCGCTGAGAGCCACGCCCTTTGGGGTCATGGGCCCGGACCGGGCCGGAAAGATGGCCGCGGAGGACATGGACGCCGCCGCGGCTCTGACCGCGCAGGCGGACAGGACCATGCCCCGGTGGCCCGTACTCATCCCGGCGGCCATCGGTCTGCTGCTTCTGATCGCGGCGCCCTTCACCCGGCTGGCGCCGGCGCTGGCGGTGGGGGCGGCGGCCTGCTTTTCCGGCGCGGGGGGCCTGTATTTCTGGTCCAGACACCAGGACGAGAAGCGGGACGCCCTGCTGGACCGGCGGATGGAGATATTGGAGCCGTACGGCGCCCGAGAGCCGGAGGATATCGCGGCCCGTCTGGCGGACTATGAGGCCCTGTGCCGGCAGGCGAAGGGCGCGGCGGCCGCTGTGAGCGCCGCCGCCAGTGCGCTGGAGGACGCGCGGCAGCGGCAGAAGGCGGCGGAAGAACCGGCGCTGAACGGGCTGGACTTTGTCAGCGGCGACAGCGAGGCCGCCCGGGCCTCCCGGGCCGTGGCGGAGGGCCGGGAGCACATCGAACGCCTCCGGGAACGGCGGGCCGCGGCGGAGGGTCAGGTCCGGGCCATGGGGGACCCGGTGGTGCTGCGCTCGGCGCTGGAGACGGGCGCCGCCCGGCGGGAGATACTGGCCGCGCAGGCCCAGGCGCTGGAGCTGGCCGCTCAGACCATGGAACAGGCGGATCTGGCCCTGCGGGAGAAGTTCTCCCCGGTGCTGGCCAGAGAGGCCGCCGCCCTGTTCGGGAAGCTCACGGACGGTCGTTATGACGAGATAACCTTGGCCCGGGATCTGTCCGCCAAGGCGCGGCTGACCGGCGACGCGGTGGGCTGGGAGACGGATTACCTGTCCCAGGGGGCCCGGGACCAGCTTTACCTGGCGCTGCGTCTGGCAGTGTGCTCGCTGGTGCTCCCGGAGGAGCAGGCGTGCCCCATCGTGCTGGACGACGCGCTGGCGGCCTTCGACCGGCAGCGGATGGAGCGGGCGCTGGACCTTTTAAAGACCGTGGCGGAAAAGCGGCAGGTGCTGCTGTTCACCTGCCACGAGCGGGAGAGCGAATATCTGGCCGACGACCCGGCCGTGACGAAGCTCACCCTGGGGGCATAGAGATGGAAAAGACGTTCGACTTTGCCGTGCCGTGCCTGTTCGGACTGGAGGGTCCCGCCGCCGACGAGCTGCGGCGCATGGGACTGGACGATGTCCGGGCGGAGAATGGCCGGGTGCGATTCACCGGGGACGGGCTCAGCTGCGCCCGGGCCAACATCCGGCTTCGGACCGGCGAGCGGGTGCTGCTGCGGCTGGGTGCCTTTCCCGCCCCTACCTTCGACGCCCTCTTCGAGGGAGTCAAGGCCCTGCCCCTGGCGGACTTCATCCCCGCCGACGGGCAGTTTCCCGTGAAGGGCTACGCCCTGGATTCGGCCCTGCGGTCGGTGCCCGACTGCCAGCGTATCATCAAAAAAGCTGCGGCGGTGGCGCTGGGCGGCGCATACCGTACCCAGTGGCTGCCGGAGACGGGGGCGCTTTACCAGATACAGTTCGCCATCGTGAAGGACCGGGCGGAGATATATCTGGACACCACCGGAACGCCGCTGTTCAAGCGGGGCTACCGGCCCGGCCATGTGTCCGCGCCTCTGCGGGAGACCCTGGCGGCGGCGCTGGTGGGCTTTGCCCGCTACCGGGGCCGGGACGCCCTGTGGGACCCCTTCTGCGGCAGCGGCACCATCCCCATCGAGGCGGCGTTGATCGCCCGGAACCGGGCCCCCGGGCTGAACAGGACCTTCGCGGCCCAAAGCTGGGGCTTCATCCCGAAAGCAGCCTGGACCGACGCGGCGGAAGAGGCCCGGAGCCTGGAGTACCCCGGACCCTACCATATCTTCGCCTCCGACATCGACCCCAAAGCGGTCGCCCTGGCCCGGGAAAACGCCCGGCGGGCCGGCGTGGAGGTTGACATAACATTTTCTGTGGCAGACGCCCGGACTGCCCCGGCCCCCTGGGAGCGGGGCGTGATCGTGTGCAATCCCCCCTACGGGGAGCGGATGCTGGAACGGCAGCAGGCCCAGGAGCTCTACCGGGACATGGGCCGGACGCTGGGGAAGCTGGCCGGGTGGAAGCAGTATGTCATCTCCTCCGAGCCGGACTTTGAGCGGCTCTATGGCCGTCCCGCCGCCAAGCGCCGCAAGCTCTACAACGGGATGATACAGTGCTATCTGAATATGTACTACTGAGATAGGAGAGACGATGCGGATGAAGACGAGCCAAGAGCGCGGGAACAAACTGGTACGGCTGCTGCGGACGCTGCGGTGGAGGAATTTCCCGCTGCTGTTTCTGGCCGGGTGCGTGAACGCCTTCGGCGTGACGGTGTTTCTGGCGCCGGTGAAGCTGTACGACAGCGGCATATCCGGCACGTCCATCCTGCTCTCCCAGATCACCCCGGAGCAGTTTAGCCTTTCCCTGTTCCTGCTTCTGCTGAACATACCGCTGTTCCTGTTCGGGGCAAAAAAGCAGGGGGCTGCCTTTACCGTGTACTCCATCTTCGCGGTGGCGGTGTACGCCGGGGCCTCCTGGCTCATCACCGATGTGCTGCCCATCGACGTGAGCATGGCGTCGCCCCTGGCGGGGGAGGACCTGCTGCTGTGCGCTCTGTTCGGCGGCGTCATATCGGGCGTAGGCAGCGGGCTCACCATCCGGTATGGCGGGGCCATCGACGGGGTGGACGTCATGGCCGTGATATTCGCAAAGAGCCTGAACATCACGGTGGGCACGTTCGTGATGATCTATAACGTGTTGCTGTACATCGTGTGCGGCTGCGTCATCCACAGCTGGATACTGCCTCTGTATTCCATCGTGACATATGCGGCGGGGCTCAAGACCGTGGATTTTGTGGTGGAGGGCTTCGACCGCTCCAAGGAGGTGGTCATCGTGACGGATAAGCCCAACGAGATCAGCGACGCGCTGATCGGGGCGTTCCAGTGCGGCACCACCAAGATCGCCGCCGTGGGCGGATACTCCAACGCGGAAAAAACGGTGATCTACTTCGTGGTGAACCGGTTCCAGATATCCCGAATGCGGACCATCGTCCACCAGATCGACCCGCTGGCTTTCATGACCATCAGCGAGGTGGCGGACGTGTTCAAGAGTAACAACCGGTGAGTGCGCCGGGCGGTGCGTATAGGCGACAAATATCGCAGACGAAATTTGTGCACAATGCCAGTTGAAGAAAGACCACAACTGGGTTATTATAACGGTGTTAGCACTCGATGGTACTGAGTGCTAATCCCATGAAAAAGTATTTACATTGCAAGGAGGCAATTTACAATGACACTGAAACCGTTGGCCGACAAGGTGGTCGTCAAGCGCCTGGAGGCGGAGGAAAAGACAAAGAGCGGCATTTATCTGGCCGCGTCCGCCCAGGAGAAGCCGGAGGTATTTGAAGTCGTGGCCGTGGGTCCCGGCGGCATGGTGGACGGCAACGAGGTCAAGATGGAAGTCAAGGCCGGCGACCGGGTCATCACCGGCAAGTACAGCGGCACCACCGTGAAGGTGGACGAGGAAGAATACACCATCGTGCGCCAGAACGACATTTTGGCCATCGTGCAGTAATTCAGGAGGGATTTTGAGCTATGGCAAAGCAGATCATTTATGGAGAAGAGGCCCGCGCCGCTTTGCAGCGGGGCGTTGACAAGCTGGCGGACACCGTCAAGATCACCGTGGGCCCCAAGGGCCGCAATGTGGTCCTGGACAAGAAGTACGGCACGCCGCTCATCACCAATGACGGCGTGACCATCGCCAAGGAGATCGAGCTGGACGACCCCTTTGAGAACATGGGCGCCCAGATGATCAAGGAGGTCTCCACCAAGACCAACGACGTGGCCGGCGACGGCACCACCTCCGCCACTATCCTGGCCCAAGCCATCATCCGCGAGGGCCTGAAGAACCTGGCCGCCGGGGCCAACCCCATGGTCATGAAGAAGGGCATCGCCCAGGCCGCCGAGGCCGCCGTGGCCGCCATCAAGGCTAACTCCCAGCCCGTGTCCGGCACCGGCGACATCACCCGCGTGGGCGCCGTGTCCTCCGGGGACGAGACCATCGGCAAGCTGATCGCCGAGGCCATGGAGAAGGTCAGCCAGAACGGCGTCATCACCGTGGAGGAGTCCAAGACCGCCGAGACCTATTCTGAGGTGGTGGAGGGCATGCAGTTCGACCGGGGTTATATCACCCCCTACATGGCCACCGACACCGAGAAGATGGAGGCCGTGCTGGACGACCCCTGTATCTTCATCACCGATAAGAAGATATCCAATATCCAGGACATCCTGCCCTGCTTGGAGCAGGTGGTGCAGGCCGGCAAGAAGCTGCTTATCATCGCCGAGGACGTGGAGGGCGAGGCCCTGGCCACCATCATCCTCAACAAGCTGCGCGGCACCTTCACTTGCGTGTGCGTGAAGGCCCCCGGCTTCGGTGACCGGCGCAAGGAAATGCTTCAGGATATCGCCATCCTGACCGGCGGCCAGGTCATCAGCAGCGACCTGGGCATGGAGCTGAAGGACACCACGGTGGCTCAGCTCGGCCACGCCCGACAGGTGAAGGTCTCCAAGGAGAACACCATCATCGTGGACGGCGGCGGCGACGCCAAGGAGATCGCCGACCGTATCCATCAGATCAAGAACCAGATCGAGGTCACCGACAGCGAGTATGACAAGGAGAAGCTCAACGAGCGTCTTGCCAAGCTCTCCGGCGGCGTGGCGGTCATCAAAGTGGGCGCCGCTACCGAGACCGAGATGAAGGAGAAGAAGCTGCGTATCGAGGACGCGCTGAACGCCACCCGCGCGGCCGTGGAAGAGGGTATCGTGGCCGGCGGCGGCACGGCGTATGTGCTGGGCTCCAAGGCTGCTTCCGCCGTGGCGGACGGCCTGGAGGGCGACGAGAAGACCGGCGCCAGGGCCGTTGCCCGGGCTCTGGAGGCGCCTGTGATGCAGATCGCGGCCAATGCCGGACTACAGGGCGCGGTCATTCTGGACAAGATCGAGTCCAGCGACGTGCCCACCTACGGCTTCGACGCCGCCAAAGAGGTATTCTGCGACATGATCGCCGCGGGTATCGTTGACCCCACCAAGGTCTGCCGCAGCGCTCTGGAGAACGCCGCTTCCGTGGCCAGCATGGTGCTGACCACCGAGAGCCTGGTGACCGACATCAAGGAGCCCCCCGCGCCCGCGGCCCCCAACCCCGACATGGGCGGGATGTACTAAGAGATAGTTCGGGACAATTGAAACTGCTGGCTTTCGGCATGGCGTTAGATGATCTATACCACTTTTGCGCCCGGAAAGTACAGCAGGGATAATAAGCAAGAAAGCCGATGTTCGCACATCGGCTTTCTTGTTATATAGAAAGAGCATATGATAGGGAAGAACGTGAAATCATTTGATAGACACATCATCTTGTGGTATAATTAAATAAAATTGGGTAAATGTGCGACCGGCGCATAGTGGAGGCCGATATGTTCTACAGGATGATCGAGAAAAAACGGGATCAGTGGTATGCATCCTCCGACTGCACGATACTGCCGCTGATCGCTTATATGGAAAAACGCGGCCAAATGCGCGACGCACAGATCGACGCCATCAAGACCTATCTCTACCTGAAGATCGCCTGCCAGAGTGCGCCCCTGTCCGACCTGTTCACCGCCGGGGCGTTCAACACCCTTGACTTGAATGCGCTGGCGCTTACAGCCGGGGCAAAGGAATATCTGTCCCGTGCTCCGGCTGCCGTGGCGCTGCTGGAGTATGCTCAGCTAAAAAACGACGAGGGAGAACAGGTCTCCGCCAGGCTGGAGGAGCAGATCAGAAATGACCCGCAAAGCATTGATCACCGCAGAGTTTTTCGGGACGTCTTCTATGGGGTTTCCTATACGGATTATCTGTTCAGTCTCCCCATGGGCGCGGGCAAGACCTATCTGATGGCGGCGTTCATCTATCTTGACCTGTACTTTGCCTCCAATGAGCCGAACAACCGTGCCTTTGCCCATAACTTCATCATCTTCGCGCCCTCCGGCCTGAAATCCTCCGTGGTCCCCAGCCTGAAGACGATCCAGAACTTCGACCCTTCGTGGGTCATTCCCGAGCCTGCCGCATCCAACATCAGGCGCTGTATCTCTTTTGAGGTACTGGATCAGGGCAAGACGGCCAGCAGGTCCAATAAGACGAAAAACCCGAACGTCCAGAAGATCGCGGCACATCAGCCGTTCTCCGACCTGTTTGGTCTGGTGGCCATCACCAATGCGGAAAAGGTCATTCTTGACCGCGTAGAGGAAAAGGACGGGCAGATCAGCTGGTTTGAGGACAGCGACGACGAGCGTGACCGTCAGGCCAATGAGCTTCGCAACATGATCGGCAAGCTGCCATCCCTTTCCATCTTCATCGATGAAGTCCATCACGCCGTGAGCAACGCGGACAAGACCCAGGAGCGCAAACTCCGCGCTGTCGTCACCCGCTGGACGGAGAGCGGCGCGATCAATTCCGTTATCGGCTTTTCCGGCACGCCCTATCTGGAGAAAGCCGAAAAGACCGCCGTGACGAATGGGCTATCCGTAGCCACGGCGGAGATCACGAATACGGTGTATTATTATCCTCTTGTGAACGGCGTGGGCAACTTCTTAAAACGTCCCGTTGTGAAGATATCGGACGTGGCGGACAGCACCCGTATCATCGACAGCGGGGTCCGGGAATTCCTGGATACATATAAAGACACTGTCTATTCGGATGGCACCACGGCCAAGCTGGGAATCTATTGCGGCAGCATTGCCAAGCTGGAGGAGTTAGTCTATCCGCTCGTGCGTGACATTGTCATCGAATACGGCCTCTCGCACTCCTGTATCCTGCGGTTCTATCGGGAATCCAGCAGCAAGGACCCTGCGGCGAAGAAGTATAAGGCGCCGGCGGACAGTCAGATGTTGTTCGACACGCTGGACAAGTCCATTTCGCCCATCCGTATCGTCCTTCTGGTGCAGATCGGCAAAGAGGGCTGGGACTGCCGCAGTCTGACGGGCATTATCCTCTCCCAAGAGGGGGACTGCCCCACGAATATGGTCCTGCAGACATCCTGCCGCTGTCTGCGGCAAGTGGACAAGACCAGGCCGGAGACCGCGCTCATTTACCTCAACGACGATAACGGCGGGAAGCTGATCGCCCAACTGCAAAAGCAGCAGCATATCTCCCTGAAAGAATTCACCTCCGGTGGCAAGGGCGCGGTAGAACTGAAAAGGTATGACCGGACAGCCCATCTGCGGCTGCCCAAGGTAGAGTTTTATCAGCTTCGTGTCAGCTATGAGACAGAGATAAAAGAGACACCAGTCCCGGCAAAATACATTCCCCATGCCGCAGATGACGCGGCGCTTCGGGCAAACATCACCCGCACGGCCAGCGACCTGGGAGACCTGGCAAAAGAGCGGATGACCATCACCTTTGACGACGCGGAGCGGGGCGCGGAACGGGCGTTGTTTTCCGTGTGGCTGTACCGTATTGCCAAAGGTAGCTTTGGCACCCTGACCATGGAAGAATTGAACACCCACCGGGCGCTTTTGGAGCAGGTGTTCAACATCGTCACTTATGAGAGCGACGGTGGCCGCTATTTCAGTTCCAAATACGATCTGCCGCTGGTGGAGGCGAACATCCGCAAGGCGTTCTGTGCGCGGCGTGATTTCACCACAGAGGAAGAGCTTATCCCGGAAGAGGCGTCGCTGCTGAATATAGCAAATTTTACGCCTGTATTCTCTACGGACAGAGCGGATGACTATTATCCCCCACAGGAAGAAGTGGAGAAGATCGTTAAGGCGGATAAGGGGAAGCTCGCCGCAGACAAGAAAACGCAGGAAATGATGGCCTTGGCCGAGGAAACGGGGCAAACGGATATTCTGGAAATGCTGCGGAAGAAAGTATGTCTTCCCTATCCGCAAGATCGGTCTTTCCACTACCTGCCCTATCACACCGACAGTGCCTTTGAGCAGGAATTCCTGCGCACGGTTTTGAATTTTGACGACCTGATCTCGCTTGATCTGGAGATCTATTACAATGGCGACAGGAGCATGACCGACTTCAAGATCAAGTGCTATAGGACTGCCGGCGGCAAGTGGCGGTATATCGGCATGTACACGCCGGACTTTCTAATTATCCGTCGGAAAGATGGAAAGATACACAAGGCGCTGATCGTGGAGACCAAGGGCAAGATCTACGCCAATGACCCCACATTCAAGGACAAACGGGCGTTCATGGACTCCGAGTTTATCCGGCAGAACAATGAGAAATTCGGCTATGAAAGGTTTGATTATCTGTACTTGGAGGACAGTATAGAGCGCGCGGACAGGCTGGCGCTGACCCATGAGAAGATAAAAGAGTTTTTTAGGGAGAACATAGTATGAGCGAGTTTTGGGCACTTGTTTTAGGCGCGGCGTTGGCAGCTCTTGGCGGTATGCTTGGCACATTGTTTTCAGATGGCCTTAAGAGCAGAGAGAAGAAACAAGACAACAAAAGAGAAACCTATATAAAGCTGGTTAATCTTTGCAACGCGCTATTGATAAATAACTTGATTGATCCAGAGAAATATTATAACGAAGTATGCGAAGGTATGACGCTTGCCCATTTATATGCCAGCCCAGAAGTTAAATCTTCATATACTGACATAGTTAACTATGTCATAAAAAACAAACATACTGAAATGGAGGGGAATGAAACTGTTAAAGCATTGTTAGCAGTAATGGTTGCCCACATGAAACAAGAGTTGAATATAGCTGACACCGAAAGTAAGAAGCTGCTCAAAAAGATTAAAGACAACAAGCCAGTGGGGGTCTGATTATGCCAATTAAGTATATTCCCTTTATTCCCGAGCCGGTGGAGGGACAAGCTGTTCTGGCAAACTTCAACCGGGTGCTAAAGTACAAGGGCGCCGACGATGTTGCATCGACGCTCCGGCGGGGCATGCCCTTATATGAGATGGAAAAGCAGGAGCAGGTGGGCGATAACCCGAATGGCAACATGGTCATCCGGGGCGAGTGCGTCTCCGCCTGCGCGTATCTGAAAGAACAGGGCATTCAGGTCGATCTGGTCTACATCGACCCGCCCTTTGCCAGCGGCGCGGATTACGCCAAAAAGGTCTATGTTCGCCGTAATCCCAAAGTGGCCGAGGCAATTGCACAGGCAGAACAAGAGCTGGACATCGACGAACTGAAGGCCTTTGAGGAAAAGATGTATGGCGACGTCTGGGACAAGGAAAAGTACCTGAACTGGATGTATGAGAATCTCATGGCCATAAAAAGCGTTATGAGCGAGACGGCCTCCATCTATGTCCATCTGGACTGGCATATTGGTCACTATGTAAAAATCCTGATGGATGAAATTTTTAATGAGACAAATATGATCAACGAGATAATATGGTGGTATCCAAGCGGCAGTGACCCATCGCAGTGCTTTAACAGAAAACACGACAGCATATACTGGTACAGTAAGAACAAAGGAAACTATGTTTTTAATTTTGACGCTGTATCGATCCCTTATTCCGAAGAACAGCTAAAACGATTCAAAGAAGTTGATGAGGACGGACGCCGTTTTTACTGGAATAAGAACCCCCGAGGCGAGACGATAAAAACCTATCAAAAAAACGGGATCGGAGAGTATGATGTATGGAATATTGGAATCGACGCAACATTAAATAAGGAGCTTGGTTATGCTACAAGCAAACCGCCCAAATTACTTGAGCGTATTATAAAGGCGTCATCGGATGAAGGTATGATCGTTGCCGACTTCTTTGGCGGCAGCGGCGTGACGGCGGCGGTGGCTGCCAAGCTTGGACGCCGGTTCATCCATTGTGATATCGGCCTAAACTCCATCCAGACGACCCGCGACCGGCTGATCGCGGGCGGCGCGGAATTTGACGTGCTGGAGATCAAGGACGGCGTACAGCTTTACCGCAATCCCGTCCAGACGATGGACAAGATCAAGGCTCTGATCCCCGGCCTGAAAAATGAGGACTCTCTGGATTCTTTCTGGGAAGGCGCTATCTCCGACAGCAGGCTGGGCACGATCCCCGTCTATGTGCCGAATCTGATGGACAGTTCTTCCAAGCTGCTGGATAAGGTGATGATGAACCGCATCATCCATCAGGCCATCCCCGACTTGGACGCCGGCGTGAAAAAGGTCATCATCTATTACATCGACATCACCAGCAAAGAGGAGATCGAGGCATTCATCAAAGAGGATGACAGCACCGCTGTTGAGATCGAGCTGCGGGACTTGAAAACCATTTTGGACGATGTTGTCATCGGCGACTATGCAGAGTTTCACACGGAGGAAGTGCATGCCGATCCGTTCAGCGGCTATCAGGTGGTGATCGACAAGTTCATCAGTGAGCGGGTCATGCAGAAGATCGACGATTTCAACAACAAATCCCGCATGAATGCCACGGCCAAACGCCCGTTCAATCCCATTGAGATCAGCGGGGAGGGGCTGGAGCTGATCGAATTTCTGAGTCTGGACTGCACGGCGGCTGACGGCGAGTGGCATTCCGACAGCGAGATCAAGATCGACAAAAACGGATATGCCATCTCCAACGGCGCCAAGACGCAGGACTTCTGGGACGGCGGTATCCGCAGCGAGAAATGCCCCCAGCGCCTGAAGATCCGCAACATCTGTGGCGACGAGACGGTATGGACGGTCAAGTGAAGATCAGTAATGGAAGCTACGACAGGCTTGGACCAGAAAACAGTAGAAAAAGAATGCAAAGAATATGCTGAGACCTCCCCCGGCTTTTGCAGCGGCCCATAAAAAGTGGACAGTAGACAAGAAGCCCCCTGTTGTAGGAAAATGACTACGACAGGGGGTATAGTTAT